>NZ_JABXKP010000098.1 GCF_017114985.1 Nostoc sp. JL33 | reverse complement strand
GCTTGACTTGAGCAAACTTTCCAAGACGGATTAAAGAATTATTCTCGCGTTTAAATACGTTCGCAACTCTACCAGACGCTCTCGCGAAGAGACCTTTTTAAATAATGGAACGCAAGAATCTTCTCTTCTTAGGCAACGCCCAACAATTCCATTTTCCAAAATTTAAAATCTAAAATTCGGTCAACTAAGATTAAGTGGGAAAACACACACCCAAGCAGATATGATGATTGCTGCTACTGCTCAAATTCATCAATTGACCTTAGTAACGCGCAACATCCGGGATTTCGACGGTTGCGGTATCCCACTTTTAAATCCTCTTAGTAAATTAACTCAACTGTGCCACAAGTTGATTTTCTAAAAGTGTATCATTAGTTAACAAGTCCTCAACGGTGATTCGCAAAAAACGTTGCTCATCAACTTGAAAGAGAATTTTGATGCGATCGCTTCCAGGATATCCGGCTGGTGTCAGCTGGGCAATTGTCCTCGCGCCTTCTTGATCGTTGAGGGGTTTGACGCTGGTTTCACTACTGTCTAGACGACGAGTAATTAAGCGATCGCCATCAAAATAAACTTCGGTGTTACCTGTATCTGCTCCCAATTCTCCCATAATTAGTTCAATACTAGGCTGATTTTCCACAGAAGCGCCTAAGACTAATTCCACTGGCTGACTCATTGGATATGCCTGTCCAGCTTTAATTAAAGAATGCCATTTGTGACGCTGGTTGCGGCGATCCCAGTAGCGGATACCATAACTATGGTAAAGAAAGTCTTTAATTTGTATCCCTTGTGCTAACTGTAATGCACCTTGAGCGATCGCTTCAAAAGGACGTTCGCAACGGATTTTTTCTGGCTCAAAATACTGTTTGATCCATGTCTGCACTGCTGGTAATTGCACTGTCCCACCAACTAACAAAACTGCATTAATATCTGGAAGTTCTATCCCTTGGCGTCTTGCTTGCTGCAACAGTGTCGTCATCGACTCATCCAGTAACTCAAAAAATGCGTGTTCTTTGAGGATATTTTCAAAAGTGTCGCGGTTTAGTTCCAGTTCATAACTTTCTAATGTCTCATCATCAAAATAAACTTCACTAGCTTGGTTTTGAGTTGATAGCTGAATTTTTACCCGTTCTGCCAATCGTGTTGTCAAGGGACTTACCGCCAACTCTTGAGTTTTGGCAAAGTAATCTACTAACCAATTATCAATATCAGTACCGCCCAAATTTTGCCCAGCTTTCGCCAGGACACGGGCAGTTTTGACTTTTTGTTTTGAATCTTCAGCCAAGGACTTATTACCCCACTTGAGGATAAATCCCAAGGGCTTTGTGCTTGCTTGCACCCCTTGATCCAACCGCACAAGGGACAAATCCAAAGTACCACCACCAAAGTCAATCACCAAGAGAATTTCTTGATCTGCCAAGCCATAACCCAAAGCGGCGGCTGTGGGTTCATCCAGCATCCGCACCTGTTCGACGGGAAGGGCTTGACAAACTTTCCCCAACCAGTGACGATAGGCTTCAAAACTGTCTACGGGTACCGTTAACACTAGAGAATCTAAGCCACCTTGCAGAGGTGCTAGTTCCTCAATCACTTTGGTGAGAAACCATTGCCCGACTTGTTCAAAGGTGACAAGTTGCCCATCTAATTCGGGTAAGAAACCTTGGATATCTGCACCGATACCGCGCTTAAAGCTGCGGAAAAACCGCGTTTCGCCTTTGAGGTCAAGACCGCGATCGCGTACTTGTTGCCCGACTAAGACTTTATTTTGGGTTGCGTCTTCAACATAAACCAAGCTGGGAATCAGTGGCGGATTGAGACTTTGTTTAATTGATAAGCCTGGTAGATTCAGGGTTTCTGGCTGTTGGGTTACGGGGTTCCAACGAGCAATGACTGTGTTGCTAGTACCAAAATCGATTGCGATCGCCATATTTTATATTTATTCTCTCGCACGAAGATGCCAAAGCTGCTTTATCTGTGATTATTCTCTATAACCCACCAAGAATGCAAATGCGCCCATACGCTTGCTTCTTTGCATCCCAACCCAGATATCGATTCAGTCCGTTGCAGCGAAGTGTTAGCACAGTTAGACAATTGGCTTGTCAGAAAGCATGGAAATCATTGGTTATAAATGTATAAAAGGAGCAATAAAATTAGTTTTATAAAATTAATGTTTCGAGCTTTGCCTGTACTTCTTCTATTATATCTTGTGAAACACTTTCAACAAATTTTACCTTTCTAGCTTTCCAATCGAGTGTTTTAATTTGGTCGGCTAACACAACTCCTTTTGTTTGCGTTCCCTCAACAAGTGGAACTTCAAAACTAAGCCCTTTTGCCTTGCTGGTTATAGGACACGCTAAAACTAAAGAAGCCATTCGATTGTATTGAATTGGAGATATAACAAGAACAGGGCGGTAGCCCATTTGCTCCCGCCCTTGCTGTTGTAGTTCATTGTTCATTGTCCTAGCAATGTCATCAAATGACATTCCTGAGTTATAAAGGGCAAATGCACGCTGAATTGAATCAACCGTAAACTGCTGTTTTGATCCAAATTCTAATTTGATAATATCTCCTCTTTTGGGAAAGTATTGATTAACTACCAATGCTCATTCCCCACAGCATTTCCAGTTTCAAATTCTGGATGAAATTTCTCAGGAGTCATACCTTCAAGCAATTCATCAAGCGTATACTTTTTTCTTTTTCGTGGTGTAACAATAATACTGTTACCTTCTACAGTAATATCCATACCTGTCCCTTCAGTTATATGTGCTTGTTCAGCTACCGCTCTTGGAATCCGAATAGCTAAACTATTTCCCCATTTAGCAACAACTGCGGTCATAGCTATCTCCAAATATTTTGTTAGTGATCTACACGCCCGAACTTGAGATTTTCGGAGTGAAACACTTTGAAAAATTCCTCTGACGTATATACTTTGAAGATACATATTTTCTGAGCGGGTGTCAACACCCCCTTGCAAGCCAATCGTTGATGGCAACGTGCAGCGCTAAACGAAAGCGGTAACTTCCGACTTCAACTTACAACCTGACCTGCTAGCTGGTGGAAGTCAGGAGTTAGCAGTTGGCCAATTGCTTACGCATTTAGGGCGACAACTCCATTAAGGGTTAAGGCTCAATCGGGAGAGTTAGCTGTAGCGCTGTGACTGCGTTGCAAAATGTCAATAAAACAACGTAAGTGACCAAAAAGCTGATTATTTCGTTCACCAATCCAGGCGATTAACCCAGACTTATGACTCCCGGTTCGCCCATTTTAAATTGAGTTAGAAAAAAGCTGAACGATTTAATAGGGGTTCCAGTTTGTCATACAGATGTACTATAACGCCGACTTTGCGCGTAGTTTGCCGCCGTAGGCATCGCATAAAAATAGAGTTTTTAGAGCAGGGTGGTAGTTCAAGGTAAATTTAGGGGAATGCTTAAAACCATTACTAAACCTAGATTTTCTGTTTTTCGGCAATTTCTCGAACTCCAAAAAAAATCAGCGAACCGGGAGGTATCAGATGGCTATTGGGGGAAGGTTCAGCCGTCTCTGCTGTAAAAGGGGAGGTAAGACCTCATGCTGGGCGAAAGTCTAAGTAGAGGCACTGGCTAATTACTACAGAAACCTAATCTAACCCGGAACTCCGGGTTAGTGGTAGTTCACGCTCAATCTTCATGCCGTAACTGCCATACTGCACCGAAAGCGGCCCCAGCCCCAGCTAACAATCCGGTACTCATCCCTTGGATAGTTTTTTGAATTGGATCTTGGGTTAGACACTCACTTGTAACCTTACTGTCTTCCAAACAGAGACTACTTTCTGCCCAACTGGCAGTACCTCCTAAAATTACACCAGTTATACTACAGCAAATAACTAGCAGCAAAAGACGTTTATTTTTTCTAACCATAGATAGATGTTTCAAAGATTGAATATAGTAAATGACTCTCACTTAATATACACATTCTTGCTAGCAAATGTCAGCTGGTTTCAAAAGAACTGGCTCCCCTGAAAAGGCCCCGATTTTTACAGACAAAAATTTTATTGCATAAAGATAGGAGCAGTAGACTGTGATATCTTTCCTAGAATCCAACTAAATTCATAGCTAAAATTAATGTCAAACTTTGATTTGAGCAAGTTAAAAAATCTTTTTGGTATCAACAGTTAAAAGATAATAAGCATCTTATCAAGAAAGAATTCAGGAGTCAGGTTTGCGTAAGTCCTGATTTGTTTACATACATTTAAATTTTCTTGCCGGCTTACTTAAATCGCATAGATCATACATATTTTTACCTCTTTTGAGGCACTAATACAGGCAGTTGACGGGTATCGGCTACGAATTTGGCGTGTTGTCCAACAGTCAAAACATTGAACTGACTAGATATAAGTTCTAAACTTTTGTTCACTATTGCTAGCTTTTTGTAGGTGGGGACACTCATACCAGGGAAGAATGATAGTTCTGGCACATCTTCTTGACTTAAAAAGTCTGTAGGATGGAGTAGCAAAGAAGGCTGGACGCGTGTAAGTTTACACAGCCACAGGGCAATTCGCAGGTAGAGTAATGCCACTTCCGAAGAAAATGTACTCAGATACATTATGTAACTGAAGTGAATTGGCACCTTGAAAATTGGCATGGTGGTAACGGGAATCTCAATCAGTTTATCCTTACCCATGTGCCACTGGTAAGGTTTTAGAGGCTGCAAACCGTCTTTGAAACCGCCAAACAGGGCTTCCCGTTTCTTGCGTTCTTCCTTGCTCAGTTTACAGGTCATCAAGTAGTATGCTCGTGCTATGGGCCCCAAAAATGTGGGAAAAGTCGAAGCATCATATTTGTATCCCCGTCGTGCTAAAACTTTCAATACCGCAGGCGAAAAACTGTATCCAGGCCCCCGGAAGCCGATAGGATGTTGATGAGTAACGCGCTTGATATGTTCTTCGGCCAAGACCACCTCTTGTTCAATCTCATCCTCTGAATACAGATGTAGCCAAGGATCATGGTAAAATGAGTGATTGCCAATTTCGTGACCAGCGCTAGCGATCGCTTGTAATACCTTGGTGTTCTTTTCCAGCGCTGCATCCTGACCGACAATAAACACTGTGATTGTCAAATCCCATTGCTGGAGAATATCTAAGAAACGAGGTACTGCGATATCCAAGTAAGAAGGAAAAGTCTCCCAACCCGGAACACCCTGATTTTTTAGATAAGACCAAATATTATCCAAATCTAAAGAAAGACTGGCTATTGGTTTGTTTAGTGGTCGTTTAGTTGCCATTATTAGTTTAATATTAAGACAATTTTAAGCGTAAATTCTACTGTTAGGTTTGGGCTTTATCGGTCAAGTTTCGGACTTCGGTTCAGGGCTTCTAAGCACTAAATATTGATTTGCTGTCTCTGAGTCAAACACATTGCAATTCCCTTTTCGTAGTAAGCTGCCTCATTAATAAAAATCGGCCAAACGGTAGATGTTCCCTCATAAACAATTGTTTGATCATCAAAAGTTAGAAAAATTGGATCTCCTGGATTCAAGGCTTGATAATCCTTGTCCTGAAGCTCTGGATGAATCATTCCAAAGATTGTCCCATCCTGTTTTTTTGGATAGTCCACATTAGATAAATGGTGATAGACAATCAACGTTTCTTTAGTTGATGGAATTTCACCCTGATTAAATTGTTCCAGATAGTCCAGAACCGTGTGAACAAGTTCTTGTGTTTGTTGGAACAGCCTCGCTTTTAATACACCTTGGGCAATGGGGCCAACCTCGATCGCAAAGCCTAATTCGCACAGAGAATTTACAAATGGGTTTTCTTCAACTGATTTAAAAGAGCAGCGATAAACCCTGACCAAAGGATTAATTTGGCTCAGATAAGCAGCTAATTTCAAGTTTAAGGGATGATTGTTTACCAAAATAATTGTCAGACCCATATTAGCTGTAGTGCTGTGCAAGTCTAAGATGAAATCTGCTTGTTTATCCCCATTTGATCCTAGTATGTCCTGAATTGATTTAGCTTGCAATTGTTCGTAACTGTTCAGAGTCCGATCTTCTAAATCTTGCTTGAGAAAACAGCGATTTAAATCCTTTTCTACATATCGCCTCCCCACCGCAAAAGCGTTAGGATTTGCTAACAGAGTGACTGTCTCAAAATTTGGTCTAGTAATTAGATGGGGAAACTGGGCAAATTTTTTGATCAGGTAAGCCCCGGTAAATTCATTGCCATGAGTTCCACCAACAATTGCAACTCGATTAATCTGGTTCACGATTACAGCAACTGCCGAATGCAGCCATCGAGGTATCAGTTCTCAATGTACCTTATGAAGCATTGACTTTGCCGATGCGATCGCGGCCATGTGGTTGATCAAGATAAGATATATCAGGCCCATCAGGAATGATCCCGCCCGGATTGAGTGGGAATAGGTTCCCGTAGTAATCCCGCTTCACACTCTCGACATCGCAGGTGTCAGCAACACCTGGAAGCTGATATAGATCACGTAGATAACCTCCTAGATTCTGATAGTCTTGAATTCGCCGCCTATTGCACTTAAACAACCCGTAGTAGGCACTATCAAAACGAAATAACGTCGTGAATAAACGGACATCTGCGAGTGTGAGATTGTCTCCACACAGATATCGATTAGTCTGCAATGCAATCTCAATCTCATCGAGAGTTGCGAACAGTTCATTACAGGCTTGATTGTATGCTTCTTGAGTTTGGGCAAAGCCGCAGCGATATACACCGTTATTTACGGCGTGATAAATCTTCTCATTCCACCAGTCAATTTTATCTTTGAGTTCTTCTGGGTAGAGATCGAGTGTGGGATTGTTGGCGAACTCGTTAAACTCAGAGTTCAGCATCACAATAATCTCTGAACTCTCATTATTGACGATAGTTTTTGTTTGGTTATCCCATAGTACTGGCACTGTAGAGCGTCCACTGTAACCAGGTTCTGCCAACTGATAAAATTCAGCTAGTGTGCTGCAACCCTGTTCTTCTTGGTTAAATATCCAACCGCCTTCAATCGGAGAAGGAGAAACGATACACACTGATATTACCGCTTCGAGTTTTTTGAGCGATCGCACAACCAAGGTTCGGTGTGCCCAAGGACAGCCCAGCCCAACATAGAGTTTGTAGCGCCCCTCTGCTGGTGGGTACAGATTCCCTGACTCTGTGCCAATGAACTTCCGAAACTGGCTATTAGGACGAATATACGCTCCCGACTGATTGCTAGGAGCAAGCTTTGACATCATGATCTGCCACATAGTCGTCCAGACATACTTTCCCAGCCAGATGATCAGCTTGGGAGGGAGTGTCCTGCCCTTTTTCTTTGGGAGATTTTTCTCGTCATCCATTGGAGTTAAGTTGCTCATGGCGACAATCTTGCTTTCACAAGGATTGACTTTACCACTGTTTCTCCAGAGTAGGTTTTCATGCTTACAAGCCACTCTGAGTTTTACTACTTTACTTTACTATGCTTTGGTTGTATTTTTTATCATGCTCATTATAAAAAATCTCTCAGCTTTAAGCTAATCGTCATGCAAATTGCATCTTTGTGTATATGTACCCTTTATTACATCACCCAAACAGTGCTCAACCATTTAAGTAATAATGTTTCAAACCTAATCACAAATCCCGGTCAGAAACACAATTTTTAAGCCAGCGATCCCCAATAGCAAGCTGCTTTCAAAGTTATTTATCAGCAAAGGAAACTGACCCTCAAACTTCTCTTTGCGTCTACGCATCATATTAAAAAGCATCGTTCATTGTTACCCAAAAAGAATCAGTAAAAGGCGTAATTAGATACTCAGTAGCATGGTAATTGACAGGGTAATTACCGTTTAAAAACTGGATTTTATATTACCTTGTTATAAAACACATCACATCTTAACACTAAGTAAGCCAAAAAAAGTATAGATATAATTCTAGAAAGAAATTACTGAAAGAAAAAACAAAAAGATAAAAATTACGTAGGAATAGTTGTAAATAAAGTGACTCAACCTAATAACAAGACTAACCTTCTAGAGGAAACCGATTTAGGGACTTTTATCGCTCAGGGTGTTACTACAGACAAATGGCAAGTATTGTCGTACAGTGCTCCAATCCTACCTGTACATGCCGCCCTACTTCGTACTGGTAAGGTATTCTTTTTCTGTGGTTCAGGTAATGATCCCAGTCGGTTAAATACTCCCTATGACAGTGTGGTCTGGGATGTAAATAAGGGAACCTTTTCCCGTCAAGCGCCTCCATTGGATAGTAATAATCAACCTATTGACCTTTTTTGCGGCGGTCATTCCTTCACCCCTGATGGTATGTTAATGGTTGCGGGTGGAACTCTGCGCTACGACCCATTTTATGGATCACCCTCTGTTGTGATGTTTGATCCCATTACCGAGAAATGGGTCAACAAGCCATCAATGAATAATGGCCGCTGGTATCCTACTTTGTTAACACTAGGCAGCGGTCGGATCTTTGCACTGTCTGGATTGGATAAAGATGGCAATCTCAACAAACAACCAGAAATTTATTCTCCTACATTTGCAAATGGTTGGAATGCTTTTCCAAAAACTAGTGGCTTACCGTCATACGCAAATCTGTTTCTACTAAGTAGTGGAAACATCTTTTATTCAGGTGCTCAGATGAGTAGCAGTGGAGTCACGCCAAGGATATTAACCCTGTCAGGGACATTTACACAATCCATTGCAGAAAAAGTGGTGCCAGGGCTGCAAGACCCAGCTTTCGGTGATCAAGCTACCAGTGTGCTTTTACCACCTGCACAAGACCAAAGGGTGATGATTATCGGTGGGGGTAATGGTAATAAGGCAACAAACAGGGTGAATATTGTAAATCTAAAAGCTACTAACCCAACTTACGTAGGAGCAAGGTTTCTAAAATCTCCTCGGATGCATGTCAGCGCAGTTTTGTTGCCCGATCGCACAGTGTTTGTTTGCAATGGCAGCAAAATGAATGAGGACACAACAAAATCAATGCTGCCAGCAGAAATTTACAATCCAGCCACAAATATCTGGACAGCAGTAGCTAAACAAAATATCCCCCGCGTATATCACTCGGTGGCCTTACTCCTGCCAGATGGTAGAGTAGCCACAGCTGGGGGCAACCCTAAACGGCGGGTGAATGAACTGCGATTAGAAATCTACAGTCCTGCGTATATGTCGCGGTCACGACCAGTCATTAATAGCGCTCCTAAAGCATTGAGCTACGGGCTGCAATTTACGATTCAGACACCCCAGGCTAGGAATATTAAATGGGTTAGTCTGATTAGACCAATGGCAACCACCCATTCCTGCGATACAGAACAAAGGTTAGTGGATGTACCGATTAATTTTAGGGGCGCTACTTCTCTCAATGTCACGCTAACAAACAATCGAAACATCGCACCACCAGGTTGGTACATGCTTTTTATTACTGACAACAATGGCACACCCTCAGTAGCAACCTGGACGCAATTATCTTAGCCTTACGAATTTCCAACAAATAAATTACTACTACTTGTAGGGTTGTCCGAAAACCCCGCCTTTGGCTAAGGGCGCTCATGTCGCTCACCCCACAATCAGTAGCTAAGTATTTTTTATTTGTCAGTCCCTAACGCCTTTACGTTCAATACACCGCACTTTACCTAAATTCTAAGAGTGGAAATATGAGTTACAAGCTATCACGTCGAAAATTTGGCCAGCTGGCACTTGCTGGAACTGTAGTATCTGGGCTTAGTTGTCTAACCAACAAAGCCTTGGCACAAACACCAAGTTTAAAAATTATCGGTATAAGTTCTGGCTCTATGATCGGCACTGATCAAACGGCTATTCCAGAGGTAAACACCACTGAATTAGAGAGCACTACCCCAAACAACGTACCCACAGATATTAAGCCTAGAGGACTTATCTTGCAATCCTTAATTACAGGAAAGGCTCAGATGCTTGCGAATAAAAGTGTACCTTTAGTAGAGTCTAACGAGACATTGAGTGGCTTCACTTGTTTAAGCGATGGCACACTTGTCGTAGCCATTACTCCTGTTAGCACTAGTAGGAAAGAGGCAATACCTACTCGCATTACATTTTTGAGTTCACCTGTAAAAACTTTGATAGTCTCAGGACTTAAACAGAATCAACAGCTTGGGAGCTTGCTAGGCACTAATGATGGGCGACTCATCGGTTTAGTAGGTAAGAAAAACGGTACACCGCCGATCAGATTGGTAGATATTAACGTTGAAACAGGAGAGATCAGTTTCATTAGTAAGGTTAAATTCCCGGAGGATGAGCGGATCAGCAATCTAGCTGAGTGCCCAGATGGAAAACTCTATACGTCCTTAGTTGAATCAGATGGTGATACAATTCTGGTGCAGCTAGATTCAAATCAAAAAGACCCGATCAGACTGGGACAATTGAAAGTTAATGGTCAAGCATGGAATAATGGCTTACAAAGCTTAATTTGCTCTGGAACAGGTCAACTGCTTGCTTTTGGAGCGATGAGGTATCAAACACCTAATACTGTGTATAGTGTAGATAAGAACAGTGGAAACATGACTCCGCTAGAAGACTTTGACGCTACTCAGATTACTCTTGCTCGTGGTTAGAAGAGACTGAGCCGATATCTAACAAAAAAGTGCCAAGCCCTCATATTGCCTTGAGGGCTTTTTATTGGCATTGATTGGTAAGCTGAAAAACATCTAAATTGCATAACCTAATTAAACCTAACTCTTGTGGGGTGGGCCGGAAAGCCCGCCCTAATGGGAGCAAGTTAAATGTGGAACAGCTTACACCTTATTACTAAGTTAAGAATATTTTGAGTATTTTAATTAATTCAAAAAAGGTGCTTTATTCTAAACTCTCACAGATGCTAAGTACAGTTTTGCGTAAAAGCGTGGCGTTTTTAATGCAAGCCGACGTATTAACAATGCAAGCTAACGCATTAACAATGCAAGCTGATGCATTAACAATGCAAGCTGACGCATTAACAATGCAAGCCGATGCATTAACAATGCAAGCTGACGCATTAACAATGCAAGCTGACGCATTAACAATGCAAGCCAACGCATTAACAATGCAAGCTGACGCATTAAGATTGTAGGATATTGCCAAATTTAATTTGCTACGAATTAATGGAATGCTGTACTAAGAAAGGCATCAAATGTAAACCTATCCGGTAGCGAAGTTTGTGCGCCTGGTTTTGTTGTCGCCAAAGCACCGGCGGCTGCACCCCAAACAACTGCCTGATGTAAAGAAAGTCCTTCAAAAAGTGCCGCCGTTAAGCCGCCATTAAAAGCATCACCAGCAGCTACTGTGTCAACCGCATGAACTGGAAACGCCGGTATAAAAAATTTTTCCTCAGCAGTGGCACAAAAAACACCTTTAGCACCCAGTTTGACGATCGCACATTTCACACCCCGTTGCAATAAAACTTCAGCTGCCTTTGCTGCAAGTTCTTCTCCATCCACAGGAAAACCCACTAACTGCGCGGCTTCAACTTCATTCGGGGTGATAATATCCACTAACGGGTAAAGTTCATCTGGGAAATCAGACTGTGCGGGTGCAGGGTCGAGAATTACGGTTATTTTGGTTTTTCTGGCGGCTTTAGCAGCTGCAACCACGGCAGTAATCGGAATTTCTAATTGTAAAAGCAGTGCTGTCGCTGATGGTAATAAATGGGACAATCTCTCGACATCTTCTTGATTGACACACCCATTTGCACCAGGAATTACAATAATTTGATTTTCACCAGCATGATTGACAGCGATGATAGCGATTCCAGAACTAACAGTCTTATCCACGAAAATATTGTCAATCTGTACACCAGATGCTTGCAAATTGTTGACAAGTTCTACACCAAAACCGTCTGCACCTACACGCCCCACCATTTGAGTAGAAATTCCCAATCTTGCTAATGCTACGGCTTGATTAGCTCCTTTACCTCCCGAAACTTGAAAAAAGTCTTCTCCTAGCAATGTTTCTCCGGCAACTGGCAATCGGGGGGCTGTTGCTACTAAATCTATATTGATGCTGCCGAAGACGATAATGCCCATGATAGTTATTGTTGTTGATCTTAAAGTGATTCAGCCTAATATTACAGGATGCGATCGCAATGGTTGAAACAACCAAATATCACGCGATGTGCGACTTATATCATGTCGGCTTGATTACTTATTAAACCCGAAGAACCCCACCCCGCCAAAGCTGCGCGTTGTCTCCCCTCCCCGCCTGCGGGGAGGGGATTAAGGGAAACCCGCTTCCATTCCCCTCCGCTATAACGCTACCGTGTATACACAAGTGCTTTATAGAGTTGCTAAGTAACGTAGAGTGTGCATTGGCATAACCAGTCGATGCATTGGCATAACCAGTCGATGCATTGGCATAACCAGCCGATGCATTGGCATAACCAGTCGATGCATTGGCATAACCAGTCGATGCATTGGCATAACCAGCCGATGCATTGGCATAACCAGTCGATGCATTGGCATAACCAGTCGATGCAATGGCATTACCAGTCGATGCAAGTTTAATCTGGCGGAACAAACTCAACAAAGCTGCCTTCATCGCAAAATATTGTCAGTCATTTAATTCCATCAATTCTTTCGTTTTCAAATCAGCCGCTATCGGTAGAGAACATCCTGCAATCTCAGGAGAGATAGAGCAAATCGCATCTGTGGTTGTTTCAAAACAATTTGATAACCCAATTGTTTTTAACAATCCTGAACGTTCTAGTAGTTGTTTGACTTCGGGTTGTAAACCTGTGAGAATTAAGCGGCAATTGTGCCGTTCCATGTCATGATAAATATCCTCTAAGGCAACTAATCCAGTTGTGTCCATATTTGGCACAAACCGCAATCGCAGAATTAAATACTTCACTTCCGGTTCATCGCGGAGAAAGGTAGCAAACCGTTCAGCAGCACCAAAAAATACGGGGCCATCTACCCGATAAACGGCAATTTCCTTACCTAATTCCAGAGGAGTACCAGGGGGAAATACTTCGGTTTCAGGTATTTTGACTAGGCTTAAATCGCTCATCCGTTTAATAAATAAGGCTCCGGCTGCAATCAATCCCACTTCGACAGCCAGAACTAAGTCAAACAAGATTGTCACTAGCCAGGTGAGAATCATCACCGCAAAGTCGGAGTAGGTAGCACGCATCAATAAACCAATGCCATCCCACTCAATCATCCGCAAGCTAACCACCATCAAAATGCCAGCAAGTGCTGCTAGAGGAATCTGGGCTGCTAGAGGTGCTAAAGTTAAAACAATAATCGCTAAGGCAACGCCGTGAATTACCCCAGATAGTCGGGTTTTGCCGCCAGAACGGACATTCACAGCAGTCCGAGCGATCGCACCTGTTGCGGGTATGCCACCAAAAAATGGCACAATCATATTTGCTAATCCTTGACCAATTAATTCGCGATCGCTATTGTGTTTTTCGCTTACCGTCATCCCATCAGCCACCACCGCCGATAGCAACGATTCAATACTTCCCAGTGCTGCTAAAGCCAAAGCCGGATTAATCAGTTCCCGAATCACGCTAAAATCATTCCAGTGGGGAATACCTTGGGGCATCGGTAAGGATTGCGGAATGCTGCCAATTGTCGGTACATGCAGATGGAAATAAGAAGCGATCGCTGTTGCCAACACCAAGCCCATTAAAGAACCCGGTATTGTAGAATTAATTTTGGGCCACATAACCGTGGTTACAATCACCACTATTGCCAACCCAACAGCAGCCCAGTTTAAAGCTTCTACATGAGTTAGACTTTGCCAAAGTCCCGGCGCAAAATGTTCACTGCGCGGTAGTTGTAAACCAAAGAAATTATTTAATTGACCACAAAATATAATCACGGCAATACCATTAGTAAAGCCTGCCGTGACTGGATAGGGAATAAACTTCACTAGCTGTCCAAGTTTGGCAACCCCCAAAGCAATCTGGATAATCCCAGCCATCACTCCAGCAATCCAAACTTTCTCTATGCCGTACTTGGCGACAATTCCCACCAAAACCACAGCCATTGCACCTGTTGGCCCTGTAATCTGTACTGACGAACCACCAAAGATTGCCGCGACAATTCCCGCTACAATCGCGGTGTAAAGTCCAGCTTTTGGTTCTACTCCACTTGCCACCGCAAAGGCTAAAGCTAAAGGCAAGGCTACTACTGCTGCTGTCAGCCCTCCCGTCAAATCGCCACGCAGTCCACTAAACAAGCGACTCAGACGTTGTGGTTCTTCGAGGATATCTGAAATTGCCATATTTGGTTTCAACTCTCATACATAATTTGCTGATACATAGATAGATGTCATCTGATATCCGGGCAATTAAGCATAATACCCGGAACCCCAAACAGCCTGCGGGAAAAAACCCTTTCATTATAGACATCTCGGAAAAAAGTCAAGATTATATTGTGATTAACTTGTAGGGTGCGACATTTTGATTTGAGATGAAGCTACCTTGGCGGTGGATAAGGGACTTCCAACAAATAAATTACCCAATCTTGTCCCAATCTTGTGGGGCGGGCATCTTGCCCGCCCGTATAGAAAGGCGGGCAAGATGCCCACCCCACAAGAAGTAGTTGAGTATTTTTTTATTTGTCAGTCCCTAATGAAACAGAAGCGGCAATCTGGCGATCGCTCAAACAGATTACAGTAGATAGAACTAAAATTGCGTAGGCAAAGCCCGCCGTAGGTAATTGCTTATCTTCAGACTCACGACTCAGGGCTTTATTCTGTGGTAATATCAACTGCACGAAACCGCAAAAAGCCGTGGCTACTGTATTAAAATCTCATCGGGCATCAAGAAGGCGTAAAGATTCAACGCATCCTCTCCAGCGCTTGCTTGAGTATGGACACCAGTATCGTAAACAAATTTGGCTGGCGACTACTTATTCTACGCTCAATAAATTTTTCGACTTGGCACCACCCGGCTTAATTGGCGTGGCGGTGGATGTGGTAGTCAAACAGCAGGATTCCATAATTGCACAGTTAGGGGTACGCGATGTCTTTCAACAATTTTTGATTATTTCCTTCCTGACTGTGATCATTTGGATACTAGAATCTGTTTTTGAGTACGCCTACGCGCGACTTTGGCGTAATTTGGCTCAGAATATTCAGCATGACTTGCGTTTGGATGCATACAAACATTTGCAAGAGTTGGAATTGGCTTATTTTGAAGAACGCAGCACTGGCGGTTTAATGTCTATTCTCAGTGATGATATTAACCAATTAGAGCGGTTTTTAGATGGAGGAGCGAATGATATTATCCAAGTTTCCGCAACTGTTTTAATTATTGGCGCTGCTTTCTTTATTTTGGCTCCAAGTGTAGCCTGGATGGCTTTATCACCGATGCCATTTATCCTCTGGGGTTCCTTTGCTTATCAACGACTACTTGCACCTCGTTACGCCGAAGTCCGAGAAAAGGTAGGTTTTCTTAATTCGCGTTTGTCAAACAATATTAGTGGAATTACTACGATTAAAAGTTTTACTGCTGAAGCTTATGAAGCCTCTCGTTTGGAATTAGATAGTGAAGCTTATCGCCGTAGTAACTCTAAAGCAATTACTCTTTCTGCTGCTTTTGTGCCGTTAATTCGGATGCTAATTTTAGTTGGTTTCACAGCATTACTTTTATATGGCGGGATGGCAGCAGTTTCTGGAACAATGTCTGTAGGTACTTACAGCGTATTAGTGTTTTTAATCCAGCGTTTGCTGTGGCCTTTAACAAGATTAGGCGAAACTTTTGACCAATATCAAAGGGCAATGGCTTCTACTAATCGAGTCATGAATTTGTTAGATACTCCTATCGCTATTCATACAGGTGATATATCGTTACCTGTGAATGAAGTGCGCGGTGAAGTGCAATTTAAAAATGTTTATTTTGCCTATAAAGATAGATTTCCAGTGATTAAAAATCTGTCTTTGGATATTCCGGCGGGGAAAACGATTGCAATTGTCGGTTCAACTGGTTCTGGTAAAAGCACTTTAGTCAAACTTTTGTTGCGGTTATACGAAGTGCAAACGGGAAGCATTACTCTCGATGGCATTGACTTGCAAAGTTTGAATTTACGAGATTTACGGCGCTGTATTGGTTTGGTGAGTCAAGATGTCTTTCTATTTCATGGCACTGTAGCAGAGAATATTGCTTATGGCAGCTTTGAAACTAGAGAAGAAGAAATCATCACGGCGGCGAAAATAGCGGAGGCGCACGAATTTATTATTGAATTGCCCGAAGGTTATGAGACAATTGTGGGGGAAAGAGGACAAAAGTTATCTGGTGGACAAAGACAACGGATTGCGATCGCCCGTGCAGTCTTGAAGAATCCGCCCATTCTGATTTTAGATGAAGCGACCTCGGCGGTGGATAATGAGACAGAAGCGGCAATCCAGCGATCGCTCGAACGAATTACAGTAGATAGAACTACAATTGCGATCGCTCATCGTCTTTCCACTATCCGCAATGCCGATTGCATTTATGTCATGGAACATGGGAAATTAGTAGAGTCGGGAACCCATGAGCAACTGTTGGAGAAAGATGGTATTTATTCCGGCCTCTGGCGTGTACAGTCAGGTTTGAGATAACTTTCGCGCAAAGTTTTGTGTCTTCATTACGAATTATTTATGTTTTTTGGTAATAGTCAACCAGAATCAGGTGATACTAAGTGGCGTCGCCAGTTGGATAAGTTTGTCAAAGCAAATCAGCAGGAATTGGCGGCGCTTTTTTGGGGATTGTGGTTAGCAAATGGTGACAGTCAAGGTACTGTTGGTATTGATTTGCAACCAACGCCGCATTTTGTTTATTGTCCGAAAGAGCAGATAGATAAGTTAAATAATCAAGTTGATAATCGGCTTCAGGAAATTTTGGGGATTGTTGAGAATCATCAGCCTGAAATAGAAGTTGTGATGATTGGGATTGGGAAGGGGGAAATTAAGTTAATTCAGTTTGCGCCGTCACCAGCACCACCGATTTGTTTTGAGGAAGCTGGGAAGGATGTGGATGGGTTGTTGGATGTGCTGGAAGAGAGGATGAGGGAGGAGATTGTTTTTTAACGCAGAGGGACGCGGAGGGAAGCGCAGAGGTATGCGGAGGAAGATAAGAACTCTGCGCTTGTTGTTTAGTTGATTGCTTTGTGGAAATCTGGGTAAGTTAGATTTTCGGCACAATGCCAGATAATGTTAAATACGGCTTCGTAGCGATAAGAACTGTTTTTGTAGAACTGTTCACTCAGATAGTCTTTTAGGGTTATGACTACTTGTGATAAGTGTTCGCTTTGGATGATGCTTGTCAAATTATCAGCTATATCTAAAAGACAGGATTCATAGGATAGCCACTCTGAAGGAAATAAATTTTCATTTTCATATTCTTCAACCGCAAGATCCTGATAGGTAAGTATCTGTAAATTTTGCTAGACTTCAGAGTTGTATCTCAAGCATTGAAGAATCGATATCTAAAAGCCAACTTTCATCAATAAACTCTAAATTTTCATTGTAAATAAGAACCAACTCGCCGAGCTTTTGAGCGTTATTACTTGCCGTCTGTGTGCCATCAACAGCAGAAGCTATAAGGAAAAACTTTAGTTGTAGAAAGCGTTCTTTGTGGGTAACGCCAATAGAACTACTAACTAATTCGGCTTCTAGGAGACGAGGCAAAGTAATTGTCTCATAATATTTATCTTGTTCATCCCAGTAGCCGCATATTTTATAATCAGATAGTTCCAAATGTTGTTTAACAAGTGTATTCGCATCTAAAGTTTCTAATATTTCACTTAAATCTCGCCAAACTTGATGATTTTTTAATTCAAGTTTTGTCATAGTTGTGCGGGTTTAATGTTCTGTTACCAAACCGGAGAAGTGTAATATACCATCAATAAATTTTGCATGAAATCGGCGCTCGCCACCTTTACCTAAGACTTTAGATTTAAAATCGTAGCCGGATTCTTGGGAAGTCACCAGCCCTGCATTACCGCGAGGAGGTACTTGCCCTTTCTCAATGGCTTTTAAATGTTTGCTATTGTGATCATATTTTAATGCGAACTTTATTTGTTCACTTGCAAATGAAACTAGTAGACCACTGGTTGACAAATATACAGTATTAGGTTGAATATCTTCCCAATTATTGGGTAAAGCTTCCATTTAATTTACTACTGATATACTAGTCGAATTTAATTCGTAATGGGCTACGCCCCGCTACGCTAACGTAATTCGTAATTATTACACGACAGTAGGGTGGGTATTTTAAACCCCACCCTACTTGCCTAAACTAGCGCTGGTGTATTTGCACCCTTAACTTGAGGTGTTGCAACCATCCGCATTCCTGCCGGTGCAGCTAAAGTTAACCCACGGCGCACAGGACGCACAGGACGCTTATTCACTAGCGATACTTGAAATTCTGACAAAACAGTTGCCAAGACGATTTTCATTTCATACTGGGCAAATGCCATTCCAATACAACGACGATTACCGCCACCAAAAGGTAAATATTCGTATGGTGAATATTGTCTTTCTAAAAAGCGTTCTGGTTTGAACTGTTTGGATTGTGGGTAAACTTCTTCCCGATGATGCGCTAAATAAATACTGGGGACTATTACCGTTCCCTCTCGCAGTTCGTAGCCCATAATTGTAATTGGAGTCTTCACTATCCGCGGGAAAGCAGTCATGACAATTGGGTAAATTCGCAGTGTTTCTTGGCAAACTGCTGTCAAATAGGGCAATTTAGCCACACTACTCAAATCGGGGTTAACTCCAATGGTATTGAGTTCTTGTAGCAACTTCTCACGCACCTCTGGTAAATGGTCAATCCAGTAAAAAGCCCATGTCAATGCCGAAGCGGTAGTTTCATGTCCCGCAACTAGCAGCGTCATTAACTCATCGTGTAATTCTTCATCTGACAGCCCTTGACCATCGTCGTAACGAGCCGCCATCATCAAACTCAGGATATCTTGGCGATTTTGATCAGATTCAGCCCGACGTTCTCGAAGCAAAGCATAAATAAGTTGATCAATTTTTTGCCGTTGTTGCAGAATCCAACCCCACGGACTCCACGCCCCGAAATCTTTTTGCATGAACCGGAAAAAGAAGGCGCTGGACATTACGGGCGAACTGATGAAGTCTAGTAAGTCACTTAGCGATCGCCTCAGTTCTTCAAAAAGCTGTCCTTCATTCAAACCAAATACAACCCGGAGAATAACACGCAAGGTAATTTCTTGCATCGACTCACGGATATTAAAAGGCTGGCCAATTTGCCATTCATTACTCACCTCTCGGGTTATTTGACGGATATCCTCACCATAAGCCCGCATCCTTTCGCCATGAAAGGGAGGAGTTAATAGTTGCCGTTGACGCTGGTGGCGATCGCCATCTGATAACATAAAGGAGCGATCGCCAAGCAAAAATCTTAGTCCTATGTTCCCCCTGCCAACCTCAAAATGGCTGGAATCAGCAGTAAAAATCTGCTCAAGTGCTTGGGGTTGACTAAAGTACACAAGATGGTTATCAGAGCGACGACTCCTGATCGTAAAGGTGTCACCATAGATTTTCGCAAAATCATCCACATATTTCATCGGCTGACTAATAAATTTGATCATCCTTAGCCAGCGCGGCATTTCAGGCCCATCAGGCAGATTGTAAGTTGCTGTCATAGAATTTTGGGGAATTGATCGCTGATGAATTTTATTGTTACGAGTTTTCATGTTATTTAGGGTTACAGAAAGCGGTATATTCATGATTGGGGAGTAGGGAGTAGGGAGTGGGGAGTAGAAAATGGGAGAAAAGAAAAGGATAATAACTAATAATTCCTAATGATTAACTCAGTACTCAACACTCTTTCAAGTCAGTCCACCATCAAAAAATCCCACAACCAAACATGAAAAAGATTTCTTACCCTACTCCCCACTCCCCACTCCCCACTCCCTTTTCCTAGCTAAAGCAGTGCCAAAAATCATCGCTATTCTCAACGGTAAAGGAGGAGTCGGTAAAACGACTACCGCAGTCAATCTGGCTGCAAACTTTGCGAAGAAAAACAAGGTGCTTTTGATTGACGCAGATATTCAAGGTTCTGCCAGCTGGTGGTTTGGGCGGAGTCAGCAGGGAATGGGATTTGATTTATCTCAAGAAACAGATCCGGCACTTTTAGGTGATTTAGGAAAGATAACAGGTTACGATTTAGTAGTGGTGGATACGCCTCCCGCGCTGCGCTCTGAAGCATTAGTTGCGGTAGTTGCGATCGCAGATTATCTAGTTTTGCCTACACCCCCAGCCGCAATGGATTTAGCTATCCTCGTGGAAACAGTCAAGGAAGCCGTCATCCCCTTGGGAACTCCCCATCGGGTATTGCTTACCAAAGTCGATACGCGCAGTCTGGGGGAAGCACTAGAAGCAAAAAACACTCTGACTCGCTTAGGTATTCCTGCTTTTAATACCTTCATCCGTGCCTATAAAGCTCATGAACGAGCGGCGCTTGAAGGTGTAGCAATTACTCAATGGCGAGGAAGTAACGCACGGGAGGCGGAATTAGATTACCGCCGTGCAGCTGATGAATTACAGCGTGATTGGAGAAAATAATAATGGTTAGGAAACAAAGTCTCTCTGACTTACTACAAGAAGAGGCGCAAAAATTTACACCCCCAGAAGGTGAATCTGTGATCGAAGTTACAGCTGAAAAAATTGCCGAAGAACAGGCTTTATCGGATGAAGAATCCTCAGCACAAACACCTGATCAAAATTCTACTAAGCGCACAAGTCCAACTAAGGCTGATTTAGAAACAACTGTCAAAGAGTTGACAATTAATCTGGAAAAAAGCCATAAAAATGAAGCATCTCTTGGGCAAGAAATTGCTGATTTGCAATCAAAATTATCTAGACAAAAAACATTAGCATCGGAACAAAAATTATTAGTAGAACAGGTAGCAAAAGAACTTGAGGAAACCAAAAAAACAGCGCTGCAACTAGCAGAAGCGAATTCCCTGCTTATCGAAGAAATTAATGCTTTAAAACAAACAGCAGAAGATAAGTCTAAACTTGCTGTAGCTGTCAAAGAAACTAGTGCTATAAAACCCGTAAAAGAACACTACAATCCAATGAACTACAAAAAATCACATCGTTCATCGGAAACACTAGCTCAAAGTCAACCACAAAATCAACCAAACGAGTATCCTGATAGTTCTAATGAGATGTGGTTACTTGACTAGTCAGCTTGGCGCAAATCCCGCTAGCTAGGATTAACCAGACAAGGGGCTTAAGCCCCTTGTTAAAAGGTAGGCAAACTGACGCCACAGTATACTAAAGTATTTTTTTCAGACGTTCTCCCCAAATACATCCAATAAAGTGCAAAAGATGCATCAGATTTCTTGGATTTCAACTACAATTATCGAAAGCTTAAAATATGCTGTGCGGTAATTTGTGGTTGTTCCAGATGTGGAAGATGGCCACAATCTTGAATCCAGACAAGGGTACTGTGTGGAATTGCTCTTTTAAACCTCATGGCATCTCCAGTCCCCAAAATTTTATCGGAATCACCCCATAAAATTAGCGTCTGTTGCACAATTTGTGATATTTTTTTAAATCTAAAGGCACTGTAACCACCACTTTTAGTGAAAGCAATCAAAGCTTGATTCCAACTCGGCATTTGTAGATGTAATGCACCACAACATAGCGCATCGACAGAGGCAAGACTTTGATTTTTATATCCAATGCGGGAAACCCGATCGCGCACTTTCAGATTACTCAAAAATTGAGTTGCTAAATAATCCAAGGGGGGAAACATTAATTTAGTTAATGGGGAACCACCCGCCAACCCAGCACTATCAATTAACACCAGCTTTTTTACTGCTTCCGGGTAAGTCAGCGTAAAATCAATTGCCGTCGCACCCCCCATCGAAGCGCCCACCAAAATTATAGGTTGGTTAATCAGGCTTTTCCAGAAATAATAAAGATGGGTTTTAATCGCAGTTGGGCTATAGGCAATTCCTGAGAGTCTATCTGTAAACCCAAAACCCAACAAATCCACAGCCCACGTTTCATTATCTCCAGACAGTAGTGGCAAAAGCCGCCGAAATTCTAATACAGAACTATCAAAGCCGTGAATTAATAAAATAGGAGTTCCACCACTCCCTTGCTTGACATAAGTTGTGGTAAGTGGTTGATTAATTAAAGGAGTAGCGAGCGCAGTTGTTTGAATACTTTGAGCTAGTGCGATCGAGGCAGATTCTGTCAGTTGCCCAACAGATGTAGGAAGAAAATTCGGAAACATAAATTTCAGTTTATCGTACTAGCTTGCTTCCAGGCATCGCTGATTTTCTTAAACAACAAAATTACACAAACTAACACCCTAAAGTATTAATTTTAATATATAAAACATAGTCCAGCGACTATCAAAACATTCTAACTCCCCACTCCCAACTCCCAACACCTAATTGTACAGACGCGATTAATCGCGTCTCTTCCCACGATTAATCGCGTCTCTTCCCACGATTAATCGCGTCTCTTCCCACTCCCCTAAAAATTATGGCATCAAAGAAAGTTTAGCAAAATGTCACAATTGGGACTAAAGCCACGTACAATTAATATCGCCTATCCCTTAATCCAGGAGCTAATGCCATGCCAATGGCCGTTGGCGTAATTGAAACTTTAGGTTTTCCTAGTGTCTTAGCAGCAGCAGATGCAATGGTCAAAGCTGCCGCAGTCACAATTGTGTATTATGGTCAAGCGGAAAGCGCTCGCTTGTTAGTCGCTGTCCGGGGACACGTTTCTGAGGTAAATAGAGCTGTTGAAGCCGGAATCGCTGCTGGAGAGCAAGTAAAGGTTGGTACAGTAATCACGTACTACATCGTTCCCAATCCCCCGGAAAATGTAGAAACTATATTACCAATCCATTTCACTGAAGCATCAGAACCTTACCGCATGTTCTAACGAATTTTGCTATTAAAATCTGTAGCGAAGCTTCGTACAACTAATTTGTACCCCCCATGTTTATTCATACAGGAGATTAATAATGTCATTACAGGCAATTGGAGCACTTGAAACCAAAGGTTTTCCTGCGGTGCTAGCAGCAGCAGATGCTATGGTAAAAGCTGGTCGAGTCACCCTGGTTGGTTATATCAGAGTAGGTAGTGCTCGCTTTACAGTTAATATTCGTGGTGATGTTTCTGAAGTAAAAGCCGCTATGGCTGCTGGTATTGAAGCCGCAGAAAATGTTTATGGCGGTACCCTAGAATCCTGGGTGATTATTGCTCGTCCCCATGAAAACGTTGAAGCTGTTCTGCCAATTGCTTACACAGAACAAGTCCAAGGGTATCGAGAATCTGTAGAAAATCCCATTGTTAGATCATCGAATGGTCTATAGAGTCAACCCCCTGCGGGAGAATTCAAAATTCCAAACGAAGAATCTCCATAAATGAATTTAAAGAGAAGTCTGTTGTAAGGCTTCTGACCATTAAATGTTTTGAGGGTTGCAAACTTTTCTGTTTTTATATTTTGCATAAGTTGATTTTGAAGCAGAGGGAAAGCAACAGTCAAAGTCAATAGTCAAAATTAATATTGACTGTTGACTATTCATTTTTAGAAATGTAAAACTTTTAAGAATAACTTGCCAATGGTAGAGGCACAGTTGTCGGTGAAGCTAGTTTAGAAACGATAAATTTACCTATCAATCCCTACTATCCAGAATAGCGTAAGCGTAGCCCCTTAAAGTAGACATCGCCATCTGGCATACTGCGTCTGATTCCACGCTATAGCGATAGTATTTATCCAAGAATTTATTTAAGGTTTTATATAAGGGCTTACCAAACATTCTCTTAAACGCTAATTTACGTATATACGCTTAATAAACTAAAAATATATTACGAAGTTTAACTTAATATGATTCTGGGGGTTTCCACGCACTTACTTTATTCTGGGGAACCCGTCCACGGCAGGGCTGCCCCATGAGCGGGTGGCGTGGGTTGGGGGAATCTTCCGGGGGAAAATATCACTAACAGCAAGCGTATTGAGATTTAACTAAGTATTTTTCTACGTAAGGGCTTGTAGAGCCTTGAAACTTATACGGCTGAAATAACGTCTGAATATTGAGTTAAATTATATTCATTCCTCGGCTCGGTTACAAAATGTTCAGATTTCCTCAACCCATCTCGTGCAAAGGTGTATCCCCACGACTCTAGGCAGATTTCTATCTCAGTTAGAAAACATAACTTTACAAAAAGGTTAAATTAAGAAATAGCCCCAAAAGCTTCATAGGTATGGGTTTAGGGCATTTGGAAATTCTCAGCAAAACATCAATATAGAAATTTCTGCATAATTCTAGTGAATTAAGACGTAATAAAAGTGGAATCACTGAGCTATTTTCATGAAACTCATGAAATCCGCGGAAGTTGCCAGTTAAACAATTAGGTGGGACGAATGGGGGTTGTGATGCAAACTTCAAAATTGAGTTTCGAGGAACGCAATCTCACTATGACAAAGGATGTAGAACAACTGGCTCTAGATTGGCGAAAGCGCTTGGCTGCGGAATGTCCAGACCAAAATGAAGCTGCTAGGCAAAGTATTATTCTCTGGCTATTTGGATCTGACTCAAAACGGTTTGATCTGTTTAACGCTAAGGAATTCGATATTGCCAAGCAAGCGATGGAATATCGCTGGAGAATTTTACGTCAACGCTACTTAGGGCTAGGGCGAGAACGTGCTTATCGCAACTTGATAATGCGACTGGGGAGTTTAGTAACATTACGGAATAAGATTCAGACTTGGGTAGCCCTTAGCCGCGATCGCCAGCGCAGTGTGATGGATGTGTTACAAGAAGTACTCCAAGAATTACTGCAAAGCGATAGCCACATGCAACAGCAAATGGCTGATATTGCCAAATATACAACCGATCGACGATTAAGGGATGCTCTACTATTTGCCAGTGTAGAAGAATATTCTCTGCGACCAGTACGCAATCAACCCCTATTAGCTTACCGATTTGTGAATTACTTGCGTCGCACTCAGCGCGGTGGCTTAACCCAAGTGCCAGTCCGTGACTTGATTAGACTGGTGTCGGAAGAATTTCTCACAGACGACAGTGATAATCGAGTTAACTTAGTCGATAGTCAGGCGATCGCAGAATATCAAGAAGCACAACAACTAGAGGAACAACAAGCACTGCGCCAGTCAGTACAAAAAGAATTTGAAAATTATTTACAAGAAAATCTGGGAACAGACGCAGTGGAATGGCTACGGCTGTATCTGCAAGGTAAGTCCCAGGAAGAGATTGCCCAGAGACTGAATAAGCAGACTAAGGAAGTATACCGTCTGCGAGAAAAAATTAGTTACCACGCTGTACGTGTTTTTGCCCTGAAAGGAAAACCAGAACTTGTAGACAGTTGGCTCTCAATTTCCTTGCAAGAACATAACTTGGGATTAACACAAAACCAATGGCAGCAACTTGATGAACAATTGACTCCTCTGGGGCGGCAGATCGTAAATTTACAAAGAACAGGTAACTCAATAGAAGCAATAGCTCAACACTTAAAACTCAAAACCCATCAAGTGCTAGGCGAATGGACAAAAGTCTATCTTGCAGCCCAAGCTTTAAGAACCCAGGAGTAAGCTGTAAGGTATCTAGTTAATTTACTGAGATCGTGGGGAAGAGTAGGAGATGGAGAAGATACAAGTTCTTCCCCTCTGCCTCTTCATCCCCCTCATCCCTAACTCAGTATTTTCACTGAACTATAATCCAAAATTCATTATTTTATGTATAGATAATTTAATTTTTAAGAATTTAACAAAGGATCTTGATTTCCTAAATTAGAGGAAAGATAGTATACAAGCAAACACCAAGCAAATCAAACCTATGTTGTCTTCAAAGGGCAAACTAACAGATACAGCAGGAAATAGAAAGCAAGTGCTAACTGCTACACAAAGCCACTGGGAGCGAGTAGACATTCGCAAGCAAATATTCCAGCTGATTGATAGTCCTTTGTCTTTTGAAGCTTGCCTCTACCACCAAATTTTGCCTTTTGAATTAGAAGACAACAACCTGTTGCTAGGTATGGTTCATCTACAAGATAGCGAGGCACTAGATTACGTTGGTCGCATCTTATCTTATATCAATTGCACAACGATAACTCAGGCGATCGCAGCCGACGCTCACCGCAGAATACTGTCAGCCTACCTCAACTATAAGAATACATCTCAGCTAGATGCAAAACTTGTGTATCGCCCAACAAATAGCGCAGCTAGTATTGCTGACACATCTACTCCCTCTCTAGATGCCGACTCAAAATCAAATCACCAACCAATATCGATGGTGTTTCAGGCACAAAAGCGTCAACATTCTTGGCAGCGCGTAGACTTGCCTCCTATCCCAGAGCTAGATAAATTATCTCAAACTACGACATTCGTCACCCCTATTTCCACAGGTCAAGAGGGCGAGACTTCCCAAGCAGCACCAAACAATTTACCTATTTTGTCTACACAACTTCCCGAATTATTTAGTCCGATTGAGGTGTTGCCAACACTACCACCCAAGAAATTACTAGAAGAATTACTAGGGCGAATTCTGGCTGGGGGAATTGGTCGGCTGTACTTAGAAAGACAAGCTTACGAAGGCAGGATACTGTGGAGTGATAATGGAGTCTTGCAGTCTGTATTAGACAAACTGCCCCTCTCGGTTTTCCAAGGAGTACTTAATGAATTAAAGCGCTTTGCCTCCCTGCCTCTGACCACAGTTGGAGAACCAAAACAGGTCGAGAAGGAATACGTATATCAAAAAAACCGCTTGTTATTACGCTTGCGAGTCATACCGGGAATCTACGGCGAAGAGGCAACACTCCAAGTATTGCGGGGAGCAGCATTAAAGTTCTATCAACAACAACAGTTGGCGCGTTTGAGCCGCGATGCCTTAGGAATTTCTCAGCAACTAAGCTTCAAGTTGCATGAACTACAAGAACGGTTTTTACTGAATTCCAGCCTTGACTCCCAGCAATCAGAGGCAATGGTAGCCCTGAATCAATTAGTGAAAAATTTAGACCAACAGATCAAAATACTGGTACTGGAAAGCAATCCCCCAACAAACAGCAAATCATAAGCTAACATGTATTCAACTTGCATATTAGTAATTGCCAAAACGCTGGCTAAGATTGTGTTTTTTCATTTTGAATTGCTTAGGTCTGTCAGTGAAAACGCTGATTTCGATCGCATACATAATTGTTATGTTGTAATCGAACCCTAGACTAATCAACCTGATTAGGTTCATCTCAAATAAATACAAATTTTGCGATCGCAATCTGAGTAAGATTACGGTTTAAACAAACTTATAGTAGCAAAGTTAGTTTCCCACTCTTGAATCCATTTGTTGCAAATATTTCATGCTAACTGAGGTTTTTAGTGAACTTTTCCCCTTAATGAGTACAGCCACTCCCCAGACTTTGGAATGGCTGCTCAACGTTGCAATTGAACATGAATACCCATCTGGGCGAGCTGTTGTGATGGAAGATGCCTGGGGTAACGCCGTTTACTTCGTGGTTTCTGGTTGGGTTAAAGTTCGGCGTACCGTGGGTGAAGATTCAGTGGCTCTGGCAATTTTTGGCCGTGGCGATTTTTTTGGAGAAATGGCAATTTTGGATGAATCTCCACGTTCAACGGATGTCATTGCCCTTTCACCCGTGAAGTTGCTTAGTATCTCCAGAGAGCGTTTTATTCAAATATTATTTAAAGACCCGCAATTACATCACCGGATGTTGCAACTGATGGTGCGGCGATTGCGGCAAATTAACGTGCGCTTACAAATGCGGTCTTCACCACCAGCAGTCAAACTCGCCCATACCCTAGTCACTTTAGGCGAAAGTTATGGTCAGGAATCAAATTTGGGGAAGGAAATTTTTAACATTCCCTTTAAAGATTTAGCAGAGGTGACAGAAATCGGCGTTGAAGAAACCACCAAAATCATGGAAAAGCTACATGAGAAAGGGTGGATCAAAATTGACAGCGCCAACAACATCACTTATCTTGTCAACTTCAAACAGTTGATGAACTTAGCTGGCAAACTGTGATTGTTTTATTTATTCAGCGATACAAATTTTGGTATTAAGTAAGTCAACTGACAATACGCTTCGGTTGACTTGTTTATTAGATATGTAGGTAAGCTGTTGCGCCTTTAATTTGCACTAATATTTTTTTCAATATGATTGATTGTGGGGTGGGCATCTTGCCCGCCCTAATAATGCAAGTTGTATATTTAACAACTAACTTCACGAATTTAGACCCCGTAATGGATAATATCACTACACCCCATAACTCTATCACTGCGCTGATAAAAAACGTCACACAGGCACAATTAGTAGCAGCAGACCCTAGTACTGATCCGGAACTGTTGCGCGAATTAGGATTATCTATCGACCAACAAACCCGTCAGTCTGTTGCAGGCAATCCTAACACTCCAGTTGATGTCCTGTTGCGTTTGGGAGCAGAATTTCCCTCCCAATTGCTAGATAATCCTGTGTTTCCATTACTGCTTTTGGAAAATCTCAATCTAGTTGCAGATATTCCTTTACCTACCTTGCGAAGCATTCTCAAGCAGGAAAATGTTCCAGTATATATTTTGGAACAAGCAGCAGATCAGGCGGACTTGGAAGTGCAACTGGGCTTAGTTAAAAATGTCCAAACTCCCAAAGGTGTATTAAATCGATTAACTCAAAGCCGACATCCTCAAGTTGTGGAATCTGCACGTCTACACATCAATCTGGCTGGAGAATTAACAGAGAAATACGAACAAAGAATTAAAGAGGTGATTAAAGGAATAATTCCTTCTGCTCGCCAAGCTGGTACTGGTTCTTTAGCAGTTCTAACTCAGATTTGCCCTGTTCCAGAATTTATGGTTGAACATTGGGTGCAAGACTCAAGCTACAAAGACTTTTTCTGTAGAAAGCTTGCTTATTCTCCTGCTACCTTTCCCAATGTTCTCAAACACCTAGCCAACCATACTGATGGTTGGACATGGCTAGGAGTAGCCGAAAATCCCAATACTCCCACAGAGACTCTACGAAAATTGTTCACTGAAAAGCAAGCTTCAATTACTCTTGCTCGTAATTTAAATACACCTACTGATGTTTTGGAGAGTTTGAGTACAAATCAAGACCAAAGAGTTCGTATTAGGGTCGCCCGAAATCCCAATACGCCCCTAAATGTGGTGAAAGGACTGGCAAACGATACAGATATACATGTTGCTCAGACTGCGGCTACGCTAATAGCAGAACAAAAAGGAGAATATACTGCCGAAGCGGTTAGGAAGAATCCTAAAACCCCTCCTGATGTGTTGGAAAAGTTAGCACAAAAAGACCCCCGGACTGTTGGCGAACACCCAAATACACCGCCAGAACTGCTCTTAGAATTTTCCAAAAGCGTTGATGAACGACTGCGTGAATCTGTGGCTAAAAATCCCAATGCACCAGTCAGAATTTTAGAACAGTTGGCTGATGATGAATCTTGGGAAGTTCGTCGGGGGGTTGCCAAAAATCCTAATGTACCAATAAGCCTTCTCTTTAAACAATTAGCTAGAGACACATGGGTAAATAGTGCGATCGCTTATCAAATGTCCAGCAAAAAATATAACTACCCTGAAGCGGAGAGTATCTTAGATATCCTAGCAGAAGAAAGTACCAGTCCCCTCGAAACCATTTTGCAGCGATTATCACAGGATGGAGGAGAAGCGGCTCGTCTTTTTCTGGCTCGACGCTTTGATTTGCCTGCTAATTTTCTCACACAGTTTGCTGAATCAACTGAAGTGAAGGTGTGTGAGGGTGTAGCGCAAAACCTCAACACCCCTGTAAGCAGCTTGGAAAAACTAGCTCAATCACCAGAAACAAAAGTTCGTGAAGCAGTAGCCCAAAACCCGAATACGCCAATAAGTATCCTGGAACAACTAAGCAAAGATAATTACTATGATGTTTTGCTACACATTGCACAAAAAACTAACCTATCACCAGAGATTTTAGAAGAACTGGCGGGTAGTAAATCAGACCAAGTGCGTGAAAAAGCAATGCTGAATCCGAGTTTGCCAAAAGAGGCTGTAGAGCGTATTCTTTGTGGTGAATATGCTACAGGGTATTTGAAACTGAATCCTGATTTTCTATCACGTCATCCTGATAGCCTTGCTATGACGCTCAATCATTATGCCAAGTCCCAATTTCCCTTAGTTAGCTTTATTGCCTTAAATCAACCCCAGATTTCCCAGGAATTACTACAAGAAAAAAGCCTTTCTATCTCTTGGTTAGAACGGCTAGCCATAGCTCAAAATCCTCAAGCTACTCAACAAATCCTTATTCAACTGGCACAAGATAGCAATCAGCTAGTTCGGGCAGCAGCAAAAGATAGATTGCAGAATCTCTCCCAATCTTAAAATTCATACCATCAATTTTAGATTTTAGATTAGAATTCCTTCTGCGTTTTCTAAATCTTCTTTGTGCTTCTGCGTGAGAGTAAGTAAGTAGGCGAGAATAAATCAAACTAGGTTAAGTAATGTAAAAAATATTGAGATTAGTTTGTAGTGAGGGCTGAAGCCCTCATTTGAGGACTAAAGTCCTCACTACAAACCTTTAATTATTTACGCCGACTTACTTAAATTCATCCTCTTAATCACCAATACCATTAATCTGATATTCGCAATTAAAGATTCATAATTATGCTTCCAGAAAAACAGGCGCAAACTACCAAAACATCTGACTTAAAACCATTCCGAGAAATTGGCGGTGCTGAGGGATTACTAGCAGCTTATCAACTTGGAGAGCGTGATTTCACTCAGGTGAACCTCGAAAATGCTGATCTGAGTCAAGCCAACTTAACAGGAGTTAACCTAGAAAAAGCTAACCTCAAAGGTGCAAATTTATCAGAGACAAATCTGAGCGAAGCCAATTTGATAGAAGCAGACTTGCGTGGTGCAAACCTGACTCAAACCAACTTAAGATGCGCTCATCTCAATGGTAGTGATTTACGACAAGCAGTAATCAAACGGGTTGATTTTTATCGAGCTAATCTCAGTTGGGCAAACCTCAGCGAACAAGACTTGAGAGGAGCGAATTTAGCAAGAGTTGATTTGCAAGGCGCTGATTTGAGTGCAGCTAATCTGAGTGAGGCCAATCTCAACGAAGCAAAGCTGGATGCAGCTAACTTGAAAGGTGCAGTTTTGACACGAGCTAATCTCAATTATGCTTATATGCCTCGTGTCCAGCTAGTGCAGGCCGACCTCCAAAAAGCTGAATTAGTGCGTGCCGATTTAACAGCAGCTAATTTAGAACAATGTGTTTTAGATCGGGCTAATCTAGAGCGAGTTAGACTACGAAAAGCGCGACTACAACAAGCCAGTCTCCAAAAAGTCTATTTGCAGGAAGGTAAATTACAAGCAGCAAACCTCACAGATGCCAATTTGCAGAAAGCTGATTTGTCTAAGACTGAACTAGAAGGAGCGATTTTAACACGGGCTGACCTACGAGGAGCAGAAATTGCTCAGGCAAAGCAGGCTAACTTGGAATTGGCAATTTTGGGCGAACTGAATGAAGTAATTAAACAGTCTCTACATTTAGAGCTAAATAAGCTATGGGGGTCATCTTTTGCCTTCAGTCCTGATGGTGAGATGCTGGTATATACTGACTGGAATGAAAAAATTATCTTGGTTAATGCCAACACTGGTCAGCAAATTAATCAAATAGATTTGCAATCAGAACCAGTTGTCTCAGTCGTTTTCAGTGCAGATGGACAAACTCTCTGTGAGAGTTTATATGTGAATGAGTTGAAACTATGGAATCCCTTAACGGGGGCGTTAATTCAAAATCTCAAAAACCACTCCGCCAATTATACTTCTTTTGTATTGGATGCCTCTTTTGTATTTGATGGCAATGCTAAAGGTGTAGGCATGATGGGTACAGGAGAACCTTTCGAGATTTTTGACGTTGGTCATGAGACAAGAACATTAAAGGGTTATTCGAGCGGTATCCTCACTCAAGCACATAGCCCAGATGGGCAATTCACCGCCCGAAGTGCGCCGGATGTAAACGGTCAGATAGAACTGCTAGACAGACAAACTGGTAAACAAATTTGCCTTCTCACCGGACACACAGCAGCAGTGCAATCTTTGGCTTTTAGCTCTGATAGTCAGACCCTAGCCAGCAAAAGTGCTGAAGATTTCAAGCTGTGGAGAGTTAGCATCAAGAAGGAAACATATAGTTGTTTGCGATCGCAACGCATGAACTACCCTAATATTGTTTTTACCCAGGCAAATCACCAATCAAATCCAGCGTTAATTAGCAGCGATTTCTATGCTTCATTTGAAGAACGCAAAGCTGCACGAGGTCAAACTGACCGAGAGAAGTGGAACTCTGGAGGATCGGGTTGGTCTTGTGGCTCTGACGTTACCCAGAGTGCAGATGGAAAAGTACTAGCAAGATGCTATTACAAGCAACCAGTTCAATTGTGGAATTTACAAACGGGCGAAGAATTAGGTGTTGTAAATTTAGATGGTGATTATGGCTTTCCACTGGCACTCAATTCTACTGGAACTATGCTTGCGGCTGTGGATCGGGGAAAAATTGCCTTGTGGGATGTAAAAACAAACAAAATGATTAATAGTTTTACACATGATTCTGAATGGATAAAGCAAATTGTCTTTAGCCCAGACGATCGCATAGTTGCCAGTGGGGGTAATTACCAGACAATTCAGCTGTGGAATTTGCAAGCAAATTGTGAAATAAAAACTTTGCGAGACTATGCTTGTATTCAAGCTCTAGCTTTCAGCCCTTTAGAACCAATTTTAGCTAGTGCCAATCAAGACAATACAATCAGACTCTGGGACTTAGAGACAATGGAGGAAATTCATAGTTTCAAAACCGATCAACAAGAAGTAATCAATTTAAAATTTAGTCCAGACGGAAAATTGTTAGCCAGTAGTAACAAAAACAGCATTCGTTTGTGGAAATTAAAGCGAACATCGCAATTATAGGCATTTTTCAAACCGACAATAACCGCACCGCTTCCCCAAAAGGAAACTCCGCCAAAGTCAAACCACCAGGAGTTACCACCCACAACACAGGTAATTCCGGTACTTTATCAGGGAAAGTACCATAACCATCTGTTAAATAAATACAAACGCCTTGAGTTTGTCCATCCCAACTTTCTGCGACTTTCTCAAAAAACGGTACAAATGACGTGCCACCACCACCTTGGGGTTTTGGCAGGGTCAAATCGAGATTGAGTTTGTATGGCCCGTAAGCTTCTGCATCAACGTAATAAAGCTCACATTTTAAATGAGGATAAGCGCTCAAAATTCCCTGCACCTCGCCTAAAAACATCCACATTTGCTCATTATCAATAGAACCGCTAGTATCTACAGCTACATATACCTCGACATTTTCTGCTTGTAGAGTTTCCAAATACAGTTTCCGCCCAATAAAGCGACGGTCAAAGCCTGCAAAGTCTGTAGGAGTCTGTACCAAATAACGCCAAAGGTAACTACGCCAATTAATTTGAGCAGTGGTTAATGCTCCCAGTTCCCGTTCTATCCCGGCTGGTAGTAAGCCTTGATTAACTGTACGAGCAATAACAGCAGCTTGTTGCAAAGCATTGCGCCAGTGTGCCTCTAATGCTGCTTTTCTTGCTTCTGACAGACTATCGCTGTTTGTGGAAGAAGTTTCAGCAGTCGGACGAGCAAATTCGTTAGGGTGTGCTGTCTTTTCGTCTGCTTTTTCAGAGTTTAAGAGTGTCTGATTGTTACCTGTTTCCTGAGTCTCTGCTGTCTGATTGTTACTAATATCAGGAGTAGTAGAGGATGAGACATCAAAAGGGGCTTCATTGAGTAAATCAGGATGCAGTAGTTTTACGGAATTATTCGTATTTTTTAACAGCAACTCATAAATTTCTTCTACACTCAAATGCTCCAGCTTAGGTTCTCGCAGTCTTCCCGGAGGCAGTTCAAATACACTCTGTTGGCTAATAATGCCATTGACTACAATATCTGCGGCAATATTCCACAGTTCTGCTTCTCGCACACCCCGACGCGGCACATGCAGCAGTGCAGCGTGTAAAACTTCGTGCAGTAGCAGTCCATCCTGTTGAGTGGTGGGTAAAGAAAGCAAATACTCTGGATTAAAAAATATATCTTTGCCGTCAGTGGCAGCAGTTGGTAATTGCTGCGAAGGAACGAAGCGAGCAAACAATGCCAGCGTAGCGAAAAATGGCGACTTCATCCGCAAACGCAGCACAGAAGCACTGATAATCCGGGAGCTATTTTCATTATTCATCTGTTTTGTCTCGCTCACAAACCCATTAGCTGTTGAAAATCTTTCATAAACTGCTGCAATTTTGCGTCTTTCTGGACTAATTGCGCTAAAACACCCAGATGTCCTTTACTCCGCATGACTCGAAATAAATCCACAGCAAACAACTGCACCCATTCGGCTGTTGCAACTTGACTGAGCCAAATAAAAGCGTTGTAGGCTTGGTTGGCATCAGCAGCCCGCACTGTTAAACCAACTGCTGTGGCATACTTAGTACTTGGTTCTTGAGGCCAAGGAATGCGATCGCCTTTACCTGTCAAAATAGGTGTCAGATTCGGTAGTGTCTTGTAAAGCTGAATAAAAGCCTGAAACTCAGTCGCTGTAGCAACCCCTACCGCCGGAGTAATATCTAATTCTGCATGGTGTAGCGCACTTGCCATTTCCCAAGAACGAGGTGAAGGCCAAGCGGGTTGCTGGGGATCGATTTTGTGCAACAATGTGGGGCGAAAGGAAAGAAAGGCTATTATTTGCTCGTGTACTCCTGTTTCTAAAGCATAAGCTTTAAAGCTGTCAAAATCAGCTAGTGCCTCCAGATGTAAAAACCTATTTGCTAACGGTGTAGGCATATCAAATACAGCCGCACGGTCTTCTTTACGGTTGCCAGCAGCCCAGACAAACCAACCTGATGGTACAACGTAGGAACCGACTTTTCGATCTAAAATCAACTGTTGAGCGACTCCCTGCATTGCTGGCGGTGCCATATTTAGTTCATCTAGAAACAGGATGCCTTTACCGCCACGGGGGAGGAATTCTGGCGGATACCACTTGGAGATACCATCTTCGGCAACGGGTAAACCGCGCAAGTCGGTGGGCGCGAGTTGACTGAGGCGGACATCCACAAAGTCCATATCATACTCTTGAGCTATCTGTCCGACGATGCTTGATTTGCCAATGCCAGGAGGTCCCCAAATCATCGTACTAATTTGCAAGTTTTTACGGATAAGGTTGTCTAAATATGCTTTTAGATTAGAAGGTGTCATGGATTTTCGATTTTTGATAAACGCTTAGGATATAGAACCCCAACTTCTGGTGAAAAGTCGGGGTTCTGGGTACTATATTTGAGCATTTCCAGGTTCTATCTGGAAACTAGATTTTCAAAGTGTTTTAGCTAAAATTGACACCAATGTTGTTACAGAACTTGCAACAGTTGTTTAATTTTGCTGTCTTGGCGTTCCTTGAATTTTTCTGGAAAAATTAACTCGATCGCAATCTTGCCATTTGCCTGTTCTTCTATTGCATAAATTTCGGCAACAAATCGGTTAGATGACAAATTATCGGCATCCTGATTTAACAGTAAACCAACCAGTGGTTTAACAGTTCGCATCGTATGCAAATCCTGTTCTCCGATCATTTTGTGAGAAGACACGGCTTTTTTATCCTCTATTTCCAAGCGTAAACCCGTTGTTCCTAGTTCTGTGGCTACTCCAAAGAAGAAGTTACCATCCCAGTAGAGTTGACTATTGGTATTTACCTGTTTGCGTACCTTTTTACGGCTAGTTTGGTTGAGGTCACGCAAGGCCCGAGTCAGACTGGTGGCTAAAAATCCCAGAGAAGCTAGGGGCTGGTCTACGTACTGGGCTTTCTGAGAATACCACTCGCGGACATCAGAATATAAAACTATAGTTAAAGCATCGCGTTGGGCACTGTTGAGCTTCACAAAATCAACACCCAAAAGCGTTTGTGTGTCATTTATCGGAGAAACTCGGACAATCTGCGCCGTTAAAGAGGCGCTAGCAGTATAATCTCCCATCACCTCAACTTCTACTTCATCGAGTAAATTGGGCCAGGTTTCCAAAGAAATTAAGGCGCCAGTTTCGGAAATATTCACGGTTTTGCCCATGATTGTTTGACCGTTACTGGTAATTAAGATGGGCAGACGACGCTGTAAACGGTGGGCAGTACGTACTTGGGGTTGTTCAAAGCCAACCAGCAAAGCAGCTGAGAGCAAAACCAGATTAAAAATAGACCACATGGTGTTGACTAAGACCGCCTGCCAATCTTCAGGACGTAGCAGCAGCCAATAGGGAACAGCCAGTAAGGAAGAGACTACAAATGCTGTCACTACCAAAAGACCACGCATTGATTCCCAATCAAAGATGCGTTTGCTAATAGATGTTCCCTTGTCGGTAACGTTAAATGAACCCAGCTTGGGGTTAAACAGCGCCAACATCGTCACCCACCCAGCCTGGAAAGCCATCGCAAATTCAAAAATTTCGTTCCAGAAGGAGAATCGGACGTTTTTGTAAATGATGTAGTTAGTAAAAAGGGAGAGGAGAATATGGGGTAGGGCATAAGCTAGAGTTTCTAAACCCAAACCTTGAACAGAGTTAACGCCAAATAATAAAAATAGCGGCGGTGCGATCGCATATGTTAGTCGAGGATAGCCATACAAAAAGTGCGAAGTCGCGCTAAAATAACAAATCCTCTGGGCAAATGTCAGGTTCAACTTCCGATTAAAAACGGGGTTTTCCAATCGCAGAATCTGCGCCATCCCCCTTGCCCAGCGCACTTGTTGCCCCACATAAGAAGAAAACGTTTCTGGTGCTAAACCAGCCACCATAATTTTGTCGTAGTAGACAGACTTGTAACCCAGCGAATGCAATCGCAAGGCGGTGTGACAATCTTCTGTCACTGTTTCCACCGCAATTCCCCCAACTTCTAAAGCGTGGGATTTACGGATCAATGCTGCTGAACCGCAGAAAAAGGCAGCATTCCAAAAATCATTACCTTTTTGCAGCACCTTATAAAACAGTTCATTGCCTGCGGGTATTCTACCTTTTGTGACCAAATTACGCTCGAAGGGATCGGGGTTATAGAACCAGTGGGGAGTTTGCACAAAGGATACTTTGGGATCGAAGAAAAAACCCATTGTATGCAGGAGAATTTGCCGCGATGGGATGTGGTCACAGTCCAAAATCAATACTAAATCGCCGTCGGTTTTCTCAAAGGCGGTATTGATATTACCCGCTTTAGCGTGGTCATTACTGTCCCGCGTCATGTGTATACAGCCGAGTTCTTCGCACATTTGCCGTAGCAGTTCCCGTCTGGCACTAAACTGTTCTCGGCGTGGGTCGTTTTCTTTATACTTTTCTGGACGACCATCATCAAGAACATAAACGGTTTTTTTATCAGCAGCATAATCACAGGCTAAGGCTGCGACGGCAGTCTTACGCACAATCTCCACGTCTTCGTTATAAGTGGGGATGTAGATATCGACTTTGAACCATTCCTGTTCAGGAATGTTTGCGAGATTAACTGGTTGGCGTTCTTGAATTTTCAGAGTTTGAAAGTATGCCAATACCAAGGTGAGGATGGCATAGAGTTCGGCGAGGAACAACAATACGCAAGCGATGCTGTTGAGCCAACCATCAAAGTTGAGGGTGTAACTGGTGCGGTAGAATAAATAACGCAGCGTTGTGATCATACTCAGCCACACCATAAACAAGTGGTAATACTGGCTGATTTCTGGAGAGTCCTCTTGAAACTCTGCGTGTATGATCAGTTGACCGAGTAGCACCAGAAATACTGCTACCAATCCTTGCTGCCAAACTTCTATCGGGGTAACAATCAGTGGGACTGATAGCACCAATAGCAGCAGGATAAACCATTTAAACTGTTTCACACCCACTCTTCGGAGAGTGCGGTCAAAAAATCGGGGGGTAATATCAATCAGCCAATTGCTCAATTTTAAGCGCTGGCGATCGCGTGATTTCCGGGGCAATGTGTCGGGGGAAGAAGACATTTTGGATCTCAATTTTGAAATTTAAATTTAAGATTGGCGATACCTGACGAAAAGTGTCTACTTTTTGTCAGCAGTTAGCCGCTTCAGATACAACTGAACAATCCCGTAAAGAATTAGAGAAACACTCAAAATGCCTACAGGTAGCAATAGCCAATTTTCTTGTAAAAAACGTGATGCTTTACTGAGGGGACTGGTATTTTCCCAGCGACGACTATTCGGGGCGCTTTCAAAAAACTGTAGTTGATAGGCATCAGCATCGTAAGAAACTGAGTCTTTTTGATCGCTACTAATAAGCACCGTATCCTTTTTGAGTTGGAAGAACCACGAGTCTTGATTAAGGACTTGCCGCACTCGCTCTAAACCAGTTTCGGTTTGAGATGTTAAAGCTAGAACGACGCGATCGCTGTTCCAAGGAGAGATAATTTGTTTAATCATCCCTTGTGTGTCCTGCGGGGTCTGAACCGCAGCAGAGGCAGAGGAGCGGGAAAATGCTTGATTCAAGTTAAAGCCACTGGAATTAAACACTTCCGGGAAAGGAAACTCCTCCCGCGTGCCAATTCCTACCAAATGGTCATTTTTGCGGACTTTTGTTGGCAAAGCATCCGGTGTATAAACTTCTAGTTTGACGGCATCTGCTTGACTGAGCCTGCCTAAGCGTTCGCTAAAAGCTAACAAGGTCAAAATATCTGTCTTTGAGGGGATTTGTGGCACGACAATCGCTGTCTGGGATAAATCCTGTGGTGCAGTAAAGGGAAAACCAAATTTCAGCAGGTTCAAGTCTGGTAGTTGTGTAGATATCTCCCGCTTTAGATCGAAGCTAGTATCAGAATGCACCGTACCTGTGAGTTGTTGATCTGGTGGCTGAAGACAGTTCTGTTTATCAAACGGTTCTCTGGGACTCATCCGAAAGAAAACTTGCAGTTTCGAGTTAGGTTTGATCAAGTTTTCCGGCAAATTGACTTTGAGGTTTTTGCGAGTTTCTCCCGACTCAGAATCAAGACGTGCCCCACCGATGAAAACTCCATCCAGTAAAACTTCGAGCGCAGAAGTTCGGGGATTAAGCTGCGGCCCGTAGCTGTACATCAAATTCATCGAACTACCCCGGAGAAATCGATCATCCGGTAAAGCGCGAAAATCAACTTCAATTGGCGGTGCTGCCATTCCGCGTACAGTGACATCATTAAACGGCTCACCATTTACCTGGGTTTTGATGTCGCTGAGTTTAAAAGAATTTTGCTCTGGCAAATAACGAGGCCATTGGCGGAGTCCTGGTGTCGAGCCTTCTTTGAGGGTATTGACAAAAACTACTTGACCAGTTCCCATTTTCCGTAAGTCTGGCTGTGATAAAAATTGGATGGCCTTTTCCACAGCTTTTGTGCTGTTGCCAGTGGCAATTAAAACCGGAACCGCGCTCTTTTCAGTTTTAGTTATAATCAACACCCCTGTTTCATCAGGTACGGGGTTGTTATCACGATCCAGAATTTGATTACTGACAACTTTCAGGGGCAAATTCTTCCAAGTATTTAGGGCTGGTTGCTCGGTGGGAGTGCCAATGATTACCAAGCGATCGCTTGCCTTCACATTTGCCACATCAGACACCAAGCTCGTCTGAATCGGGCGAAAATCTGCGATTCTCCCCAATCCGGCTTGTAAACGAGCTGCTGCTGTCAGCCAGGATTGATCAACTTGACTCGGTTGTAAGTAAGCAATTTGGTTAGTTTCTAAGCCGAGTTCGTCAAAGAAAGGATAAGGATAGCGGCTGAAATTCAGGGGAATCGACTGCCGTTCATAGTTCAAGATTAATTTGGAATCTGGCAGAATCTCTGTCCACAAGTCGGGACTACTGGGGTCGCTACATTCGAGAGTGTTATTCTGCTGTGCCACCAATACGAGTTCGTTGTAGTCTTGAACCAGCTTTGGTGGAATATTGAACAGTACTTGACCTACTTGGGAATCTTTGCGATTGAGTGGTACGCTACCAACACTGGTGCCATTGAGTAGCACGGTCAGGTTGGAGCGATTGGCATACAGTGCTGGTGAGTGTTGAAAGCGGATTAAAGCTTGTACTTTACCCCGATCTAGTTTCCAGCCACGCGGACGGGTAAAAGCAAGACGACCTTCTGAGTAAACGCCGCGCAAGCGCATCCGGTTGCCCACAATCGGGCTACGATTAAATTCTAGGATGTAGGTTGCTAGTTTTTTGGCGCTAGCAGTTTCTAAGTCTGCTTTATTACTTTTTTCTGATGTTGTTGCTTGAGCTAATAAGGTTACTTGCTGTCGCAGTTCGCCTTTGGTTTGAGCTTGGGCGCTCAATAATGAACTAGGGAACAAAAAAAAGCAAGAAGTAACAATAATTGCTTTTTTACTAATTTGGGAAAGGTGAAACAACTGCTTCATGGTAGAGCGTGATTTTAATGTTAATTTATTCAGGGTTTTTACGTAAAAACGAGAAATAATTAGTTGCTTTTAGAACTTAAAAATCATCTCCTGATATTTTCTAAAGGAAATCAATCGGAGTCAGTCTGCCGGGAATAAAAGCCAAATACTCAATGATGAGTTTGGCAAGCCCGTACTCTAATTCAGCATCGGAGGATGTCATTTGCCGATAAGCAGTCGCTGGGGTATTGTCTTTGGAGGTAGCAATCCTAACCAAGCCAAATTCTGGGTATAATAAGCCGATTGATCTCCCCAAACTCCCTGCTTGTATTGAGGCAGTATTTTTTTCACAAGCAGTTCTTTAGCTGTTGCTGGTTCTACCAATTGCATAGCGGCATACAACATGGCGTATTGGGATGTAGCTTCGTAATTCACTAATGCTTTCCCTTGGAGATCAATGCGGGCTGGTAAACTCGATTGTTTACTCCACAGTTTTCGTAGGTGCTGAGTGGATGTCGCTAGATAGCGCTGCGCTTGGGGTGAATTAAACCAGGCAGCATCCAATGACAAACGCCACCAGACTCGATAGGCATCAAAGCCATACAAACTTTTCAGGGTGCTAGATGCTGGTAAGGTTTGGCATTGTCCTGTTTTGGTATTTAGAGCTACCCAGTCACTGGGTAAACCCACGCTAGAAAGCTTTGCGGAATTTTCTAGCACTTGATAGCTGCTGTCTACCAAACTCAACCAATCATGTTGGGGGTCAACTTGTGCAAAGATGCGAAAAGCATAGGGAGCAAAATAAGAGGGATTGAGGTAAAAGGTAGATGCATTCGGGACAAATGCCTCTGTAGACCCTGGTAACAGGTAACGCTTACCTTGGGGTTCTGAGATCGTGGACAGGTTCCATAAATCTTGCAATTTAAGTTTTGCCAGTTCCAAGTATTCGGGTCGATTCCAACGCCGTGATCCCAAAATCAGGGCGGTAATCGCATCTATATCTGCATCGCTAGCAAAGTTGGTATCGATGATACCCCAGTTACCATCTTCCTTTTGTCCCCATTTCCAAGCCCACAAACTATCTGTGCGTTTACCGCCTGCTTGACGCTGGAGGTTATTTTCCGACCAGTGTAAGGTTAGGGCAAAAGTTGCCGGATCATTAATCAGTACTGCTCGTAATAAAGCATAAGCTTGACCTTCACTAGTTGAGCGATCGCTTGCTTCATAATCAATCACCCGCCCATCTGACTGAATAAATCTTTGGCGGTAGCTATCCCAGCTTTGGGCTAGTAATTCCCGGTTAGGGGTGGATTCAGGAAGATCCGCTAAAAATCTAGTGAGATTTTGACTACTACCTTCAGTGGGAAGGTTTGCCACCGGAATTAGATTATCCGGTGTTTTGGGTTTTGCTGCCGAATAACTAGAGATACAGGCAGATAAACCGATCAGGCTGGCAATAGCTGCCACTCTTGGGAAGTGCCACATCCTAAGAACAGTTTGATTTGTAAAACATTAGCCGAGTTGTTGTTGAAAATTAACTTTCATGAAGCAATTTAGGCGATCGCTAATTCCGGTTTCGACGTTGATAGTCTTCCCAAGGGGGTTGAAATCCTCGTCGTTGCAGAAAGTCTGTTTGGATTTGCTGTATTTGCCGAGATGCATCACGATCAATTCCTCCTTCGGCGGCGGCTTCTAGTTGCAATTGCTCTAGCTGTGCCAACGCCGTCAAAGGCTGATCTAAAATCGCATTCAATCCAGCGAGGGCGCGGCGTGCGCCTTTATCTTCTGGTTTTTGTGCCACCACTTGAGCATAAATTTCCTGTGCCGATTCAAAGCGGCGCTGTTCAAAGCGAATTCCGCCCAAAGCGGCTAGGGCATCGATGTTATCTGGTTGCTGCGCCAAAATATTCTCATAGGTACTGCTAGCCAAATTAAAATCACCTACAGATCGAGCCAACTCTGCCTGCAATTGGTATGAGTCAGAAGTCTTGGGAATGCGAGCAATCAACTGCTTCATCCGCGCTCGTGCTTGGGCTGGATTACGTTTTGCGATCACCTGTAATAGGCGCAGTTGTAATGGTATGGAACTAGGGTCAGTTTCTAGCAGGTAACTATATAAAGCTTCTCTTTGCGGATCTGTAGGCAGCGTTCCTAGCAAACTGTATAGTTCTGGAGGAGTATTGGTTGCAGGTTGTGTAGCTAACCAATTGTTTAAAACTGCCTCTGCTTCTGGTTGGGAGATCCGCTTGGCTTGATAGGCAATACTAGCACGCCCTAGTTGAATCGATAAATTTTCAGGATTACGAGCTATTAGCTGGTCATAAACTGTCACAGCCTCATCAAAACGCTTTTGTTGCAGTCGCACTCCAGCCAGTCCGCCCAAAGCAGCATCAATAATATCGCTACTATTTGGCTTGCTAGCAAGCACAGCTTGGTAACGCTGGGCACTAGGTTCGAGACTACCCTCACGACGCTCAATTTCTGCTGCTAGTAACTGGGGTGCGAGGTCTTTAGCAGCTGCGGGGGTAGCTGTGTAAGCTGCCAAGGCAAGCCTTGCGCCATTCAAGTCTTGTCGCTGCACATACATTTGCGCCACCCGGAAATTCAAAAACGGTACGTTGACCCCTGTTTGCAAAATATTTTGGTATGCAGGTAAAAATTCTGGGTCGGGAGCATCAATGTTTACTAAGGCATTAGCTAGCTGTTGTAACTGTACGCGATCGCTCGGTAGTGATTGGATTGCAATCGCCAAGCGCTGTTTCAAGTCATTTTTACCGAGTAAACCTAGCTGATTTTCCAAAGCTAATTGCTGCACTAGCAAACTTTGATCGTTGGGAAATTCTAACGCCACCCGTCGATATAGTTGCAGTGCTGTTTGCCGTCCTTCGGGGAACCCACTAAAGACATCAGCGACTTCGCGCAGCAATTTTGGGGAAGGGTTGGGATCGGTTTGCAGGGCTTGACGATAGAGATTGAAAACTTGTTGGGTGATGGTGGGGTTATTAGTGTACTTGCGAATTTCATTGAGCGATCGCGCTAAGGGCAAAATCGCATCTGGTCTTCCCTGTAATACATCTAAGACCGCCAATGCTTGGGCTTGTTGTTGATTGACAAGGTATGCTACAGCCAGTTCTTTACGAGTTTCAATCCCGATTTGGTCAAGCTTATTGGAGCGCTGCAACTGCGCTTCTAACACCTGTACTGCGCCCGCAGGATTACCTGTTTCTCGTAAGGTGCGACCGTAGGCTAGTGCTGTATACCCTGTAATGGCTTTGCCAGTAGTGCGGTAGCGGTTAAACAACTCCAGTGCTTTCGGAAAATCCCCACTGTAACTATAAGTTTGAGCTGCATCAAGGACTGCCTTTGGTGTCGGGTTGTTGCTCAACAGAATTTGGTAGTCTGCCAGGGATTCGGTTAATTGTCCTTGATAGGAGTAGAGTAGAGCACGATAACCGCGAGCTTCTGAGTCATTGGGATTCAACTCTAATAAAGTTGTCAGGGCCTCAATTCCTTTTAAATTCCACTCAGGACGATAAGTTGCCAATAGACCAACCGTTTTTAAAGCTAGTTGGTTGTTGGAGTCTAGCGCCAGTACTTGTTGATAAGCACTCCAAGCTTCGGGAATACGTCCGGCTTTGCGATAAGCGATCGCTAATCCTAACCTAACTTGCGAAGATTGCGGTTGACTTTTCAGGGCTTGCTGGAAGGCTGCGATCGCATCATTAATTAAGCCCTTTTTTAACAATGCAAAACCCTTTTGTGCCGATGCAGGTATGTTCTGTCCTTGAGCAGGGGCAATGCTACCCAAAGGTGGCACAGTTATCAAGTAAGTAAAAAGCAAAAATGAACAAGTAAAAAGAGAACGATATTTAATTTTTTTAGCTTTTAGCTTTTGGCTTTTATCTATATTGTTTTGACTCATTGAGCAATTCTCCCTCTTGGAGTCAGATCAAATTCTGATTTCACCCTGATACCGAAGACTGTATCGGAGAAATTATCACGTTCCTGAATCGAAAAGCCTAGCCGTAGATTATCAAGAAACTTAAAATCATAATACACTTCCAATACATCTGGACGGTCTCCACGACGGAGGCTATCGCTGGAGAGAGGACGACCATAAGCTATGCCTAGTCGGTCATCTGGGGTAAACATATCCAATAAGCTGGCTCCCAGTAGATAAGTATTTCCACCCTCTTGTAATGTACTATTTTCGTAGTGACCATAGCGCCCAAACAAACCTAATTTCAGATTAGGAATAAAGACTTCGGCGTTGAGGCCATATGATTCTTCGCGATCGTCTTTCTGAGTGCCAAATTGATTGTTACCTCTGGGAATGCTGTAGCTTTCAAGGAAGCTATCACCAACACCAGCATCGCGATCGCTGGCATAAGTACCACGAATAATTGCATTGCCGTAACGGATACCGATTTCTCCAGCAAATCCATCTAAGGAAAAGTCACCGATTTTGTTGGCTGATGAAAAGACAGCTGCTTTGGCTTCAATATTGTCGGTGACACTCCAATCGACTAATAAACTAGCGCGTGAACTAATCCCCGTCGCCGCCAGTGCTGGGTTAGTTTGAAACACCGGATTAAAGAATTGACTTGCCCCATCTTTAGCAAAGCTGTTGCGATCGAAGTAAGACGTTAAATCTATTTGACCGATCACAAACCGTAGATTAGGCACTCCTGGCAGAGAAGTCGCCAAATAAAGCTCGTTGAGGTTTAAACCGTCGTTTCGAGAGTCATCCAACAAGCTGCCTTGGCTGGTTAAATCCAGGGTTGCTCCAACCAAAGTTTGGGGAGAAAGTGGGTAGACTCCCGTGACTCTCGCCCGTGCTGTAGTGTCACCGCCTTGGTTGATATAAACTCCTTGGAATTGCAAAGAGGGTTCCCTTAAACTATTGCTAGTAAGCTGAGGGCGTTGTTGAGTAGTTACTGATTGCGTAACTGGTAGTGCTGTGATTGGAGTGGGAGTAGTACTAGGGACTGATGGTTTTGTCTCTGGATTGAGTGATTGTTGATTAAAAGTTGGTGCTGCTGGTGCAGTGAATTCTGGCGTTGCAGGCAAGTTAGGAAGTGGCGGCAGCGGAGCTACTTCAGAATTGAGTAGTTGATTAAAAGTTGGTGCAGTTGATTTTGGCGTTGCAGACGAGTTGGCCAGTGGTGGCGAAGGATCTGCTTGAGAACTGAGTAGTTGATTAAAAGTTGGTGCTGCTGGTGCAGTGAATTCTTGGGTTGCAGACGAGTTGTCAGAAGTGTCCCCACCTCCTACCACTCGTGGGGCAACAGAACGACGTGCTACTGGCGGGGCTTTTCCAGTCACTTGCTGCTGGATGAAGACACTCTCCAGTTGTTGGAGATCGTTGGCTGGTTTCTGCTGTACAAATTTCGGCACTGGATTAGCGATCGGTGCAACTGCTACACCAGTCGTCGCGGGTAAAGGAGGCAATGTTTGCGACCTTGACTGCGATTGAGGTACTGGTAGCGGTTCTGTTAAACCCAATTGGTACTCGCTAGTCTGTACCTGAGATGGGTTGACTTGAGCTAAAGACTTTTCGCTCACTGCCAGTACCCAGCAAATCGAAATGGCGACAGTGCAAAGCAGTGGATAAACCTTGTGGTACTGGCTTGGAAAAGTAAATTTATAACAATCGAGTACTGTTTGCCTCATCAGCCTAGTTGAGTAACAACTACATATTTAGGTGATTCATTGTCGCAACTTTAGCAAACCTAATGAGTATTAGCCACTAGATTACATAAACTTTGTAATTTCCAATTAATTAGGTTAAGAGTCATAAAACTTGTTATTTATAAGAATAAATTGGGCATAATAGGTAAAAAGCTAGACTTAATTAGAAAAAGCCCAAAATATTGCCTTTTATCATGAAAAATATTCATTTAAAGACTATTATTCCCAAATTTAAAGCTTTAACTACTGCTAATCTCCAGGTAGCCATTTGCCTAATGCTTTTAGCTGCCAGTTATGGTTGTGTTCAAAAAGCACAAGAAAAGGTGGAGATGCAAATTGAAAATGTACAACCTATATCAAGTAAAGGCGTATACAACGTCGTCGGTAGTAGCAATCTGCCTGAGTCTAGTAAGATTACAGTGGCGGCTGTGCGTTATTTGCGTCCAGTCTCAGGACAAGCAGAAACTTTGCCCAACTCAGACACGAATACTAACCGTTCAATTCTGGCTCGTCAAATTGTGGAAGTGAAACAGGGACAATGGGAGGCCGCGCTAAATCTCTGGCAAGTTTCACCCAATGGTAGTTTTCAGGAAGCCTGGCAACGAAATCCAGCACAAATACGACTGTTTCCAGAAGATGGCGTTACATTTGTAGCTATTTTCGATCCTGCTAGTCAGTGGGAACAGTCAGATAATCAAAACCCTCAAAAGTTAAAGTCAGAAAATCAACAGCTTGAAAAGCTTGAAAGTAAGTTGATTCGCTTTACTAACGAAGGTGAAAAGTATTTACAAGTTAGCCAAAGCTTAACAATACCTCTACCTACGGGGAAAACAATACCACCTCGTCCGCAACCGGAAGACTTGAATGGTGGCTGGGGAAACCGATATCAAATCCCGCCGCAATCTATAGCTTCTAAAACTACCTTACTTCCACCGGCTAAAAATAGGCAGACGAATGCCTCTGTGACTCCTTCAGAGTTTCTTAGGTGAGAATTAAGATGGGCATCAAACCCTTAACAATTCATGATTGAGAAGGAGGGTAGTGTAGCCCTCCATCCTCTCTTTTTGATAGATAAAAACTGGAATACCAGCCTCAATATGAGTGCTGGCATCCAGATATTAAATGAAGCGAATATGTAAGTAATGAATATTAAACCTGTTTATTTTCAGATTTTGCTCTTTGATAAACAGATTTGAGTAGATTTCAAATAACCGTATTGTAGTAAATCTGAAATTTAGCTGTGGGTTCCACCTCAGCAATTGTTGCTTGGGGCGTTAGTTGCAAATTGTTCTGCATTGCCTGCATCTGTAACATCATCTCTTTAATTTGTTTTTGCAACTCTTCAAATTCTGATGACATGATTGCTGTTTGATTCACTTCATCAGGAGTAGTTTGTTTGATGTTATTAGGATTTTCTTGAGCATAGCTAAGGAAAGCTTGAGCAGATGCAAATGCAGAAGTAGCAGCAACATTTCTCATAGTCGTAGTGGTATTTTTTTGAGTTGCAACCTTTGGTACAGGATTTACTGGCTGTGTGTACATCGATGTCGGGGTTTGCGCTGCAATAGGTTGAGATGCAGTTATTGCAGAGCTTTTTGAACTGAGAGCTTGGTCAAAAGGGATCTCGTCATCTAAAAAAGCGCTCAATCCAGAAATTTGCAGCCGAGGCTCAGACACTTGCCATTCTTTTAGTAATGCTTCTTTTTGCCCTAGGTGTTGCTCTAGATTAGATAATTCCTCCTGAATTTTCGCTGATTTGTCAGAAGAATTTCGCCAACCACAGAGAGCGAGTGCTGAAATTCCAGACCCTATACTAAGTACAGTTGCAAAAACTACGTAAGGAATAGCAATATCTCTAAGTTTGCCGTAAAAAATAGGTTCTTCCTGGAATTTGATGGCAATTTGTTTATCGCCTAGTGTTGCAAGGGGCAATGCCATTAAAGAAAATACACTTAGAGAAGCGATCGCAGGTGGTAGTAAAAATTTTTGCAGTGCAGAAAGTGTCATAATCAGAAAACTTTTGTCAAATAAAAGACTATGGATAGATTGCAGCAGATCTAATTACCGCTTGTAACATCTAATCTTGTTTAGAGTTTTCACGGTCACTCAATATCTGTACTGCCTTAGTATCTAAATTATTCTCTATACAAGATTTTTTCAATATAAAACTCATGAAGAAGTCAGTAAAATACGTAAACTTTGTGTAAATTAAGCAACTAACGTAGATTATATAAAGGGAAATGCAAAATATAGACAGAAGTTTATACGTATTACTAGGTAAAGATTTTAGCGCTCTTGACTTGCACTAGCCAATTTTTACGGATACAGAAACAATAGTAGCTAAATATTGCTCTAAGCTTACTATCGCAATCCGAATTGAATCGCGAGAAAATACGGAGGCTCAAAGTACCTATTTATCGGCTTTTCAGTCTTTTTCTGTCTCATAAATGATTTAGGATTGCTATAGGATAGTTAGATGTTTGGAATGTTAATTTAATAACTAAAAAGCTGTAAAATAAATGATTTTAATCAGAGAACGAAAATTTATGCTTGATGAAATAGTTAGATATATAAAAATAATATTTAAGTGAAGATACTGTGAATATATAGTCTTACTTAAAAAAATTACAGATTTTTTTAAGTAATTAAGCTTAGATATTGATCTTCAGGAAAGGTAATAAAATTATGCGACTGATCTTTAAAAGTAAACCAATAACATTCAGGTTACACAAGCAATTCCTGATATTTTCCTTAAGCTTAGTGGTATTTTTAGTAATTATTTTGACTAAAGCACCTGTTAGTATCCAGCTAGATGCTTCTACAGCTGCGACGCCCATAGAGCTACCGCTTTCAACAATTGGTAAAACAATTGTGGATGCGACGCCCATAGAGTTACCGCTTTCAACGATTGGTAAAACAATTGTGGATGCGAAAGGCAAGGTTGTATTGCCCAGAGGTGTTAACTGGTTTGGTATGGAAACTGATACACACGCGCCTCATGGTTTATGGAAACGAGATTATAAAGAAATGCTGGCGCAGATTAAAAGCTTGGGATATAACTTGATCCGGCTACCTTATTCTGTGGCAGGATTGCGATCGCCTAATGTAAGTGGCATTGACTTTGGAATTGGCAGCAACATAGAACTCCAAGCTAAAAGCCCTTTAGAGGTAATGGACTTAATCATTCAAGAAGCAGGACGCCAAGGATTACTAATCCTACTCGACAGCCACCGCCTCAACGACCAGCAAATTCCAGAATTATGGTATGGAGATGGGTTTACGGAAGCAGACTGGATCGATACCTGGAAAATGTTAGCCATCAGATACAAAAATCAAGCTAACGTCATTGGCGCAGACTTAAAAAACGAACCTCACGGCAAAGCTAGCTGGGGTGATAACAACATCAATACCGACTGGCGACTAGCAGCAGAACGCGCAGGTAATGCCATTCTCAGTGTCAACCCTAATTGGCTGATTGTCGTTGAAGGAGTAGAAAAGAATGTCCCCGGTCAAAAACTGCTAGAGCATTGGCATGGGGGAAATTTAGAAGGTGTAAAGCGTTACCCAGTACGTTTATCTCGTTCTAACAAGCTAGTCTATTCTCCTCATGAGTACGGCGCTGGGGTGTACAATCAGCCCTACTTTTCTGCCTCTAACTTTCCTAAAAATCTAATTGAACGCTGGCAAATAGGATTTAACTATATCGCTAGTGAGAATATTGCTCCCATCTTGATTGGGGAGTTTGGCGGACGGAAAGTAGACTTAAATTCCAAAGAAGGAATTTGGCAAAATGAGTTGGTGAAATACATTCAAAAAAATAACTTGAGCTTTACTTACTGGAGTTGGAATCCTGATAGTAGTGATACAGGCGGAATTTTACTAGATGATTGGCAAAGTGTTGATCTACCCAAGCAGGAATTACTGTCGCAACTGCTCTCACCTCTACAAGTTCAACCGACAGACCAACCGAGTAATCCTCCTGTATACCCATCTCCGACTCCTTCTGTCTCCCCAACTCCGACTACCACTGCCCAACTAAAAGTGAGTACTGACATCAATTCCAATTGGAAAACTGGATTTTGTGTCAGTTTCAAAATTACAAATCAGGGCAATACCAAGATTAGCAATTGGCAACTGGCATTTAATATGAATCAAGCTCAGATTAATAACTCTTGGAACGCAGATTTTAAGCAGCAAGGAGCGATACAGTATCTAGTGACTCCTTTAGACTGGGGAAAAACAATTGAACCAAATCAAGTACGGGATACCGGCTTTTGTGCCAACAAACTTGGTTCTGACTACCAACCGCAGCAAATAGCCCCCGTCTCCATTTGAAGTCAAAAGTTAAAAGGCAAAATTTGTCATGATGGGAGAAATTACCTATCGACTATTAACTCAGCACGCAAGATGACTAAAGCAACAGCAGCTCGTCCCAACATCTACGTCCAGGAAACCGGGCCAACGATTCATTACCTGGTGGGAATGTCCCAACCAGAAACCCATCTGTTTGAGGTGACTTTACACCTTGTCGATTACCCCTCACCGATTCTGAATTTAAAATTGCCGGTGTGGACACCCGGTTCCTACTTAGTCCGGGAATATGCCAAGAATTTACAAGATTTTGGGGCTTTTGCGGAGGATAAGCCTTTACCTTGGCGGAAGATCAGTAAAAATCACTGGCAGGTAGACAAAATAGGTGTTTCAGAATTAACTGTACGTTACCGCATTTTTGCGAATGAGCTATCGGTACGGACAAATCACTTAGATCCAAGCCACGGTTATTTTAACGGTGCGGCACTATTTTTTAGAATACCGGGCTGGGAGAACCAACCTATTCGCGTCACCATCGTACCACCACACCCGGAATGGCAGGTAACTACTGCCTTACCACCCGTTGCTGAGGAAACGAATACTTTCTTGGCTGGTGATTTTGATACTCTTGTTGATACTCCGTTTGAGATTGGTCGTCACCAATTGTATAAATTTGAGGTTTTGGGAAAACCCCACGAACTGGCAATCTGGGGACAGGGAAATTTCCAAGCCCAGCAGATGATTGCTGATATCCAAAAAATTGTTCAGGTAGAAGCACAGATGTTCGGCGGTTTGCCCTATGAACGATACGTGTTTCTGCTACATTTATTTAGCCAAGCTTTTGGCGGTTTGGAGCATAAAAATTCTTGCTCTTTAATTTACCAGCGTTTTGGGTTTCGCGCTCAGGATAAGTACGATCGCTTTATCCAATTAGTTGCACACGAGTTCTTTCACTTGTGGAATGTCAAGCGAATTCGCCCAAAAGCATTAGAGGTTTTTGATTACGACCAGGAAAACTATACACCATCATTGTGGTTTTGTGAAGGCACTACTAGTTACTATGACTTGTTAATTCCTTTGCGGGCGGGAATTTATGATGTTAAGTCGTATTTAAATAACTTGGGCAAGGAAATTACCAGATATGAAATGACACCGGGGCGCAAGGTACAACCTGTTTCCGAGTCGAGTTTTGATGCTTGGATTAAACTTTATCGCCCGGATGCCAATAGCGGTAATTCCCAAATTTCTTACTATTTAAAAGGAGAAATGGTATCGTTATTGCTGGATTTACTGATTCGCTCTACTCATGACAATCAGCGATCGCTCGATAACGTCATGCAGAAAATGTGGCAGCAATTTGGACAAGCTGAAATTGGCTATACCCCAGAACAGTTGCAGGAAGTTATAGAATCTGTTGCCGGAATCGATTTGACTGATTTCTTTAAACGCTACATTGATGGCACTGAGGATTTGCCCTTGAATCAGTACTTAGAACCCTTTGGTTTGCAGTTGGTAGCAGATCAGCAAGAAGAACCTTACCTGGGTGTGAGAATAAATACTGAGAATGGGCGGGAGATTATTAAGTTTGTAGAGACTGGTTCACCTGCACAAGTCGGGGGAATTGATGCAGGTGATGAGTTGTTAGCAATTAATGGGATTAAGGTAACGGGGAATAGCTTAAGCGATCGCCTCAAAGATTACCAACCAAACGATACCATCGAAGTCACAGTTTTCCACCAAGACGAACTGCGTACCTATTCCATCACCCTCGCCTCACCACATCCGACTCGATATCAAGTAAAACCTGTTGAGCATCCTGACTCCACACAGCAGCAAAACTTTGCTGGATGGCTTGGGGTTGCGATCGCAACTGTTTCATAAAGGGGAATTGGGCATTGGGAATTGGGCATTGGGCATTGGTTGTTCTGCTCCCCCTGCCTCCCCTGCTCCCCCTACTCCTAACTCCCCACTCCCCACTCCCCACTCCCCACTCCCCACTTCTAAGCCGTTCTCACTGCCCCAGAGTAAATCAAACCCCGTTGTACATCCAGCGTTATAATCGCCCCATCCCGAATCGCCTGCGTTGCCTGCTTTACGCCGACAATCACTGGCACACCGAGACGTAAACCAATCACTGCTGCGTGACTTGTGAGACTTCCCTCTTCCGTAATAATTCCGGCAGATTTCCGAATTGCCTCGACAAAATCGGCACTAGTGCGGGGTGCAACTAATATGTCTCCAGGATTAAAGTTACTAACATCCATGCCAGTATTAGCCACGCGTGCGCGACCACTGACTGAACCTTGTCCCAGTCCAATTCCGTGGCCTAGTATTGCCGTCACCACCTCAACCTTAATCAAATCTGTGGAGCCGGAAATTCCCTGGAGTGTGCCAGCAGTCATCACTACTAAATCTCCCTGAGACAGTAACTTAAGTTCCTGAGCTACGTTGATCGCAGCTTGAAATGTCTGACCAGTGGAAGGTAATCCTAATACCAATAGCGGTTTTACTCCCCACACCATCTGTAGCTGCCGCGCCACATTTACATGGGGTGTCACTGCCAAAATCGGTGTCTGGGGACGGAACTTAGAGACATTGCGAGCTGTTGCCCCGGTTTGGGTTAGAGTCATGATTGCTGCCGCGCCTAGTTGTTCGGCAATTTGACCTACAGCCTGACTAATTGCATTGGGAATAGAGCGTCGGGCATCTCTGGAAGAACGTAAGTTTAAGTGTTGGACTTCTTCCTGCTCCATGCGCTCGGCAATCCGTGCCATCGTCGCCACTGCTTCTACAGGGAAGCTGCCCACTGCGGTTTCATTGGAGAGCATCACCGCGTCCGTGCCATCTAAAATCGCATTTGCCACATCCGATACTTCAGCACGAGTGGGACGGGGATTGCTCACCATGCTGTCTAACATTTGGGTGGCGGTGATGATCGGAATCCCCAAGCGATTTGCTGTAGCAATTAGCCGCTTTTGGAGTACGGGGACATCCTCTGCTGGCAGTTCCACGCCCAAATCGCCTCTGGCAACCATCACGCCATCACACAAAGCCAGAATCGCCTCCATTTGTTCGATCGCTTCGTGCTTTTCAATTTTGGCCACCACTGGCACTTGCTTGCCTGTACTGGAAATTAGCTCTTTAATTTCGATCATGTCCTGCGGATTGCGGACAAAGGAAAGTGCTATCCAATCTACACCCTGATCCAGACCAAACATCAGATCCTCTCGGTCTTTGTCGGTCATTGCCTTAATTGACAGGTAAACGCCGGGAAAGTTTACGCCTTTGTTGTTAGAAAGTTTCCCAGGCACGGTGATGCGACAATGCAAATCACCTTTGTCCCGGTTAATCTCCTCTACCACCATTTCTACTCGTCCATCATCGAGGAGGATTTTTGCACCAACCGGGACTTCTTCGGCTAAATAATCGTAGGTGACGCAGCTAATATCCTGGCTACCTACAATCGGGCGATTTGTCAAGGTGAAGCGATCGCCTTTTGCCAAAACTATAAATCCGTTATCAAACTTTCCCAAGCGAATTTTTGGGCCTTGCAAATCTTGGAGAATAGCCACTGGCTGATTTAATTCAAAGGCGGTTTGCCGAATTAAGCGAATACTACGCTGATGGTCGGCATGAGTTCCGTGGGAGAAGTTTAGCCGCAGCGTCGTGGCTCCCGCTTCAATAATCGCCTTAAGCATTTCAGGACTGCTAGTGGCGGGGCCAATAGTAGCGACAATTTTTGTCCGGCGTAGAGAATCTCTTAATTGCATAGGGGCTGAAGTTAGGGAGCTATCTGGGAAGTCATCGTAACTTAAGTGGCATCTCCTTTTCAGTTACTGCTATATCAATAGACATATCCGCGAATTAACCTCAAAGGTTTATAAATCAGGGGCTAAAACCTAATTTACGGATAAGTTTAATAGATTTAAGCAGTTAGAGAGGGTTTATGGGAGAGTGGGGGCTGTGGGATAGACTAGATATAGTACATTAATCTTGTATCGATCCTCCCCACGAAGGAGTTTTTCCGATCAACTTCTTGCCAATTGTCATACCCCACTTATCAGTAAAGACTTGGCCTCGTCTGGAATCATAGCGTTATTCATCTAGTCATATGCAAAGCTGTAGATAAATCTTCCTATACAAAACTTTGCAAAACTTTAATATTGCCGAATCTTTTATCGTATATTCGTAATGTTTGGTAAAGAAGGAGTCAATGTCAAAAATGATCACATCGGAGGCACAAAAGCCACTGATAATCCCACCCAAGGAATTTTTAGCGCCTCCTGGTGATTTCAATCGCACGCTACTGCTGTTTTTGGTAGCTGTGGCAATGCTGGTGTTATCAAGCTTTGGTTACTGGCTTTGGGAATGGCCGCACTGGCTGTGCTTTAGCGTTAATACGATTGCCTTGCATTGTGCTGGGACGGTAATTCACGATGCCTGTCACCAATCTGCCCATCGCAACCGGGTGATTAATGCGATGTTAGGGCATGGGAGTGCATTAATGCTAGCTTTTGCTTTTCCAGTGTTTACGCGGGTGCATTTACAGCATCATGCCCATGTTAATCATCCCGAAGACGACCCAGATCATTATGTTTCTACGGGTGGCCCGCTATGGTTGATTGCGGTGCGGTTTTTGTACCACGAGGTATTTTTCTTTCAACGGCAACTGTGGCGTAAATATGAGCTATTAGAATGGTTCATCAGCCGCTTAATTGTCGGTGTAATTGTTTATATATCAGTGCAATACCACTTTTTGGGTTACATTCTCAATTTTTGGTTTATACCGGCTTTTGTGGTGGGGATAGCACTGGGATTATTTTTTGACTATTTGCCCCATCGTCCTTTTGCAGAGCGCGATCGCTGGAAAAATGCTCGCGTCTACCCTAACCCAATTCTGAATATTCTGATTATGGGACAGAATTACCACTTAATTCATCATTTGTGGCCTTCGATTCCTTGGTATAATTACCAGCCTGCATATTATCTGATGAAGCCCCTGTTAGATGAAAAAGGGTGTTATCAAACTTCAGGATTGTTGCAGAAAAAGGACTTCTTTGAGTTTGTTTATGACATCTTTCTAGGAATTCGGTTTCATCATCAAAAAGAATAGAGTTGAGAAAGCGATGCCGTTCGCGGAGCGTCTCGTAGAGAAGGCGGGCTGCGCCAACGCCTCAAAAATCTTTGACAGGACTTACGCAAACAATAACTGAAAAGAGTGATTTTTAGGTAGGGGCAATTCATGAATTGCCCCTACCGCGTGTAGTTTTGCGTAAGTGCTATTTGATTTCAACAACCACACCCGGAGCGATCGTTGCTAAGACACTGCGAACACTGGGGATCAATGGAAGTAAATCAGGGAGGCGATTACTAGACGCTACGAGAACAACGACCGCAACTCCAGTCTGTTGCAAGTTTTGCTGATATCGTAAGTTTTGGTCTGTTGTGAGAAGAATCGTGAAACTCTCCTGCATCATCAGTTGCAACAGTTCGCCATTCTTTTTACCTGACCATCCCATTTCCACAACTGTGCGTACCTCATAATCTGTGAGTTCACGCATCAAGGGTCGTGGAACACACTCATCAAGCAGAATTCGCATAGGCGGTCAGCATTTCCTTTGCTAATTCAAGAGCGGCGATCGCTTGCTCACGGCTGACACTGGGAAAGTGATCTAAAAACTCATCCAGTGAGTCACCCGCTTCTAGATAATCGAGCAAGGTTTTTATCGGCACACGAGTACCAACAAAAACAGGGGTTCCCCCCAATATATCGGGGTCGCTATGAACAACACGCGATGTGGATGTCATATAGTTAGCTTGTCTGCAACAGACTACTTTCAAATCCTAGCTCTCATCGTCTAGGATCTAAAAGACCCATTTCACTGTAATATCTATTTTTGTAGTAAATTGCGATCGCTATTTTTCTACTGATTTATCCCTCAAGGTACAACTTCAAAAGATTGATTACCAGGAAATCGATAGATATGGAAATCTCGATCAAGGGTAAAAATTCGTCTCTGATTTAAGGTTTCAGCAGTAGCTACCAATGAAGCATCTGCTAAATCCATTGGGATATCTCGATATTGCTCCATCAGCGATCGCATTCTTTCCTGTTCTTATACATTATTGTGGTGCAAGAAAAGAATCTGGTGAAGTATGGCTAGCCGATTTAGGATTTGCAGCCAAGATGCGCCCTGTTAGATAGCCTCAAAGTACATCAGGCTCTCAGTCTGAGCAAAGCATCTCAATCCCATCGGCATTCAAGGAGATTGTTACATTATCGCATTGGGTTTGACTGCAATTGTCCAATACTGAAATGTTTCACTTCCAATCTGATCACTATTTTCACGGTAGATTTGCCCCAAGCATTCATAAAATGCTTGGGCTTCATTCTCCAATCCAAATGTCATCAAGCACTTTAATATACGGGTGATGCGAAGATAATTGTGGTTAAATATACAGACCCATTCGCGTTTACGATTCGGATAGTCTTCTGACTGGCTGACAGCTATTTTTCCGTCATTACTCTCGTGGCGTTGCAATCCATAAAACTGAAGCATGACAGTGAAGGAGTGCAGCAAATTTTGACCTAGGTGTGGGTTGCTTTGAAATGCTTGAATTACTTCCTGATCAACAATGGGTGAATCAGGATTGAATGCACTTCGCCCAGGCAAAGGAAACAACCACTGAATGTAATTGTGGATGCACTCCAATTCTTCAAAATCCCAAGTCCACATTTCTTGAATTGTTCGACCTTCTGAATCTCGTTGCTCCCCTAAGTAGAACGGAACAAGCATTGCAGTGAGTTGTTTTTGATGATTCATTGCAAACTCCCTTTACAACTCAACATCTTGATTTTGGATGCGATCGCCTCACCAATAGACCTTAAATCACTACGGCAAACTTAGTAATATTTTCCCACCAGCAGCAGGTTGATCAGCCGCGTCAGCACACAATGGTATTTTTGTGCTGTTTGTTAAATATATTTTATTTAAATAATTTACACTTTTGACTTAACTGTTGGCTGTGATGTTTGTAAAGACTGGGGCAAACTCCAGTCGGGACGCAAGCTAGCAGCGTTGCGTAAATAAATATGATGAATTGAGGCGGAAGCTGGCAGATAAGCGTGGATTAAGAAGCGAATGCAGCGCTGTAAGCTACCTTCGACGTGCATTTGCTGCACATCCAACATGGCCACATTATCCCAACCAGGACGCCCTCTAGCGATCGCAGCTGGAAAAATAGCATCCAAATCGCGTGTAACTGAGAAAGTCACACTAATCATGTCCCTCGGCTGGAATTGATTCCGGTTTTCTAGTTCATCTAGTAGTTCTGTTACTACCTCTCGCATTGCCTCAACGGTATTTTCTGAAACGGTTGTTGCTCCGCGAATAGCCCGCATTTGCCACTCCACGCCAAAATCCTCCTTAAAACAAAAAAGTAAGGAATTAGGAGTTAAGAACGAGAAGTTAAGATTTTTAACTCATAACTCCTCACTCATAAACGCCAGTTGCTCCACTTAGGGAAACCCCATCGCTTTTAGCGTCTCCCCTTGGGAGAAGACCGCACTGGCTCCTCCTAACTCATATTAGGGTCGATATAACCACAACGGTAAACCACTAGTAGACATTTCAAATTCCAGCCAATCAATGCCAGCCCCAATTCCTGATGAAAACTGACGACTTCCTGGTAGAACGCGACTCAATAAGGGTTTACGTTCTTCTAGGGTATAGCAGAGAGTTTTTTCCGGATCAAGTCCGACCAGTTCTGCTGTCCAACGGCGGGCATCTTCTTCTGTGCCCAGGCGGTCTACAACACCGAACTCTAGGGCTTGCTGTCCAGTAAAAATCCGGCCATCGGCAAAACTTTTCACAGCTTCTACTGTTAAAGAACGACCATCAGCTACCGTTTGAACAAACTGCTGATAACTTGTGTCAATCAACTCTTGCAGGATGTTTTCTTCTGGTTGAGTCAGTTGCCGATCAAAAGCCAAAATGTCTTTGTAAGGGCCAGACTTAATTACCATGAAGGAAACACCGATTTTTTCTAGCAAGCGTTCCAAGTTATTCCCACGCAGAATCACACCAATACTACCCGTAATCGTACCTGGGTTGGCGACGATGTGTTCGGCTCCCACGCCGATGTAGACTCCTCCAGATGCCGAAATATTGCCAAAGCTAGCGACGATTTTAATTTTTTCGCGCAAACGCTTCAGGGCGCTGTAGATTTCTTGGGAATCTCCGACTGTACCGCCAGGGCTATCGATACGTAACAATAATGCCGGAAACTTTTTTTCTTCTACAGTTTTCAGGGCTTCTAGGACGCGTTTGCGAGTAGCACCGCCGATCGCACCAGTAATTTCAATCCGCGCAATTTGTTTTCTAAACTTGGGCTTAAACGGCCAAATCATGAGCTGTCAACATACCTCGTAATAAACTCAATATAAGATGCCCAACGGTCAGACGACCTCTTTTGCTCTGTTAAGAAACATGAGCAGGCATTGTAATCATCACTATTTTAAGGAAATTTTTATATTTGGCAGTGAGTTTTATTTGATATTGTTGATGAATGCTATTGAACCTCACACGACTTGAAGTCGCGTGATTCCTGCTTCAACGATCTGAGCCG
>NZ_JABXKP010000038.1:76735-219312 GCF_017114985.1 Nostoc sp. JL33 | reverse complement strand
AACCTGCAAGGTCAGACCTTAGCTGAACCTTTGCGTGGTCATAAAGGTTATGTCAATTCTGTCGCCTTCAGCGCCGATGGGCAGACGATTGTCAGTGGCGGTGTTGACGGCACAGTGCGGTTGTGGAACCTGCAAGGTCAGACCTTAGCTGAACCTTTGCGTGGTCATAAAGGTTATGTCAGGTCTGTCGCCATCAGCGCCGATGGGCAGACGATCGTCAGTGGCGGTGGTAACGGCACAGTGCGGTTGTGGAACCTCCAAGGTCAGACCTTAGCTGAACCTTTGCGTGGTCATGAAGGTGATGTCAGGTCTGTCGCCATCAGCGCCGATGGGCAGACCATTGTCAGTGGCGGTGGTGACGGCACAGTGCGGTTGTGGAACCTGCAAGGTCAGACCTTAGCTGAACCTTTGCGTGGTCATCAGGGTTATGTCAATTCTGTGGCGATCAGCGCCGATGGGCAGACGATCGTCAGTGGCGGTGGTGACGGCACAGTGCGGTTGTGGAACCTCCAAGGTCTTCTCTTAGCTGAACCTTTGCGTGGTCATGAAGGTTGGGTTTATTCTGTCGCCATCAGCGCCGATGGGCAGACCATTGTCAGTGGCGGTGGTGACGGCACTGTGCGGTTGTGGCGGGGTGGTTGGCGTGCATGGTTGCAAGTCTGTTGCAATCGCCTACGCTACCATCCCATCTTCACCAATCCGCAAACTGAGGAAGCAAAAGCCGCTTGTGAAGTCTGCCGTAAATATGTTTGGAGTAAAGAACATGGGTAGGGGCACGGCAATGCCCAGTCAACTTAACGTTAAAAGGGCGGTTAGAAACCGCGTCTACACAGACAAAACCCACCTTCGTGGGTTAAGAATCTTTGATTTTGTATTAGTCCACGAAGGTGGACTTTGTTTGTGTAGCCGCGAATTCCATTCGCCAAGGCTTAAGTTGACACCAATGGGCAATGCCGTGCCCTTACAATGGTCTGTACTTATTATCTCCACCATTTAGGCTCAGAACTCCAGTTTTCCCCTTCAGAACTCGGAACTTCGACCTCTGAACTCGGAACTTCGACCTCTGAACTTGGAACTTCGACCTCTGAACTTGGAACTTCCACCTTTGAACTTGGAACTTCCACCTTTGAACTCAAAACTCTGACCTTTGAACTCAGAACTTCGACCTCTGAACTCGGAACTCCGACCTTTGAACTCGGAACTTCGAGATCCAAGGGTGAATGATGGTGAGTGAAGGGCGTAGGGTAGCCCATTGGAGCGATCGCGGTCATTTTCCAAGCCATGACTAAAAATTAGCTGTATCTCTTGTTGAGTTAGAACTTTGGCTCGACCGTGCCGATTGATTTTCATTGCCCCAACTGTAGACCCTGTATCACAGCCTACACCTGATCTAAGCCCCAGCGATACCCCTTTCTACGTCTAAGGATATAAGTTTGTTTAATTTTGAGATATTAATGAGATATTAAATTGAAAAATCAATTCAGATAGAAACTTATGGCAACCGAGCAAGACCTTCAATCTCTTTTTAAGAACTTAGATCGCGATCAAGACGGCAAAGTGTCCATTAATGAGCTTTTTTTAAGTCCTGGCTTAAGTGCAATCATCTCATCAGAAACAAATACCAATAGCCCCCAGGAGTTACTAGTACAGTATGGTTTAGACGAAAACGGTAGTATTACCTTTGAAGAGTTAAAGGAAGCAGTTAAGAAAGCAGGTAATTTTGTTGAGAGCTAAAAAATATTGGTTCAGGTGACAATTTTGGCTGATTTGCAGTTTGCTACAGCTAAATGTCACATCAGAACAATTCATTAACGTAATATCACAATTCTGCTGTTCCCCATAGCCCTAGCAGCCATTAAAGCTGTCTAGGGCTTTTCTCAGTGGTCTCTAGCAAAATTGTATAAAATCTGGCATTACCAGAGCAAGAGTTAGGGTGAAACCGTGTAAAGGAATTAAAGAATTATGATTATCATTTTAATTGGCTGTATATTTTATTCTCTGGAAGTCCCTAATGAGAAGAAAACAGGAGAAATAAACCTCTAATCTCCAATGTTGAGGCTCAGAACTCCAGTTTTCACCTTCAGAACTTGGAACTTTGACCTCTGAACTTGGAACTTTGACCTTTCAACTCGGAACTTCCACCTCTTAACTTGGAACTTCGACCTTTCAACTCGGAACTTCCACCTCTGAACTCAGAACTTTGACCTCTGAACTCGGAACTTCGACCTTTGAACTCGGAACTCCGAGATCCAAGGGTGAATGATGGTGAGTGAAGGGCGTAGGCGTAGCCCGTCGGAGCGATCGCTTCCGTAATTACTAGGAAGTGCAAGGTATAGAGCTTATCCCAATCACTAAGATTTTAATATTGTGCTCCTACGGCATGTTGCTTACATGCTAGTAGAATGTTGAATCTAGAGTTGTTAACTATACTGAGGAAATTACTTGGATATTCGAGTACTTTAGTAGACATAGGCGGTTTCCCAATAGTTTTAACAAAATAAGATGACACAATACGCCCTTGTCGTTGAAATTGCTCAGTATGACAACAGTTTAGACAGTCTGACTAAACCTACTAATGATCTCGAAAATCTTCCTGGCACAGAAAAATTTTTGCTGGTGGTAGATCAGTTTGAGGAAGTATTTACAGTTTGTGCAGATCAGGAAGAACGGCAGAGATTCATTGAACTACTGACTCAGGTAGTAGAGATTCATGATTCCCGGTTAGCAGTTGTGATTACGATGCGAACGGATTTTCTTGAACCCCGTTTAGATTATCCCTCTGTGACTCATCTGATTCAAACCCAGGCAGTTTTTATGCCGCCTTTAACCGGAGTTAATTTAAAGGAAACAATCACCGAACCTGCCAAGCTTCAGGGTGATAGTGTTGAAAAAGCATTACTATTAAAAATTTTCCAAAATCCTAAACAAGAACCAAAGTTCTTGCCTTTGTTGGAGTTTGCCTTAACTAAACTCTGGGAGAAACGCCATCAAAAGAAAGCTCTACTCACCCTAGAAGAGTATGAGAAGTTGGGAGGATTAACTGGGGCGTTAAATCTTTATGCAGAAAAGGTTTATCACTACCAAGATTATGAGGAGGAATCCCCAACCCAAGAACGCACTCAGCAGGAAAAAGAATGGATTAAGCAGATTTTTCTGCGGTTGGTGCGAACAGGAGAGGGAGAAAAGGATACCCGACAGCGCCAACCAAAAGCCACACTATTGAATATTGCAGGTAATGATCTCAATCAACAGCAACAACTCACTGAGTTGCTAGATGGGGAAGCGGGATTGGTTAAGGGACGCTTGTTGGTTACAGCGAAAGATGAAAAAGGAGAAGACTGGATTGATTTAGCCCATGAAGCCTTAATTGAAAGTTGGCAGCAGTTTGCTCAGTGGCGACAACAAGACCGAGACTTGCGGCAGTTGAGTGATAAGTTAGAACATACCCGGCGGGAATGGTTGAACAAAAAGCCGGATGACAAATATTTGATGCAAGGGGGACTGCTGGCAAAAGTGAGGGATAGCTGGCAACAATTGCAGCCCCATTTACAATCACCCCAGGAAGATGAAGCTTTTTACCAGCGCAGTGATGCTTATGAAAAAGACCGCATTACCGAACTGGAAAGGGCACTCACTGAATCCCAGTTGCGAGAAAAGGCGGCAAGGGTAGAGAATTTATTGTCTTTCCAACCCCTAGATAGTCTAGTTTTGGCAATTCAAGCTATGGGTGAGAATCAAGAGAAACTACCGCAGCAGATTCTCGCACCAGTTCAGAACAGTTTGAATCGGGTGGTGAATAAAGCAAGAGTCTCCATTCCCTTCCGTGGTCATGAGGATGATGTCAATTCTGTGGCGATCAGCGCCGATGGGCAGACGATTGTCAGTGGCGGTACTGATGGTACGGTGCGGTTGTGGAACCTCCAAGGTCTTCCCTTAGCTGAACCATTGCGTGGTCATGAAGATAATGTCAATTCTGTGGCGATCAGCGCCGATGGGCAGACGATTGTCAGTGGTGGTGGTGACGGTACGGTGCGGTTGTGGAACTACCAAGGTCTTCCCTTGGTTGAACCATTGAGTGGTCATCAGGGTGTTGTCTTATCTGTGGCGATCAGTGCCGATGGGCAGACGATTGTCAGTGGCGGTGCTGACGGCACGGTGCGGTTGTGGAACTACCAAGGTCTTCCCTTAGCTGAACCATTGCGTGGTCATCAGGGTTATGTCAATTCTGTGGCGATCAGCGCCGATGGGCAGACGATTGTCAGTGGCGGTGGTGACGGCACGGTGCGGTTATGGAACTACCAAGGTCTTCCCTTAGTTAAACCATTGCGTGGTCATCAGGGTGTTGTCTTATCTGTGGCGGTCAGTGCCGATGGGCAGACGATTGTCAGTGGCGGTGGTGACGGCACGGTGCGGTTGTGGAACTACCAAGGTCTTCCCTTAGCTGAACCATTGCGTGGTCATCAGGGTGTTGTCTTATCTGTGGCGATCAGTGCCGATGGACAGACGATTGTCAGTGGCGGTGATGACCACATAGTGCAGTTGTGGAACCGCCAAGGTCTTCCCTTGGCTGAACCATTGCATGGTCATGAGGGTTGGGTCTATTGTGTCGCCATCAGCGCCGATGGGCTGACGATTGTCAGTGGCGGTAGTGACGACACTGTGCGGTTGTGGAACCGCCAAGGTCTTCTTTTAGTTGAACCATTGCGTGGTCATCAGGGTAATGTCAGGTCTGTTGCCATCAGTGCCGATGGACAGACGATTCTCAGTGGTGGTACTGACGGCACGCTGCGGTTGTGGAACCGTCAAGGTCTTCCTTTAGCTGAACCATTGCGTGGTCATCAGGGTTGGGTCTATTGTGTCGCCATTGCTCCTCAATGCGATCGCAACAGTGCCGATGGGCAGACGATTGTCAGTGGCGGTACTGACGGCAAGGTGTGGTTGTGGAACCACCAAGGTCTTCGCTTAACAGAACCATTGGGTGGTCATGAGGGTTGGGTCTATTGTGTCGCTAGCAGCGCCGATGGGCAGACGATTGTCAGTGGCGGTAGTGACGGTACGGTGAGATTGTGGAACCTCCAAGGTCTTCCCTTAGCTGAACCCTTCCGTGGTCATCAGGGTGATGTCTGGTCTGTCGCCATTGCTGGGCAACGCGATCGCAACAGCGCCGATAAACAGACGATTGTCAGTGGCGGTGCTGACGGCACGGTGCGGTTGTGGAACCACCAAGGTCTTTCTTTAGCTGAACCATTGCGTGGTCATCAGGGTTGGGTGTATTCTGTCGCCATTAGCCAAGATGGACAGACGATTGTCAGTGGTGGTACTGACGGCACGGTGCGGTTGTGGAACCATCAAGGTCTTCCCTTAGTTGAACCATTGCGTGGTCATGAGGGTTATGTTAGGTCTGTCGCCATTAGCCAAGATGGACAGACGATTGTTAGTGGCGGTGATGACGGCACGGTGCGGTTGTGGAACCACCAAGGTCTTCCCTTAGCTGAACCATTGCGTGGTCATCAGGGTCGGGTCTATTCTGTCGCTATCAGCGCCGATGGGCAGACAATTGTTAGTGGCGGTGAAGACGGCACAGTGCGGTTGTGGCGCGGTGACTGGCGTGCATGGTTACAAGTCTGTTGTGACAGGTTACGTTACCATCCCATCTTCACCAATCCGCAAACAGAGGAAGCAAAAGCCGCTTGCGAAGTCTGCCGTAAATATGTTTGGAGTCAAGTACGCGGGTAAGCAAGGGCACGGCATTGCCATGCCTCTACCAGGGTCTGTACTCCATTCAATTGCTTAGGCGTAACCCGTCGGAGACATCGCTTACCCTTTGAACTCAATACTTCATGCTTTGAACTGCAACATCCGAGATTCAAGGATGAATTATGGTCAGTCAAAGGGTAGGCGTAGCCCGTCGGAGACATCGCTTACTCTTTGAACTCAAAACTTCATGCTTTAAACAGCAACATTCGAGATTCAAGGGTGAATTATGGTCAGTCAGACAATGCAAGGATTTTGGATTTTAGATTAAAGAATTGAAAAGAGCAATCAAGTCAGGGGCAAGTCATTTAATAAAATTCGGTGAGTGAAGAGTGATGTATAACGACAAACCCCTTTGAACACGAAATTTCATGCTCAAAACTGCAACAACCGAGATCCAAGAGTGAATGATCGTGAGTAGAAGATCGCTTTAACGATCAAAAATGCGTTGGCGTAGCCCTTCGTAGACATCGCTTGTAGTTTAATGGTGCATCTAAGCTTACCCTGAGAACTCGGATGTTCTAAACTGAAACTACATTTAAAAATTAGAGAGGAGGTAAACAATAATGCTACGAACCATTGAAGGAATTTATAAAAATGGCCAAATTGAACTAGGTGAAACACCACAAGGTATTACTGAAAGCAGAGTCTTTGTTAGTTTCTTAGAAACAAAACCCATGACTTGGCCAGAAACGATTATGCAACATCAAGGTGTAGTAGTAAGTATTACTTTTCAGTCCTGCCGAGACGAACTGCTACCACCTAACAAATTCGAGTTGTAATCATGGGTTATTTACTGGATACCTGCGTAATTAGTGATTTTGTCAAGGGAGAAGAAAATACTCTCAAGCTATTAAAGTCTACTACTCCCACTGAAATTTTTATTTCCTCCTTAACAGTAATGGAGGTAAAGTAGGGATTATCAATTAATCCCCAACGTGCCTTGAAAACTCAATCATTGATTGAAGCTTTATTAGGTTCGATTACAATTTTACCTTTTGGTGTGGAAGAAGCAGAACTTGCTGCCGAAATTAGAAGTATTTTGAAAACAGCAGGTACTCCTATCGGTTCTTATGATGTGCCGATCGCAGCAACAGCACTAACTCACAATCATATTGTTGTAACATCTAATGTTCGAGAATTTCAAAGAGTACCCAGCTTGCAAATAGAGAATTGGCGTTCTTATTAAATTAGATATCAATGTATTGGAAATGGGGCTTTAGACTATTAATTGTATTCTTGGGGCTGTTGCTACTCCTGGATCTGGGTTCTGGCGTGGGAGCAGAGATTTTTTGGTTCCAGGAAGTCGGCTACCTCCAAGTATTTCTGTTGAGAATAGTGACTTGTGGTGTTTTGTGGGTGGTGGTAGCTGGGATAACTGCTGCCTATCTACTGCTAAACCTGGCTCTAGCACAACGGCTAAAATATCCCCAGTCTCTGAAAATTGAGTCAGCAGAACAAAGCCGTGAATTAACAAATTTTCTCACTCCTGATTATCCCAGACGCAACGAAACCCGGATACTCGCGCCGCAACGATTTCAAACATTAAGATTGCGCTGGTTATTACCTCTAACTCTAGTACTGAGCTTGTTGATTGGGTTGATGCTGGCTCACTATGGTCAAATTGCTCTTTTATACTGGCATTCTCCAGTTAATCAGGGTATTTTACCCATTGGGGCCCTATTCCGACCTGAGACAATCTGGCAATTCTTGAGGCAGATTGTCTCTCATGTTTGGGATCTTGGCTTAATTGTGGGAGGTGCGATCGCTATCTTAATTTATCCCCAATTTTTACTAAGTGCGATCGCAATTCTCTTCAGTCCGATTTTTGCGTTCATCATATTCCAACACTGGCCAAAGGTGCTGCAATATTTCCACCCCACCCTTTTCAACAGCACTGAGCCTTTATTTGGTCGAGATATCAGCTTTTACGTATTTTCCTTACCCTTTTGGGAACTGCTAGAACTCTGGCTGATGGGATTATGTTTGTATGGCTTCGTCGCCGTTACTCTCACTTATCTGTTGTCAGGGGACAGTTTGAGTCAGGGAATTTTCCCTGGTTTTTCGCCCCAGCAGCTGCGTCATTTATACGCTATGGGTGGTTTATTGATGCTGGTAGTGGCTCTGAGTTATTGGCAAAGTCGCTATGAACTGGTGTATTCTACCCGTGGAGTAAGTTATGGTGCCAGCTATACGGATGTGACAGCCCAGTTGCCAGCTTACACCCTCTTGTGCATCCTGGCAGTAGCGATCGCCTTTTACCTACTTTGGCGAACATTTTTCTGGCGATCTAAATCTCAGGATCGCCGATTGGTATTTTACGGGTTGGGGGTTTATCTAGTATTAGTTGCAGCAGCTTCTGTGGTTCTACCTACTGTGGTGCAATATTTAATTGTCCAACCTAATGAGTTGCAACGAGAGCAACCCTACATTCAGCGTACTATCGCCTTGACTCGCCAAGCATTTGATTTAGATGCGATCGATGCTAGAACTTTCAACCCGCAAGGAACATTGACTGAAGCTGATATTCAAAAGAATGACTTGACAATTCGGAATATTCGCCTTTGGGATCAGCGACCACTATTAGAAACTAATCGTCAACTGCAACAAATTCGCCCGTATTATCGGTTCCCCGATGCCGATATTGACCGATATACTCTAGTAACAGATGTACGGCGATCAGCCACCCAAAAGCCGCCAGAACCTAAGCAGAAACTAGTTGAACCAACAGAACGCCGGCAGGTACTGATTGCCGCACGAGAATTAGACTACACTGGCGTACCACAGGAAGCTCAAACATGGGTTAACCGCCATTTAATTTATACCCACGGTTTTGGGTTTACTGTTAGCCCAGTTAATACAGTTGGGCCGGGTGGGCTACCAGAATATTTTGTCAAAGATATTAGCGGTGATAGTAGCGCCCTCACAACTTCCAATGAAGCGATTCGTGAAAGCATTCCGATTGGACAACCACGAATTTATTACGGGGAAATAACTAATGCTTATGTGATGACTGGCACAAAAGTTAGAGAGCTAGACTACCCTAGTGGTAGTGACAATGTTTACAACTCTTACGATGGTCTAGGCGGCGTTGGAATCGGTTCAGCATGGCGACGCTGGTTGTTTGCGATGTATTTGAAAGATTGGCAGATGGTGCTGACGCGAGACTTTTTGCCAGAGACAAAGGTGCTACTGCGGCGGAATATAAAGCAAAGAATTCAAGCGATCGCACCTTTTCTCAAATTCGACAGCGATCCCTATTTAGTAGCTGCTGCTAATCAAGATTTCCCAAGTAATCCCAGTTATCTTTACTGGATTGTTGATGCCTACACGACGAGCGATCGCTATCCTTACTCAGACACTGGTAGGGAGGGGATCAACTACATTCGTAACTCGATCAAGGTAGTGATTGATGCCTACAACGGCAGTGTTAATTTTTATATTGCTGATCCAAACGATCCGATAATTGCCACTTGGTCAGCGATATTTCCCAAAATGTTCAAACCGCTCAGTACAATGCCAGTAAATCTCCGCAGTCATACTCGGTATCCGGTGGACTTTTTCAAAATTCAATCTGAGCGGTTGATGACCTACCACATGACTGACTCCCAGGTATTTTACAATCGGGAAGACCAGTGGCAAATCCCCAACGAAATTTATGGCAGTGAAACCCGTCCTGTAGAGCCGTACTATTTGATTACTAGTCTACCCACTGTGCCCTTTGTTGGCGCAGCCTCTCGTAGAGAAGAATTTATCCTGCTTTTACCCTATATTCCCAAACAACGGACTAATTTAATCGCTTGGTTAGCGGCGCGATCGGATGGCAAGAACTACGGTAGGCTGGTACTATATGTCTTTCCTAAGGAACGCCTGGTTTACGGGCCAGAGCAAATCGAGGCGCGGATTAACCAAGACCCAGTAATTTCCCAGCAAATTTCCCTGTGGAATCGCCAGGGGTCGAGAGCCATTCAAGGCAATCTACTAGTAATTCCGATTGAGCAATCGCTGCTGTATGTCGAGCCAATCTATCTAGAAGCCACACAGAATAGTCTGCCAACTTTGGTGCGGGTAGTCGTAGCTTACGAAAACCGGATTGTCATGGCACAAACCTTAGAACAAGCCTTGCAGGGAATTTTTAAACCAGAAGTTACACCAGCCCCGGCGATTATCCGTCCCTTTGAAGAAGCACCCCCGCCAGGTTAAGCGATTGTAAAACTAAATAATTAGATAACAGGCGACAATGAGTGTAGACGCTCCGCTCTGGGCTTATCGTCAGACATGGCCATTAACAAAACGTGAATTCGACGGCTCATATAGTGTCCGCCTAATTAGCCCAATCAAAAAACCATTAAGAGGTTTTACTATCGCTAAACCTTCCCTCTATAACTCCCAGAGGGACAGACTTATTTAGTTTAAGGGAGAAAGAGGTTTGTCGAACTCACGTTAATGAAATTTATTGCAAAAGCCATAGTTTAATGCTTCAACATATGTAATGGACACTAAAAGTTAATAGACATGGTACAAGATAACCAACTAGAGATTCGCCACGTTAGTCCGAAAGTGAGGGGGCTGATTAAAACTTACGCCGATGTTAATAACTGTACGCAATCTGAGATGTTGGAACGCATTGTTTTGGAGTGGAATGCCCAACAAAGCGAGAGCGAACGACCGCCAGGAGATGAAGATGAATAACTTTCTACTACAATTCTTAGTCCGATTCTAGGGAGACGCTTTCATTAATTTGGCTCTCTAGTTCAAGAAAGATTTTCCCAAGATTGGGTCTTGTTTGAGGGATTGAATGAAATCCCTCAAAGTCATCATGCTGCCCGTTAAGGTGAATTTGGGAGTGCCATTTTGAGCAACGATTCTCACTTCACCGTCTTGGATCTGAATCTTATTTTTAATACTATCCCATAGAGTATCGAAGCTCTGATCATCGTTGCAACCATTGGCTTCAAGGAACTTTTGGCGTACTTCTGTTTTTAGTGCTAGTGCTTCTGCTGCTTGGGTACGCGCCTCAAAGTGCTTAATTACATCTTCATAAGCACTCTCTCTGAGAGTTTTATTTTCAGCCTGAACTTGCTCTAACTGAGTTTTTATGGCTTGGAGTTGGGACGCTAAAGCAGATGATTTATGGTATTCAACTTTTAAGGCTTGCTTTGCATTGGCTAACAAGGTTTTATAATCTAGCTGATCTTGATTTTTTTCAGATTGCATTTTTATCTCTTGATCAACAGATTTTTGGTGATCAGCTCTCGTCAGTTATATGAGAAAACTGGCGAGAGTCCAATAAATATTCTCTGTGTTATCTAACTATTGGTTATTTTACCAATAATGGTGATTCCGAGTGAGGATTCTCCTTGATACTACTTACACAAAAACTAATATGGGAGCGGATAGCTCGCTCATAAACTCCAGTTTGTTGAGTGCGTACCCCTACAGCCTGATATATTAAGCTAATTTCTGGGAATTCAGACCAATACATCAAAAAAATGTCTTTAGCTGGAGTAATAATTTCATAATTATTCTCTTGTCTTTTTTTTCTGAGTTTACAATTGTTTAGTTGTAATTTTTGTCTAAATAGTTTTTCAAATTCTGGAATTAAATCTGAAGAAATTTTCATGGGTTAGGCACGTTAAAACGTGTTAATGATACAAAGACTATCTGATGATATTACTAAGTATGACACTTGAGATACCTCTTACTATATAGTGTATCAGCTATCGGGTATTTGATCCGGGGATTCGGACGTAGGGTAACTCGTTGGCGCAGCCTAAGAAGAGAAGTAGCTGGGCGATCGCTGCGACCTGTTGATCAGTATTTTACCTAGCACAAGTCTGCTATTTATCTGAGTGTAGCTAGTACAGGCGGAAGTTTGCCTACCTTTAGCAAGGGGCTTAGAGCAACTTGCCTGGTTAACTGAGATGGTAGCTGGATTTACGCGCCCTCTGTACTAGTTAGCGGAGACACCCTGTATAACATTACACCGCTAAATCATCTTCTCTTTAGAGCCTTGTGGGGCAATCAGTACCTACAAGCTACAGCCTGGGACTTCAAGACCCTCTGTAAAGCTGATTAATTCCAAGTACTCTGGATTTTCCACGAACTGTTTAGCAGCCAGCAATCCGGCAATACTCCAAGTTTGATAAATTCTGGCTTCTTTACCAATCAAACGGCCATTGTTGCCATCGTAGTATTCTGGGAATTTATCCTTAAATAAACGCCTTTCGGCAATGGCGATCGCTGCTTGGGCAAGTTCTGTTCGACCTGCTTTCAGGGCGGCGGCGGTAAATAACCACAGTAAAACAGGCCAGTTACCGCCGTTGTGATAAGACCAAGCCCTGTTCTTAGAATCACATCCTGTAACAATTCTCCACTCTAAACCTTCCAAAGCTGGAAAGCAGATTTTAACAGGCATATAGCCGATCAAGTCTTGCCAACGTTGGGCAAATAAATTCATAATGCTTTGAGATTCTTTTTCGCTTGCTAAGGAAGCTAAGATTGCCATCAGATTTCCCAGAGCAAAAAAGCGAAAATCTATCCGTCCCGGCCCCAGATTTCCGGCTAAATATCCTCCAGTTTCGGGCAACCACTCGGTCAACCAAGTGGGGATTGATTCTGAATTGATGTTGAATTTATTAACAATTTCTTTACCAAATTCGTTATCCTTGTAACGATAGATTTCCCCCAATCGCTTCAGGTCTAGCCAGTAATAGTTGCGGATATGATATTTCAAAGATCCCAATCGCCTATTGACTTTGCCAACGTAGGCATCGCCATCCCCATCTGGTAAAAGCAATTCATTAGCAGCCCTGAGGGATGCATAGAATAATACTTGAATTTCTAGAGGATGTTCGTAGACTCCCATGCGACGGTCAATCATAAACGCGCCATCGGGAACTAACATTGTTGGGTACATGGAAAAGCGATGTACCAAGCAAAGATCCAAAATTAACTTGATTCCGGCTTGAAAATCTGGCTGACGCGCTAGGGTTAAATCGCCTGTAACTTTTTCATAAGCCCGTAGCAGGAGAATCCACCACATACAGGAATCAATTGGGGGAACACGAGCGATCGCCAGTTCACCAAAATCAGCGACCAAAAATTCCTCATTCCCCTTGGAATGTACTTTGAAACTTGCAGGCATTAATCCCGCTCCCGGTTCAAAGCAGTCTATTTGCTTTTCATGACTTTGTAATTTCAGTGTTTCTACTAAGAAGTTACGCACAATCTCTGGTTTGCCGTGCATGAGAAACACCAAGGCAGAAGGGACAAAATCGCGGAGGAAGCACTGGTCATAATTGAGTGCATCTGACTCCGGATCGTGGGCTGCTACAGTACCAATGGGTTTTCCCTGGTAATAAATTACGGACTCTTCCAACAATTCCCAGGCTTCTGCTGACAGCAGACTGTTCTTATCGATCGCGCTAGTCATGGGCGTTTAATTCCACTAGTGGTATGTATCGGCTCAATTGTGAAAAGTAAGCAAGCCTAACCTTAAGCTGACCAAGATTCCCAAAAGTCAGCATACAGAGTCAATCGACCATCTACAAACAGCGTTTGTCCGGTGATCTAAGCGGCTTCATCCGAAGCTAAAAAAGCTACTGCGACTGCCATCTCCTCAGAGAAACCAGCACGCCCATTGGGATCTGACTTTCCACGTAGGCGTAGCCCGTCGTAGACTAGACATCGCCTTTTTTCTATCTTCATCTTTCCAGGCTTGATTCATTGGTGCGGCAGCTACGCCCGTCGTAGACATCGTTGCTCCGGGGGCAATGGCGTTGACACGAATACCTCGGTTGGCATATTCCAATGAATCGGTTTTGGTCAGGTTTTCCATACCGCCTTTGCTTAATGGAACAACTGATATACATCGGTCGAGGAATAATTTCGTGAACGCTGGAAATATTAATAATCACCCCCGAACGATTAAGAGACAGGAGGTGTTTAATAGTTTTACAGTCGCAGAGATAAGCACCCCGGAGATTGACTGTAATTACCCGGTCAAAGTCTGCTGTGGTAACTTTGACCGGATGGACTTTCTGTTTGAATGCCAGCATTGTTGACTAAAATATCTACACTGCCAAATTCCTTTACTAGCGTGTTGACCATCTCAACAATGTCTGATTCTTGGGAGATACCACAATTTTCGATATTTACCCAGGCTCTTTGCAATGCCATCTCTTCCGTGTCTGCCGCAGCTTCAGGGTATGAGCGGTAATTGATGGCGATGTTGCACCGTTGTTGAGCGAGTCTGATGGCGATCGCCTCACCGATACCTGATGTTGCACCCTTGTTGAGCGAGTCTGATGGCGATCGCCTCACCGATAACCTGACGTTGCACCTCTAATTAAGGCATTCTTTCATTTTAAGCCTATCTCTAAGCCTATCATATTTCCTCCCGAAGCTGCCTTTGCTTGAATTTACACTCAACAATTTTGGATTTTAGACTTTCCTGCGGAACGCTACGCGAACGGCGTGACACTTCGATCCAAATCTTGGAGACGCACTGTGTTAGGTCGGCAAGTGTCACAGGTAGCTCTGCCGAACTGCTCAGGGCAAAAGCTCAGTGCAAAGACGGTCAGTCGGACGATTTGAGATTTTGAATTGAAAGAATAATTCAAAATCTCAAATTGGCACAGTCGCACGTTTTTAAACGTGGGTTCCTCCTGCCTCCTAAATTAGTATCTGCTACTGGGAAAAAGTAGAATATCTATTACTTCGCCCACTACCAAACCCAATACCGCTATGACTGTTAAAATCCAAAAGGAATCTAGCTTGTTGAAGCCAGAAAAACGCATTTCCAAATCACCTAAAAGCGTAGTTGCTAAGGGTATGACAAAAAGGCTGAATAATAATGACCAAGTTGCTACAAAAGCAATTGATATACTTAAAAATAATATGACAATCAAGGTTTGAGAGCCAAATTCAACTAAACGCTCTAACCAAGAATTACTCTTTCGCACTACAGCTATAACCATAGCAGCGACAAAAGCCCCCACTAACCAAATAATATGATGAGCAGCAAGATACCATCCCAGGAGAGTGTAAGCCAATAAGAGTAATACTAAAGGCATCAAAGGAATCCTGTTAAAAAATTCCACATTCATACTGGCAAGGCTTGTAAAAATACCAAGTTAATCTCTTAATTTTAGTCAAAAATACTACTCCATTTTGGAAATATACCAGCTTTGCTCAAGATATTTCTCTATCTACAGAGCAATTTTAAAGACATACTCTTTCGTCGTGGCAATATCTAGTCCTAGTTAGTCATTTGTGAATAACACTTAGAGAAATCGGAAATCTCAGCTTTAGACGCTTATAAGGTCTGTGGGAACAACAGCTAGCTAAATCGTAAATTTTATACTTAGTAATCTAATTTAACTATAAACTTTTAAGAATATTTTTCAAGGTATTTTAACATAAAGATATCTACTTATAAGTCTATTATCTAATTTCTTCCCTTGGATATATAACTTAAAATAATAAGCAAAACTCTTGACAGATATAGCTGAAGTTTTATTTTGCTAAACCTATAATTAAAACCTTGCCAACATTAAAATTTGAGCTAGCTACTGAAAACTGTGAAGTTATTTTTAGTTAAATAAAATACAAATGATCAACCTAATCCCTAAACACCCTTATTTTACCACATTTTGTGATATCTACATCTCCAATATGGGCGATTTTTAAATTTTCATGATTAACGTAAAATTTAGTCTTGTCTCTAAAGTTTTGCTGAATTTTGTTGTTCAAAAAACATCTATATATTCCAAAGGAAAGAGTGTTATCAGCCTAATTTTGATAAAACAGTAATAGGTTGGAACTTTTTCCAAATTACTAGTTAGTTACCCGGCCATCAAAAATCAAGGCAGTAAAGACATATAGGAAAAAGTAAATAATATGTATCATGATCAAATCTTGCAAAAAACTGTAGCAGCCAATAGTAATTTACATCAAGTAACCTTGAGTGAAGCAAAAAAGGAGCAAACACAAACGCATGAATTAACTATCGATGATATAGCGATATATTTATCTCCTGTTGGCTTTCTAATTGGTTGGGTAGGTTTTTTCCTAATCTTGCGAAAATTTCAGGCATTTTTAGATGCAAAAACGGTTTTTCCCATCAAAGCTTTACACAAAGTTCCCTGTAAAAATTGTCGCTTTTATTCGCATAATCATTATCTAAAATGTGCAGTAAACCCTTCTATTGTTCTCACCGAAGAAGCGATGAATTGCTCTGAATACTCACCCAGTAATAAAAAAAAATCATCCGAAAACCCTTTTGGCTAAGAATAATAATTATCAAAGGGCTAAAGCCCTAACTACAAAGATTTACACATCAAACTTGGTCTGTTGAACGGGCAACTTTCCCATTACTCAGCTTAGTTTTTTAGTTTTAATCTGTCTGTAGATAGCTGCAATGTTGCGGGCATCATCAATGCCACGATGGTGTGTGCCTTTTAATTCTATCCCCAACTCATTGAGAGCTTGTGCCATGCTAAATTTTTTAGACACGCCAAGATATTCTGAAAATTCCTCTTTAATATTTATGTGTTCTGAAATAAAAGGATAAGGGGAATTATGAAAGGCGCAATCTTGAATAAATTGCTTTTTGTCGTAATTACCCCAAGAACAAAAAATATGATTGGAAAATGAATAAATCCATTCTTTGAAGCGAGAAATTGCCTCTAAAAATTTTGGTGCTTCGTCAACATCTTGCTGCCTAATACTAGTCAATTCGGTGCAAAAACCTGTCAGTTGTGGATGTCTCACAGGTTGGATGAATTGCTGAAACTCTGAATCAATTTCCCACGTTGCTCTATTGAGTATCACGGCACCAATTTCGATGATTTCCATTTCATGACGGGCAATAGTCCCACTGTCACAGCACGTAGCCTCCAGATCGACTATCAGATAATAGTGGGATCTTTGAGTTTTCATATTAGGTAATAGAGATTGATGAAAAAGGTTTAACCCAACGGAATTGAATAGCAATATCAAGAGCGATCGCAGCGATTCCAAACCATAATATACTTTCAAAAGCCAACACCAGAAAAGGCAAAATTGTGCTATGAGAATTCCACCCAAGTTCTATCTGAGTTAATCCCCGCACCAAGCCAAAGGCCAGCACACCACCGGCTTTGAGTTGAGGATTTTGATCTGAGCGGATGATATAGCGGTAGGTGACACCAAATAGCAAACCAGTAAAAGTTGCAACTGCACCACTCAGCCACCAATGCCAATTAACATCACTTTGCAGACTTGCGAGTGTCTGAAAATACTTTGCCAATACAAAAGTATTCAACAGACTAGCGATGTCTACGACGGGCTACGCCTACGCAAAAGCGAAACACACAGATAAACCCCCAATTATTCCAGCTTTGAGGGATTCTAGGCGTTCTGCCATTAATTGAGGATCTAAAGTTACGTTCACTGTATATAGAAATTAGGGATTGGGTATTGGGAAAATTTTTCCCCAGTCTCCAGTATGATAAATGCTAGAGCAGTTTTGTAATTAATTAAATGCTGTTCTCATGTGGGAATTTTGATGATAAACTCCGTTCCCACACCTGGTTGAGAATTGACTTCTAATACACCTTTGTGTTTCTCTACAACTATTTCATAGGCTATCGACAAGCCGAGTCCAGTGCCTTTCCCAACGCTTTTTGTGGTAAACAACGGCTCAAACAAGCGTTTTTTAAGCCGTTCAGGAATACCAACTCCATTGTCAGCAATCCGAATTACAACCAATTGTTCAGAATCTATTTCTGTTGCAATTTTAATCTGAGGAATTAGATTGCTCATTTTGCCTTGCATAATAGCTTCATCAAGGGCATCAATTGCGTTTGCCAGAATGTTCATAAATACTTGATTCATCTGCCCTAGATAGCAGCTAACCTGTGGTAATACTCCATAATTTTTAATAACTTCAATACGGGGACGATCGCCATTAGCATTGAGGCGATGTTGCAAAATCATTAGTGTACTATCTAGTCCTTGGTGCAAATCAGCAGATATTTTGGCATCACTATCCGAGCGAGAGAAGTTGCGGAGTGAATCAGAAAGGTTCTTAATTCGTTCACTTCCTAGGTGTAGTGAGTTCAAGATTTTTGGCATATCTTCGAGAACAAAGTTCAGATCCAACTTCTCAATAGCAATGGTAATTTTGGCTGTTGGGTTTGGATACTCTTGTTCATACAGTAGGAGCAACTCGGTTACACCTACAATGTATTCTTGCAAGGGTGGAATATTGCTGGAAATAAAGTTGATGGGGTTATTGATTTCATGACCAATACCAGCGATTAACTCTCCGAGTGTTGATAGTTTCTCTTGCTGCACTAGTTGGACTTGGGCTTTTTGCAAAGCCTTGGTGCGATCGCTGACTTGTTGTTCCAAAGATTCAGTCAAATGTTTGAGTTGTAAATGCACGCGCACTCTAGCAATGACTTCCTCTTGGGCAAACGGTTTCGGGATATAGTCTACTGCACCAAGGGAAAATCCCTTCGTTTTGTTCTCCGTATCTGATAAAGCAGTCGTGAAAATAATCGGAATGTTTTGGGTAACAGGATTGGCTTTCAGGCGACGACAAGTTTCAAATCCGTCAATACCTGGCATTTGTACATCCAGCAAAATCAACTCTGGTTGATTGCGTTCGACTTGAGCGATCGCGCTTTCTCCATCGACTGCAACACGGAAACGAAAACCCTCACTATTGAGCGCTTCACACAGAACAGATAAATTTGTCGGATTATCATCCACAATCAAAATAAATCCGGTATTTGAGTTCTTGTTCATAATGGATTTAAAAGTAAAATTCAACTCCAATTAATTAATGTATTGTTGAATAAAATGAGTCAGGAGTCAGGATTCAGAATGGAATTAGCATAGCTAGTTAGTAATTTACTAACTTCTTCAAGCTTAAGCATTAATTCTGATGTATCACCATATCCAAGGTGATTTGAAAAAATTAGATAGTAACGACACTCTTCTAAAGAACCTTGTGATATGTTCATAAATCGTGCTTTATCTGCTGTTCCCTTTTTCTGAAATCCTTCCCTACGGGACGCTCCGCGAACTGCTATAGCTGGAATAGAGATTGCTGCTCTTCTAAATTGCGATGTAAGCCCATATATTTCCAATTTAGAAAATTGACTAGTAAATTGGTAGACCAATAAAACAAACAGATGTGCTTTCTGCCAAACTATCAAGTCTTGAAATGTTTTTGCAGGTTGTCTCATTTCTTCTGACTCCTGAATTCTGACTCCTGAATACTTACAATAAAACTTTCCAAACGTTTAAGTTGGAAATTACTAGCAAGCTGGACAAGCTGCTCGGTAAAAACATTTAGCTGCTGATCAGATGCAGAAAGTTGTTGAGCCAGTTCCAAAACTTTTTGAATATCGCCGTCTTGTGCGAGTTCGAGTAACTGTTGTAAAACCTCGTTGGCAGGAGAAATCATCTCATTTGGTTGATCCAAACCACCTGCTTGATTTTTTTTGATTGCATCTACCTTCCCGTCAAAAATCCATTCCAGTTGCAAAAATTGCCGTAACATTTCCAGTAACGTTTCAGCTTCTACAGGCTTTGGTAGAAATACATCTGCACCTACATCAATACTCTTGTACTGGTCGGCTGCAAACACACTGGCTGACGAAGCGATAATCGCAATCTCTGGAAATTGCTCAGACTGACGCAAACGATTGATTAACTCAAATCCATCCAATATAGGCATTACTAGGTCAGTGATAATCAAGTCTGGTTTGTGTACTAGAGCCTGTTCCCATGCTTCCTGACCCTGACTAGCTTCTACAACAGTAAACCCAACTGGCTCTAATAAATTTACAATTACCGCTCGGTTTTCCCATCTATCATCCGCAATCAAAATGGTGCGCCTTTGTCCTTGATAACCAATAATGGTTCCTTGCTCAACCACTCTAGAAACTTTTGCCCAATCTTTAGATTCTGGCAATTTTGCCTCAAACCAGAAAGTGCTACCTTTGGATAAGGTACTTTGCACCTGAATTTGACCACCCATCAACAATACAATTTTTTGGCTGATTGCTAATCCCAAGCCTGTACCTTCAGATTGTCGTTTCTGATTTCCCACTTGCTCAAAGGGCTGGAAGATTTTCTCGGCTTCTTCAGGGATTATACCCGTGCCAGTATCTATTACTTCAAAGCGAATTTTGTGGTTAGTCTGTCCATTGGCATTTGATTCTTGAGCAATCACCTGAACTTTGAAGGTGACACTGCCTTGATAAGTAAATTTAATCGCATTACCAAGCAAGTTAATCAGTACTTGCCGCAAGCGTTTTTCATCAGCATGAATGCCCGTTGGCAAATCAGGATCGAGTTGGACGTGAAATGCGATCACCTTTTGTTCTGCCCGGATGCGGGAAATTTCAGTCACGCTATCTATAAAGGCAGGCAAGTAGAAATCAACAGGATGCAATTCTAGTTTCCGAGCTTCTATCTTGGAGAGATCCAAAATATCATTAATCAGGGTTAAAAGATGGGAACCACATTGGTAAATGATGCCGACTCCTTTGCGTCCTTTCTCACTCAAAGATTCTGTGCGTTGGAGGATTTGTGTAAAGCCCAAAATACCGTTGAGGGGTGTGCGTAGTTCATGACTCATATTGGCGAGAAATTCACTCTTGGCTTGGCTGGAGTTTTGAGCGATTTCTTCTGCAAGGCGTAGTTCTTTCTCGATGCGCTTGCGCTCTACAATTTCAGTTGAAAGCGCTCGATTGATAACTTCTAACTGGGCTGGGCTGGGTAGCGTCAGAGCTTGAGGCATGAGATAAAATAACGCAAATGCTGTGTAGATCGAAATAATCGCAGTTACAGCTTTTAAACCACCTGCAATCCAATAGTCTGGATGCCAAAGCGTCCAAATTTCCATCAAGTGTCCAGTACCGCAGACAATGATAAAAGCACCAAATAATAGAAAGACTCCATTGAAAGGAACGTCTTTGCGCTTGGAAATAAAGTAAATTAGTAGGAAGGGAATAGAATAATAGGCAAGAGCGATCGTCGCATCAGAAATAATGTGGAGCCAAACTAATCCAGTTTGCCAGAGATAACAATGTCCGTGGGGAATAAAACCGTTAGATTGAAAAGGATAATTGAAAAATGTCGGCATAATATTAGGGGTTGCTGGATTTGAAATATATATCCATAAGCCTAGTATTCCCAAAGCATCAAGTGGAAAACCGCGATCGCTACTTTTTTACATTCGTCTTCATTATCAGGTAAAGTACTACCGTACCAAGAAAAGATGTGTGTCCTTTGCGGCAGCTACGCTCGTCGTAGACATCGCCCGCCAAAGTTCCAATGTTATTGATAAAAAAAATCTCAGCCTGCCCAATCCCTGTATGATAAATATTAGAAACCTTTTGTAATTATTTGAAAAGTGGGACTATGGAGATTTTGACACTAGGTTGGGTATCACTGTTAGTTGTGTTCACTTGGTCAATTGCAATGGTAGTCTGGGGACGTAACGGACTGTAGAGGCATGGTGGAAAGTCCATTCTTGAGTATTTTGGCTTTATTTGCTGTAGTGCTGCTCGTAGTAGTCACTGGTGGTATTGGTTATTTAACACTGGCAGATTGGCGCGATCGCCGTCGTCGAGATGAAGAGAAACGCACCACCCGCAGCGCCACTCCTAAGCGGCGATAATTTTCTCGTGATTGAAAAACATTGTAGGGACACGATATTATCGTGTCCCTACAATGTTTTTCTGGTATTTAAAAGAAATAATTGTTACCTTTCTACTGTCTAGGGGAATTATGAGATAGAAGACTTTCAATATTTAAAATCCGACTGGGAATGGAAAACGCCTCTAATATTCAACCTATACAACCCAATTCAGAGCAGCAAGAATCTGATTCAGATATGGCATTCTCTCTGCCTCAGAATGAGCAACAAAAAGCCTTGTCTGGAGTTATTGCCCGCATTCGCGAGTCTCTAGACATAGAAGCCATCTTCAAAATTACAGTCACTGAAGTACGCCAGCTTCTGAAAACTGATCGGGTTAGTGTGTTTCGTTTTTATCCCGAATTGGGATGGGAAGGGGAATTTATTTATGAAGATGTGGGAGCAGAATGGGGTTCGGCACTAGCAGTCAAACTGAGCGACCACTGCTTTGCTGCGGAGTTTGCAACACTATATCAGCAAGGTCGGATTAAAGCAATGGCTGATATATATCAAGCTAGTATCAGTGATTGTCACGTCCAAATGCTAGAAAGATTCCAGGTACGTGCCAATATAACCGCCCCCTTGATCAAAGGTAAAGATTTATGGGGATTGCTGTGTATTCATCAGTGTAGTAGTCCTCGCCAATGGGAAGCATCAGAAATTGAGTTTGTGCAATTAATCGCCGAACATCTGGGAGTTGCCTTGCAGCAAGCAGATTACCTCGAACAAGTGAAATTACAATCAGCACAACTAGCACAAGCAAAAGCCGCAGAAAAAGCAGCACAATGGCAGAAAACCATAGCCATAACCATTGAGAAAGTTCGTCAGTCTCTAGACTTGGAAAAGATTTTCTACACAAGTACCACAGAACTTAGACAAGTGCTGAATGCTGACCGCGTGGCTATTTATCGCTTCAATGCAGATTGGAGTGGTGAATTTGTGTTTGAATCAGTGGCAGAAGGTTGGTCTTACCTAATGCAAGAGCAGTTGCTGCGACCAGAATTGAAGGAAAACATCAGCGAATGTAGCGCCAAAGATTTAGCTAAACCCCCATTAGCTGATACTTACTTACAAGATAAACAGGGTGGTCGCTTCAGCAACTGTGAATTATACCGTGTTTGTAATGATATTTACAGTGCAGGTTTTAGCGACTGCTACATTAAGGTATTAGAGAGCTATCAGGCAAAAGCTTATGTGATCCTGGCTATTTACCACGGTCAAAAGCTTTGGGGCTTGCTAGCAGTATACCAGAACAAGAAAACCCGTGATTGGCAAGAAGATGAAATCTACTTGCTTACCCAAGTTGGTATTCAACTAGGCGTAGCCTTGCAGCAAGCGGAATTCTTACGACAAACACAAATTCAAGCCGCAGAGATTAGCAAAGCCGCAGAACGACAGAGGGCTTTGGCAAACACCGTAGAAAAAATTCGTCAGTCTCTGGACATTGACACTATCTTTAATACAACTACTCAAGAAGTTCGACGGCTATTAGAAGTGGAACGAGTCGCAATTTATCGCTTCTATCCTGATGGGAGTGGCGAATTTGTCGTTGATTCCATTGTTGATGGCTGGATACCAGTAGTTAAGTCGCAGCCTGTGATCGAACGCTTTCTTGTGCAAGGAAAGCAAGCGGGTAAGAAGGAATATGCAGATAATGAAGTTTTTGTGCCAATTTCTCAGGGCGAAAAGCCGTGGGGATTGTTAGTAGCTGATCAAAACTCCCAGCCCCGTTATTGGCAAGATGAGGAAATCAACTTGTTGGCACAAGTTGGCGTCCAGTTGGGGGTAGCATTACAGCAAGCTGAGTCATTGAGACAGGTGCAGGTGCAAGCTCAAAGACTGGCTAAAGCCGCCGAACGAGAACGGAAAGCAGCCCAAAGGGAGAAGGCGTTAGCTGTAACGGTGGAGAGAATTCGCCAGTCTCTTGATATTGACACCATCTTTGCCACCAGTACAGAAGAAGTCCGGCGGCTATTGGAAGTTGATCGAGTGACAATCTATCGATTCCGGGCTGATTGGAGTGGCGAATTTGTTGCTGAGTCTTTAGCCCAAGGTTGGACACCAGTAAAGGAAATTGTACCTGCGATGTCTACGACGGGCTACGCCGGAGCAAGTAATTACTTGCAAGAAACCCAAGCCGGAGATTTTGCTAATAGTAAAAGTATTGCCATTAAAGATATTTACAACGCCAATTATTCTATCTGTGATATTGCCCTACTCGAACTAATGGAGGCTAGGGCATATATAATTGTGCCGATTTTTCAGGGTGAGAAACTCTGGGGATTACTAGCAGCTTATCAAAATCTCAAACCCCGTGATTGGCAAGAAGATGAGGTAGATTTGCTGATGCAGATTGGTACTCAGTTAGGGGTAGGACTTCAGCAAGCAGAATTACTCGAACAAACTCAACGTCAAAAAGAAGAGCTGACCCAGACTCTTAAAGAATTACAAAACACTCAGAGTCAGCTAATTCAAAGTGAAAAAATGGCAGGCTTAGGGCAGTTAGTTGCTGGTGTAGCACATGAAATTAACAACCCGATTAGTTTTATTTATGGCAACATCACTTATGTTACGGAACATGCCGAAAATTTATTTAAATTACTGCGCCTCTATCAAAAAGAGTATCCTACTAAGGCAACAGGAGAAATTAAAAAGCAAGCAGCAGCAATGGATTTAGATTTCATTAGTGATGACTTGCCCAAAATTCTTGCTTCTATGCAGATAGGGGCAGAGCGGATCTCTCAATTAGTTTTGTCGTTGCGAAGTTTTTCTCGACTTGACGAAACAGGAATGAAGCCAGTTGACCTTCATGAAGGCATCGAAAGTACTTTGCTAATTTTACAACATCGACTGCAACCAAAGACTAATTCTTTTGCTATTGAGGTAGTTAAGCAATATAGTGAATTGCCCCTGGTAGTCTGCTATGCAGCCCAGATGAATCAGGTATTTATGAATATTCTCAACAATGCGATCGATGCACTGGAAAACTCAGAGAAAGCTGGAAAAATAATTGATAATCCTAAAGTTTGGATTCGTACAGAAGTCATAGAAGGGAATACTATTCTGATTTGGATTGCTGACAATGGTTGTGGGATTCCAGAGATGATGCGATCGCGCATTTTTGAACCTTTCTTTACCACCAAACAACCTGGACAAGGTACTGGTTTGGGGTTATCTATTAGCTACCAAATTATTGTGGAAAAACACGGCGGTAATATCAAGTGTGTTTCTGAACCTGGCAAAGGCTGTGAGTTCTGGATAGAAATCCCGATAAAACGGATAGTTAGTTAAGAATAAAACAGGTCATGCCAACTCTTGGAGAGGCTACGCGAACGCCTACGCACAATCGAGATTTTGGCGGGCAACTGCGATGCCAACTCTACCAGACGCACTGTTAGTAGGTCGGTGGGCTTTCCTGCGGAACGCTACGCGAATGCCTACGCTCTTTTTAACGAACCACTCCAGGTGCAGAGGACACAGAGGAAAAAGAGGGCGATGCCTTTGGCGGGCTTTCCTGCGGAACGCTACGCGAACGCCTACGCAGAGTTTTGGAACTGCCTAGCCTACTGTAGTTATCGCCTCTATGCTCAGGCAATTTATGGACACTAGAAGATATTACAAAAAAATAATTTATGTTAGGTCTGGAAAGAATTACATTTAATCCTCACATGATGGCGAGACAAGCGTGCATTCGCGGGATGCGGATTCCAGTTTCATCGGTGGTTAATTTGGTAGCTAATGGCAAACCTGTAGAGGAGATTTTAGAAGAATATCCTGATTTAGAACCAGAGGATATTCGTCAATCTTTACTTTACGCAGCTTGGTTAACTCAAGAACGGGTTTATCCCTTCAAAACGGCTTAATTAAGTAAAATGAAATTTTTAGCTGATATGGGAATTTCTCTACGCACTGTGTCTTGGTTGCGTAGTGCTGGTTATGATGTGGTACATTTGCGCGATGAAGGGTTGCAAAGACTACCAGATGAGCAGATTTTAGTGAAAGCTCGTACAGAAGGGAGGATTTTATTAACTGTAGACTTGGATTTTGCCCAACTTTTAGCCACTAGTGGGGATAATTTACCCAGTGTAATTTTGTTTAGATTAGGAAATGAAAATTACAACGCAATTAATGAGCGTTTGACGGAAGTTTTAAGGGAATGTCAGACAGATTTAGAAGTAGGGGCAATTATTTCTGTCAGTAGTAATTACACCAATTCGCTAATAGCCATTCACGCTAAAATATAATATAACTACCAGTGCTAAAACTGATTAATATCTACTCGTGTTTTGAAATTATCTACTTGCAAGGTATTTATGAACAATAATCAACCGCTCACAGCACAATCATCAACTACACCACGCGCTGAACTATTATTAGAAATTCAACAAACTCCAGAACAATATCTACCAGAATTACTACAAATTGTACGTCTATTTCGTCAAAGTGTGACGATGAAACAGACATCATTAAATAACTGGGAAAATGCTCTTAATGAAATTAATCATAGTGATGCCGTAAAACAACAAGAAAGGAAAACAAACATCAAAAAAATATTTGAGTCATGGAATGAGTTAGATGAAGAAGAAGAACAACAAAACATCTTAGAAATTATTGAATCTATGAAAGGGATTTCTATTTAAAATAGGATGAGTAAGGTTATTATCTTAGATTCTGCACCTGTGGGATTAATTACTAATCCAAAAGCAACGCCTCTAGCTGTGCAATGTCAAGAATGGTTTTATATGCTCTTTGAGAGAGGATATGAAGTAATTTTACCAGAAATTATAGATTATGAAATTAGACGGGAATTATTAAGGGCAAATAAATTATCAGGAATTAGAAAACTTAATCAACTCAAGTCAGAAATTATTTATCTTCCTATTACAACAGAAGTGATGTTGAAAGCAGCAGAGTTATGGGCTGAAGTCCGAAATCAAGGTAAATCTACAGCAGATAATAAAGCTTTAGATGGCGATGTAATTTTGGCATCTCAATCTATTTTAGTTGCTAATTATGGGCATGAGGTTATTATTGCCACAAGCAATAAAAAACATCTATCTATTTTTATTGATGCTAGAGAATGGCAAGAAATTTAGAAAATAAACCGAGCGATGCCTGCGGCGGGCTTTGCCTACGCACTGTCGAGTTTTGGCGATGCCTTCTCTACGAGACGCTACGCGAACGCCTACGCTTTTTTTAACGAACCACTCCAGGCGCAGAGAACAGAGAATCAGAAGAGAAGAGGCGATCGCACGGTGGAGTTTTGGCGATCACTTTTTTAAACGAACCACAAACTAAGCAAATAATTATTTTTCCGCTATTTTAGCAGCGATTGATTTACCAATATTATGGAAATATTCACTTGTTACACCTCTAGCTACAGGATGTTTAGCTATAACAAACACAGTCTGACTATTTCTACAAATTAAGAAACCTTCTGAAGTTGGTGAAAACTCAACATCAGTTATTTTTTCAGTTATTCTTCTCCAAGAATATTCACATCCTATACCATAGAAAACAACAGCTTTAGGTTGATATTCTTTTATTCTTTGACTAATATAATTTATTCGCTTTTCAAGACAATAATTTTCATAAGTATCTCTGTTAGATAAAAAAGTAAGCTTAGAATATTCACCATATATCCAATGTTTAAGAGATGGTGAAGGTAAAGGTAATAATTCTAATAAACAAGTCTCTTTATCTTTTCTAGCTAATTCGTTTATTTGATATTTACGGACATCTTCTATATCAATATTCCCTGTTCCTTTAGCACTTAAGACAATGCGAATCAATTTATTCCATGTTGGTTGTATTCTTTCGTCCCATGTTCCCATATCTATATGATATTCTGCAACATCATCTATTTCATATTTGCCCCTGTTTGACCATATATTTATTCTTTTATTAATATCTTGAAAGTCTTCTCCTCTTTCTTCCATACCAATAAACCAATAATTTCCTTTATAATTACCATATCCATAAAATACATCGACTCGTTTTTTAAGAAGCTCATCATTAAAAAAATCTTGATCTAACATAACTCTGTAATTTTACTTCTAAAATTAAAATTTGTTAGTCAAAAGTAATTGAGTATACATAGAATGTCAAGTAAAATAACAAAACTGAAAATTTTCCTAAATTATCAAATCTATAATAAATAACCTTTCTATTCTTTGCATGAGGTAATTCCCCAACAAAAAAACTTGCCCTGGGAATATCACACTGCCAAGGCAAGCCAACTCTCTAATTCTTTCTTTACTTCGCGCCCTTCGCGCCCTTCTCTGCGAGACGCTACGCGAACGCGGTTCGTTTCTCTTAAAGTTGCTTCACTTCCGAAACCAACTTCGACACCATATCCTTAGCGCCACCAAAAAGCATCGTCGTTTTCTCCTTGTAGAACAACTCATTATCTACACCGGCAAAACCCGTACTCATCCCGCGCTTAATCACAATCGTCTGCTTCGCCCGATCTACTTCCAAAATCGGCATACCATAAATCGGACTATTTGTATCACTCCGCGCCGCCGGATTTACCACATCATTTGCCCCAATTACTAAAGCCACATCTGCTTGATCAAACTGGGGATTAATATCATCCATGTCGTACAACTGCGTATAAGGCACATTTGCCTCCGCTAGCAACACATTCATGTGCCCCGGCATTCTCCCAGCAACGGGGTGAATCGCATACTTGACATCAACGCCCATTTTTTCTAACTGATCTGACAATTCCCGGACGCTATGTTGCGCTTGGGCAACTGCCATACCATAACCAGGTACAATTACCACAGAACGGGCATAACCTAACATCATCGCCCCTTCTTCGGCATCGATGCTACGGACGCTTTGATCAGTTGCACCACCACTAGCAGCACCACCACCAGAACTAGAACCTGTACCAAAAGCGCTGAACAGCACACTAAATAAGGAGCGGTTCATCGCCTTACACATAATCTCGGTGAGGATTAAGCCAGATGCACCTACCAAAGCCCCAGCGATGATTAACATATTGTTCATCACCACGAACCCAGCCGCCGCCGCCGCCACACCTGACAACGAGTTCAACAGCGAGATTACTACTGGCATATCGCCGCCACCAATGGGGATGACGAACATCACACCCAACACTAAAGAAACGCCAACTACTCCCAAGAATATGGGTAAGCTATCTGGTGTGATGATTAAGTAAGCACTACCTACTATATAAGCACCCAGAAGCAAAAGGTTAAATGGTTGCTGGAATGGAAATGTAATCGGGGAACCGCTGATTAAACCTTGCAATTTGGCAAAGGCTAAAAAACTACCCGTGAAGGTAATACCACCGATTAACACGTCCAATAGGATGGAAATGTTGACATCTAGGGGTATCGGCTGAGAACTATCTAATAACCGCCAGAATTCGGCAACGGCTACTAATGCCGAAGCTGCACCGCCCAAACCGTTGAGTAAACCCACCATTTGGGGCATTTCGGTCATTTGGACTTTGTAGGCAACGATCGCACCAATTCCCGATCCAATCGCCAAGCCCAACAATATCATCTCGTAGTTCAACACATGTTGATCCAGCATTGTCGCTGCGATCGCTAGCAGCATCCCCACAGCCGCTACGAGATTACCGTTCCTCGCTGTAGCAGGTGATCCCAGCTTTTTCAAGCCCAGAATAAATAACGATGCAGCGACTAAGTACGTCAGCTGAATGCCAGTTGGTAAAAAGTCGCTCACGCTTTAATCTCCTTCTTCTTGAACATTTGCAACATTCTGTCTGTCACTAAAAAACCACCCACAACGTTGACTGTTGCCAATACCACAGCAATCAAACCGAGAATTACTGACACACTCGTGTCTCTCGCACCAGCAGCAACTATTGCTCCAAGTACCGCAATCCCAGAAATCGCGTTTGAGCCTGACATTAAGGGCGTGTGTAAAGTCGGTGGGATTTTGTTGATGACTTCAAAGCCGATAAAAGATGCCAAAACAAATACAAACAAAGCAGCAAGTAATGCCTCTGTCATGCTTGAAAAACTCCTAGTTAAAAGGGCGGTTAGAAACCGCGCGCCAGTTGCTTCTCCTGTCGGAGACGCTACGCGAACAAGTCGGCAAAGCCGCCCAACGCACTGGCTTGTCTACACAGGCAAAACCTACCTCCGTAGGTTTCAAACTCTTGATTTTTCATTAGCCCACGGAGGTGGGCTTGGTTTGTGTAGCCGCGAATTCCATTCGCCCTGGCTCTAAGTTGACACTTATGAACATGTTATGCCCCTACTAACCTGCTCCAACTCCGCTCAAAGCTTGTAGCGCATCCCGCACTCGTTGATTGCGAATTTCACCTGCGTGAGTAACGCAAGCTGCATCAACGATGTCGTCGCCAAAGTCTACCTGCAAAGCTTTGTCTTTAATTAGCAGTTGCATCAATGAAGTTACGTTCTTGGCATACAATTGGCTGGCGTGAATTGGCATCGATGATGGGAGATTGATGGGGCCGATAATTGTCACACCGTTCCACACAATATCTTTGCCGGGTTCGGTGCAGGCGCAGTTACCACCCTGTTCAGCAGCCAAATCTACAATCACTGAACCGGGTTTCATTTGTGCCACCATTTCTTCTGTAACTAGCCGTGGTGCTTGTCTCCCAGGCACTTGAGCGGTGGTAATCACCACATCAGAATTTTTGATGTGTTCGGCGACAACTTCTTGGGTACGTTGTTTACTAGCTTCAGAGATTTCCTTGGCGTAACCGCCAGCAGCGACTGTTTCTTCGTCTAATTTGACTTCAACGAATTTTGCCCCTAAGCTTTGCACTTCTTCTTTAACGGCGGGACGAATATCAAAGGCTTCTACGACTGCTCCCAAGCGTCTAGCGGTAGCGATCGCTTGCAATCCGGCTACACCAGCGCCCATAATAAATACTTTCGCTGGAGCGATCGTACCTGCGGCTGTGGTTAACATCGGGAAATATTTCGGTAATGCAGCTGCGGCAATTAACACCGCTTTGTAACCTGCTAATGAAGCTTGCGAGGACAAAGCATCCATACTTTGCGCCCTGGTGCTACGGGGAATCATTTCCATACTCAAGGCTGTGATTTTCCGATTTGCCAGTTGCTCTGCTATAACCGGATTTCCCAAGGGATTGAGGAAACTGATTAAAACAGCACCTTCCTTTAACAAGTCAATTTCTGAGCGTCCATCTTCTCGTTCTTGCGGTGGGCTGACTTTGAGCAGAATATCTGTTTCGCCCCATAATTTGGCAGTATCGCTGATAATTGTGGCTCCTACTGCTTCATAGGCAGAATCGCTGAAAAAAGCTCCTTCTCCCGCACCTGTTTCTACCCACACTTCCAAACCTTGTTTTACCAATCGCGCAACGGTGTCAGGAATTAATGCCACACGACGTTCACAAACTTCAATTTCTTTAGCAACTGCTATTCTCATGAAATCTCCTGAAGATAAATACCTAATCTCTGCTAAGTAAGCGATTGCCCAGATAAGGGGTGTCCCTCGCTCATAGTACTTAGGCAGGAACATCAGCCATGAATTTTACTACTAGATTGAACCTTGAATCTTTCCTCTGGCAGTTTTAGCTCTCCAGCCAAAGCTTCACTTTACCGCTCGCAGATGTCATATTTTCAGATAGTTGCAAACAGGGTTACGTATTGCACATCCTAAATTGATTCCCAAATTTTGCATCTTTATCTTCAGCTTGTTTTCGGGATTGAGAAATTTTGGTATTCCTTTCTTATAGAGTAATATTGACCAGATTTTGAAAGCTTTATAATTTCCCAATCAAATTTTAATGATTACGACTTTGATTCCAACTTACTTTTAATCAATTTAGCCCAAGTTAACTAGCGATCGCTGATGACGCGCCTCAATTTTTATAACAAAATTCTCAAATTTAGATACACTTATACATATTTGGAAACACAATCTAATCCTAACGGTGTTTCTATCTAGTTCAAATTTGACCAACTTAGTAATCAAATCAGGACTCTACAAGGGTAATGAACTAAATATAATGTATGTATTATTTAATACTAAGCAATACTGCCGTCGCCCAAAGCTCAGGGAAGATGGCACTTTTTGTTGTTATTAAACGTCCATTGTTAGGAAGTCAGTAGTAAAGTTTAGTAAAGAATACTAACACACAGTTATTTTTTTTAGATAACAGATTTACATTTTGGTAGAGGAAGCCCAATTATGCGACGTTTACTTTCTGCTTTAGCCGTGACTAGTCTTTTGGTTGCTGGATTACCAGCCCTGACTTGGGCGCAAAGCTTACCTGGATTGACGCTGTTTAGCGGCATCAAAGGCGAAAATCAGCTGCCCTTTAGGTTAGATTTTGGTGGACAAGCTAATGGTTGGGATCGATACATATTGAGGATTCCAGCCAAAAAAATGAAATTGGCAGTTGGTCAATTTTCCATTAACTACCCTGATTATTACAAAGGAACTTTTGACCCCAAAAATATTGAAGTCCGAGTCAAAGGCAAAGCAGTTCCGCTTTCTGAGGTGAAGTGGGACAAAGAAGGTAAGCTGATTAATATTTTTCCCCAAGAGCCGGTGCCAGCAGCTAGCCCAGTTGAGTTAGTCTTATCTAACGTACAAAACCCAGCCTTCGGCGGAGTTTACTATTTTAACTGTCAAGTTCTCTCCCCTGGCGATGTGCCACTACTACGCTACATGGGAACATGGATTTTGAGCATCAATTAAGAGTGGGGAGTGCTAAGTGGGAAATCTGACTTCTTTACTGAGCACTCCCAAAAGAGGAAAATAGGAACTGTTTGGCGCAATTCGCAATTCCCTAATAAAGTGATAAAATTAGAGATTGTGAGTTTTTATAAAAATCACCTAAGAGGAGACTAGTATGAAAAGAACACTGGGCGGCACTAGCCGTAAGAGAAAAAGAACCTCTGGTTTTCGCGCCAGAATGCGGACACCAGACGGCAGAAACGTGATTAGTGCCAGGAGAAGAAAGGGACGTCACCGTCTGAGCGTTTAGGGCACATCAAGCTAAAAGAGCATCTGTGGCTTTGCCCAAAGCAAATCGGCTAAAATCCCGCAAGGATTTCCAGGCAGTTTTCCGGGAAGGAATTCGGCGTCATGGCTCTTATTTAACATTGAGAGCCTTAAAGCCGTTATGTTCAACAAAACCTTGTTTGGACACTGCCACCCAGACAACACCAGCAACTGACTCAGCACATGTTGCCAGCACGCGGATTGGCATTTCCATAAGCACAAAAGTCAGCAAAAGGGCAGTGGTTCGCAACCGAATCAAACGGCAAATTACAGCTGCTTTACACAACTTGCTACCGAAATTATCACCAGGATGGCGGCTAGTGGTGATTGTCAAACCCACAGCAGCAGAATCTAAGTGCGTAAGCCCACAATTTCTGCAAGAATTAGAGCAGTTGTTGGCACAAGCTGAGGTGTTCGATGGGAATTCGTGAAGACGTTTATTATGAAGGTGGCCCCCATCTTGGGGATTTAATTATCAACCTGCTGATTGGGCTAACCATTGTCGGCATACCATTAACAGTCGGGGCAATTGTCAGGGCATTGTGGCTGCGTTTCCGGATCACCGATCGCCGAATTACCGTAATCGGAGGTTGGCAAGGGCGCGATCGCACTGACGTAATTTACTCAGAAATTGTCAAAATCGTCAAAGTTCCCCGTGGCATTGGCTTTTGGGGAGATATGGCGATAACCCTAAAAAACGGCAGTCGTCTCGAATTGCGTGCTATTCCCAAGTTTCGGGAAGTCTATGACTACATCAACGAAAGAATTGCTGCGAAAAATCCCGAATATAGCGGCGCTGCCAATAATTGATCCAAGCAGGAGAAGCAGGGGGAGAAGAACCAATGCCCTGTTTGCCCTGCTTGCCCCATTTGAATGTGCGGCTATCCGTAGCGAAAGATAGTCGCCGACAAATTATGATTTAGATAAATTAGATTCAGTTTACAGTACCTCAGGTTGAATTCAGAATAATGGATTTTGGTATCGGCTTTCTCTCGAACAACGTGATGCTGCCAATCATAGATTTTTTCTATGGTATTGTGCCTAGCTACGGATTAGCGATCGTTGCTTTGACACTGATAGTCCGCTTTGCGCTCTATCCCCTGAGTGCTGGCTCAATTCGCAACATGCGGAAAATGCGAATTGTACAACCTCTAATGCAAAAGCGGATGGCAGAAATCAAAGAGCGCTATAAGGATGATCAGCAAAAGCAGAACGAGGAAATGGTCAATGTCCAAAAAGAATTTGGCAACCCCTTGGCAGGCTGTTTTCCATTACTAGTGCAAATGCCAGTCTTATTAGCGCTGTTCGCCACTTTGCGGGGTTCGCCTTTTGCAGGTGCAAACTACAGCGTTAACCTGCAAATCTTTCCTGCAGAACAAATCGAACAAATTCAACCGCAAGCCTTTGCCACTGCTCCTCAAAATATTTACGTTGCGGATGGTGAACACGTTAAAGTAGCTGCAATCCTTCCCAGTGGTAACAAACTAGCGGTGGGAGAACAAACCAAGATACAATATCAGACCGTTGATGGCAAACCATTTCAGGTGCTCTTAGCAGAACACCCAGAAAATAAGCTGATTCCTGATTGGAAAGTTACCAAAGGTGAAGATAGGATAAAAATTGATGCCCAAGGCAATGTAGAAGCCTTGCAACCAGGAGAAGTTACCATTCAAGGAACTATTCCTGGACTAGCAGCAGACAAAGGTTTTTTATTCATTGATGCTTTAGGTAGGGTTGGCGCAAATGATCCAGATGGCACAATCCACTGGGATATTGTGGCCATGATTGTCTTTTTTGGAATCAGCCTTTATGTTAGCCAAATGCTTTCTGGGCAAAATTCCAGTGGTGGCAATCCACAGCAGGATACAGTTAACAAAATCACCCCAGTCATCTTTTCTGGAATGTTTTTGTTCTTCCCCTTACCAGCTGGGGTGCTGATGTATATGGTGATTGGTAATATTTTTCAAACCGCACAAACTTATTTTCTCTCCCGCGAACCCCTACCAGAAGAACTGCAAAAAATCGTAGAAACCCAGGAGAAAGAAGTAGCAGTTACAGAACAAAAGGCATTGCCCTTTGAACCGAAAAGTGGTAAGAAAAAGGCGGCAGGGGGATCATGAGCAACATTCCGATGCAGCGAGGTCAGCAATGGTTAAAAACACTGCTGGAACTCACGGGGATACCTGCTGAGATTCAAGGTCATTTAGAAACTGCCCAATCTCAAGACGGCGATTCCCCAGAACCAGATAACTACTGGTTGACAATTGACCAAACCAACTTTACGTCAGAACAAATTCAGGTATTAATTGGTGCTGATGGTTCTGTGCTAGATGCGATTCAGTATCTAGCAAATTCGGTTCTTAACCTAAGCCAACCCCCAGAGGAACAAGCCTCTTATACCATTGAGTTGAATGGCTACCGGGTCAAAAGAGAAGCCGAAATTCGCGCATTAGCAGAAGCAGCAGCTGATGAAGTGCGCTTTTCTGGTAGAGAAGTGGAAATAAAATCCCTCAGTTCTGCTGAACGGCGTCAAGTTCATACCTTCTTGAAGGAATTTGGAGATTTGGAAACATTCAGTCGCGGTAAAGAGCCGCATCGTCATTTGGTTGTGCGTCCAGTTTCGTTGGAAGGAGTTACGAGTTAGAAGCCATTCAATGCAAGGATTTTAGATTTTAGATTTTTCCTTCAATTGAAAATCTAAAATTGGCAAAGTTAGGAGTTAATTGAAAACTCATAACCATATAATTTCAAAATTTCTCTTGTTGTTAAGAGATAAACTAAAGATGTAATATCAGTAAAATTGCTGATAATGACCATTAATTTTAGTGAGGATGTCTCACAAATCCTATGGACGCAATTTATATTCCGCAGCTAACTCAAGCCCCGGAGCGGACAGAGGAAGTTCAAGTTAACGAATTTCTGCCTGGTCTGGAAACGTTGACACCAGTTCGCGGTCATGTGCGCGTGCAGCATCATGGCAATTACTTGGAAGTGTCCAGTCAGGCAGAAACAATTATTACTTGTACCTGCAACCGCTGCTTGCAGCAATACAATCGCCGTTTAGGGCTTGATACTAAAGAAATCATCTGGTTAGACGAAACTGCAAATCAGCTAAATGACTTGCCTTTAGAAAGGGAAGTAGTTATGGAAGATTTGCTTGAAACCCTACCGCCCGATGGTTATTTTTATCCCAACGAATGGCTGTATGAGCAGATGTGCTTGGCAATACCCCAGCGTCAGCTGTGCGATCGCAATTGTCCAGGTATTCCTGTAAGTAGTAGTGTTGATAGTTCTGATAGTCCTGAAACTCCAGTTGATAACCGTTGGGCTTCTCTGAAAGCACTGAAAAAGCAACTTTCGGGCTAATAGCTTATTGCTGATGGCTCAAATTCTGTGATTTCCCGCCCGTGCGTAGTTTACCGCCCTAGGCATCGCTTTTGAGAATATTAACTCGACAGAGACAGCATGGGTGGTAAATATATGAGGCTTGTAAGATGCGATCGGAAAGTTTATGACTACTATTGTATCTCGGCTCGACATTACACAAATATTCTGTGATGTAGATGACTTCTGTAAGCAGTGGGAAAACTTATGGCAACAAATACCACTTTTACAAGGCATCACCGGAAAAATTAGGGTGACTGACCATCAATAACATTTAGAAAATCTTCAGCCGTGATAATCGGGCAAGAAAAATTATCTTTTAGACTGAGTAAATCGCGATCGCCCGTCACGAGATAATCAGCCTCACTGACCACAGCCAAAAGTAAAAAAGGCACATCAAACGGATCACGACATTCAGGAATTACAGGCAAGCGGCCGGGCATAGCTACAGCTTCACAAAAGAGTATGTAATCCGATAGTAAATCTTCTTGCTCAGTTGGCGTGAGCTTAAACTTTGGATAAGCCAGCACTCGGATTAACTCAGTTGTTGTCGCTTTAGAAACCAGCGGAGTGAAGAGATCGTCCTGCCATGCCAAACGAAGCCTAGATACTCTGCCCCCAAATATCAGCGCCGAGATGATGATATTAGTATCAATTACCACCCGTGGACAAGCCATTACGATTGACGCGCCCAAGCCACTGCATCAGCCACATCCTGCTCACTCAGTCCTAAATCCGCCAGCTTAGATCGAACCGCATCAGCCCGCTGAATTTTTACAGGAGTCAGAATAATTTGCCCTCCCTCCACCTTTACCTCAAAATACTCAGCCTCACCGATTTCACGAGTAATACTTTTAGGCAGCGTTAGTTGATTTTTAGAAGTTAACTTGGCGAGCATGACTTGCCTCCTAGCCTTTGCTATCAAATGTAAGGATTCCTTACTTGAGTATATACATTCTACCTTACTAAATCTAAAACCCAATCACAGAAACAGCTTTTCGCTTCTGCTCTAGCGTGACCTCTAGATAGCCCTGCAACGTCCCCAGGTCACTGTAACCAGAGATTTCTTAAACGTTTTTCTTTTTATCGTTTGGTAATGGGCGGTATTCCTTTATATTTCATGGTGCGACCATTATTTATAGTATATATATTTGTGATTTTTGTACTAGGTATATATGACATACTTAATTGGTGCTTTAGTCTAAAATCTAAATAAAGGTTTTCATATTTAGTTATAAATACTAAACAATCTAGCAAGGCTTTGAATCTCCTAAATTTCAGAGACTTCAATCTGTACAGTTTTATTCCTGGCGATCGCAGTATTGAGAGCAGATCATCAATTCCTTAGCGTAACTTTCGGTATCACTGCTCATTTCACCCCATACCCTTTTCACTCTTACAACTGAAACTCACTACTACTAGCTATTAAAACTCGCTTTGCAAGGTAATGGATTAGTTCAATTTCGCAGTTTAGTAAATTAGCTTCTTTAGTAAAAGGATATATCGATTTTGCATTGTCAAAATCATTCTCATTTTTAGTGTGGACTATTCTACATCTAACATCATAGATTCGTTTTGCTATGCTGTTTATTAACATTTCATCATTATCATTTAAAGCCAATGGCTCTAAATCCAACATTTTATCCTTTTTTGTTGTTAAAAAAGATTTGAGTCTTTCATTTTTTTCAAAAAATTCTTTAAGTAATGAGATTTGAATACATTCCTTGAGTGTTGCTTCTAATTGGGAAATTTCAGTTATAAAACCTCTACCAAAACTGGATTTCGCTATACTTAGCACTTTTATTATATCGTTATCGTTATAAATGTTAAATCCAGGCGTTTTCATTAAATTTTGAATTGTGCGTGTAGCTTTGATTTGTGAATAAGTGGAGAAATAAAACTCTATTACCTGATAGTAGGCTAGGTACTGTAACAAAGGCATTTCATTAGCACTTCGGGCATACCAATAAAGGGACAGAGCTTCCTTATCATACTGGCATACTGGGTACTTAATATTTAAAGTAGTTTGAGCATCGTGTTGTAAAATATTTTCTTCTTGAGTTTGAATACGTTGAACAGTTAAAGGCAACCCTAAAACCAAATCAATCTGAAAAAATATAGAATTTGCGTATTTTTCAAGATAGCTAATAGTTTTATCTTGTTGTGTTATATTCAAACCACTAATTTTTAAAGAAATACTGTCATCCTGTATATTACCCAGTAAACTTTTTGCTATATCAGAAATAGGGCTAATCAATATAGTAATATTTAAGCCCTCAGATGAGTTATATATTAACTCAGCCCAACACCACGAACGCTACAACCCCTATTCTTTCGTTGGCTGATAAAACCTGCTTATGCTTGCAGCATTTTGACCAAATACAGGTATAATCTCCGTTAAAAAGCGGCTGTTATCTATATAGATGATATTTTATTTACTCACCACCGTTGCTGTACCCTTTGGTGCTGTGTCAACAATGATCATCCATCCTGTCGTGACCAATCCTCAATCTTTAAAGAAGGTACTTGAGAAAAATCTCGATAGTTTCGCGTCACTACAACTGCATCATTCACCAAGGCAATTGCCGCAATTCGCATATCCTTCTGTAATCGCTGTTTCGATAACGTGGGATTTTCTAATCGCAATCGCACAAACGTACAAGCAGCAAAATCATCAAAATCCAACACCCTCACCCGTCCAAATAGAGCAACTGTCCGGCTCAACTTTCCATACAGTCGCACAACATCCTCAACTTTTCGCGCACTATTGATTCTCACCACCCAACCATTAAACAATTCCTGAACCGTCACAATAGAAATCGCTACCTCTGCTCCCACCTCTGACACCCGACGGCTCACGAATGGATGTCGCTCTAATAGAAGCGACACATGATCTGTATCTAACACCCAAAGGCTCATACAGTGCTATTTATATCTAATTCGCGCTCAGTACGGAGTTCCTGAGCAAGAGTTGCAAACTCATCATCTCCTTCAAACATCCCAATAAAATCTGTCCAAGGATTATTTGCAACTTCTAGCGTCAGTACCTCAATATTTGCCAGTCTAACTCTAACTTGCTCTTGTACAGCCGCGATCGCATCCGAACGGGTTTCAGCTTCGGCTACACAATCAGGCAACTCTGGCACTGATGCGATAAAATGCCCCTCGGATGCCTGTTCAACCAGAACATGAAGAGACAGCCTATTCAAACTTGTGACTCTTTGAAGATTCATAGACAGCGATACTAGATTCACTTTCCCCATAATTATGCCTTAATCAAAACTCAAATACCTGATGCAAATAGGCATTGAGCCGAGATATGAACGAAAAAGGTAATTCAGAAATGTTTACGTCTAAGTGTATTATAAAAATCTTGATTTTTCGTTAGTCCACGGAGGCGGTCACTGAGCTTGCGTTGCCCTGAGCTTTGTCGTTCGCGTAGCGTCTCGTAGAGAAGGGTCGAAGTGTGGACTTTGTTTGTGTAGCAGTGAATTCTATTCGCCTAATATTTCGCTGAACAATGAGAGAATAACTAATAACCACAGCTATATATGAACTTTCGTGAAGAGTTTAAACTGCTGCTACGCGCCCGCTACCCCTTAATTTATATTCCCACCTATGAAGAGGAGCGGGTAGAAGCAGCTATCCGGGAAGAAGCAACCAACCAGGGTAATCGCCCAGTCTATACTTGGGATTTTGTCGATGGCTACCAGGGAAACCCCAATGATGCTGGGTTTGGGCGACGTAACCCGTTGCAAGCTTTAGAATTTATCGAAAAATTACCAGCTTCGGCACCTGCGGTATTGATTTTCCGAGATTATCATCGCTTTTTAGATGATGTTGCGATCGCCCGCAAACTCCGCAATCTGTCCAGACTCCTCAAATCGCAACCAAAAAATATTGTCCTATTGTCGCCCCGCATCGCCATTCCTGACGACTTAACGGAAGCGCTGACAGTCGTCGAGTTCCCTTTACCCGCCGCCCCAGAAATTAAAACTGAGATAGATCGCTTGCTACAAAGTACTGGTAATTCCCTTTCTGGCAAAGTTTTAGATGACTTGGTGCGCTCTTGTCAAGGACTTTCGATGGAACGGATTCGCCGGGTTTTAGCAAAGGCGATCGCTACCCACGGAGAATTGCAACCAGAAGACGTGGATCTCGTTTTGGAAGAAAAGCGCCAAACTATCCGCCAAACCCAAATCCTGGACTTCTACCCCGCCACTGAGCAAATTTCTGATATTGGCGGACTCGATAACTTGAAAGACTGGCTGATTCGTCGGGGAGGCTCGTTTACTGATAAGGCGCGACAGTACGGATTACCGCACCCCCGTGGTTTAATGTTGGTGGGTATTCAGGGAACTGGTAAATCGTTAACCGCAAAAGCGATCGCTCATCACTGGCATTTACCCTTGCTACGCCTGGATGTAGGAAGGTTATTTGGTGGTTTAGTGGGTGAATCAGAATCTCGGACTCGCCAAATGATCCAAGTAGCTGAAGCCCTCGCTCCTTGTATTTTGTGGATTGATGAAATAGATAAAGCCTTTGCCGGAGTTGGTAGCAAAGGTGATGCCGGAACAGCCAGCCGTGTGTTTGGCACTTTTATTAACTGGCTAGCCGAAAAAACCTCACCCGTGTTTGTCGTCGCCACCGCTAACGACATCCAAGCCTTACCGCCGGAAATGCTTCGTAAGGGGCGATTTGATGAAATTTTCTTTGTGGGTTTGCCCACCCAAGAAGAGAGAAAAGCAATTTATGATGTTCATTTATCCCGATTGCGCCCCCATAACTTGAAAAGTTATGACATCGATAGGCTAGCATACGAAACGCCTGATTTTTCTGGGGCAGAGATTGAGCAAACTTTAATTGAAGCGATGCATATTGGATTTAGCCAAAACCGCGACTTTGCTACCGACGACATTTTAGAAGCAGCCAGTCAGATCATCCCCTTGGCGCGAACTGCTGTAGAGCAAATTCAGCAACTCCAAGAATGGGCTGCTGCGGGGAGAGCGCGTTTAGCATCGAAACACAATCCTTTGAGCGATCGCCTCCGGCGCACTACGTGAACGCATTAGACATAGGAATGAAAAATGAATGTAGAGACGTAGCAGTGCTACCTCTCTACAAGGGTTCTGGATAACGCATATTTAATTTCTGGAGAAGTCTATTCAGTAGTAGCTACAATAATGAGTTATTGAAAGCCAGTTCAACCCCACTCCTATCAAAGGTGGAAACCTCTGCACGCGGGTGGCTCCTCAACGGGGGAAATACGCACTTGACTGGCTCACCTTGAACGCCACTTAAATCTTGATAATCACGTTTTAACTATGTTGTCTGGCTTAACAAAATTTATACTTGGCTTTTTATTAGCGATCGCTGTGCTAATAGGTGGCGGCGGTGCAGTTGCACTCTATTTCATGAATCGCACTGGTATAGCCCCTGCCAAACCCATTTTTTCCAACGATAGCCCCTCGGTGAAAGCCAAAGCTCCAAAAACAACTCAGCCTGGAGGAGGTAAGCCCGCCCTTACACCTGGGACTCAAACTCAATCGTCTCCAACCTCCGCTCCCACAGAATCACCAAAGGCTACCCCATCACCAAAACCATTGCCATCGGGAGCTTACCGAGGGCGTGTTAGTTGGCGTGAAGGCTTGAGTTTGCGATCGCAACCAAATCAAGAAGCTGAAAAAATTGGTGGCGTTGGTTTTAATCAAAAAATTATTGTTTTAGAAGAAAACGACGATAAATCCTGGCAGAAAATCCGTTTGGAAGATAGCCAACAAGAAGGTTGGGTAAAAGCAGGTAATACTGAAAAAGTTGATAAACAATAGCCTAAAAAATCAAATACTAGTCCTAATAGTAATTTTCAACAAAACTAACTAATACCACAGGCTGCTAGTTTTACAGCTAAAGCATTGGGGTATCGCCACGGTTGAGAACCACCAATGCAAATGCGTGATGGTAAATGACCGATTGGTGCTTTGAGACTAAAATTTAATTCCGAGTTGGCATAACTATAATTGTATACATGCCAACCAACTTGATTACAAAAAATTCCATAGTCTCCACTCACGTTTTTGTAAATAAGTGTTTGCACGCTAAAACCAAAGCGTCCATGACTGTAATTCACCCATAAATGGTCAATGGTCTGTAAATCTTCACAGGTAAATTTATCAATATTACTACTAAATATATAGCTACCTCTAGGCTTTGCTAGTGCCTGACACATCAGATCCCAAGTTTCTCGATCTGCTAATTGCCATTTTCTTTTTGCTAATAAATCATGCAAATGCGTGTAATCAATAGTACTTAATGTCTGGTAATTAGAAATATTTAGCAATTTTTTTGGTTGTTGTTCCAGTGTCTGCAACGCTTCTGTTGCAGATTGGAAGCGTTGCGAAACGGCATTTTTTAAAAGTTTATCTAAGATTTCACAGAGGCGAATGCTAACAGTATTGCCTGCTGGTAAATATTCCTGCCATACCCAGCGATCGTTAGCAATATCGAACAAATCAAAGGGAGAAATAGCGGTGAGTAAGTAAATACATGTTACACCCAAGCTGTAAAGATCGCTGGCTGGTAATGCCTTTCCTCGCAATTGTTCGGGAGCAATATATTCTGGACTACCTACTATTGTGCCTGTACGAAGTTGCCTCGTATTAGTGGCTAATTTAGCAATTCCGAAATCTATTAAAACCAAGTCTCCTCGAACCGAACGGCGCATAATATTTTCCGGTTTAATATCTCGGTGGATTACTTGTCGGGAATGGATAAATTGCAGTGTGATCAATAAACTTTTTAATATCTCCCAAATTTGCGGTTCTTTAAAAACGCCTTGTTGTTGTAATTCCTGGGCAAGTGTTTGTCCATCTACTAATTCCTCGACGATATAAAACTTTTGATTTTGTTCAAAGTGCGCTAGTAATTTGGGTATTTGAGAGTGTTCTAGTTCATTGAGACGAAGGGCTTCTTGGTGAAATAGTTTGACTGCTTTGTGCCAAACCTCAGTATTTTCCTCTTGGAAACATAGCTGTTTGATCGCACATTTGGGTTGACCTGGGAGATGTTCATCAATAGCTAAAAATGTTCTGCCAAAGCCACCACGTCCAATGAGAGCGAGTGGGCGATATCGCTGTTTGAGTAACAATTCCTGACCACAACTATTACAAAAATGAGAGATGTCAGAATTTTGCGGACGCAGGCAATCAATATTGATACAGTAGCTCATACTATAGGAGTCCTATTTGTTGCAATTACTATATATAAAGTATTCCCATGCGATCGCCCCTCTTACTAACCCTAAACAGTATCTCGAATTCAGTCGCAGCTTGACCCAGATTCAGTTTGGTCAAAATTTAATCGTGTTGGGATGGTAGAGTCCGTTCATTCTGACTTCTACAGAGGTCAAATCTTCACAAAAAATTATTAACTCAACGGTATTCAATGATGCTGGCTCAATTATTATCAGTCTGGGAAAATTGCTTGTAAAGAATCATACAAAAACTAAACATAACACAGAGAACCTGGTATATTTATTTGTAGCCATAACTTCAAAAAAGCAAGTGAAAACAGGGGTAGATAGCTATTTAACCAAGCTTGCCTCAGTCTCCGAGGCATCCGAAAGCGTCAAGGTTGTTCCTACCGTAACTAATTTCAAATTTCTGAATTGGAAAAAATTATCTAGCGGTGCGGCGATGCGTCTTTTGTCAGTGGCACTGACTATGGGGCTTCTGAGTATTGCTGGGCAAGCTTTAGCACTTCAGAAAATCGGAAGTAATGGGGCTGAAGTTAGCAGTAGCCAGAGGTGCTTAAAAAAGTTAGGCTACTTTAACGGCCCGGTGAGTGGCAAGTTTGCTACCTTGACTCAAAATGCTGTGATCAAATTCCAGCAAGCCAATAGAATATCTGCTGATGGAGTTGTAGGTATAAGTACTCAACGAGCCTTGCAACGAGCATGTCAAGGTAGAACTTCGAGTAGAAATACCAGTGGCGCATCGGTTAGGCGCAGCCCAACCCAGGCATTGCCAAGTGGTCAATATCCTGTTCTCTCTCAAGGCAAAACTGGTGCAGCCGTCAGAAGTTTGCAACAGCGTCTCCGGCAGTTAGGCTACTTGAATGCTAATCCGACTGGGAATTTTGGCCCAATGACTAGAGATGCTGTAATTACGTTCCAGCGAAATTATCGCATACCAGCTAACGGGATTGTGAATCGACAAACTTGGAACAAACTACTGGGTTCCTCTCCGACTCCAGGTAGAACAAGTCTGTCTACTCAACAAGTGAAAGAACTACAAGTGCGTTTGCGGCAGCTAGGTTATTTTAAGACTAATCCCACTGGGAAGATTGGCCCAATGACCAGAGAAGCTGTCATCCAATTTCAGCGAAATTATCGCTTACCTGTTGATGGCATCGCCAATGCCCAAGTTTTGGAGTCAGTGCGTAGAGCCTCCACAGTTGGATCTACAATTCAACAACCAGGCAGAAATTTTCTGACTGTAGGCGATCGCGGAGAAAATGTCAGATTAGTTCAAGAGCGTTTGTCGCAGTTGGGCTTCTCTAATACCAATCCTGATGGCTTTTTCAACGATTACACCAGACAATCTGTGATTGCATTCCAGCAATCTTCTCGACTTAATTCTACTGGAAATGTAGATTTGCAAACTTGGCAAGCATTAGGGTTGAATAACTCAGCTGGGGGCAGTTCTGCCGAGACTAATGGTAATGGTTATGTATTAGCTGAGACTAATGGCTATGTATTACCTCCTACTAGTGACTATGTAGTACCTGTTACCAATGGCAACACATTAGTTGCTAATAATCCCTACAGGGTAATAGTGCCAATTTCCAGTAATGATACTCTGATTAAAGTGCAACAATATATACCCAGTGCTGTCACGGAGCAATCCGGTCTAGGGGATTATGTGAATGCTGGGGCATTTAGCGATCGCACACAAGCAGAAACGCTAACGAAAAAGCTCCGCTCCTATGGTCTTGATGCACGGGTAAAATACAATTAAATTGACAAACTCAACTGCGAACCTTCCTGAGTTTTATTCACTTCAATCCTGGCTTGGAAAGCTTCTTTGAGGTGGGGCATATGGGTGACAGTGAGAATGCAGGCAAAATCAGAGGCGATCGCATTAATCGCGGCAATCAAGCGATCGCATCCTTCAGCATCCTGTGTACCAAAACCTTCATCCACAATCAACAATTGCAACGCCGCCCCCGCCCGTTGCGCTAATAATTTCGCCAAGGCTAAACGGATGGCAAAGTTAATTCTAAAGGCTTCCCCACCAGAGTAAGTTTCATAAGCTCGCGTTCCTCTAGAATCGGCGATTAAAATATCTAGAGTGTCTATCAACTTGGCATTTTTCTTGGTTGATTTAGCACCGCGCCCAGCTTTTTGAGTAATAAATTGTACATGAAACTGATTACCACTAAGCCGCGAAAGTAGTTGATTTGTTTCGGCTTCCAGTTGCGGTAACACATTCTCAATCATCAGTGCTTGGATACCATTTTTACCAAAAGCTTGCGTTAATTCCTGATAAACACGATATTCCTGCTTGCAAGATTGTAGTTGCTGCTGCTGTTGTTCGTACTGAATTTGCAGCGTTTGGAGTTGATGCGCTAGCTGTTCTAAACGCCCCAATTTGGTTATTTGCTCATCAAGTTGCCGTCTGCGTATTGCTAGCTGCTGCTCTAAAGCTTGAATTTGGGCAGATGGGTTAGCTGTAGCTTGTAGTTGCTGGATAATGCTTTCGATTTGTCCACCGAGTTTTTGCCGCTCCGTTACTCTGGCGCTTCTAGACTCCTCTAACTCTTGCAATCTCGTCTGGAGTTGGGGATACTGCTGCTGGGCTGACAGCAGTTGTTGATACCGCAAATGCCAAGATTGAGCTTTCTTTGCAGCCATGCGGAGGTTATTGTGCTGCTCGGAACTATAGCCAATTTCGGCAATGTGACGCTCAAGAGCCGCGATTTGTTTAGCACATTCCGAATCAGTCTGATCCTGCTGGATTCTGGTTTGTAATTGAGCAATAGCGGCTTGAAGTTCTGGTTTTCGGGCTAATAGTTGCGCTTGCCGCTTAGTTGCATCTTTAATCTGCCCTTGTTTAATTTCTGCCCATCGCCACCGCTCAACTTCGCTGCGGGCGAGGGCGTGATCCTGTTCATTATAATTAGCTTGTTGCAGATATTGGTCTAGCTGCCGGAGTTCGGCTTGTTTATCGGGAGCGTAATCACCAGCTTGGAGCGATCGCTCTAAATGCTGTTTTTCGGCGGCAATTTGTTGTAACTGTTGTTGCACATCAGTTGTAGCTTCTAACTGTGCTGCCAACTGTCCCCGTTGTTCGCGTAAACCATCGTAGCCCGCCAACTGTTGGGAAATTTCTCGATATTCCTGCCTAAGTACCTGAATTTCTCGGTCAGACACAGCCATTTGTTCCCGCACTACCCAAAACTGCCCTTGAGTATCTTCCAACTCAGCCTGGGTTTTTTCCACCACCCGACTCCAGTGATGTTCATCCAATGGACGCTCACATAATGGACAAAGAGCTTCAGGATTTTGGAGCATTTGCAATTTCTGCTCTAATTCTCCCAGCAGTTTTTCATAGTCCCGTTGGTGAGCTTGCAGACGTTCGATAAAGTGCCGCCTTTCTTGCCCTTTTTCTTGGACTCGTTGCAAATAAACTCGCTTTTTCTCCAGTTCCTCAATCTGGATTCCCACATCCATCACTGCTTGTTGCAGTTGCGGTTGGCGGCGCTGCTGGCGTTGCAATTGGTTCTCAGTACTTTGGAGTTGTTCGAGTCGCGCTACTAAACCAGCATGAGTGCGATCGAGTTGGCTTTGTAAAGTTGCTCGTTGTTGCAACAAAGGAGTAACTTGCATTTGCAATTGATCTAAACGCGCAACATGGTGACGGGCTGCGCCCAGTTGTGCCAAAGCTGCTTCTACTTCACCTGATTTGGTGAGAGTTTGCTGAATATCTCGCTCTTGTTGCTGTAAAGCTTCTAACTGCGCTTGGGCTTGTTGTAGTTGCCGTTCGATTTCGTGAATTTGTTTGGTAAGCTGTTGTTGCTTTTGTTGGCGAGTCTGCCCAGCGCGGGTGTATTCTTCAAATTTGGCAGCAAAAGCTTCTTCTTGAGATTGGAGACTTTGATATTGGGCGTATCCAGCTTTAATCTCAGCTTCTTGGTGTAATATTTTTTCTAAATCTGATAGCTGAGAGCCAATAGCTGATTGTTCTTGTTGGAGGCGATCGCAATCTTGGGTAAGATTTTGGTATTGCTGCTTCACAAAGTTGAGTTGTTGTTCCCAATTTTGGCGCTGGTGCTGGAGAACTTGCAAACTTTGTAATTGAATATTATCAAAAGCTTGCACTTGTTGCAGTTGGTTGAGTTCGGCTTCTAACTCGACTCTTTGCGCTTCGGTTGTCTGGCGTTGTTGCAGCTGAATTTTTATCGACTCCAAAGAACGCTCTAACTCTAGCGCCTGTGCTTTGAACTGACGAGAAGATTCCTTTGCCCGTTCTTCCAAATCATCGTACTGATTAAGTTTCAACAACTCCGCTAAAATTTCTTTGCGTTCCGTCGGGCGTTTGAGCATGAACTCATCTGCACGACCTTGACGTAAGTAGGCAGAATTAATAAATGTATCATAATCGAGCTTGATGTGTTCTAAAATCAAATCTTGTGTCGCTCTTACCCCTTTGCCAGTGAGTGAGCGAAACCCAGATGGTATTTCGATTTGAAATTCAAGAACGCTAGTACCTCCCCGAATTCGGGTACGAATCACCCGATATTTTTGCTGGTTACTTTGGAAAGTAAAATCAACCCGAACTTCTTTCGCCCCAGAATAGATGACATCATCTTCAACTGTGGCGCGGCTTTCACCCCAAACTGCCCAAGTGATTGCTTCCAGAAGGGAAGATTTACCCGCACCATTGGAACCACAAATACAAGCCGTATGCAAACCGCCAAAATCTAAAGTTGCATCACGGTAACTAAGAAAGTTTTTGAGAACAAGTTGTACTGGGATCATTCAGGCTATAGCGCCACATCTACTTTTAATAATTAACAGTACAGATGCACTGTTTGTTAGTTTAGCTATCTAGATATCAGGTTTCTAGTCTTGAAGACATCAATTTTACAAAATTTAACAATATTATGAGTAAATTTTTATTGTTGCATAAAAATCTTTTGCTATCTTCGGAGAAAAATGAAACTCATCTGGAGGCTTTTAGTTATTTCTTTGTGTTGACTGAGATGAAAATATTCCTATTTGATTTGTGAGAATTGAAAGTTACAGATCCCTGACTTTTCAAAGAAGCCGGGGATCTTGTCTCTTACGAAGTATTTAGGATTGCTATAGTCGCCAAGAGAAAATTTGTCATTGGCTCACATCTTGCAGCTAGCCCTGGCGATTAGAAATCGCGGCTATACAAACGAAGTCCACCTCCGTGGACTAAGAGAAAATCAAAGGTTTTTAACCCAGGTCGCTGGGTTTCGCCTGTGTAGCCAAGCCAGTGCGTTGGGCGGCTCCGCCGACTTGAAGCACCTGGCGCGCGACTTCCAGTCGCCTGGTGCAAGCAAGATATAAGTTGGCTAATTGCGTCGCCGAATAGCCCGTCTTAGAGGTTGTTTGAAAAGTGATTGGCTGTGTTTAATCGCGTTGCTACCCCCCTTAGTTCCCCCTTATAAAGGGGGGAAACAAGAAAAATCCGGTTCCCTCCCCGATGTATTGGGGAGGGTTAGGGAGGGGTAAAAAAATATTTGATACATTAATCATGACTTTTCAAACATTCTCTTAGACATCGCTTGGCCTTGACCGAGGTATCAACAATCCAATATACGTACCGACAGCAAATTTGGTTAAATCTAGAAATGGAGGGCGACTCTTCTCATCTATAACTGCAAGGGTGAGAGAACCAATCACCATAATCAGCGTTACAACAGCCAATACTTCATCTCTTGAAGGGAATTTCTTGGATAACATTGACCCACTCCTGAATCGTTTTAATCTCTACATCTCTACATTTACAGGCGAGTGCTTGTTGTAAGCTTAAATACAAGCTAGCGATATGAGTGACTTGTGTATGCGATGAGGATGAATTGCCAAATTGGCAGTTAGAATCAGCAAAAGTGTAGTGGTTAGCTTATGTCCGGGCGATCGCTTTCCTGTTCTCCAGAAGGAATCCAAAAAGCAAAAAGAGCTTTAATTTGTTATTCCTTAACTCAAAAGGTATTAGCTGAAGATTTAGGAATTACTCGCCAGCCGATTGGAAAGTTCTTTACAGGTAAACCTGTTGACCGCAATCTGTTTGTCCAGATTTGCGACAGGCTAGATTTAGAGTGGGAAGAAATAGTTGCTGAACCAGCCAGTGAACCAGAGGTAAATCAAGATAACAGCATTGATATTAATGCGATCGTGCAAGGGGTACGCGAAAAAATAAAACCTCTCATTCAAGAACGCTGCGGCACAATGCGGGTGCTAGATATGACTCAACCCATTGGGTTGAATGAAATTTACACCAGCGTTAACATTTTGGAGAAAATAACTGGGCGACAACGGTTAGGAATTGATGAATTATTACAACAGTGTAAAAGCCAGGATTTTGACCTCTTTGGACTCAATAGAATTACTGAAAAACGAGTCCCAGGACTGGAAGCGGTTGAGAAACATCCCAAACTGATGATTTTGGGTAAGCCTGGGGCAGGTAAAACAACGTTTTTGAAGTATTTAGCAATTCAGTGTATTGGAGGTGAGTTTCAGGCTGAACGTGTACCGATTTTTGTTACCCTCAAAAACTTTGCGGAAGTTGCAAACAAACCTGGATTATTGCAACACATCACTGAAGAGACGATAAATCCTATCTCTTCTATCCGAGATATATTAACCTATGGCAAGGCATTAGTTTTACTCGATGGGTTGGATGAGGTTAGAGAAGAGGATAGCGATCGCATCTTAAAGGAAATTCGTGAGTTTTCTGATCGTTTTCCAAAAAATCAGTTTGTGATGACTTGTCGTATTGCAGCACGGGAGTATACCTTTGAGAAGTTCACAGACGTAGAAGTTGCTGATTTTGATGATGACCAAATTTCCAACTTTGCTAATAACTGGTTTAAGGAGAAAGCTGTAAAACCAGAGACTTTTATCAAAGGTCTCGAAGAAAATAACCGCATCAAAGAACTTGCTGCAAGTCCGCTACTGCTGACATTGCTTTGTTTAGCATTTGAAGAGTCAGGAGATTTCCCTGCAAATCGTTCTGAGTTATACAAAGAAGGGCTGGATGCGTTATTGAAAAAATGGGATGCCAAGCGGGGAATTCAACGCGACCAGATTTACAAAAAGCTATCAGTCCAGCGTAAAGAAGATTTACTCAGCAAAATGGCGTTGACTACTTTTGAGGAGAGTGACTATTTCTTCAAGCAGAAAGTAGCAGAACAATACATTACAGAATACATCCGTAATTTACCCAATGCTAATACTGACGAAGAAGCATTGCAACTTGACAGTGAGCAAGTTTTGCGTTCAATTGAGCATTATCATGGGCTAGTTGTCGCAAGAGCGAAAAGGATTTATTCATTTTCTCACCTGACATTTCATGAGTATTTCACAGCTAGAGAATTTGTGGTTGTGAGACAGTCATCAGAGGAAGCCTTGCAAAATCTTGTTAGCCATATTACTGAGAAATGCTGGCGGGAAGTCTTTTTACTTGCGGTTGGAATGTCGCCAAGTGCAGACTGTTTGTTACTTTTGATGAAACAGAAAATTGATTCGCTTTTTGCTGCTGATGAGAAATTGCAGCGATTTCTAAAGTGGGTCAACCAGAAATCTCTTTCAGTTGAGGTTCTCCACAAGCTAGAAGCAATTCGAGCTTTTTACTTTGACCTTACTCTTGCTTCTGCCTCCAAATATGCTCCTGATCTAGATTTTTATCCGATCCTTGCCTTTAAGCTTGATTCTACTTTTATTTTTGAAGGAGAATTAGAACTCAACCCTGCTGACTTGACTCTCGATTTCTATTTTGCTACCACTCTTGCTCATGCTCTCGATGACGGTATTGACTCTGATTTTATTGTCCCTATTATTGCTGGTATTGATATTGATTCTGATCTGCAACAATCATTACAAAAACTCGAAAAGGAAATTCCAGATAGGAAAGATGAAATCTGGTTTCATAAGTGGCAAGAAGAGAAACTTTCAGCATGGACTAAAAATTTCAGAAGCTTGATTATTGAGTATCGCAATATTGGTCATAATTGGCAGTTCAGTAAACAGCAAAAGGAATTGCTTAAGCAGTATTACGAAGCTAATGAATTACTAGTCGAGTGTCTACATAGTAATTGTTATGTCAGCCGTAAAGTGCGGGAGCAAATTAATAATACTTTGCTATTACCGATCGCAGAGATTAACCAGCGCCAGCAGTAATTTTAAATACCCGTATAGCAGCTCGTTTATCTTTCAGTCCCACAGGTAAATCATTTTGGGGGTGATTTGCGATCGTATGGTTTAATTTAGCTCACAAATCGGCTAGTGGTAAAAAAGCTTGGAAGTTATTGAATGATAATAGATTCAAAAAGTAGGTGGGGAGAACATGAGATGAAAACTGAAAGTGCAAATAAAGCAGAATCCTTCTACATTGCTATAATTGTCTATAAATCATCTTCAGATAAAGATGATTATCAACCTTTGTACAAAGAAAGCTTTGTTTTGATTAAAGCCACTTCTTTAGAGGAAGTAAAAGCAAAGGCTTTAAATCATGGTAAAAATGAAAGCGTCAGCTATACAAATGAAAATGGAGAAACTATTACTTGGTCTTTGCAGCAAGTAGTAGACGTAAATTCAGTTTTGGATGATGACTTTGATTCATCTGAGGATATTGTTGATTTATATGCTCGACATTTTCGAAATTATGACGCTTACCAGTTATTTGAGCCATTATTGTCTCAAGAGCAATTTTAGGATTTACGCATTCTCTGATCGTCAGCTATAATTACTCACAACATTTAATAGAGTCAACTATGACAACTCCATTGCTGCCAAAGCTTAACGCTCTACCTGCTAACTTACCTTTAGAGGGTGTAATCAGTATTGAGTTGCAAGAGGGAATACCAATTTTTAGAGCTTCTAGCATTGTCCAGAATCGCATTGAAGCTTTACTAGCGAAACAACAAATTTCTTCACTCAACCCAGAAGAAGAACAAGAACTAGATAGCTACGAAGAAATTGATGATTACCTGAGTTTTCTGAATCGTCTAGCTCGCAATCTTTTACAAAATCCAAATAATCAATTATGACCGAAACTACAACCACCGAATATAAACATATCCTAATTAATGAAGGTAATGTTCCTTTCATTAAAGGAACATCTATGAAAGTTGTGGAATTAATTACTTCAGTTCATGCTTATGGTTGGAGTCCAGAAGAATTACATTTTCAATATCCACATTTGAGCATGAGCCAGATTTATTCTGCTTTAGCTTATTATTGGGAACATAAAGAAGAAATTGATGCTGATATGCAGCGACGCTTTGACTATGCGGAAAGATTACGTTTAGAAGCCGGAGAATCTCCATTTTCTAAAAGACTCCGTGCTGATGGATTAATTAAATGAGTATTAGTCTTTATATTGATGAAAATGTCCATCGAGGTATTACAGATGGATTACGGATTCGGGGTGTAGATGTATTAACAGTACAAGAAGATGGGCGAACTAGCTTTCCTGATCCTCTTATACTTGATCGTGCGACAGAACTTGAGCGTGTTTTGTTTTCCCAAGATGACGATTTTCTAGCTAAAGCCAACCATCGTCAAGACAAATAAATAAAGTTTTCTGGTGTTATTTACGCTCATAAACTCAGAGTTACTGTTGGCGATTGTGTTCGTGATTTAGAAATTATTGCTAAAACAGCCTATGCTGAAGAATTAAGCGATCGTGTTCAATACTTACCTTTGTAAAGTTCGTGGAGAACATAAGATGGAAACTAAAAGTGCAAATAAACTGTAAAAATCTAGAAGACCGCTCTTATAGGTTCCTATCAATGATAATTTGAAGCATTGGGAACCCCTAAAAATCAAAGTTTATGAACGTAGCCGACGATAAAACGATTGTTCGCGAGTATTTCAATTCCACAGGATTTGACCGTTGGAAGCGAATCTACGGCGATGGCGAAGTCAACAAAATCCAACTAGACATCCGCAATGGACACCAGCAAACCGTGGATACAGTTCTCGGCTGGCTGAAGGCTGATAACAATTTATCAGAGCTATCAATCTGCGATGCTGGGTGTGGTGTCGGTAGTCTTAGCATCCCTCTAGCGGTAGATGGTGCCAAAGTCTATGCCACCGATATTTCTGAAAAAATGGTGGAAGAAGGCAAGGATAGAGCCAAGCAAACCTTGCCAAATGCCGAAAATCCCACTTTTGCTGTGCAGGATTTGGAATCGTTGAGTGGTAGTTACCATACTGTTATTTGCTTGGATGTTCTCATCCACTACCCCCAAGAAAAAGCCGATGAGATGATTTCTCACCTTTGTTCTTTGGCACAGTCGCGGATAATTCTCAGTTTTGCACCGAAGACCTGCGCCCTGAGTATACTCAAGAAAATTGGCAGTTTCTTTCCTGGCCCAAGTAAAGCGACTCGTGCATATTTGCATCGTGAGGCTGATGTGGTGAAAATTTTAGAAAGTAATGGCTTTTCATTGCAACGACAGTCTATGACTCGGACTCGTTTTTATTTTTCCCGCCTACTGGAAGCTACACGTAAGTGAGGTTAAAATCGCAGCAAGATGAATACTATACTATACCTTTGCTGCGATTTGACAATCTCAAGGCTTAACACTGGTAGGTATTCCAGTTGGCGCTAAGTTCTGTTTTTGCTCTTGGCGAGCGCTCTGATTGGGAGCATAAACAATTATTATAAAGGAAGCGATCGCAGCTGCTCCCAAGAGAGTTATTCCACCAACTAACCAGATTTCACCTTTCGGCAGATGAATTTTATTCCTTAAAGCTTTGATAGAGGATATATTGTTATCAAAATTCTGAGGATGGTGATTCAAAGTAAGGCTTTGAATCTGACTAGTTTTTTTTTGATCTATTAATCCGTTTATGCCTTTCTTACTTATTTGAGGTATTTGATTCAGCGTTTCGGAGGTAGAATCAATTTCTTGTTTATCTAGTTTCTCTAATTCCCTGATTTCTTGCCATAATGGATGACGTTGCAGTAACCAACGGCGGACTAATTCTATTTTCACTTTATTGGCTTGTTCGTTTAAAAAGCCTTTGAATGCTAGTTCTCTAGTTAATTTTTCCAGCAAATCTCTTGGCAAAACATCATGGCTTTTAAGCACCAGCAATGGGTCTTTTTGTAGTTTTTGGTCTTTTTTTTCAACAGCTATCTTTTGCGCCTCAGCAACCGCAGAAAAAACTACTTTCTCTGGTACAGATAAAGCCTCCCAGTACCATGCAAAGCCAGCTTCGGCAAGTTCAATAGCTTTATCTACAATAATTTCTACATCTTCTTCAGTAACTTTCCATTTTTCTAGTTCCCGCGCTCTACTGAAAACCGCGAAACATAAAACTTGAATAAAATATGGATGTCCTGCTGATAAGTCAGTGATTGCTTTTATGGCGTTTGGTTCGTATTTCAAAGAATCCGCAGCAGGTTGGATAATCAACTGCTTAACACTCTCCTCATCTAGTAGCCCAACTTCTGCAATGGGTACATCCTGAAATATTTTTAGTAAATTTGATATATCTGCTGATTTTCTCCCAGCAAATATAATCACAAATAATCTTTGGTTTTTAGAAATAACATTTCTTAATTGCTTGAATAACGATTCAATTGTTGCACCTATATAATTATTATTTAAAGCATCAAATTCATCTAACAACAGTACTAAATTACTCTCGTTTAATTTTTCATAAACCTGAGGTAAAAACTTATTGCAAAAAATATCTTTTTGTTCTTGTATCTGTTTGACTGTTGGTACTTCTACCTCTAAATCTAAACTCAATTGTTCGACAATATTTTCTGCTAAGTTCTCTAATAGATACTCAAGTTTTTCTTGACTATGATACTCTAAATCAAAGGTAACAAAAGCAAACTTATCCAGTTTGACGAGTTGAGGAATATTATGCAGCAAGGATGACATACCAATACGTCGTTGTCCGTGCAGTAATATGACTTTCTCGCCTCGTCTTAGATTTTCCTCAATAAACGTTAATTGCTCTTGTCGTCCAAAAAACAAATTTGGTTCACCAATGGGACGACCGATGATATAAGGATTTCTTTGAGACTGTAATGGTATCATAAATAATATCTGCGATAGGTTTACTGGGCAGCCTGTGATTTTTAGCTAGATCCCCGTAAGCTGTTACAGCGCAACAAAATGAGGAAAATTTTCCTTTCGTTTTTACCCATAATCTCCATTATGGCTTATAGTAGTTGACTGGTTCATGTTACTTTATTAAGTTTTCCCTAATTTTGCTTTGGTATAACAATAAACTTTCCATTGTGAACCATAATCAGTATTTCTTCTCTTTTCACTTCTCTCTTTTCGTCAAACATAAGCTCTTCTCCAGAGGTGTCATTTGATGAAACGTGGACTTGCGGTAAATTTGCTAAAACTGTTTCCTGAGATAGATTTGAGGAGTTCAAGGATAGTCTGAAAGACTCAATAAAAGCCTTAGTAGCGTCAAAGCTGGTTGCAGTGCGCCAACTAATATCACCGCCCCATTGTTTCTCAGCTGTTTGTGCAAAGTCCTTGGATTTTTCTGCTTCGCGAAACCAAGGTACAGATAAAACTAAATCTTCTAAAGCATCACTATATTTCTTCAAGAATGTGTCGTTATAGAGAACATCACCTCCTAATAACTTGAGTCTTTGAATATTAGGTCTGTTTTGTTGCAAGCTATCTATTAATTCTTTGTGAACTTTAGCAATTTCACCAGCAAGTTCGAGATGACGCGTATCTGGAAATAATGCGATCGCTTGTGCTGGATTTGGAGCCAAAATAATCTTTTGAACCTCCTTATCTACATTAAGGTCTTGGCTTAAGTTAATACATTGCCCACCACCCACTATTTCACCACCTAACTTTTCATATTTAACCCTAAACTCTTCTCTCATGGTTCCACTATATGGATCACCAAGGTTACAAAAAATTGCTATTTTCTTTAAGTTTAGTTTCCAGGCATATTCAGCTAAGTTTTCACCAGTCACCTTATTTGAATTTACGGTTCTAAAAAAAACAACTGAGCTTTGAAACTCTGTACTGCTGCTAGTGGATGAGATTACTGCTAAATTGGCTTTTGTGTATATCGGCAAGGCTACATCAGTAACGTTACTAGAACCATGCCCTATAACTCCTAATAATGATTTATCATGTACTAATTCATCTGCTACTAGTTTTGCTGTATCCTCGTCGTTCTTATCATCAGCAATTACAATCTCTAGCAATCGACCGTTTAATCCGTTTTTTTTGTTAAACTGATTTTGTGCCTGTGCTATGCCACGTAACATTTCTTGAGCAGAGTTTGTTGCGTTTGTTGCTGGTACTACAACTGCCAAAGTTAAAGGATTACCATTTTGACGGGCAAGTGCATTGTTTTGGTAAATTAATACTTCAGGGTCAGGATGATTATTGTCGGAGAAAGCTTTTTTAAAGTAATTTTCAGCTTGTGTGTAATTACCATTTTTAAAGCTGTCAATACCTTTGTCACGATCGCTATTTTGGATGTCGCGAAATAAAGTGCGATCGCCCCTACTAATTATAGTGTTACTATTGCTTGGACTAGGCAAAATAATATTTCTACAGAAAATTGGTGGGCAACTATTAAATAACTTAACACCAGCAAATAGACTCCCAGCAATACCAATCAACACTAGGATCAGGAGTGGTATTGGGAACCTCACAATTTGCTTTTGTTTATTAGTGCTAATATTATTTTTCTTATCTTGAAGAGTTTTTATGCTTGCTAGATCCTGTTTCGCTAAACTATTTACGGGATCAATCGTTAAAATTCTTTTGTACTGCTGCTTTGCTCTTTCGTAATTTTCTTGGGTGAGCAACAAATGTCCATATTGATTTAACACCTGTATAATTTTTTGTTGATGGCTTACTGGATCTAGTTTGTAAGCTCGCTCGTAAAGTTGTAAAGCTTTATCAAAGTTTGCTAGGTACAAGTATTTTTCTGCTAACTCCACTACAGTGCTGAAGTGATTAGGATTTAGCTTTAGAACCTGTTCGTAAATATTTAATGCATTCTCATGTCTATCTGCCCCCCAACAATTACGGGCTACAGGCAATAGCTGCTCAACATTTTCTTCCTCCAGTGTCTCCAAAGTCCTAACTTCATCGCGTAATTGATGACGTTGTAATAGCCAAAGACGAAATAATTCTACTTTCACCTTAATGGGGTTACTATCCAAAAAACCTTTACTAATTAAGAGTTGGATCGCTTCTTTCAAAGGATCTGTTAGCACCAGTCCATAGGCTTCAAGTAGCTTGAAAGGGTTTTCTAAGGTATTTTGTTTTTGAGCCTCGGCGACTGCTAAAATCACCACTTTTTCTGAGATACTCAGCCCAACCCAAATACTAGCTAATCCGGCTTCAGTTTGTTCAATTGCTTGGTTTACAACATCACTTACACAGGCTGGTATAACCGTCCAACAACTTTCATCCCTTGCTTGATTGAAAATTGCATGGCATAAGGCTTGGGTATAATAGGGATGTCCTGCGGAAAATTTCAGAATTTCTTCTATAGTTTTTTGTTGATATAGCAAAATATTTTCAGCAGGTTGAGTAATCTGTTGTTTAGTACTTTCGTAATCAAGTAAACCTATTTCTTGATATATTCCACCTCTAAATGATTGCACCAAATTTGGCATAGAATCTAGGTATCGCCCAACTACTGCAATGAGAAATAATTCTTCATATTGCCTGACTAAATTTTCTAAAAAGCGTAAGAATGCAAAAGCTGTTTCTGTATTAGTTTGCGTAACAACATCAAACTCATCTAACAATAAGACCAGATTTTTATTGCCCAGTGAGTCCAAAACCGTCGGTAGCAATCTCCGGGCAAAAATTCTGGGATTATTGTCTAAATCTCTCGGTTGCAGAGAATTCAGTATACTCCTGTCTACGTTAAGGTGTTCACAAATAGCACTAGCGATCGCATACAGAATTTCACCTAGACTTGAAGAACCGTGTTCTTGCAGATCACAATGCACAAATAAAAATTCATCTTGAGATATAAAAAGGGGAATATTTTTGAGGACAGAAGATTTGCCTATACGTCTTTGACCGTGTAATAGAATAAATTTTGCATTCTGTTGTAAACTATCTGCTATGGTTCTTAAGAGAATTGCTCGCCCGAAAAGCTGGTCTTTATTTTCAATCGGAGGGCCTATAATGTAAGGGTTTCTGGTGTTATATGCCATATCATTTATTTCTTTTTTCAGCCATTACTTCCACTAAACAACAAAAAACTTCAGAATTTTATCTATTATAGGATAAACAAATTTCAGGGCTGAGAGGACATCACTTTTATGATTTCCCACCCAAACAATAGCGTTTCTCATGTTCTCAGTTTGTTGATGACTCATGAGATTGAGAAATTCTCTCTGTCTGTTTCTCAAGGAATCTTCATCAGAATTCCAAATCTCTTGAATTACCCACTCCTCCATCAGTGATGAAGTAAAAAGATAAGGAATATTCACGTTATTGGCTGCACGTTTAATCACCCCCTGCTCCTCTAGGTTAGTCAAATTTCTTTCGCTTTGGGTAAAAATCAGGTCAACATCTTTTAAGTCATATCGTCTTCTTTCATGTAGACGACCTCTCAATTTTGCCAGAGCCATTAACATCAATAAATTCCGCTCTTTGTCGTCACACCTTTGCCAAGTATTATCAAAAAATTGTTTAGTACTGCTTTCAAATTCCCGAACAAATTCTTCTATCTGAGGTGGCCTGTCATTACGTAGATTTTGATATAACAGAAAACTGGCAATTTGTAGTAGATATGGATGTCCTCCAGCAATTTCTTCTATTGCTTGCCGTAATTCTGCTGTGATTGGTTTATTAAATGGTTGCAGTAGTTGCTCAATTTCCGTCTTGTCAAATGGTTTAATTTGTTTAAATAAATAATGGTTATACCAGGGAGATTGGTTAATATTGAGGGGTGGGCTAAGGTCATTGAGGCGTTTTTTAGAAGTTACAATGATTGAAAGATTTCGTTTTTCTTCCACCGAGTAAATAGCCAAGTTACGGCATTCACTCAAGAACAGTTGCATATTTTCTTCAGAGTATTCCTGGTTTTGAAAAACAGCTGCATCATAGTCATCTACTAGCAGCACCAAAAATTTTTTTCTTTGCCCAAGTTGCCCTAAGAATTGACGTAGGCTGTCTCTAGATGCTCGACTCTCTACCAAAACAGTTTTAATCTGATCTTGTAATTCTGGTTCAGTGTGCAGACTATCTTTCAGTAAGCTGAGTACTTTTATCCAAAAGCCAGAGGGAGTAAAAGGCTCAATTTCCTCACAACTAAAGCGGACTATCACTGCTATCGATGGATCTAATCCTTGCTCTATCCAAGTCTCAGGGCTAGCCAATTTTGCTAAAAAGGAAGTTTTCCCTGTTCCCAATCCGCCCCATACTGCCAAGTGACTGCGAGTATGGATCAGATCAAAGGCTGTTGCTATGAGGGAGTTTCTCCCTACAAATCTTTCTGGTGCAATGGGAGTTCCAACAACGAAAGGATTTTGTGAGTTTGGATACATTCGGATTTCCCTAGTTGTACGTTGTACGGTATTTGACGTTTAATTTTTAGTTTTGTATATTTGCAGGATGGTGATATTGATGGTTTTGTAAAATGTGCGCTTACCCATCTTTTAATTATTGGGCACGCAAAATTACCGTCTCACAACCACCCTAAAATTGTGTAACGCCGAATTTTTATAAGAAAGTAAGTATATTAAAATATTACATGATTGCTGGGTACGTTGGACGCGATTAATAACCCTGCTTCTTCAAGCAAGGTAGGCAAAAAAGTCTAATGCAAAAGCTAAAAAACTGTCGCTGGGAGTAGATTGATATATTGGAACCTTTGCGAAAGTCAGGTTAAAATCGCTAGCAAAGTGTAAATCTAAAGTGGAACTATGAAAACTGCGGAAAAATTGGCTGCCGGTTGGCTACTGACACTCGGATTCATGTTTTTAACGCTATCAGCAACAGCGACATTGGAAAAATTTGCTGCACGTAAAGTATACATGCCAGTGCAAGATGCGGAGACTTTTACCGCACCAAATGCTACTTATGAAGAAGATAATAGTGCTGTAGGTGGTCTAATTTTTGGCGTTCCTACCCTAACACTGGGTACATGGTTAGCATTGGGATTGTATCGTCAAAGCCGACAGGAGAAAAAAGCGCTTAATCAACAAGTTAGCGATCGCCTGCAATCAATTTTTTATGAGATGCTACAAGAGAATCAGGGGCGCGTAACTGTTTTAGGCTTTGCAATGCAGTCACAACTACCCGCAGCCAACGCCAGACAATATTTAGATCAAAAAGCTAAAGAATTCAATGCAAACTTTAAGGTGAACGAAGAAGGGGCTGTATCATATCATTTTGATGTCTAATTGATATCTAATCGCCTGTTAAATTCCACACCAAGTTACAGCTAGGTCTAATGACGCAAATTTTTTTGAGCGTAGCTGCCATTTTAGGCGGTTTGTCAGTTGCTGCTGGTGCTTTTGCTACCCATGCCTTGCGGGAACAAATTAGTAAGCGATCGCTAGAAATTTTTGAAACTGGCGCTCGTTACCAAATGTATCATGCGCTAGCACTTTTTCTCGTAGCACTCCTAATTAGTCGCAGCGAATTCCCTCAACCCACTCTCGTAGCCAGTGGATGGCTGTTTATCATTGGCATTGCTATTTTCTCAGGAAGCTTGTACGCCCTTAGCTTAACTGGTATTAAATCCTTCGGAGCGATCGCGCCACTAGGCGGTGCAGCCTTTCTTGCTGGTTGGGGTGCTTTAGCTTTTGCTGCTTGGAATTTGAAGTTTTGACACTCCCACACCTTAAAGGTGTGGGATTCTTCTTTCAACCAGCCAACTTATTTAGAGGAGTTTCCCCACCATTACAGAGGTCGTTCTGTCCAGAAGCGTTGATTTCGGTATGCCCTACCGTATTTTTGAGTCCATTGCTTAAAAACTCTTGACTCCTAACTCCATTTGTTGGAAGCTCAATTCCCTCTTTTTTCAGAAGGGAAAGGGGAAATTAAGTATAAAAAGTAATAATTAAGCAACAAGAATATTTTCCCACAAACAGGATTGTGGAATTCATAAAACTTATATCCGTAATCTTACAGAAGCCATCAATACAAAAAAACAATAAACTGCATAGAGATATTACTAAATAACAGCTAAAAAATTTTACATTTGTAATATGATTCAGACCTATGAAACGGCGCAACTTTATTTGGTATTCGCTACTGTTTGCTGCTGGTTGCACAACAGGAGTAAATTATACTAATAATAGCTCCGATCAGATGGGAATAACTACACCAAAAAATCTCAAATTTGCAGTTACAGATGTCACTGGAATTAAAGACTTGCAACGAGATTATGGAGTTTTTCGCACCACATTAGAAGAGATATTAGGTATAAAACTTGAGTAGTTATTATTGGAACTATGCTGTTATCAGCTGCGATCGCAAAAGGCCACCAATCAAAAACCCCGTCGTCACAAGAGACGCTACGGGGTTAATTGGGAATTATCGGGTATTGATCAAGTTCATCTGTCATGCCAGCCTCATTTAGCGTCTCTCTCAGCTTGTTATAGGTGGCTAGCGATGGATGGGATAGGAAGAAGTCATTAATATCACCTTAAAAATCATTAACTTAGATTATCTCTAAATGCTGAAGTCTTTTAAGTAATCAGCAATAAAAATACCATACTTTTTCCTGAGTTGAGTAGAACGAAACTTAAATCCTAATGTTTTAACTCTACAGTTAGAAGCGCCACAACAACATTCTGGAATAGCAATAGAAATGTATTCTGTTGTTTCATAATCCCATGTAATTTCACTTCCTTCATTTATATCTATCAAGGCGACAAAATCATATGCTCCAAATTCATTATTCCGAATTCCCGTATTTGGACTACAAGAGTGATTGATTAGTCGTCCTGGTTCATCTAGTTCTATATGTAAATCAATGTCTATTTGGAAGGAGTGATTAGTTCTTTCTGGTAGGTTCTGGACTCGGTGTCCAATCACTACCTTCTCACCTTCACGGAAATTCCGGTTGGCAAAGACTCCTCTTCCTTTATCTGTAATCTCTATTTTGACATCGCTCAAACTTTTTACTTTCATACTTCATACTCCATAAGTAGGTGGGCGGGAAAATTTATAACGGGTAGTTGGGCATTACCTTGAGACATCAGCGAATTAGCAGTTGGGAAAACCCGATACAGAAGGCAACTTGGTATCTGCAACAAGTGTGTGAACATTTGTTCGATTTATTACAACTTCAGGATAGAAAACAGGTACATAATTTGTCATTGGTGTTTTAACTGAATATTACGAAAGGGCTTTATTGGGTATTTTTACGGTAAATACAACATACTTTATTCTTAGTTTCTACATAAACTAAGCAGGTGTGTGGGAAAATTTATAAGTATGTAACGAAAATTTAATTTGATCTTTAATGGATTATGTAAAATTATTATTTTCGCAAAACATTACACAGAAAAATCCGCAGCACTTTAACCCAAAATTTTTATGAAAAAATTAATGGCAATACTGACTCGCAACACATTTTTGCGTTTTTATTTTCACAAGGTGAAATTAACAAACTCCGACCTCCAGAGTACGCTTTACGCAGCACATTATTAACGCTTTTAGAGATGGCAAAACGCTATCAAGTAGAAGCCTCAGTCAAGGTAGTTTTTAGTGACGGACATCGCCTGATAGCTTCTCGTTTTGCTACCATTGTCTGACCGCCTGCATCTCTTTACTGGTAGGACTTATGCAAAATATCTCTCAAACTCCTATTTCTCTGTGTCGCGCCAGTTGCTTCAAGTCGGGGAACCCGCCCAACGCACTGGCTTCTCTGCGCCTCTGTGGTAGCCTATGGCAAGCCGCTCCGCGTCTACGTTATTCCGTAACTCTTGCGTAAGTCCTAACTGCATACGAAATAATCCGACTTTCGCAAAATCTGTAATTATTGCGTCTGAACCTCTATTTATAGGTAATTGGATTGCTTGCCCAGAAAATAGCATCATTAGTGTGGGAGCAGACTGTGAGATCCAAATTGAGCAAATCTACTGTGAAAGAGGTTAGCAATAGTACTTAAGCGCTTACTTGCTGTCATTTTAATGGGGAAATGCCTACAAATAGCACTAAAGCTTGAGCAATATTGCTCAGGCATGATTTTATTAGCTATGACTATGTGTTTCACTGATTGGGGTAAAGTTCTGCCATCAAAGATAGCCTATTACGCCAAGCAAATGGAGGTTTAATGTCGATATCTAAAGCTGCTAACAGCAATGTTACTTCTCAAAACAGCGTTGAAAAACGCTTGCAGATAGAGCGTTTGGTAGGAGCAACTCAAATAGTTGCACCTAGTGCTGGAAGTGATGTGGTTAAGGGATTGACTCAAACACCTAAATCTCTACCCCCCTGTTACTTTTATGATGACCGTGGTTCTGATCTGTTTGAGCAAATCTGTGATTTACCAGAATATTACCTCACACGCACAGAAACAACGATTTTACAGCAGTTTGCTAGTGAAATTGCCAAGATAACTGGCGCTTGTGAATTGGTAGAACTTGGTAGTGGCAGTTCTAGCAAAACCCGCATTCTACTAGATGCCTACCAAAATCTAGGCTATCCCTTGCACTACCTACCAATTGATGTGTCTGGAGGTATGTTGGAAAGTAGCGCCAAGCAGTTATTAGAAGATTATCCTTTACTGCAAGTTTATGCACTAGCGGGAACTTATGAATTAGCTCTTGCACAACTCCTACCGACGCAATTACCCAGTCGGATGATTTGTTTTATTGGTAGCACTTTAGGTAATCTTAGACCTGATGAGTGTGATGTGTTCTTCTCTCAAATTACAGAAGCCCTACAAGTAGGTGAGTATTTCTTGCTGGGGATAGATTTACGAAAGCCGAAACAGATTTTGGAACCAGCTTATAACGACAGCCAAGGAGTGACAGCAGCATTTAACCTCAATATGCTGGAGCATTTAAATCAGCAGTTTGAGGGGAATTTCGACACCACGCAGTTTGAACACTGGGCGTTTTACAATGAAAGTGAGCATCAAATAGAAATGCATTTACGCAGCGTGCGATCGCAAATTGTAGAATTACGCGCTCTTAACCTCAAGGTTAATTTTGCGCTAGGTGAGACTATCCTCACCGAAATTTCTCGCAAATTTGACCTTAAGACTATCAAGCAGCAACTCACCGCACAGGGTTTATTACCTCTTCATGTGTGGACAGATGCAAATCAATGGTTTGGTTTACTGCTCTGTCAGCTGCAAGCATAAAGCAAATTAGGCTATGTCTCATATATATAGTGGTTCTCTGTTGAGTCCAATATAGACCTAACAAAAACAGCCCCAACACTTGTAGCGTTGGGGAGTAACACTCAAAGCCTCTCTCCTAAAAGGAGAGAGGTCAAAGTATATTGCATAAAAATCAGAACCGCTATAGATGATATTCGTCCCACCTCAAGAAGAGAGATTCTAATTGTTCTCTCTGCTTGGAGTAGTATTTTCATTAGGTAATGTTGTATATCATGTACTAATGCAGATTCCTATCAGCCCAAGCAAGTAAACTAAATGTTGAGCCGCTAATTATTGCCGCATCGAAGGTGTGGGAAAAATTCTGCTGGATATAGGAATCCTTGGCTGAGGCTTAGTTGCAGTTATATTGGCATTAGCAGCAGAAGAGTTATTAGCTACTTCAGAGAGAATAGATGGTTTGCTATTAGTAGAATTGGCAAAATCACTCAATTGGATAGCAGAAGGTGAATTTGAAGATATGGAACTAATATTATCAGTATTTTGACTGTTGGTTTTTACCGGAGTTTCCGCTTGAGATGGAGTAACGATGAAAGTCGAGCTTGTTCCTACTACTAGTATGAGCAAATGAGAAATATATTGTTGCATGGGTATTGGTAAAATGGGTTGATAAATCTTCAAAGCTTAAAGAAGTTGGTTGGTTCTCAGTTAGGAATAAAACCGTTCAAAATAAAACCGCAATTTCCCAAGATAAATCATGACGCTGTGTCGAATAAAAACTGACCACAGCGATTTCTAAATGAATAGACTACTAGCGTTTAGTACATTAATTCGCTAACAACAACCGAACCTCCCCCAATCACCTTTCCTATAAGGCAAGGGGAAGCTAAACTTCTCTTTCTTAAAAAGAGAGCGGTTATTTTAAGACTACTGAATCGGTCTTATCGGGAGATGGCAAATAGATACACCTGGAATAATTGACGTTTTTTCATCAACTAAGCCAGCACAACTATTAATATTTTAGTTAGATTTAACTTGTTACTAAAAGAGGAATCTTACTGAACTTTTTCAAAAAGCTGATTTAGGGAAAATCAACTCTTAATTCGCATATTTAACTAAGTAAAGCAAAAAGTATATGAAATTTTAATAAAATCTGAGTTTGATGAAGTAGCTTCTGTAAATAAATACGTGTATACGTTCACCAATAGATACTAATCTGACTAGCGCAACTGGGCAACTACTGGCGGCTAGGCGAATTCAACTGCAAAGCTTGGGGATTATCGTTGTCAGTGAGTCTGGCTTGTATACACCTGCTGATTTATTCTTTGTAGCTGAAACTGGTACACATGCCGTTATACTTGGCGAGTCTCTAGTTTAATAAGAAGATGTGCAAGCTTTTTGGGATTGGCGTAGACGCAAAGCGGTGAGGGGGTCGCAGTCTTCTCTACGAGACCGGAGGCGAAGGCGGTTCCGGTCGTTAGCGGAGCCTCTTCTCTACGAGACGCTTCGCGAACGAGTCTTGCCTACGGCACGCGCCTTGGGCGACCGAGCGTCTTGCGATAGCGAAGCGTTAGCGAGTCTTCTCCCAAGGGGAGACGCCAAGGGCGAACGAGCGTCACCCCCGTTAGCGAAGCGGTAGCGACGTAGGAGCGTCACCCGTAGGGCTTGTCGTCAGACATCGCTCCTTGAAGCGCAGATGTTGTAATTTCGGTCTATAGTACAACCTTCGACTTTAGCAGATTTCGGGTTGACACTTTATAGACTGGCTCAATATTCAGAAATTTATGCGGAATTGATACCAGCGACACGGAAGTTGATAGCAGCAATATCACTTATTAGCAAAATTATGAACACAACCAAGATATATTTTTTACCCCTTATTTTTGTGACAATGATTGTCAGCCTCAGCAGTTGCAGTTCTAACCCCACGGCTCGTAATATTGACAGTGGAACGCCATCCCCCAACACAACACCGACGAATAGCGTATCGTCTCAGACTCCCAGCCAAAATCCTAGCGTAGCTCAGTTGAGAGAAAAATCTCCTTATCAAGAATCTCCTAAAGAAAATACGCCTTCCTCATCAACTCCTAAAGCTATCACTAGCAAAACTACCAACGTTACAATATACACGAGTGATACTCAATGTCAAGAACTAATTCCAGAAAAGGTTTCAGTACCAGCCGAGAAACCAGTGACAAATGTAGTGAGTAAAATTTTAGAAAAACGAGATACAAGCGACTTTAGCTTGTCTGGGTATCGTGTCAACATCAAAAATGGCATTGCGACAGTTGATTTGCGAATATCTCCTGAGTCAAAGCGGCAAATAGCTTCTCTTTCTAGTTGTGAACAGTTTGCTCTGTTTGGCAGTCTCCGCAAAACCCTAACAAGTAATGCCCAATGGAATATTAAAGAGGTTCGCTTCACGGAGCGCGGTGAGGACATTGTTCTTTAGTTAAATATGGTAGTAAGTGCCGTCATCAGCTAGCTAAAAAGATATCCCAATCTGAACAGCCAGATGACTCATGCATCAGCAGTTGCCAAAACAGTCTATGTTCTAGCCAATTGAAAACAGCTGTAAATAGTGCTATGCTTCATTTTAGCCCTAAGTTTATGGCAGCAATTCGCGGGTGTAATTCAGTGGTAGAATGTCACCTTCCCATGGTGAACGTCGTGGGTTCGAGTCCCATCGCCCGCTTTAAAATCTGTACAGTGACTATATCATCTTCTGCGATCGCCACAATTTTAGATCGCAATCAGGATTATTTACAAATTCAATATTTAACTCCACTTCTGCGAACGGAAAAACTAAAACATTTTCGACAATAAATTCAAGACCATACTTTGTCGAGGCAATTGCGATCGCTTTTTCGAGGTCGGCAGGATTAACGACTCCCAATTTAATATTATCAGCAGTTTTTTAACAATTTATGCACAAGTATCTAGGTACTCGCTAATTGATCGCAGCTAATGGTAAAAAACAATTAGCGATTCGCAATTTTAGCACTATGGCAAATTTTCTCCAACCGCCAAGGTTACGCATTGGTGAAGACACTGAAGAAGAACGACGCGCCACTTGGCTAGAACTTTTTTATGATTTGGTTTTTGTAGTTGCAGTTTCTCAACTCGCCCACAATCTCAACGAAGATATCTCTCTATCAGGATTGTTTGGGTTTGTAGTTCTATTTATACCAGTTTGGTGGTCATGGATTGGCACTACATTCTACGCCAACCGCTTTGACAGCGATGATGTCGGACATCGACTGCTGATTGGTATACAAATGCTGACAGCAGCAGCAATGGCTATTAATATCCACCACGGTTTGGGTGAGAGTTCCCCTGGTTTTGCCATTTCCTATGCTCTCGGTCGGGTTGTGCTTGTAATAGAGTACGTCCGTGCTGGAATCTATATTCCTTCAGCGCGTCCTTTGACCACTCGCTATGCTATTGGTTTTGCGATCGCAGCCTTCTTCTGGTTAATATCAGCATCTATACCCATTCCTTGGCGGTTCGGATTTTGGACAGTGGGAATCATTATTGACTTTGCCACACCCTTAATAGGACGTAAGTTTCAGATCGGGTTACTCCCCCACGCCTCCCACTTACCGGAACGTTTCGGGCTATTTACCATTATTGTTTTGGGGGAAGCAATCATTGCAGTGGTCAATGGTGTTTCTGAGCAGAAATGGGATACTTTAACTGTGATTTCTGGCGTGTTTGGTCTAATTATCGCCTTTAGCTGGTGGTGGGTCTATTTTGATAATCTGGGTGGCACACCGATTGTGATGGCGCGAACACATGGAAAAATTGGTGTTGTCAATCTCTGGCTTTACACCCATTTACCGCTAGTGATTGGGATTGCTGCTGCTGGAGTCGGCGTAGAACAAATTTTATTGAGTCAGCCAACTTTACCACTACCCGATTCCCAGCGATCGCTCATCTGTGGTTCAGTAGCATTATGCTCTCTATCTGTCAGCATTCTCCACAGATTTGGGGTGATCCGTTATTGCAAAATCCGTTCCCAGTATCGACTTGGGGGTGCAGTTGTGTTGCTAGCGATCGCCATCTTAGGCAAAGGTTTGTTACCTGTTGCAGTCATTGCCCTTGTCGCTGTAGTTTCTGCTGGCCAAGTAGTTCAAGATTTGTATCAGAGTCGTCCCACTACCCGCTTGGTTGACCCAGAAATCTAGCTCATAGCGCAGTGGCGCACATCTGTGCGCCACTGCGATCTATCCACGTAATTTCAATATGAGTCATTTTCTGAGACGCATCTATCCTATAGAGTATTTTTTAATTTTATAAATAAATATTTATATAGTTATTTAAAGATTATGTAATCTCAGCATTCAAACCCGACGCTGTAATGCTGATCACTCAACGCCTTGCCGTCTATCAAGGTGACAAAACCAAAGGAGGAATGTCAACATTAGGAGATGTACCTTTGGTTTATTAAGTCAAGTAGCTGAAATATTTATTAATATTATTAATAGGAAGTGTAAATTCAGCGTCAGGAGTCCGAAAAAATTCCTAATGACAGGTATTTCGCATCAATCACCAAATTCTTCACCAACGGAACAGTAGATCATGAAAGACCAAGAACCATCAGACTCTAAGCAATTCGTCGGGAATCTCAAGAATGGGATTTGGCTGTTTGGGCTGTCATCTTGGGTATTTGGCATTACTGATCGCAGTATTGCTTCATTTGCGGATGGTTATCTATCTGCTTTGGATTTGACGCAACTATTCACAGCAGCTACGTTCTTTGTGGCTTGGCTATTTTTGAAACCGACATCTAAAGTTTAAGATCGGCGACTGGTTGAGTACGTTGATGAATCATCAGTTACTTTCTAAAAATACATTGTAGCAATGTGTATTATTTGAGGAGTAGTTATGAGTACCACAAGTTTTCGGCTGGATGATGGCAAGAGAAACTTGACACCACCGCTACCCGCCTTCAGCATTTTAGGGGCTGGATAATCAACGATGCCCTACGCCAGTATATTCAGGAGCACAAACAGCAGATGATCGAAGAGACCCCGATCGCGCGTCCCCTTTCGGAGGTTGAGAATGTCCGTGAACTGGTGGCTGGTGATTATGTTGTTCGATATCTGCTGCGCCTAGAGGAGGTAATCCAAGTGCTACGGGGCATGGCAAGGAGTTTCCTAATTTCGAGTAACCGACTCGCCACATTCCAATAGTTCTACAAAAATTTTTCTAATTTTCCGGAATTGGTCACGCTGAGGTGGTAGTCTCTATCAGGCTACGGATTTATACTGAAACTCTATAACAAACCTTCGGGGAATATAACCCCATTTCAGATTAAAAGCCCGGTCATCATGGCCGGGCTTTTGACACAATACGCTTGGCTTTGTGAAAAATAGCTTTGTTGGGTTTGGTTCCTCAAACGCCACTTGCAAAGCTCGTCGGGAAACCACACCTGTTGCAGTGGCTCCCCAACCTACGCAGTTTAAGGTTTTTGGCCCTAACCCAAGGGTATTGGCTTTTGACAAGGAACTTAAAAAAATTGGGGTAACTCTGGAAAATCCCAGAATTACCCCGAATTTTAAAACTTAGGAGTTAGGAATTGTTCTTAACTCCTAACTACTGATTAAATTAGGCAAACGCGGCGGTTGTCACATCGTTATTCGATAGAATTTCTTGCAATTCTTCAGCGTCTACCGTTTCTTTATCAACCAACATTTGCGCTATCTGCTCTAAAATGTGGCGGTTACGCACCAACACTTCTTTAGCGCGTGTATAGGCTACATCCACAAGTTTACGGACTTCTTCATCAATGGCGGCGGCGGTTTCTTCAGAGAAATCACGCTCTGACATGATATCCCGTCCAAGGAACATGTTACCTTGCTGGCGACCAAGGGCGACTGGGCCCAAGCGATCGCTCATCCCAAATCTGGTGATCATTTGACGCGCAACCCGTGCTACTTGTTGTAAGTCGTTGGAAGCACCAGTGGTTACTTCTTCTTCACCAAAGATTAATTCTTCAGCGATGCGACCACCCAAAGCCACAGCCATCTGATTTTCCAGATAAGCGCGGCTGTACAAACCAGTGTCCATCCGATCTTCGCTGGGGGTAAACCAAGTTAAACCACCTGCGCGACCGCGAGGAATGATGCTAATCTTCTGCACAGGATCGTAGTCTGGCATCAAGGCACCAACCAAGGCGTGACCAGCTTCGTGATAAGCTACCAAGGTTTTGCGCTTTTCGCTCATTACCCGGTCTTTCTTCTCTGGGCCAGCTAATACGCGATCAATTGCGTCGTTAATTTCATCCATCGAAATTTCAGTCAAATTCCGGCGTGCTGCCAGAATTGCGGCTTCATTCAACAGGTTGGATAAATCTGCGCCAGTAAATCCAGGGGTACGACGGGCGATTTTATCCAAGTCCACATCTTTCGCCAAGGTTTTGCCACGGGCATGTACCTTGAGGATTTCGCTGCGTCCGGCATAGTCGGGACGGTCTACCACAACTTGACGGTCAAAGCGACCAGGACGCAATAGCGCTGCATCTAGGACATCAGGACGGTTGGTAGCGGCAATAATGATGATGCCAGTGTTGCCTTCAAAGCCGTCCATTTCTGTGAGCAACTGGTTGAGGGTTTGTTCCCGCTCATCGTTACCACCACCTAAACCTGCACCCCGTTGACGACCTACGGCGTCAATTTCATCGATGAAGACGATACAAGGAGCATTGGTCTTAGCTTGTTCAAATAAATCGCGGACGCGGGATGCACCCACACCTACGAACATTTCCACAAATTCCGAACCGGAGATTGAGAAGAAGGGTACACCTGCTTCACCTGCTACGGCACGAGCTAGGAGGGTTTTACCTGTACCAGGAGGGCCAACTAACAGCACACCTTTAGGAATTTTTGCACCAACGGCGGTAAAGCGATCGGCGTTTTTCAGAAAGTCTACGACTTCGTTTAATTCCAACTTGGCTTGGTCAATACCAGCGACATCGCCAAATGTTACCTGAGTTTGTGGTTCCATTTGCACTCTGGCTTTGGATTTGCCAAAGTTCATCGCTTGGCTACCTGGGCCACTTTGAGCGCGGCGTAGCAAGAAGAATAAGCCAACCAAAAGCAATACAGGGAAGAATAAGCTGCTTAGTGCCTTAAACCAAAATCCTTCATCGGTTTGGGGCAAAACAGAAATATCAACGCCTTTTGAAGTCAGAGTATTGATTAGGTCTGGATCGTTGACTAAGGTCACAATCCGTTTATTTGGGTCATATTTGGGTGTAACCAGTGCTGTAGAGCGATCTGCACTCAAACTGACTTTTTCTACTCCGCCTTTTTGAACTTCTTGAATAAAGCGACTATATCGCCATGTCTCTCTGCTTTGGGGTTGTTTGTCAAAAAATGCTGTTCCCAGCGCAATGACGACAATAAACAGCAGCGCGTACAGCCCTGCATTTCTCCATCTTTTATTCACTAAGGTCTATCCTCCTGTATTTTTCGCGCGGTCGCGTAGCGTCTCTGTTCGGAGAGGTCATTATTAAGAATTATGTTAACTTATCTTAAGTGTAACAAAGTGGCGTAGCTTTCATGCTAGAAAAGCTCCCTGATTTGCTGAAAACTAGGATGGTAGGGATTATATTGTAGCGACCCTGTGGGCTGATGAACGGTATGAATCGGAATAATTTCTACCACACTATTAGTGTAAGCGATCGCTTCAAATCTCTGGACTAACTCGACGCTCCAAGTTTCTTGCCGCACTGGCTGCTGGTGGTTTTGCAACCAGTTTACAAGTTGCGATCGCAAAATTCCCGGCAAAATTCCTGCCTTTTTTGGCGGCGTGTACCAACTGCCGTTACACCATCCCCAAAGGTTGCCTGTACTGGTTTCTAGCCAATTTCCTTGAGCATCGACTAATATTGCTTCTTCAGCATCCAAGCTAGTTCTTGCCAGCCAAGCACTCAAATAGTTTCCAGTTTTATGAGAGGGGAGAGAGCGATAAAATTCCGAACTAGCAACGGCACATACAACACCATTATTTTGTTTTTCTGTCAAATTTTGTGGTAAGAATCTGCCAGTTATCCATTCCCGTCCATCAGGAAAAAGGGTAATTCTGAGAACCGGGAAGTGTGCCAAGAGAATTTGGGCACCTTGACGCACACGGTTCCAATCGGGTTGCTGCCAACCAAAAGATTGTACTGAGAAAAGTAGGCGATCGCAGTGTGAGAGCCAATTGGTTAAATTACTATCTAGCGAGTTCTCATAAACCCGCAAGGTTGTAAAAACAGTCGCTCCATAAAGTAACCCCGGATCATTAATGTCTAATTCTAAAGTTTGGGAGTGAATTAATTTGCCGTTATACCAAAAAATGTCATTTTTCACAACCAGATTGCTTGTCGCTACAACTCTATTGAAAAGTGATGACTTGTAATATTCATGCGCTGCATGAGATAAAACCTGTGAGCTGCAAATCGCTGAACACCAGAATCAAGACTCAGGTGTTCACAGCCATGATTTCTTGCATATTCAATTAGCCACTGCAATAACTGTTTACCATAGCTATGCGATCGCTTTAACTCATCAACAACTAAGTCATCAATGTATAAAAACTTTCCCAACGCTAAACACGTATAAATGCGAAATCCAGCCACTGCCACAGCTTGCTCCTCTACTTCCAAGAATGCAAGTTGATATCCTTCTTTCATTTGATATCGAACTTGTTCTATAAACTTAGCCTGCTCAAGGTGAAGGCGCAACTGGGACATAACAGGAAAACACTTTAATATTTGAAAATCAGATTCTCCTAATTGTATTGACATTAATATTGCTCCTGAAAATATTCTGCGTACTCATATTACTTTCTCAACTTATCGAGAAGATCGCAATTTCGTAAAAGTTTCTTTATCTTGCAGCAAAATGCTATAGCGTTTCCTCATCAGAGTCAGGTACAGCTTAACCTCACTCCAATAAAGCTGTGCTTTATCTCCCCTCTCCTTAGCAAGGAGAGGGGTTGGGGGTGAGGTTATGTAGTTCATGCAGATGAGAACCGCTATATGAATATCATTTAATCCTTTGGGGGAAATATAATTTTATGAGTACCTTCAGGAGTTGTAATTACTTTTCCTCCCAAAGCTTCGATTTGCCTAATTGCTCGTTTCCGAGTTCTCTCATCAACTTGATAATTTAAAACCATTCCCCAACTAGAAATCTGAGCATATTTACTGTGAGGATTTTGACTCAAAAATTTAGCAGTTCTTTGGGAACTATTAGCGATAAGCTGACTCTCTGCATCTGAAAAGTTACTAGCCCAGTTTGCCGCCGTTGCAAAAGATTGTTGGGCAGCTTGAGCATTGCCTAAAAATAATAACTCATCAGTTCCTTTATAACGCCACACGTAATAAGACTTTTCGGGAAGCGAGGGAGATAGTGATTTTAAGCCTTTCTCTGATAATGCGATCGCGCGTTCTGGCATGGCAGCATACAATGAAGTACTGATAGAAAGACTCCGATACGCTGGTAAAAATCGCGGATCACGTTCTAGAATGACTTCAAAATATTCTGGACTTAAACTATAACCTGTTTTATCCCGAACTTCATCATCTCCAAAATATTGTGAAAAATTGAGATATACCAAATCTGCGATGAAGTTGTCATAACCAAAACTAGGCATTTTTTGGAGAAAATTAAGACGGAGATTTTCAGATTTTATTTCTTTTTCTAGAGTTTCTAAAGAGGCAGATTGTTTGCTATTTATAAGTTTTTGCAATTGGGGAAATTGAATCAAGCCAACTCCTAATATACATACACAAGCTACTAATGGTGTAGCAAAAGGTTGACGAGATAACAACATATTTTTCTTGTCTTTATCCGCATAGTTATATCATTGTATACATAGTAATATGGAAAAAGTCGGCGATCGCTTGCGCGTTTACGCCTTACTAGGTCAAATATAAAACAGGTTGGCTAAAAGAAACTGATTGAATTAATTAGCATTTTTTATACATGCATACTGTTTTGGCTCTGAGATATACTTTAGGCGTCTTTGTGTAAAATTAGGGTCTAATTTATACTTATTGTAACGAAGCGCGCAAAAGCTAATTAAATAATTCTTTCCGAATCATGCCACTTCGGACAACGGAAGGAACCCCTAACGCAGTGCTGGACTTACGGCAACGCAGTGGCTCCAAAATATAAAATGGTATTATTCTTTGTCTAAGATAAATTTGGCTTTGAGATTATTTATAAAAAACTTCTTAAGTTATTAAGTTTTTTTAACTTCAGTTACTTTTATTAAGTAAAAGCATTGAAAGTTTTGACATAACCTATAATTGTATTTTGTTTATACTCTAACCCCAAAAATGTCATGGTGAATAATATTGTTAACGAAAACACAGAAAGCAATGGTCAAGCTAGCGAAAATGGGGAAAACAATAGTCAACTTAGCAAGCCAAGTAGTGAATTTAAAAGAAAAGTTAATAAGCTGAATGCTAAGGGGGAAGGATTCAATATTGATGACGTTATTGATGCTATTAAAACAGCAATAGTTGAAGTTGTCGAGTTAGAAATCACCACTTGGGTTCCAGACTCCTCTACTCAGTTGGAAGAACTACAATCGGAACAAATTGCTAAACCAGGTAATCGAATGTATACCATAATAAATCTAATTGATGGTGATATAAACAATGAAGTTGGTAGTCAATTTGTTGGTAGTGGATCATATACAGAACTTCGCGACTTTCATCTAAGTCAAGTCAAAGAGAGTCGGGAGATTATGCAAAAAAATATAGAAAGTTTACAGAAGTTGTATGGATTTTTTCTAGAAATTATGAAATCTCGTAAAACTTCACAACAATCGCCATCCCGTCCATAGTAGTCGTTATTTATTAATAGTCATACTGAAATACCTAGAGCATAGGAACCTGTCGAAACCTATAGGCTAATTTGCTTTAAAGAAATTAAGGAAATTATTACTATGTCTAATAAAATTCAAGAACAAGCCACAGATTTGCTACAGAAACTAGTCTCATCTGTACATGGATTAGTCGATGATATTACAGCTTTAGAAGTGAATACGATGGTTGTGGAGCAAATTACTGGCTCAAAGTTTAATGCTTGGCAAGCATATGAAGAGATTTATTCAATAAATGACAAAGACTACTTTGATGCCAAAGGAATTCCAAATCCAGACAATTTAACAGAACCAGAAAAAACTCAAGCTCAACAGCTACGCAAGCGTTATACAAGTCTATTTTCACAAATTGAAAGAGAATATTTTTACATTCTCCTTGAAAAAAGTACTAAGACTAATCAGCCAGACCCCAGGATAATACAATATCAGGAGCGTCTTAAATATCAGGTGGAACATAAATCAAATATTGTTCAAGATGATCCCGCATACATAAAGCTAGCTCAACCAATATTGCCTGCTCCAGCTCCTGTTGCAGATAAAGAAGATAATAATCAAAATAATTTGCGGCAAAGGTGGCAAGAGATTGAAGAACTTTTGAATAATGATAAATTTATTCGTACACTGCGGAAAATGTCTGAACTTAAAGCTGCACTTGATGGTGGCAACATTACCAGCGTAGATATTGATGTTATTTATGCTCAAACTGTTATGCAGTTAGATGGGGATATTATCAGTCGTTACCATAAAAACCTATTTGAATTACCTGAAGGTGATAGAGATTTAATCATAAAAATACATAATGAAGGGATAATTGCTGGAGAAAAACAGTGGCGTGGAACACTAAATTTTTTGATTAATATTGTACAAAATATTGCAAAATTATCCCGAAATGAACGCTTATAAAACACACACAGATCCTCCAGTTGATGTTCAACTATCTTTCTTTCTGCAAATCCCTCAAGGCACTCCTATTGAACTTGAAATTAAGGTTGAGCCAGGACACTATACTTTTTATCTAAATAAGGCAGTTTTAAAACAAATTGAGCAAGCGCAAAAAATAGGCTGCTCTCTGTACATTCCGCCAAAATTACTAGCTTATCTTTGGTACTACAACTGCTTTAGCGATAACATTTGCTTTAGTAATAATACTGTGCAATACAATAAATTAGTAATTAATAAAAAGAACTTTAAATTTTTTGACAATACTTTTATAGTAAATTTTATCAAATTATTATCAACTAAATTATTACAAAAAAAATCGACGTTACAGCATGGGCTTACTTTTAATTTTTATTATATAGAAGATACATCAGCTTTATATTTTTGGAAAGAACAAGATATTGTTTTACAAAGCAATATCTTATATTATGGCGACATAATTCACAAAATCAGGAGTGATTTTATCCAAAATCCTGAGTGTTTAAATATTGTTTATGTGCATTATTGGCTGATTGAACAAATACTAAACTATCTTCGGACTAATCTAAATCTGTTAGTTTGGGAAATAGCTTCTCTCTTTCCTGCTGGTTTTTTAGTTTCTAATCTCTATCCAGCAAATTGGATGCTATTAATATTTGCTTGGTTAGGGTTAACTGTATTATTTGCTACTATCCGCCATGCACTTGTTAATCAACTTCAAAGGCGTACTTCCATCAACTCTAAATTTATAAATAGGTTGATATGGACGCTTATTTCTCTCATCCCTAGCGTTGTTGTTGTTGCTACTAGTGGCTTTAGTCATGTTATTGCTTTATTATTGCCACTTTTGTCACTTATCGCCCCAAAACTTGCAGAGTGCATTTTAAGTTTTATCGGGCCGCGAGTTTGGAGACTTATCATCCGTCGGTTCCTGTCCAATACGGTTCGGTTAAGGCAAGAGACGCGATAAATCGCCGTCTCTACAAAGGACTGATTATTGTAAAGACGGCGATTTATCGCGTCTTTGCGAACTAAGACGTGTCATTAAAAAACCTTATCCGAACCGTATTGGGTTTCTGTCTTTATGACTATTTATAGCTCTTTTTTAATAACTGCCAACATTGCCCGGCGATCGCCCAATCTTCTTGAGTATGAATAACTAAGACACGTACTGCTGAATCGGGTGTGGCAATATCCTCATCCACAGGCTGCTGCTGATTTTTTTCAAGGTCTATTTTTAATCCCAAAAAACCAAAGGCTTCACAGGCGGCTTGGCGAATTTCCGCAGAATGTTCACCTACGCCTGCTGTGAACACTAAAGCATCTAATCCGCCCAAACTGGTAAGCATTGCACCGATACCAGAACGTAGGCGATGTACGTAGATATCCCACGCCAGTTGAGCGCGGGAATTACCTTGAGCGCTCGCTTCTCTCACCTCACGCATATCGCTAGATACACCCGAAATTCCCTTTAACCCAGAAGCTTTATTTAATATATGATCCAACTTTTCGACCGAGTAATTGCAGTATCGCAACAGATAAATCAGAATCCCCGGATCAACTGAACCAGAACGACTGCCCATCATCAATCCTTCGACAGGCGTGAATCCCATAGTGGTATCAATACTGCGGCCATTTTTAATCGCTGCCAAAGAGCAGCCATTGCCTAGATGACAGGTAATTAAGCGCTCAGGGGGAACATCTTGACCGAGAATTTGGGCAGCACGACCAGAACAGTATTGGTGACTGATACCATGAAACCCATAGCGACGGATACCTTCTTCCACCCACTCATAGGGGCCGGGATAGATTGCTGCTGCATCCGGTAGGGTGGCATGAAATCCGGTATCAAATACTGCTATTTGAGTGACATTTTTTAAGATTTTTTCAATCGCTTCTATGCCTGACAAAGCGGCTGGATTATGTGCTGGAGCTAGGTTAGATAGACGAGCGATCGCCTTTTTAACATCCTCCGTAATTACCACACTATCTCGATAATCCTCTCCACCATGTACTATCCGATGTCCCACCACATCAATTTCTGACAACTGATCAATTACCTTGGTATCACCTTCACTAAGTGTATGGAGCATATAAGTGAAGTGTGCTTGTGGGGAATCACCAGAGATTGATTCTTGCAGTGTTGCACCCGTACCAGTTTTTACTTCAATTTCTGCCACACCCTGATCTTGAGTCCAGTTAATTTTCCCTTCCCAAATGGGTTGGGCTGCTTGGGTGGGGAGAGCATTATCTGCAATCTCATACAGACAACTCTTTTGGCTGCTCGATCCGGCATTCAGCACCAATATCTTCATATAACAACTTAAAATAATTCGTAATTCGTAATTCGTAATTCGTAATTAAAAACATGAGCTGCTTTGATCATCTCACTAAATCTAGCCCCATGCTTCTAGCCTATAGGTATAAAAAAGAAAATCAATGTGTCATTGGGTTGCACTCCGCAACCAATTCACTGGTATAGAGTTCTAAGTCAGCGTTCCTGACTACCTTATTTTCTTCGCGATCGCCAAATTTCTACACTCCGCCCAAATGCCTCAAATTCTCGCAAAACGCTTAAGCGATCGCCCCTGTCATTTGTCATTCCGGCAAACCCTCAACCCGCATCAAATCCAATTCCCGTTCAAATATTTCATCAATTGGCAACATTTGACCATCAACAGTCATAAATTTATGGTCTTTTGTTGCCCGAATTATTGAACCATCTTCCAAACAATACTCAAACACCTCTTGTTGTCCGCGATCGTGCCACTGTGCCACAGGTTGCGTGTAAATATTTCCATTATTATCAACGCTGTACACAGTACATTCAATGCGTTTTTCTACAATTTTCCCAATCGGCAACAATCCATATTCTACTGTCAATATTTCCGTATCATAGCTTAAACAATATTCAGCAAACTTCAACATTTGCTCAAATAATTCATCCGCAACTTTTTTCTGAACGCCATTTTTAGCTGCACCATCCACGAATTTTTCTCGCTGCTTTTGCATCTCAGAAACTTTCTTTTTACCCATCGCCCGACGCAGCAAGTCAGCTTGTCCTAAAGAATATCCAGCCATATCCTGAGCAATTTTCATGATTTGCTCTTGATAGACCATAATTCCATAAGTTTCGTCTAATATTGGTTCTAGAATGGCGTGCTGATAATCAATCTTTTCTCGCCCGTGTTTGCGGTTAATAAATTTCGGAATCAGTCCCGCATCTAATGGCCCCGGTCGATAAAGTGCCAAAATCGAAGAAATATCTTCTATATTAGAAGGCTTCAAATCTCGCACTATCTGACGCATCCCAGAAGATTCTAATTGAAATATCCCTTCTAACTCGCCTGCTTCTAGTAATTCATAAGTTTTTTGGACATCTTTTGGTAGAGTGCTATGTTCACCTTTCGCTAATATCTTCTGGGCTTTTCTTTCCTGGCGGGGAATTTCATCAGGATCAATTCGATATCCTTTAGTTTCTTGAATTAAATCAACGGTTCTTTGAATCAGCGTCAGGTTCCGTAAACCCAGAAAATCCATTTTTAACAAACCCATTGATTCCAGGTCTTCCATGAAATACTGGGTAATCACGGAACCGTCATTATTCTTCTGTAGCGGCACAATTTCATCAAGTGGATCGGCAGAAATTACCACACCTGCTGCATGAACACCAAAGGTTTTATTAGTTCCTTCAATTCGCATTGCCATATCAAGCCAATGGCGAACATGAGGTTCTTTATCATATTTATTTTTAAACTCTGGTTCTGGGGTTTCATTAGAAATCATCACCTTGAGTTTCGTTGGTTTCCCCCGCACTACAGGAATTAATTTCGCCATTTTGTCAGCTTCCCCATAGGGAATGTTTAATACTCTGGCGACATCTTTTAAAACGGCTTTAGAAGTTAGGCGGTTAAAAGTAATAATTTGGGCAACTCTATCTGCACCATATTTTTCAGTGACATATTCAATAACTTTATCTCGTTGTTCAATACAGAAATCTGTATCAATATCAGGCATGGATTTACGTTCTGGGTTCAGAAAACGTTCAAATAGTAACCCATGATGCACAGGGTCAATATTAGTAATTCGCATTGCATAAGCAACTAATGAACCAGCCGCCGAACCCCGACCGGGCCCCACAGGAATGTTATTATCTCTAGCAAATTTGATGTAGTCCCAGACAACTAGAAAGTATTTGGAAAAACCCATCTGCTGAATCATTTTCAGTTCGTATTCCAATCTTTCTTTATAGACGGAATCGACTTCATGACGAGATTTGCGATTTAATCGTTCTAAAAGTCCACTCCATGCAACATCTTCGGCGTAAGTGTCAGCAGTATGACCGGAGGGAATCGGGGGTGTAGGAATCTGAGGCTCACCCATAATATGGTAAGGCTCGACTTTATCAGAGACTTCTTCAGTAGTGGCGATCGCATCTGCAATCACATCATCCGGTAAATGGTCACGAAATAGCTGCTGCATCTCCTCACCAGATTTGAGATACTCTGTGCCGCTATAACGCATCCGCTTATCTTCAACAATTAATTTGCCAGTTTGAATACATAGCAACGCATCGTGGGCTTCAACGTCAAAACAAGATATAAAATGCGAATCATTAGTGGCAACAATTTTAATACCTAGCTCCCGCGCAATTTTGACGATTTCAACATTCACAATTCGGTCTTCTTGGGAACCGTGGTCTTGAATTTCTAGATAATAATCATCACCAAATACATCTTTATACCATTGGGCAACTTTCCGGGCTGCATCTGGTCTATTACTGAGAATCGCTTGGGGAATTTCTCCACCCAAGCAAGCACTGGTGACAATCAAGCCTTCATGATATTGTTTTAGTAAATCTTTATTAATACAAGGACGAGAAAAAATTCCTTTGCCTTGAACACCTTTAAGGTGAGAAATTGTAGTTAATTTGACTAAATTTTTGTAACCTTTGGTATTTTTAGCTAAAACGACTTGATGATATTTTGGGCGGCGTTCTTGTTTCTCAATATCGCCGTTAATGATATACATTTCATTGCCGATAATCGCCTTAATATTATGACTACGGCAGATTTTGATCAATTCAACTGCGCCATACATGACACCATGATCGGTAAGGGCGATCGCTTTCATCCCCAGTGCGATCGCTTGATCCACCAACTCTGGTAGCTGACTAGCCCCATCAAGTAGACTGTAGTCACTGTGAATATGTAAAGGGACAAAGGACATAAGCAATTCAAAATTCAAAATAAACAAATACAGCTACCGCAAGCATTAGAGCTACTGATAGTATACAGTTTCAATGCTAATCAGCTGATTAGGGGCTTACCTTGTGGTATACCCTTTCGAGCTAGATTTTGCAAAGCAACGGAGTCTTAGATTAACTTGTTTGCGAAATTTTCACTTCCGAAAGTGAAGTTTTAATAGTTACATTAGTTACCAGCATTTAGCATGAGTCAAACAGAGAACACTACTTCGCCTGCAACCAAAGCTAGCCCTTGGTGGCAGCGTATCCCTCTCACGTTACAAATTGTCATCGCCTTAGTAGCCGCAATCAGCGTCGGAATTGCCCTTGGTGCGGGGAATCCTAATCCCAGCAATGCCGTCTTAATTAACAATTTAGCAATTCCAGCTGAATTGGTGTTAAAAGCTCTCCGCGCCTTGGCTACACCCCTGATTCTGGTAGCGGTGCTGCATACTTTGATGACTACCGACATCCCTGGTACAGCCGGACGGCGGCTGGCAGTGCTACTTTTAACCAACACCACCGTAGCTATTTTAGTCGGGCTTTTGGTAGCAAATGTGCTGCATCCGGGGACTTGGGGCAATGTACCCACCTCAACAAGTACAGAAATAGCTCCTCAGAGTCTTGACCCTTGGGGAATACTCAAAGATGCTGTACCGGAAGCTGTCCTGAAGCCATTAGTTGATAATAATGTCATCCAACTAATTGTGATTGCCCTGAGTTTTGGCATCGTCCTGCGGGCATTAAAATCTGAACAAATTGCCAAAGGTAAGAACGCATACCAGCCGATAGAGGATATCATCGGGATTCTATTTGAGGCGGTAGTCCGCATCCTCAACTGGGTAATTGCGTTAGTGCCTTTGGCAGTCTTTGGGATTGTAGCTAAAACTATTGCTATGCAGGGCTTTGCACCATTTAAATCTTTGGGTGCATTTATCCTGGCGGTGCTGTTAGCACTGGCATTACAAGCGTGCTACTACCTGATCAGAGTAAAATTTGGCTCTTGGGTACACCCGCTAAAATTCCTTGCTGGCGGTTCTGATGCTTTTTTGACAGCTTTCTCAACTTCTTCTTCTGCGGCGGCAATGCCCGTAACCTTTGAGGTTTTGCAAACAAAAGTCGGTTTAAGGGAATCTTCTGCTGCCTTGGGGGCATTAGTAGGGGCAAATTTCAATAATGATGGTACTGCCCTCTATGAAGCAATGTCTGCGTTGTATATTTCCCAACTAATTGGGCAACATCTAAGTCTGACACAGCAGTTAATTGTCATCCTTACCTCGATTTTTGCATCCGTAGGTGCGGCGAATATTCCTAATGCTGGACTGGTAACGATGACACTGGTGTTTACTTCTGTAGGCTTACCTACCCAGTACATCGCTTTGCTAGTTACTGTAGACTGGTTTTTGGATCGCTGCCGCACTGCGATTAATGTCATGGGAGATATGACTGTCAGTGCTTTACTTGACGGCAAAAAGCCCCGGTCTGTAGACGAAGCTTAGTTTGCCAGCTTTTAGTTGAGTGCAGCAGCTTTTGAGATATCTAATGCTGTTGAGAGCCTTTGGCATCACATTCTTTACTCCAGCAGCGTTCTAGAAGTTGAAGATGCCAGATCAATGCAAAGCGTTGGGGATTCCATACTAATTTAGTATCGTGACTAAATAAAGGCTGGTTGAGATACTGCCAAAGGGGAAATTGAATTTTGGTGTGTTTTGGAGCCATAAGAACAACAAAATATTATAAAAGTTTAGTGACAATAGTTGGCATTTTGTCTAGGAACTACCTGATACTGTTTTTCTAGTTAAAGGCTACACTGTGTTTTTACAATTGTCTTGGTGGCAATTGCGGAATTTCAGAAAGTGAATTTATGTTGTTTCCGTTTTAATACTGAAATAAACCCCGGTATGAATTATGTTAGCAATTGCAAACTGCTTAAATCACAGGTGTTTCGGCTTTTTAAGCGTGCCATTCCAATATGTACCGTTGTTTCCTGCTGATAGACACTTGAGATTGAGAACTGCCCACCACAACGTTCAACGATTTTTTGGACAAGCTTTAAGCCCATGCCTGTGCCCTGCTGTTCGTAGGTTTTGCGTTCAAACTGCATGAAAGCACCGATTTTAGATATCTGTTCTTCTGTCATGCCCCGTCCGAAATCATGGACGGAGACATTTAGCATTCCTGCTACCACCTGACTACTGATCTTAATTGCTGTCCCAGTCTGGGAGAATTTGAGCGCATTACTAACTAATTCATGGAGGATAATCCCTAGATATCGATCCGATATTGACACATCAGCCTCTTCAATTGCAAAGATGAAATCGTTGCTGCGATCAACACTTTGAGTATGAGATTGCAAAGCCGCTTCAATCGCTGCCATTGAAAAGTGAGTTGACTGAGGTTCGATGTTTTGCTGCTGGTGTGTTGATAACTCTAGTTCTAAATAGATCAAGAATTGTTTGGTTAATTTTTCTAGGCGACGGACGGATTGATCTGCCATGCCTAAAAGTTCACGGATTTCGGCAGAATCCATGTTGTCAATATCTTCGATCAGTAGGCTGATGGTTCCGACAATGCCATTTAGTGGTGTATTGAGTTCATGGGGTAAACTAGAAACCAAGTTGCCGCGCAGTTCATTGAGTGTGCTTTCCAAGACTTTGATGGTACTTACTTGGATATTCGCTAAAGTTTGGATGTTGTCGTACTGTTGCTTAATCCTCAGCATTGAATGAATGCGTGCCCGCAATTCGACAGCATTGACGGGTTTACTAATGAAGTCGTCTGCACCTGATTTTAGGCAGCGAGCCAGGTCTTCTTTGGCGGTGAGAGCCGTCACCATGATGATCGGAACTGGCTGCCATTGCGGCATAGCTTTAATTTGCTGGCAAACTTCTATCCCATCCATTCCCGGCATCATTAGGTCTAGCAAAATCACATCTGGCTGAAATAAGTTGAGGGATGCGATCGCCTCTTGACCACTGGCAGAGTAGTGCAGCAGATAATTTTGCTTACTTAAGAGGGTTTCAATCACATCAAAGTTATTGGGTTGATCGTCAACTACTAAAATAGAGGGCATATTCATTTGTTAGCCTTTGTTGCAACTAAAAGCTGTTGAATCGTGGTGGCCAGTTGCTTGAGTTTCACGGGTTTAGTTAGGTACTCGTTGGCTCCTGCTTCTAAACAGCGATCGCGATCGCCCGTCATCGCTAACGCCGTCAACGCAAGGATGGGAATATCAATCAAGTTAGGATTGAGGCGAATCTGTCTCATTGCCTCTAGACCGTCCATTCCCGACATTTGGATATCCATCAAAATCAAGTCAGGCTGGTGAGTTGTGGCCAGGTCGATTGCTTCTTGACCATTTGTTGCTAACAGAATGCGATAGCCCTTAGCACCGAGGTAGCTAGAAACTGTACTGATATTGGCTTGGTTATCTTCTGCTAGCAAGATCAGGGGGGCAAGGCTTGCGGTTTCATTGGCAGGAGGGAAATCCAGTTTGAGAGTAGCAGAGGGTTGATTATCTGCCGTCAATTCCGGCGAGAAGGGAGAACCGGGAGTACACGGTAACTCAATCGTGAAGCAACTGCCCACATCCAGTTGACTGGTTAGCCCCACCCTACCGCCGTGGAGTTCGACAATTCGCTTCACCAATGCCAATCCCAAGCCTGTACCCGGATATTGACGGTTCAGGGCGCTATCGATTTGGACGAAGGGCTGAAATAGTTGTTTGATATTCTCTGGCGAGATGCCGATGCCTGTATCGTTCACGGCAATTCGCAAAAAGTGTTGCCCAAAGGAATCGGTAGTGGCGATGTCGGGGGAAAGTTGAGCAACTTCTAGGATAATGCGTCCCCCCTCTGAGGTAAATTTGACCGCATTGTTAAGCAGGTTAATTAACACTTGCCGAATACGGCGTTGATCCACGAGCAGGTCAGGTAGATTCAGCTGAAGTTTGATTTCAACCTTAATCCGTTTTTGGAATGCCTGCTGTTTGATAAACGCCAGACTGGATTGACACAGATCAGCCACTGAAGCTGAGGTGCAGTCCAGTTTAATCTGTCCGGCTTCAATTGTTGCCACATCGAGGATGTCGTTGATCAACTCCAGCAAATGAGAGCCGCTACCCTCAATGGTTTGCAAGGCTTTGAGTTGTCGCTCGTTGACGATGCCAAAGACTTCCTCTTGTAGCCCTTCGGTCATGCCCAAAATGGCGTTGAGGGGGGTGCGAAGTTCGTGGCTCATGTTCGCCAGAAATTCGTCCTTGAGGCGGGTGGCGCGGGCGAGTTCTTGATTGCTCTCGGTTAACTTTGCCTCTGCCTGCTGTCCTTTTGCGAGTTCTTGCTGTAATTGCTCAAAAAGACTCGCTTGCTGAATCGCGATCGCCAATTGGTTGGCAATTTGTTGCAGGAGTTGCGCTTCAGAGTCTTTCCAGACTCGTTTTTCTTGGCAGGCATGGACAACCAAAACCCCCCAGAGCTTGTTAGTTTCCCACGGGGCAACCCAGCGATGGGTTTCGCTGCCTCGCACGTCTTGTAAAATCGGTGCGACAATTTTGGACTGGATTTGACCAACGATGGAGTATTCCACTAGGCAATCCGTCCAAATATCATTCATCACATCGGGGACAATCCGGGGTTTGCCCTGCCAGTAGCAATCGAGGATTTCTGGAGACCACATTTCGTTATCCCAGTGGCGGTCTTTCAGGGAGGGGAACTCACCAGATAAGGCTTCTTCCACAATTTGACTTCTGCCGTCAGCAAAGACCCGGAAGACGATGACGCGATCGCTGTGCATCACGTCTTTCACCTGCTGAGTCACCGTTGCCAGGATCTCATTGATATCTAGCGACTGGCGAATTTTTTGGATAATTGCCCCCAATGCGTGTTGTCGTCGCAATTCCAGGGCAATTCTCCCTTCGGCTTGCTGCCGCACCAACAGTTCCGACTGGATTTGCTCGTAGAGATTCGCTTGTTGAATGGCGATCGCTAACTGGTTGGCAAGTTGTTGGGTAAAGTCAATTTCAGACTGCTGCCAGTGGCGGGCTGTTGCACATTGATGGATGCACAGCAAGCCCCACAACTTATTACCGCAGAGGAAGGGCATAATCAGATTGGCACGCACCTGAAACTGAGCCAGGATGTCAGTGTGGCAGCTTGTCATCCCACCGTTATAAATATCATCGACAACATAAGACCTACCCAAGGCATAGAGGGATGAATAGTTTTCGCCAAAGCAGTGGTCGTGTACTCGAATCGCCACCACTGAGGAAAACCCTTCTACGGCTGATTCAGCCACAAATTCGCCCTCATCAAAGTTGGATTCGGGATAAAATTTGAAAATAGCCACCCGATCGGCCTGAATCACTGAGCGGATTTCCTGACAAGCGATGTCGAAAATGGTCTGGAGGTCTAGGGATTGACGAATCTTCTGGGTGATTTCTCGCAGCAGTTGTTCTCGTTCGACCTGTTGGCGAATGGTTTTCTCGGCTTGTTTGCGTAAGCGAAGCTCGTCGTAGACATCGCTAATATTAAAGTTGACCCCAATCATGCTCTGGGGATTGCCCTGAGCATCTCGCACCACCACCCCATAGGCTTTAATAAAGTGAATACTTCCATCGGGATGCACGACCCGAAACTCGGTATCGTATTCTGCCTGTCCTAAAACGGCTTGCTGGATCAATGCTTCGGCGGGGGTGCGGTCATCGTGATGTAGCCTGTTTGCCCAAATGTCGTAGACGACATCGGAATCAGATGGTTTGGTGAACCCATACAGTTCGTACATCCGCTCATCCCAAAGGATGGTGTTTTCTACAATGTCCCAGTCCCAACAGCCGATCCCCCCAGATTTGAAGGACAAGGTGAGGCGCTGCGATAGTTTATGGAGTTGCGCTTCAGATTGTTTGCGCTGGGTAATGTCCCGAAAGATTCCCCGCGTGGCGATCGGCTGTTCATCTTGAAACTGACAATTGATATTCCCCTCGACGCTGATTTCTCTGCCATCTTTGGTCAGGAATCTGATTTCGATATCTAAACTGAGTGCGCCAGTAAATAGGCTTTGGATCGCTGTCTGGAAATGCCCAAGGTCATCGGGATGGATAATTTGGAAAATGGACAAATGCTCCAGGTCGGCATCGTTGTATCCCAAGGTTTCTTTCCATGCCCGATTCACAAATAAAATCCGACCGTCGGGCGAAACGCTTTGGATCAAATCGGTGGCGTTGTCGAAGAGATCGCGCAGTTGAGCCTCTCGCGCTTGGAGTTCTTGAGTCCGTTGTTTTACCCTCCCTTCCAACTCCTGATTCAAGCGATGTAGTGCATTGTTTGCGATTTGACGCTGCAATTGGGCGGTTGCCAGAGAGGTTTCTAGGTTCAAACCCAATCCCTGAAACTGGACAATATCTCGCTCGGTAACAATCCCCACCGGAATTTGCAGGGGTTCAGCTTGGCTGCTAGTTTGCACAATCATCACCGAACTAACCCCGTATTTTACCATCAGTTGAGCGATCGCTAGCATGGAACTATCCGGCGTGGCGCAAATCACCTGACTCGTCATCACCTCAGACACCAGCCGTAACCCCAAAATATCTATCGGGCGGGAGATTTGCCGTAGGCTTTCATCAGTCACCAGCCCCGCCAGGCGATCTTGCTCATCCAGGATGGGTAAATAGCGAATCTGATGCTGCTGGAGCAGATTAATCGCAAAAAATAAATCGCTAAAAGCAGACTCATGCAGCGTGATCACAGGATGTACCATCACCCCCCGAATCGCTAGATTCTCCAGAGAACGCTGCTGGGCAATCAGGCGCACCACGTCCCCCTCTGTGAAAATACCTAGCAAACGTCCGTCTTCCACTACCAACAGGCAGTTTGATTGTGCCTCTAGATAGAGTTGCTCCAGTTGCCCATCCGCAGTTTTAGTGGTATTATATTTAGCCCGCACGCTGATCATTTGGGCGATCGCGTCCATCACCGTCGTATCCGGTTTAACTATCAGGGGATCACGGGCGATCGCAAACTTCAGTTCTGATAAGGTGAGAGCCGTTGCGCGGTTAAACATTAATGATTAATGTAAAAGCATTTATTCTCTATTGTTCCCTTTAGTAATACACAAATTGCTTAAACCGCAAAATTATTAAACGTTGAGAGCCTTGGGGTTTTGGGAAGATTACAATAATCTGCCCAGAAAATCAAGATTTAGGTATTGACAAAAAAAACTGGGATGGGCATCTTGCCCATCCCATAATTAAATTTGGCAATACCCTGCAATGCCAATGAAATACAATACTGCTCCGGTTTTGGTGCATAGTTATTTGAGATCCCCCTTAGTCCCCCTTAAAAAGGGGGAAAAATAAGGCATTTTTAGCCCCCCTTAAAAAGGGGGGTTGGGGGGATCGACTCAAAACCTACGCAGTATTGCAATGAAATACTCTGCAATGGCAATGCAATACTCTGCAATGGCAATGCAATACTCTGCAATGCCAATGCAATACTCTGCAATGCCAATGCAATACTCTGCAATGCCAATGCAATACCCTGCAATGCCAATGCAATACCCTGCAATGCCAATGCAATGCTCTGCAATGCCAATGCGTTCCCCTACATTAGAAACGCTACGTTTTTATGCAAAACTGTACTAATACCATTTCACTGTAATAATGATACAAATACGTGGGTAAGGGTTTAGCAATGCTAAACCCCTACGAAAAATCTATGTGTATCAGGATTTTCGTGAATTGGTATAAGTCCGCTGCTTAACCCGGATTTCTCACTATATTAATAATGAGTGCCAGTTTTGCGATGGTTGATGGCAGTAACAGCATCAGGCTTGAGTAATTTACCTTCATCCACAGTTGCATACACAACCCAGTGATCGCCACATTCCATACGTTCCTTGACTGAGCATTCCAGATATGCCAAAGCGTCGGTAAGGACGGCACAGCCGTTATCCGCAACTGCTGTACTAAAGTTGGCAAATCGGTCTTCCCCAGGCGCGAAAGATTTACGGAAATGCTTCATGTAATCTTGATGATTGCCTTCAGGTAGAATATTTAAGGCAAACTTACCGCCTGGATACATCAAAGATTCGATCGCTCGGTCTTTGGCGATCGCAACAGTTAGTCCAGGTGGGTTGAAGGTGGCTTGAGAAACCCAAGCGCCTAACATTCCGGTAGACACTTCTCCAAGTTTCGCTGTCACTACGCAGACGGAACCAACGATCCGACCGACAGCCTGTTCCACTGGAGTAGCGGCTTGTTGTGGTACGCGTACCTTTTTAGCCTTTTTCAGTGCTTGGGCAAAGTCTGTACCGAGTTCTTCACAAAATTTGAGAGTGACATCATCAGGTTTAAACTTCACCTTCAGCGTGTCAAAGCCAAAGCGATATCCAGCATCGCGGAGTTTACCTTCGATTAAGTCAAATGCTTCGCCACTCCAGCCATAAGAACCAAAAACCCCAGCGAGTTTGCTGTTGTCACCGCTTGATAGCACAATACCTAAAGCAGTATGAATGGGAGTTGGTGCATGACCACCGATGGTAGGAGAACCAATGATAAAACCCTCAGACTGTGCTAGGTTGATGCGAACTTCATCAGGGGTAGCAAATTCGCAGTTAATCGATTTGACTGCAACTCCACCTTTAGTTAATCCCAGAGCGATCGCTTGTGCTAAAGTCGCTGTATTCCCGTAAGCTGAAGCATAAAGTAGGGCAACAGAAATCTCGCGATCGTTGTGAGAACGGCTCCACTCTGCATAAGCTTTGGTGAGTTCGATTAAGCCGGTGCGTACCAAGGGCCCGTGACCCACAGCATACATTCTCACCTGCAAATCTGATATTTTCTCCAAAGCTGCTTGCACATGAGGAATTTGGGGAGCCATCAGGCAGTTAAAGTAATAACGCTGGTCTTCTTTAAGCGCTTCCCAGTTATCATCAAACACTTCATCACCACAGAGATGAGTTGCAAATAACTTATCTGTGTAGAGAATTTGGGTTTGCTGATCGTAGGTACAAAGTCCTTCCGGCCAACGTGGACTGGGAGTAGGCAAGAATTTCAAAACATGACCCTTGCCTAAATCCAGAGTTTCTTTCCCCCGCATCACCAAAACTTTCAAATCATGATCTAGGAAAGCAGCACGCAAATTGTTCGCACCGGGAAGAGAACAGACAAAAGTTACCTGTGGTGCTAGTTCTAAAATTGCTTTCAGGGTTGCAACTCGATTCGGACTAAAATGACCCAGGATTATATAATCCAAATGTTGCAAATCTAAAGTCTGCCGCAATGCCTCTAAATAAATTTCGGTAAAGCTTTCTGGCGGTGGATCAATAAGCGCGGTTTTATCAGCTTCAATTAAATAGCAATTGGAGGTAGTACCTCTTTCAAGTGCGTATTCAATTTCAAACCGCAGACGTGACCAACTACGTGCTCTGATCGCCTTAGTATTTGTAGCAATTGGTAGAACTTGTACGTCGCGTGGCTTGGAATTGGTCATAGCTGTTTAAAATTGGGGAATTGGGCATTGGGCATTGGGCATTGGGAATTGGGAATTGGGCATTGGGCATTGAGGGAGATGAGGGAGACAGGGAAAATAACCCCATGCCCTATGCCCCATGCCCCATGCCCATTCCTTAGTAGTAATTACCTACTTTGCGATGGCGAACGGCTGTCAATCCATCGTTTTTGGAGACACGACCTTCTTGGACGGTGCAGTATAAAATCCAGTGATCGCTGCATTCCATGCTGCTCTGTATTTCACATTCTATGTATGCCAGAGCATCAGTTAGAATTGGGGAACCGTTTTTCGCGGTTTGAGTTTTCACCCCAGCAAAGCGGTCAGCACCAGGATGCAAGCGCTTCAGGAAGTGCTTTTTGAGTTCTTGATAATTGCCTTCTTCCAAAACGTTGAGGACGAAGCGATCGCCTACTTGCATTAAGGAATCAATGGCGCGGTCTTTCGCAACGGCAATTGTCAATCCTAAGGGTTGCAAACTCGCTTGCGTTACCCAGGATGCCAGCATTGCACTTGAGAGATTATCTTTTTTAGTGGTGACTATATATAGTCCACTGCTAATCCGACCTAATGCCTTTTCCATGTTGACATCAAGGGACTTGATTTGCTTGATGTTGCGATCGCGCACCAGCAATTGTCCGATATCTTTACCCGCTTCTTCACACAACTGGAATGTAGATGCGGTGGGAGCCTCTTTAATCCGAATCGGTGGGAAAGCTTCTTTGATGCCAGAGTCAAGAAATTGTCTGCGGAGTGTATCAATGGGTTCATCATCCCCACCGTAACATTCAAACAGCCCAATAAATTGCTTGTTCTTGGCGACAGCTAGCACCGAACTGATACTAGCTTGGGCGGCGGCGGAAGTAGTCGGGGGCATACCAATAATGATCCCAGCTGCTCTCCCGGCTAGTTCTTGAATTTCTTGGCTCTCAGCAGTACTCAGATCCAGTACTTCTACCCCAATGCCAGTTTTCAGTATACCTTCGGCAATTGCGTGACCAAGGCGTTCACCATACCCATATTCTGAGACAAAAAACAAGCCAACTGTTGTTTCTGCTTTAGCTTGTTTTTGGCTCCAATTTTCGTAGCACCCGGTTAGAACATCTAAATGGTGGTATAATAATGGGCCGTGACCGTTGGCGATAATATTAATCTTCCCAAGATCACCCATCCGCTTCATCGCATTCAGCAGCGAACGAGCGTTAGGGCCCATCAAGCAGTCGTAGTAAAATCTAAAGTCAGCTTCGATCGCTTCTAAATTTTCGTCGAAGGTGCGATCGTCACAAAAATGCATCCCAAAAGCATCACAGGTGTAGAGAATTTGGGTTTTGCGGTCAAAGCTAAAGATTGTATCCGGCCAGTGCAGGTTAGGCGCACTCACGAATTCCATTTCGTGTCCTTTACCTATATCTATGCGATCGCCGGTTTTTACAACTCGCTTAGAAAATGGATCGTGTACTAAGCCTTCCAAAAACTGAAGCGCAACTTTTGAGGCTAAAACGGTTGCTCTAGGAGCTAATTGCAGGACATCTTCCACCAAGCCGCTATGGTCTGGCTCTGTGTGGCTGACAATTATGTAATCAATTGTTTTGGGGTTGACAAGACCTTTTAGAGTCTCTAAATACAGATCGCGAAACTTCTGGTGAGAAGTATCAATCAAAACTGTTTGTTCGCCCCTAATTAGATATGAATTGTAGGTTGTGCCGTTTTGCAGTCCGAATTCGATATCGAAGCGATCGCGATCCCAATCAAGAGAGCGAATCGCTGTTGTGTTAGGGGCAATTTCTACAGTTTGTATAGTTAACCGATGCTGAACGTTCTCTGCGATCGCTACCATTATTCGTCTCCGAGCGCAAATTAACAGGTTTTTCTTCTGCCCCCATTGTCCCTATTATTTTTTTTTTAAGTTGTAATGAATATCATTTTTTGCAAAATTTAACTTGTATCAATTATGGCTGTTTTTTAGCAAAAATTATGACTCGAAATATCTACTAAATATTAATTTATTCTTCAGAATTTACTGAGTAATTAATTTTGCTATATATCTTTTTTTTATCCTCATTCAAAAATATCATGTTAATCATATTATTTGACAATAAAAACTTGAATTTCTTTGGAGTTCGTACTAGTTTTAAATTAAAAATTAAATTTAGTACAAATAATTATAATAAAATTCAATATAATTTTTAATTCTGCGTAGTAATACTGAAGATTAAGGTAAAATACTCTTGCAATAAATGGTAATAAACTGATAGCGATCGCTTTGCCAACGCCAAGGGCGAATGCTTCAAGTACTCAATTCGGAGATAGTTGAACTACAACTGACATATTGATTTGAATACTTGCAACAATTCGATTGAAGATTCAGAGCGAGTTATATCTAGTTTTGGCAATAATTGATAAATTGGAGGATTTCCTTGCTGTAGATAAACAAACTGGTAATCCATTCCGTTGGTAGTCACACCCCAAACTGATGTTTGATTTTCTAGACTTTTGTATGTATAGGTAAGCAATTGTGGCAAGCCTTCCAAAGCATTAAAACTACTATTTTTAGATTCAATCACTAGTATCCAAAGCGTAGTTACTATTCTTTCTTGAGTCTTACTAACACCTAAAATATCCATCCGTCCTTTGATATTCGTATCTTCATCTTCAACGGAAATGTTAGCAATATTTTCTTCTAAGGTAATCTTAATACTAGAATGATAAAAACCAGCTAATTTCATTAATGGTGCGAGAAATAGAAATTTTATTTGTCCTTCGGAGATTTTACCCTCTGAGTAGTATTCACGGAATATATTACGGATAACCTGTAATTCTTGTTGCTCAAATTCTGTGATATTTTCTAATGATAGCAATCATGTAAATGAGTCATTTAACTGTTCTGTCAATTTCAGAAGGCTTTGAACATCTTTAAGTCTGAGATTGCTTGGGTTTAAAGTAGTAGGCATCAATTTACTCCTTTATAACCTTTATAAGAATAACTATACAAGATTATAAGTATTATCGCTATTGAAGCAGTGGTAAGTGAAGAATTTGGTTTTGATATTCATCATTAAAAGATGCTTGAGCAATTAAAATTAATTCATTAACAGTCTGACCAATTGTTAATTTATCATTCAAAATAAAAATACCTGGTATATTACGGTCTTGCGCGATATGTTCAGCTAAATGTACAGGCATAGATTTGCGGTTATTTGTTACCAAAAGAAAGTTGTGTTCCTCACACCAGCATAATATTTCTGGGTCTAATGTACTTTTAGGAGGAGTACCAGGATCACCAACTACCCAAACAACTAAATCGCGTTTTTGTGGTTTGAGTTGAACCTGATAAAGAGGGGCAACATTTTCATCCAGCAGATATTTGAGAGTCATTATCCTGTGTTTTTTTTATTGCATCTCTTTCAGCTATCATTTTCCTCAATTTGATTACAACTGGCGGCGGATTGCGTCGCTGTTCTTCCTGCATTCTGTGACTCCACTCCAACCAATCAGCTATATAGGCGCTTACAGCTTCTTTATTGTGCAAGTAATAAAGAATAGTCGCGTAAACTTGTTCTAGTGTTAGTGATGTATAAGTGTTGGCAATTTCTTCTGGAGTTCGAGCGCGGTGGATAAAATCATAGAGTATAGTTTCAATTCCTACTCTTGTACCTTTGAGTCGAATATCATCAGGACGCTGAAAGTCGAAGTAATCTTCTAGTTGCATAATTTAGCTGATTATTGATCTACCGCTAAAATCATCTTACATACTTGTAAAATATTCTTGCAATCAATAGTAATAAATTGATAGCGATCGCCAAATTGTTGAATAAGTTTTCCAGTTAGTTATCTAAAATAAGACTGGAATCAGTTGATCTAGTTGCTGTTAAATCTCATGCTCGTGCTATATCTAGCAGTATTGTGCTTTTCTCTGAAACAGAATTCTCCTTCCCCCCTCTGCGTTCTCTGCGCCTCTGCGGTTCGATAATCGTTAATTCTCCCCCCTACCCTCTTGCCAATTTTTAATTAGTTGATACACTTGTTTTTCATTAGCCCAGTGAACCAGCGCCTATGGTGCATATCAAGCGCGTGGAACTTACGAACTTCAAATCCTTCGGTGGCACTACCTCAGTCCCTTTGCTACCGGGGTGTACTGTCATATCTGGGCCAAATGGTTCGGGTAAATCTAATATCTTAGATGCGCTGCTATTTTGCCTGGGACTCTCCAGTTCTAAGGGAATGCGAGCCGATCGCCTCCCAGATTTAGTAAATAACACCCAAACGGCTAAAGGACGCGCTTCTATTGAGGCTAGCGTCACGGTAACGTTTGATTTGTCAGATGAAATCTCACACAAAGACGCAAAGGCGCAAAGTGAGGAAGATCAGGAGAATTCCCACTCCCCACTCCCTACTCCCCACTCCCCAGCTGAATGGAGTGTTACTAGAAGGCTGCGAGTTACTCACCAAGGGACTTACACATCGAATTACTATATCAATGGTGAAGCTTGCACGTTGACAGAATTGCATGGGCAACTAAGTAACCTGCGGGTTTATCCTGAAGGCTACAACGTGGTACTGCAAGGGGATGTCACCAGCATTATCTCGATGAATACGCGGGAACGTCGGGAAATTATTGATGAATTGGCAGGGGTGGCGGCGTTCGATCGCAAGATTATCCAAGCCAAATCAACTTTAGATGAGGTGAAGGAAAAAGAAGATAGCTGTCGGATTATCGAGACGGAATTAACTGCACAGCGCGATCGCCTTTCCCAAGATCGTGCTAAAGCTGAGAAATATCAAAAGCTTCGCACGGAATTTGTAGCTAAACAATCCTGGGAAGCTGTTTTATCATGGCGATCGCTACAAACACAACAAGAAAAGTTAGTTCACGAAATTCAAAGTGGCGATCGCAATTTTACTGAACTCACTACCCAACTCACAAACCTAAATTCTGAAATCGTCCAAAAAACGGCTGAACTCGAACAACTCAATGCCCATGTAAAAGCATTGGGAGAAGATGAACTTTTGGCAGTACAATCTACCCTCGCCACCCAAGAAGCAGAACGTAAACAACTCCAGCGTCAGCTAACAGAATTAGAAACAGCTTCTCAAGAAACTGCCAAACGTCTAACTCAAACTCAGCAAGAGATTCAAAAACACCGTCATTCCTTAGAAGAAGCCGCACAACAACAAATTGTAGAGACGTTACATGTAACGTCTCTACAGCAGCAAAGAGATGAAGCCCAGCAAGCTCTAGAAACCTCCCGCGAAGCCGCCGCAGAAATCGCCTCGGCTTCGGAAGCGTGGGTGCAGCAACAAACTGCATTCAACCGTCAAATTGAAACTCTGCTGCAAACTCTGGAACCACAACGCACAGAACAAGCACAACTCCGGGAACGCGATCGCCAGTTACAGCAGCTTATCCAAGAGCAAACTCAGTTAATTGAACGCGACGAACCCCTTTTAGCAGAAAAACAAACTGAGTGTAATCAAATTGAAACGGAATTTAACACCTCTAGCGAACCCATCCAAAATTTAGCCCAAAATCTCTCAGCCACAGAACAAGAATTGCAAATCCAACAGGAAACCCAAAAGCGCCTTTTGCTAGAACAACGGGAAAAACAACGCCAGTTGGATAAAATAGAGGCGCAAGCGCAAGCACAGCAAGAAGTCCAAGGAACCCAAGCGAGTAAAGTCATTTTACAATCGGCAATGCCTGGACTTTGTGGCTTAGTTGTGCAGTTGGGAAAGGTTGAACCGCGCCATCAGCTAGCTTTAGAAATGGCTGCCGGTGGACGTTTGGGACATATTGTGGTAGAAGATGACAGCATCGCCGCAGCAGGGATTGAATTGCTCAAGCAGAAGCGTGCAGGGAGGGCAACTTTTTTACCACTGAATAAAATTCACGCTCCCAAATTTACTCAAGATGCAACGTTACGTTTTGCTAACGGTTTCATTAACTATGCTGTTAACTTAGTCGATTGCGATCGCCGTTATAAAGATGTATTTAGCTATGTTTTCGGTAACACGGTGGTATTTGCCAACCTTGAGGCGGCGCGGAAAAACTTAGGGCTGTATCGCATCGTCACCTTAGACGGGGAACTTCTAGAAACTAGCGGTGCAATGACTGGTGGTAGTAACACCCAACGTTCAGCGTTACGGTTTGGGAATGCGGAAGCGGCGGAATCTGATGAAGCGATCGCTTTAAAAAGTCGCTTGGTAGACATTGAGCGGGTTTTAGAGCGTTGTACTGAAGCGATCGCTACTTTGTCAACCAGAACCAAAAAACTCACCCAAGAACTCACAGAATCGCGTCAGGCGCGGCGCGAACAGCAGTTGCAAAGGGAACAGTTGCAGAAAGATATTAAAAGTTTAACAGCGCAATTAGAGGGGACGCGATCGCAACTCGCCCAAAACAGCGTAAAGTTAGCCACAGCTCAATCCCGATTAGAAATCTTAGAGCGGGAATTACCTGGACAAGAAAATCAGTTGCAACAATTGCGACATGATTTATTCTTGTTGGAAGCTTCCCAAACTCCTAGCGAATGGCAACAAATTCAGGCGGAAATTAAAATTCAAGAGCAACAATTGCGACAACGGGAGACAGCATTACGGGAAGCTGAACAAAGATTAAAAAATTTAGAAAATCAGCAACAACGTTTGCAAGAAAAAATCCAAGAAGCAGAAACGCGAATCACCGAATACGAAACCCAACAAATCTCTTGTAGAGACGCGATGAATCGCGTCTCCACCCAAATCACAACGATAGACAACCAAATCACCCAAACCCGCGCCAACCTCAGTCTTCTGGAACAAAATTTAGGAGAAGAGAAACAAAAACGCGACGCTACAGAACTAGAAGTGCGATCGCATCTTTTGCGCCAACAACAATTGCAATGGGAAATCGAAAAACTCCAAGAAACCCAACAGAAGCGGCGAGAGGAACTAGTTGCATTGCAAAGTCAGTTGCGGGATGTGGGAGCAGAATTACCAAATCCCTTGCCGGAAGTTCCAGATCAGGTAGATTTGGAGGAGTTGCAGAAAGAATTGCGATCGCTTACCAAACGCTTACAGGCAATGGAACCTGTGAATATGCTGGCCTTGGAAGAATACGAACGCACCCAAAACCGCCTCCAGGAACTCACGCAAAAATTACAGACACTAGAAGGGGAACGCACCGAATTACTTTTGCGGATTGAAAATTTTACCACATTGCGGCAACTTGCCTTTAAAGAAGCTTTCGATGCTGTTAACGAAAACTTTCAATCGATTTTTGCGATTCTTTCAGACGGCGACGGCTATTTACAACTCGAAAATCCCGAAGATCCCTTTAGCAGTGGACTGAATTTAGTCGCGCACCCCAAAGGCAAACCTGTACAGCGTCTAGCTTCCATGTCTGGGGGAGAAAAATCACTCACCGCTTTGAGCTTTATCTTTGCCCTGCAACGCTACCGCCCATCGCCATTTTACGCCTTTGACGAAGTAGATATGTTCTTAGATGGAGCAAACGTAGAACGATTAGCTAGAATGATTAAACAACAGTCACAACAAGCGCAATTTATAGTTGTGAGTTTGCGCCGTCCGATGATAGAATCAGCCGAACGCACAATTGGCGTTACTCAAGCACGAGGAGCTTACACTCAAGTTTTGGGGATTAAGTTACAATCATCCAATACATCTGCTTGAGTTTTTGTTAATAATAGTGTATAGATAAACCACGTAATGTGCGACTTTCTCTCAAACCTAACCGCCAACCCCTTCCCTAAAAAGTTTGGGGAGCGAAAATCAAAGCCTCTGTCCCTGTGGGGGAGAGGTTTAGAGAAGGGTTCCAAGAATAAGTCGCACCGATGCGTTAAACCGGATTCGAGATCAGGACTCGGTATAGAATGACCTCTGAACAGATAATTAGGCGTTCCGACATATTAAATACTCAGGTGATTACCGGCGACAATGGCAAGCGGCTAGGCATCGTCAGTCAAATCTGGGTTGATATTGATCAACGAGAGGTTGTGGCTCTTGGTTTGCGAGACAGCCTGATCTCCATTTCGGGCATACCGCGCTATATGTACCTCAACAACATCAACCAGATTGGTGATGTCATCCTGGTTGATAACGAAGATGTAATTGAAGATATCGAAGTTGAATCTCTCAGTAATCTGATTAGCTGGGAAGTAATTACAGAAACAGGTGAAGTATTAGGCAAAGTTCGGGGCTTCAAGTTCAACGCCGAAACCGGGAAGCTTAACTCCATAGTCATTGCTTCTTTAGGATTCCCCCAAATTCCCGATCAATTTCTGAGTACTTACGAGTTCTCAGTAGATGAAATTGTCAGCACTGGCCCCAATCGGTTGATTGTGTTTGAGGGAGCCGAAGAACGAGTAAACCAGTTGACAGTTGGTTTACTAGAGCGCCTGGGTATCGGCAAAGCACCGTGGGAGCGAGATGAAGAAGAAGAATACGGCTATACTCCACCGCGCCAAGCTCCGCCTGGCAATCAACTGCCGGCTGGAATGCCATTGCAGCCACCCAAGCAGAGAGTTCGCGCCCCCGAACCCGTAGCGCGGGAAGAGGAATGGAATGAAGACTATGTGGAAGAGGAAAGGCCACAGCGTCAGGTAATGAAGGCGCGGCAGTATGAATCTATTCAATACGAAGAAGACGAGGAAGAAGATAACTGGAGCGAGGCAACAGGCAGCGACAGGTATCAACAACCTCAGCCGCTAAAATATGAAGCCCAGCCCTATAGTAAGCCATACGTTGACGAATACGATGATTATGACGACGTAGAGGGCGATGCTTGGGAAGATGCGCCGAAGCCCGTGAATATTCCCAAGAAAGTCAAGGAAAGACAGCCAGAATACGAAGAAGAAGGCGGATATTAATTCGTAATGACGCTCTCTGCGAGAGGCTACGCCAACGCGGACTCGCTACCGCTAGGCTAACGTAATTCAACCGGAAAATTAGGAAGTATTTTAAGATTAATTCAGCCTTTTCCTTAGTTACAAGGAGAGGGCTAATTTTTTAGATATTTCTGATTTTAGCGAGGTTCGAGCCAGTTTTCTACTTTTAAATTAGGAATGCGGGAAAATTCACGAGTATTGGCGGTAACGAGAGTTAGACCAAGGGTTAAAGAATGGGCAGCAATTAATAAGTCATTACCTCCAATCGGTTTACCTTGTTGTTCTAAATCAGTGCGGATTTCTGCGTAATATTGCTCTACAGGATGAGTTAGGGGTAGTATTTCAATACTATCCAAGATTATTTCAAGTTTTTCTATGAGCTTTTGGGAGTTCTTTTTTCTAGCTCCAAATCTTGATTCACAAGCTACGATAATACCTGTACAAATTTTGTCTTCTCCGACATCTTGAATTTTTGAAAATATTACTCCTCTGGGGTTTTAATTAGTTCGGAAATGATGTTTGTATCTAACAAGTATAAATAACTCATTTTGAAAACTCAATATCATCTAAGGGTAATAATCCTTTGTCTACGTCGGCAAAGTCTTCGTCCAGTGGTTCAAGAGTGGAAAGGGTTTCCAGGAGGGATTTTTTCTTGATGGGGGAAATGATGGCGAAGGGGATACCGTTTTGGGTAATAGTCAGGGGTTCGCCTGTTTTTTGGGCTTGGTTGAGTAGGGTTTGGATGGTTTCGGGGAGGTCGGAAAGAGTGATTTGTGTCATGGTGGGTTCTGCGGTTAGCGGATGGGGACTTGACGCACATCTATTTTATCTGTGACGGCGTTGGTGATCAGGGAGTAATTAGTCATACTATTCAGAAACTCCCCAAAAGCTGCTAGCGTCAAACAAAGGAGAATATCGTTGTGGACGTTAGATATTGAAAACCCGTTCTAATTACTGGCAACTACTGCCTTATATCCGACTCCAGTGGCAAACGATCGCCAAGGGACTTACTGGTATCTTGGGATACGTAATGGCGACATTAGTGTTGATCAATCTCGCCGGTAAATTGGCAACTCCCTTTGGACAAGGTAATGTAGTAGCGATCGCTCAAATAACTGGTAGCTGTGCCTTAGTCTTTCTTGTCAGAGGCTTGTTTCAGTCTATACAAGATATGTACATGGCGAAAGCTGCTTTGAGGGTTGCTTTTCATCTTCGTCAGCAAGTCTACGCCCATCTTCAAAAGCTAAATCTCAGCTATTTTGAAACGGCAAAAGCAGGTGATTTATCTTACCGCCTCACCGAAGATGTTGACCGGATTGGCGAAGTGGTAAATAAAGGATTTCACGACTTTATCCCCTGCATTTTGCAGTTGGTAGCAATTCCGATTTACATGATTTACCTGAATTGGCAACTGACACTAGCAACAGTGATAGTTGCACCTCTGATGGGTATTTTAATCGGCTGGTTTGGGGAACGGTTACGCAAATATTCCTTAAAAAGTCAAAATCGCGTGTCGGGTTTATCAGCCATCCTCTCAGAAGTTTTCAACGGTATTCGTTTGGTACAGGCTTTTGCTGCCGAAAATTACGAAATCGCCCGCTTTGGACATGAAGCAGAACGCAGTCTCAAAGCAAAATACTCAGCCGAACGCCTGAAAGCGATTCAGATTCCGATTATCGGGTTTCTGGAAGCCTTAAGTGGATTATCGTTACTGATTGTGGGAACGTGGCAAATTTCCCAAAATAACTTGACAGTGGCGAATTTTTTCAGTTATCTGGCGGCGGCGGCGCTGTTAATTGATCCCATTGGTCATACTACTAACACCTACAACGAATTTAAGCAGGGTGAAGCATCTGTTGACCGCGTTTTTGAATTGATGGCAATTCAGCCGACGGTGATTGAAAAGACAAATGCGATCGCTCTACCCCCAGTCCAAGGCAAAGTAGAATATCGTCATATTTCCTTTGGTTATAAACCAGGTAAACCTGTATTAAAAGATATCAGTTTATTAGTATCGCCAGGTGAAGCGATCGCTCTTGTGGGTGCTTCTGGTGCCGGTAAAACCACATTTGTGAATCTCCTACCGCGTTTTTACGATCCCGAAGTTGGGCAAATCTTCATTGACGGTGTTGATATCCGGGATGTCAAGTTGCATAGTCTGCGGCGACAAATTGGGATTGTTCCTCAAGAAACGATCATGTTTTCCGGGACAATTGCCCAAAATATCGCTTTTGGACAAGATGTTTTTGAGATGGAAGCAGTTAAAGAGGCGGCAAAAATTGCTAATGCCCATCAATTTATTAGCCAACTACCAGAGGGTTATCAGACTTGGGTGGGCGAACGTGGGGTAAACTTATCTGGTGGACAAAGACAAAGAATTGCGATCGCTCGTGCTGTTTTGCTCAATCCCCAAATCTTGATTCTGGATGAGGCGACATCAGCCTTAGATTCCGAGTCAGAAGCACTGGTACAGGAAGCGCTGGAAAGATTGATGGAAAAACGGACGGTGTTTATTATTGCTCACCGTTTATCGACAGTTAGGAGGTGCGATCGTATTTTAGTTCTCGAACAAGGACAAATTGTCGAATCGGGAACCCATGAAGAATTATTAGCCCTAGAGCGTCGCTATGCGCGGTCTTATGCCCAGCAGTTTAGTTAGGCAAAATGCTCATTAGCTTATTACCCACATCTGACAATCCCCGCTTCGTTGCTATCCCGCCTCGGAATAGAATTCCAAGGCTAATAGCTTGCATTCCTCTAAAGCGGACTGAGTAGATGATTCTAGTCCGCGCTTAGTGGACTTAAGCTATCAGGCTGGAACTTCAGTTCCGCGCGGGATGTCTGTAAACACAACTATTTAACTTTGACTACTTCCTAGACTGAATTGCCTTGATTAAGTCATAAAAAGGTTGCCAATTATCTTCCTGAGCAATTGCTTCCCAAATAGACTCAATCAGAGGTCTTAATAATGCCGTTTTCGGATTATGAACAGCTAGAGTTTGGGCAATTACATCGATGCGATCGCGCTCCAAATCATTCAAAATTTTATGATACAGTATGCACCAATCATCAAAAATTGCTGACGCGCCCGGTACTGGTACAATATCAGAACCATTCATTACAAAAGCTGGTTCATCTCGCCATTTTGATGAAAAAGTACGAGCCATCTCATAAAAAAACTGGTGATAACCAACTTGGCTATTTCTCAAAAATTCAACCGTTAGATTCAACAGTTCTTGAGCTTCTGGATGTGGTAAATCCTCAAAACCTAACTTTTTCAACATCAAAGAACTGTATTCAGCTTGATAATACTGATCAAACATTGCTAATCCAGCTTCCATTTCGCCTTTATCAATAATCGCCTTTAAAGGTTCCTGGAGTATTTGTAAATTCAACTGGCAAATGCTTGGTTGATTACCATAACAGTAGCGTCCTGAATAGTCAAAATAGGCAGCTATAAAGTATGGTTCATAAGTAGGGATAAATGCGTAAGGGCCATAATCAAAACTCTCTCCGGTAATCGACATATTGTCAGTATTCAGAACTCCATGACAAAAGCCAGCCGCCATCCACTGCGCGACTAGTTCTGCAACCCGTTTAACTAATTCGGCGTAAAATAGAGCATATTTATCTTCTTCAGCACTTAAGTGTCGATAATACTGCTCAATTACGTGGTCTAACAGCTTCTTAGTTAAATCTGGACGCTGGAAATAGTGCAGTCGCTCAAACGTGCCAAACCGAATATGAGAATTGCTCATTCTCACCATCACAGACGAACGGGTAGGCGAAGGTTCATCGCCCCGCCAGAGTGGTAAACCTGTTTCAATCATGCTCAGACAGCGCGAAGTACGTACACCCAAGTAGTGCAGTGCTTCCGCAGCCAGAACTTCCCGCATTCCACCTTTGAGCGTGAGCATACCATCGCCACCACGGGAGTAGGGCGTTCTCCCGGAACCTTTCGTGCCAAAATCGTACAATTCGCCATCATTGGCGCGTACTTGCCCGTAGAGAAAGCCTCTACCATCACCCAACTGCCCGTTATATTCACCAAATTGATAGCCGTGGTAACGCAGTGCTAACAAGGGTTTGCGCCCCTGAAATTTACCAAAGGCTGTGATAAAATCTTCGTCTTTGACTACTTGGGGGTCTAGACCGAAACGGGGTAATAGTTCATCGTTACGCCAACGCAGGAGGTGTTGGGGAAATTCTGCTGCTGCAACCTCATCGTAGTAGTCACCGCCTAGAGATTCTAAGGCGCTTTCGTAGTTGAGGGTGAGAAAAGGATTGCTAGAATTTTTGTAGTTTGGAGTTTCAGCCAGAGTCATTACGAGCAAAGCTTAATTCATTCTTCTCTTAATACTACCTCTGGCTTCAGCATCAGCATAGACGCAAAAAGCGACCCATATCTAAAATATGGTAGCGCCACCATTAAAATCTAGAGCGGATAATGAATAAAATTTTGCAATTAAAGAAAAAGTTGAGTCAATTAGCTCTTTTAGACGCTACATTTCAGGTTTTTGGTTCAGAATCACACGAATATCAACTTAAACCTTGCTTAAGTAACAAAGATATTCAAGTGTTTGAATCCAGGTACAATATTAGACTACCAAGTGAATATCGAAACTTTCTCTTAGAAATTGGTAATGGTGGTGCGGGGCCAGGATACGGCTTATCTGGTCTGTTGGGAATTGAGTATGAAGATATAATTCCAGAAAAACTATACCAAGAGAACTACGAAATTCTATCTAAACCATTTCCTTTAACAGAAGCATGGAATGATTTAGATTTGATTGTCAAGAATAATCCGGGTTGTGTTGCTAACAGTGATGCTTACTTTGATGATCAGTTTATCCAGGGTACTGTCACCATTACAAATTATGGTTGTGGAATTTATGCGATGTTAGTCATTACTGGGGAGCAGTCAGGAAGAATCTGGATAGATGACCGTACTAATGATAATGGGATATATCCTGCTTGTTTGAGTTTTTGTGATGCTTTCCATGACATTAATCCTGATGATTTTCATCAAGATAGCGATCAGGGGCAGCCTTTGAGCTTTTATGATTGGTATGAAGACTGGCTCAACCGAAGTTTGGATCAAATCCGCCAGTCTTCCGAAACTTAACCTTAATTCAATAAAACTGAGTTTTTATTTTGTAACTGGTTGTAATGTTCGTGGAGTAACTGCTGCTGAGTTTGATGTTGTTTGTGATGCCTGTGAAGATAGAATTTTTTTCACTTGCAGGCTATAAGTTTGCAAAATTGATTGAACCTGTTTCTGTTGAGCTTGATTCAGATCCAAAGATGTTAATACTGTTCTGATTCTCTGACGAGATTGCAGTGCTGCCTTAAATTTAGTAGTTTGGGACTGGTTTAATAGAGCCTCAATATCCTTATCTCTTTGCTGGCGAGCCAGTTGGATTTCTAGGCGCTGTTGCTTTGTGAGTTTGCTTGTCTGGCGTGATGTAGGACTAGTCTGAGTTTTTAAGACTGGTGTAGTGGCGGAATTTGGAAGTGGTGTTGCCAAGACAACTCCGTGTAAGATGGTAGCAAAAGCGAAGATAGTAGAAAAGACAGATAAACGCTTTATAGAATTAATGGACATTTTGAAAAACTCCTCAAACATTTAATAAAATTGGACACATCGGCTAAAGCGAACCTTGATAACTGAGCCGAGTAGTGAACAAATATTACTATTGCATTTGCTTGTGGAGTTGTTGTGTATTTATTATGAATTTGCTATGAATTCGTGGATATTCACAACTGATATCTCAAATTAATTCAAACTAAGATATTATACCATTACTAAAAAAGGAAATTCCGAAGCAGGGATAGTTAGGAAATAAAATAAATATTTTTGACAATTATACCCAGCCATTTTTAAAATTTAGGTGCTTGCCAATTAGGATTGGTAAGACTTGTGAGAATATGATCTTCCCATTGCCCATTAATTAACAAATAGTCTCTAGCATATCCTTCAACGACAAAGCCGAGTCTTTTGAGTACATTGCCACTGCGCCGATTGTGAGGCATGTAATTAGCCATAACCCGGTGAAAATTTAACTCTTGAAAGAGATATTGAGTTGTGGCTTTTAGCCCTTCTGTCATATATCCTTTACCTTGTTTATTTTCAGCAAGGCTATATCCCACATAGCAAAAATGAGCGGCACCTCGGACAAAATTACTATAATTGACAGTTCCAATAATTACAGTGGGATTTTTTTTAGTAAAAATAAATAGTTTTAATGATTGCCCATTGATAAATTCCAGAAAACTATTCTCTATCTGGTACTGCCAATATTCTTCAGTGAAAAAACCATCAGCCCAAACAGGATAGAATGGGGTGAGATAAGTTTTGTTATCAGTGAAATATTTGATAATTTGTGGTATATCTTCATGGATCGCTGCTCGTAATAATAGGCGATCGCTTGTAATTAGTGGCAGTTTTGATATCATAAATTACTTAATCTACAGGATCTCTTCCCAAAACATTCTCGCTAATTTTGTAAATTCTCTCATACCTCCGCTTTAGCAGCAGTGAAGTGAGTATTTTTGCTCTTAATCAGCCATTCCACCAAAATCTTGATAAGCTGATGTCTAATATCTAGAGCGCAAGGATTGAGAGCCAATGGGTGATAAAGCACAGTACGCGGCATAATTTCGATAAAATCGCTTTGCCCAAACGCTGTACCGCAGGAGATTCAACCAAAAGACAGCTCAAGATTTAACCCAGTCTACAAGAAGGATAGTGATGTGGTGGGAATACGCTACGATTGGCAGGAATTAGAGATTCGGGCGATATACAACATGCCATTGCTAGAGCTTATTTATCAAGCTGCTAGCGTGCATCGCCAATATCATGACTCAACAAAAATACAAGTTTGTAAGCTCATATCTATTAAAACGGGAGGTTGTCCAGAAGATTGTAGTTACTGTGCCCAATCTTCCCGTTATAAAACAGAGGTAAAGGCGGAAGCACTCCTAGAAAAGGAAACGGTAGTTAGCATCGCCCAGAAAGCTAAAGAAACTGGTGTTAGTCGCATTTGCATGGGTGCTGCTTGGCGGGAAGTGCGGGATAACTCACAATTTGAGGAAGTCCTGGAAATGGTCAAGGATGTAACCGCAATGGGTTTAGAAGTGTGCTGCACTCTGGGGATGTTGACAGCAAATCAGGCCCGGAAATTGGAAGAAGCGGGACTTTACGCCTACAACCATAACTTAGATACCTCGCAGGAATATTACAACACAATTATTACCACGAGGACATATAGCGATCGCTTGAACACAATTGAGAATGTCCGTCAGACAAATGTTACCGTATGTTCCGGCGGTATCCTGGGTTTGGGCGAAACTGTCGATCACCGGGTTGGGATGTTACAAACTCTGGCAAACTTACATCCGCATCCAGAGTCTGTGCCAATTAATATTCTTTCACAAGTACCGGGGACACCCTTAGAAAATCAGCCTGATGTCCCCATTTGGGATATTGTGCGGATGATTGCCACAGCTAGGATTTTAATGCCAGCTTCCGATGTGCGTCTTAGTGCCGGTAGGGCTAGACTTTCCCAAGTAGAACAAGCTTTCTGCTTTATGGCAGGAGCAAATTCTATCTTTTCCAGCGACGACAACAAGATGTTGACAGTGACAACTCCCTGTCCAGATTATGATAGCGATCGAGAAATGCTGAACTTACTTGGTTTGGGAATGCGATCGCCTTCCCAAAGACAACAGAAGGTAGCAAGTCCGGCTGTTGTGGGATAAATATCTTCTTGTGGGATGGGCATCTCGCCCGTCCTGAGTAAACTGAGGGCAGGCAAGATGCCCGCCCCACAAGAGTTTTGGCTAAATTATCTTGGCAGTCCGCAGACCGAACAGCAGACCGACAGCCAAACCAAAGAACAAAGCTAAAAAGCCGATGTAAGCTGCAATCGCAAACATTTATTTTTCTCCACAATACTTCCTAAATCTATTGAATCATTAGTTGTTGGGTATTGGGCATTGGGCATGGGGCATTGGGAAAGAGGAGGCAGAAGGCAGAAGTTCTTTAATTTTGAATTTTGAATTTATTTCTCCCCCTGCTCCCTCATCCCCCCACTCCCCACTCCCCACTCCCCACTCCCCAGATTGCGATACAATACAGCCCACGGGCGCTAGTTTGGGGTTGGGCAATGACTTCTGTAATTAATGTAAATTTACCAGAGCAGTCTTATGAGATTGCGATAACTTCTCTGCGAGACGCTACGCGAACGTTGAGCTACGCTAACGCATCTTCGAGCTTAGATCAACTGGGTCAGCAGATGGCCAGTCTCAAGCTAGGCAAGAAGGTATTGTTGGTTTCTAATCCTACTATTTTTAAGCATTTTGGGGAAAGAGCGATCGCATCCCTAAAATCTGCTGGATTTGAAGTTGCTAGCTGCACCCTACCACCAGGGGAACGCTACAAAACCCTCAATTCCATCCAAAAACTTTACGATATCGCCTTAGAAAACCGCCTAGAACGTTCTTCTACTATGGTGGCTTTGGGCGGAGGTGTAATTGGCGATATGACTGGCTTTGCAGCCGCAACTTGGCTGCGCGGCATTAATGTTGTCCAAGTGCCTACAACTCTCTTGGCGATGGTGGATTCGGCAATTGGTGGCAAAACTGGCGTGAATCATCCCCACGGCAAAAACCTGATTGGGGCATTCCATCAACCGCGTTTGGTTTTGATTGACCCAGAAGTATTGAAAACTCTACCTATGCGTGAGTTTCGCGCCGGAATGGCAGAAGTTATTAAATATGGTGTAATTTGGGATGCCGAATTGTTTGCCCAATTGGAAGCAAGTAAACGTCTCGACCAACTCCGCTATGTAAAACCTGAGTTGATACATACCATATTGATGCGCTCTTGTCAAGCTAAAGCTGATGTTGTTAGCAAAGATGAGAAAGAAGGCGGATTGCGGGCGATTCTCAACTATGGACATACCATCGGTCATGCAGTCGAAAGTTTGACTGGTTATCGTCTAGTAAATCACGGTGAAGCGGTGGCCATTGGCATGGTAGCAGCCGGTCAAATTGCTGTGGAATTGGGAATGTGGGAAAAGGAAGACGCGGAACGTCAAAATGCTTTAATTCAAAAAGCAGGTTTACCGACTCAGTTACCATCTGGGGTAGATATTGAAGCAATTATTGACGCGTTGCAGTTAGATAAGAAAGTCAAAGCGGGGAAAGTGCGGTTCGTTTTACCAACAGAGATTGGTGTAGTAACAGTTACCGATGAGGTGCCATCAGATATTATTCGGCAAGTTTTGCGAGGGATCTGAACAATCTAAAAAAGAATTCAGGAGCCAGAATAAAAATTAGTTACTCTGTCCTTCAAATTACGAATTATGAATTATTGAGCCATGATACTCCAAGCTAAAAATCAATTAACCTTGCAAGAGTTCTTAAATCTTTCTCCAGGTGAGGGAGATATAACTTATGAACTTGTTGATGGTCAAGCAATTCCTAAAATGTCACCAAAATTTTTTCACGCAAAACTTACCCGCGTCCTTCTCAATTTGATTGAGCAATCGTGTGAGGGGAAAGGAGAAGTTTGCCCGGAATGGGCTGTTGCATTAACCCGTCGGGGGCGAGATTGGATGCCAATTCCAGATATTTTGTACATTTCTTATGAACGTTTACCTGCCAACTGGGATGAAAACGAAGCTTGTCCTGTTCCTCCTGATTTGGTGATTGAGATTATTTCCCCAGGACAAACCTTTGGACAAATGGCAGCTAAAGCCAAACACTATTTAGATGCTAAGGTACTGCGGGTGTGGGTGGTAGATAGTAAAGCGAGAAGCATTACTGTTTTTTATCCAGATGCAGCACCACAAACTTATATGGGAGAAGAATTACTCAAAGATTCTTTATTTGAGGGGTTGGAATTTACTGTTGAGCAGGTGTTTCAAAAGGCAAAAATACCATTAGACACCGAATAGTAAACTTTTTACATTTACCACAATTCTTTTCATCTCAACGTCCATCGAAATTTCAATCGGCGGTTGCTACTCAAACTTTTATATCTTTAGTCACCAACGCCCTATTTTTGAAACTGCGGTTCTTTCTGCGATCGCTCCTGGCTATTTGTTGGTCGCAGTTTTTGAAATAAAGCTGGTGGCGTAGCTTTACGGAATGCGCCGCAGTAGTGCATAGTCATAACTGCTTTAAAAGCCCAATGCTCTGATGGCACATCACTAAAGGGATTTGGTAAAGTTTCTGCTTGATTTTGGATACAAGCATTCAAAACTTGATTCGATTTTGCTGGAGTGTCGGTAGTAGTTTCTTGAGATTTAACAGGAGTAACAAAGCTAGTAGTAGCTAGCACTACGACTGTTGCCAGAATTTTGTAGTTCATAATTTGAGTTTTCTAGGGATGAAACTCTACCCTATGTTAGTTCCCAGGCTGTTGCCCAGGAACTATAATAACCTTGCTGAGATTAAGCGTTAGAAAACATTGTAAGCATTACTAACATAACAACTAATGCACTGATCCAAAGAGCTAACGATCCCCAACTAACTGAATCTTTTTGTACTCTTTCCCAGAAATTGGTGACTAAGTTATTCCGAATTGCCATTTTATAACCTCCAATTTTTATGAAACTTGAACTGACTAAATGCCTTCAGCTTGCATTGAGTAAAAAAAGCTGATCTTTGGGGGTATCAGCTTTTATTTACTGACTCCCAGAGATTACCAACACAGATTTAAATTAATCCATGCAGTGAGTGCCAATGCATGTGTCTCAACGCATTACTGAAATCTAAAAAACAAAAATTTACAAAAAGATATTTGTTGATGTTTAACTTGATTTTCCCATACGTAAGTATTTGCACTCGAAAATTTGGCAATTTTGAGAGAATTCTTAACGTTCTCTTAACCACGTATAAAAGTTAATGTTCTTCAAATCACAAACTACTTAAATACTGACTCTGTTTCACTTTCACTTGTGATTTATCTAGACTTGAAAATAGACACAATTAACAGTGAAATGGCAGGTAAATAATGGTGCAACAAATAAGACATAATGAAGCGCAATATATCTGTATCATTCCAGTTGAGAGGATTACAGCTAACCAAGACGAAGAAATCATCACCTTTGGTGTATCTGCCGACGAGGCAAAAAAACAAGGCGAGGAATTATTAGCATCTACCTATGGTTGTAATCAATCGCAGCTTTTGGAATTGATGCAACAAGCACGAATTGAACCAATAGCTCAGTGGTGTGCCCCTCAAGAACGCTAAAACTAGTTATGGCGGTCTTGGCAATAGCAAGTATTAGCAACCAAAATGATATCCCCGTTTCTTTCAACCAAGATTTGAATTGCAGTAAAGGGGGAATTGGGCATTGCATTATTCCCCCCTGCTTATTACTTATGCGGCGTAGAAAACCAACGTCCGCAACTCGATACTCTCGCGTGGCGGGGCATCCGGCTGGCTTGTGGGGTCATCAAATGCGGTGTGGGCGGCGAACCGTGCCAAACCTGACTGTGCTGAGTCAAAACACTTGATGAGTAGCGCTTCGGTTCGTTGCATTTGCGGAAAGTAAAACCACTGATGTTTCGGGTTATACGTGACTGCATAAGTTTCGCCGATGCGATCGCGATACACAAGATCGGTAGCCACGAGGTCTGTCGGTGCGATACTTTGGGCGTCACACACGGCTAATGGAGACTCCTGAACTGGCCCTGCGATCGGTCGCCAGAGGTTGACTACACTGAATCTGTGCTGTAGAAGCTCATCGGGGTCTTCAGTACCGATTGTTTCCAACACGGTACGGGCGCGACTATAGCCAGACTTGGCGGTGAAGTCGTTGTGTACGCCCCTTACTGGCGTCTTTATCCCTTGCTCACCCTGCTTCGCTCGTTCGGCATTACGGAGATTGTGATCGAACACTATCACCCTTTGGGCACCTGTCAAATCCTTGAGGAATTGCTCGGTCTCAGGGTAGTAAACGCGGCGCACCTCATCTTGATCATAAAAGTCTTTAACAGTGCTGTGGTGTTCGGTCAAGGCGAATCCCTGTTGATCCAAGGACACCTCTTGTGAGATCGTCCGAGCATTATAGATAGGGAGTGTGCGTACCTCATACTTCCCGCTTCGCTGTGGAATGCCTGGCGGTGGATCGTAGGTGTAGTTAACAGGTTTCTCTGCTGTGGGAGCGAGGTAATTAAGTTCTCCCTCAACGTGCGGTAGTTCCTTGAACAATTGACTGTCTAAGCTCATGGGTTAAATCTCCCAGTGAATTCAACAAAGTTTTACTAATGTATACATAGGGTTTTATTCCCTACTCCCCATTCCCTACTCCCTATTTTTGAGCAGAAGCAACGGCAGTGGGCGCACCAAGAATTTTGGCAAATCTTTCTATATAGAAGCTTGCAGGATTTTCCACAGCCTGAATTGACTCGCGATCGCGCACAGTATTCCACCATTTCTGCAAGCGAGGGGTTTCTGTTGGTAAGGTGAAATTGCGGAAGTGTTCCAAAAGGGGCAAGCGTTCAAACCAAGGATAGAAGCTGATATCAACCAAACTCAGCTGATCTCCTAACCAGTAAGGGCCATCACCAGATAGCTTCCCTAGCCCTTCTTGCTCAATGTACAACAGAGATTCCAAAAACTCTCTTTGTCCCTGTCCCTGTTCTTGAGCATCTTTACCACGGAGGAATTTGTTAAAGGCGGGTACAAACCGAGTGTTGGCATAGTCAATCCAGATTCGAGCGATCGCTTTAGCACCTGGATCGCGAGGTAATAAAGCTGGTTCTGGAAAGACTTCATCAAGATATTCGTTGATGATGGCAGACTCATAAATTTCGATATCCCCATGTTTGATCGCAGGGACTTTGCCGTAGCGCGAAATCTGTGTGTAGCCATCTGGTTTGTTTTGTAAGTCAATTTCAGTGGCGCTAAAGTCAATTCCTTTTTCCAGTAAAACCACACGGGTTCTTTGGGAGAAGGTGGAGGCTTTAGCAAAGTAAAGTTGTACGCTGCTCATAGAATACTTTCCTTGTAAATATTGCGTAGGCGTGCAGCCCCAAAGACGTTTTTGTTACTCCGGGCTTGTTGCTAGACATCGCCTAATTTGGATGCCAGAGCGGCATCACATACTATTGAATATACTACTGTTTATCGGTCAAATTACCGTAGAATATCTCAGGAGTATTTCATAGTCTTTGCAAAAATACAAGTCCTAGCGATTGGAGACAGCTTGGCAAGGGTGATCAAAGCCAAGTATCGATATTCTTGATAACCACTGCTAAAGTTGATACAGCACACAACTATGATGTTACAACTGCAAAATTTAAATTTGTCGGAACTGCAATCCAAATTAAGTCAGTAAATCAGGATTTTCAAATCAATATTATGGAGCCAATTCAGCCACAACAGCGCCGCGTCGCTGATCAAGTGTTTCAAGAATCCCTCGAAGAGTTGGAGGATATCTTACAAGAAAGTTCGACTGAGGAAGAAGAGATCCCCCAAGTGCATACTAGTAGTCCCAGTGAAGTCGAACTAGATCAAGACTTGACAAATATTGATTTAGCGGCTCTTGAGGACGCAGTTGCTGATATTGAAAAATATCTCGAAGAAAGAACAAAAACGAAATAAAGGTAAAAAGTTAAAATTCATTACTGACAAATGATTTGCCGCCGAGCTTCGTACAACATTAAAGCGGCTGCGATCGCTACATTCAAAGATTCTACCCCAGGACTCAAAGGAATTCTAACTTGCTGATCTGCGATCGCTGCTAAATCTGCCGACAATCCAGCACCTTCATTTCCCAGTAAAATTAAACTGGGTTTTCGCCAGTCCACCTCCCAATAAGTTAAAGTCGCACTGGGTAAGGTTGCTACTACCTGCATTCCTGCCTGCTGACTTTGTTGGACTGTCGCTTTTAAATCTTCGGTTACGGCTGTTGCTAGGCGAAACCATTGTCCTGCTGAAGCCCGGAGAACTTTGGGACTGTCTAAATCTACACTATCTCCACTTACCCACAAACCCGATGCTCCAGCCGCAGCAGCAGTGCGGATCATCGTCCCCAGGTTGCCGGGATCTTGCACTGTTTCTAAAGCTAGCACTAAACCAGTAAATGGTATTTGAGTTTGGCCAACACTTCGTTTTGCCGTTGCCACCACACCATCCGGTTGGACTGTAGTAGCGATCGCATCCAATACTTCTCTACTGACAATTTCGGCGCGATCGCATCGGCTACAAGCTTCCTCCCACAGCGAAGGATGGGCTGCTTGCCATTCTGGGGTACAACAGACTGTTTCTAGTGGGTAATTCACCGCACAAGCTTCCTCTAGCAGGTGCGTCCCTTCCAGCAAAAATAACTCCTGCTTGTGCCGTTCCTTCGTGGAGTGGAGTTTGCGGATTTGTTTGACTAAGGAATTTTGTAAACTGGTCAACACGATTTTGGATTTTAGATTTTAGATTTTGGATTTTGGATTAATCTAAAATCGGCAATCTAAAATCCAAAATTCATATGCGGAACCCGGGACTTGAACCCGGAAGCCTTGCGGCACTAGAACCTGAATCTAGCGCGTCTGCCATTCCGCCAGTTCCGCTGGCAATTATCTTTATTGACAATTTCCTATTATTGCGTAATTTTTGACCTTTGTCAAGTTAAAACATCACGCCTCGTTAAAAGTCTGAAACTGCAAACGAGTTTTTCAGACGATAGGTCGAATCAAAATATTAACTCAACAGTACAGCATTGATTTTTAGAGAACACTTAAGTTATTTTACTGAGTATTTAATCTTGCTTAAAAACACTACTTATTCGTGACTTTTTGTTAAATTTTTCAAAAGCTCAAAAAGCTTGCTATTGCTTCTTTCCAGCCCGTATTTTTCACCCACAAACAATTTTTTTATGCAAGATGTTGCCCGAAAACGTGGACAAATTGAATCTTTACTGTAGAATCAAAACCAACTTCAAACATATAAAATACGTATTACTTTTGGAGGTAGGCTTATTAATCCTTCTACCAGCTTACCAGATGCCAAATTTGCTCCCAAAGCAGACTCCTCAGTCTTGCAAATTTGGGGTGGGCATCCTTTGCGAGGTCATGTGAAAATTAGCGGGGCAAAAAATGCAGCATTGGTAATCATGGCTGGAGCCTTGCTGTGTCCGGGCGATTGTCGCATCCGCAATGTCCCCTTATTAGCGGACGTAGAGCGGATGGGTCAGGTGTTATTGGCTTTGGGTGTAAGCTTAACACGCCAAGGTGACATTTTAGACATCAACGCCAGCGAAATTAAAACATCAAAAGCTCCCTACGAACTAGTTACCCAGTTGAGGGCGAGTTTTTTCGCCATTGGTGCGATTCTCGCCAGATTGGGAGTAGCACAGATGCCCTTACCAGGCGGTTGTGCGATTGGGGCAAGACCAGTTGATTTGCACGTCCGGGGACTGCAAGCAATGGGAGCTGAGGTGCAGATTGAGCATGGCATTTGTAATGCCTATGTCCCTGGCAGCAACCGGAGATTAAAAGGTGCGAAGATTTACTTAGACATCGCTAGTGTCGGAGCGACAGAAAACTTGATGATGGCGGCTACCCTGGCAGAGGGCGAAACGATCATCGAAAATGCTGCCAGAGAACCGGAAGTAGTTGATTTGGCTAACTTCTGTAACGCGATGGGAGCGAAGATTAAGGGCGCGGGGACTAGCAGGATTATTATTGAAGGAGTCCCCAAGTTACATTCTGTTGACTACAGCATTATTCCCGATCGCATTGAGGCCGGGACGTTTTTGCTGGCAGCAGCAATTACCCGCTCAGAACTTACCCTCTCGCCAGTGGCTCCAGAACATCTTATACCAGTGATTGCCAAGCTGCGGGATATTGGGGTAACGATAATTGAGGACAAGCCTGAACACTTACGCATTCTGCCAGCAGAAACCCTCAAGGCAACGGATATTGAAACTCAATACCATCCAGGTTTTCCCACAGATATGCAAGCGCCGTTTATGGCTTTGCTGGCATTGGCGGAAGGCGACAGCGTGATTAACGAATCTGTCTTTGAAAATCGCTTGCGTCATGCCTCAGAGTTGAATCGCTTGGGGGCAGACATTCGTGTCAAAGGCAACGCTGCTTTCGTTCGGGGAGTACCGAAATTATCTGGCGCACCAGTATTAGGCACAGACTTACGAGCATCGGCAGCGCTAGTCATAGCAGGACTGGCGGCAGAAGGACAAACCACGATTCAGGGATTACAGCACCTCGATCGCGGCTATGATCGACTCGATGTGAAGTTGCAGCAATTGGGGGCTAAAATCCTCCGCGTGGGCGAAACATCAGCAGATGCAGAAATCGCTTCCACCATCAGTAGCCTGTCAACTTGAAATTGAAAGGTTGAGACTGACGCAAGGACAAGGGAGGCAAGGGAGGCAAGGGAGACAAGGTAAAATTTTCTCCCCCATTTCCCCCTGCCCACTCTATTTAAATCGTTATACTAACTGTGGGAGGCTGTTTATCTAACCAGCCAGATTCCATAGTTGTGTTTTTTTATAGCTTGCTGCACTATGTCCTTCTTTAAAACCCCGCTAATTGGTTTAAAAGCTGACTCATTTCGTCATCCATTAGACCTGGAAGCTACCAAAACGCTCAAGCAAATACCAGGCATAGATATGTTGGTGCGAAATTGGCTAGGGCCAATGGCAGAGCAGGTTTTCTATGTGGAAAATATTGCCTCCAGCGTTCTGGTGGGTGAAAAGCAACTGCCCGATTTATACAAGCTGTTGTTAGATGCCTGTAATATCCTGGATATAGAGCCTCCCCAGTTGTACGTCCGCCAACATCCGGCTCCCAATGCCTATACTTTTGCTGTGCGAGGTAAGCAGCCGTTTGTTGTGCTACACACATCTCTGATTGATATCCTCACACCAGAGGAAATACAGGCAGTAATTGCCCACGAGTTGGGGCATCTCAAGTGTGACCATAGCGTTTATTTGACGCCTATAAATTTATTAATATTAGCTGCGGCGATTGTGCCCAATGTCGGAACCTTCGTTGCTCAAGCGATACAGGCACAGCTTTTGGAATGGGTACGCTGTGCTGAGTTTACCTGCGATCGCGCCGCATTACTAGCAACCCAAGACCCCAAAGTTGTCATGTCAGTATTGATGAAGCTGGCGGGTGGTTCCCCCACCTTAGCGCCACAACTGAATCTTGATGCCTTTGTTGCCCAAGCCCGCGCTTACGACGATATTAGCAAGACCGAACTAGGCGAAATGGTCAAAGCCGCCCGCACAGCCCAATTAACCCATCCAGTGCCAGTGCTACGGGCGCGAGAAATTGACCGTTGGGCAAGCAGTACAGAATATCAATCTTTAATCCAAAGTCATGGGCTAAAGTCTACAAGTAATGAAGTTGCACCCAAAGGTGGATGGCGAAACTGGTAAAAGTACTGGTGAAATAGCACTTGCTAAAGTTCTTTAGGCAAGCTAGGGGCGATTGACTGTGATGTAAAATGCTGATACAGCCAAAAAATCAGCTAATGACCAGGTTTCCTTACGACCAGTTTGCCAAAGATTATCTCAAAGAATTGTTACAACCATTGGGAGAAGTGGAAACAAGTCGGAAAGTTCCGGCTCAAATCCGAGAGATTGATGTTTATTTTGTACCTCCACCCCAATCGACAAATACAATAGAATTAGGGCTGTTAGGAAAATTTGCGGCTGAACCTGCATTAGTTGAACCATTTAGAAATGCAGCTACAATTGCGGAGATCCGCAGTTGCATAAATAAGTTGTTTGATATCTTTGCCGAAGTAAAACGCCAAGCGAAAGGTGATAAAACTCGGCTTGCAGAATCAGAATTACCACGTTTATGGATTTTGTCACCTACGGCTTCTGAATCTATATTGGATGGTTTCAGAACTAACATAGATGAAAAAAATTGGGGAATAGGAGTACATTTTTTAGGGGATTATTTTAGAACAGCAATTGTGGTAATTCACCAATTACCGTGTACAGAAGAAACACTATGGTTGAGAATTTTAGGTAAGGGAAGAGTCCAGCAACAAGCTATAGACGAACTAGAAGCACTTCCCCAAAATAATCCCTTACGTTCCAAAGCAATTGATTTATTATTGAATTTAAAGACTACCTTAGAATTCAATCAAAATATAGACGAGGAGGATAGAGATTTAATTATGCGCTTATCACCTATTTACGAGCAAAAATTAGCAGAAGTTAAACAAGAAGGAATTCAAGAAGGAATTCAAGAAGGAATTCAAGAAGGAATTCAAGAAGGAATTCAAGTAGAACGTCGTAATGTTATAGAGAATTTGTTGCAAGTTCGCTTCGGTTCTTTAGATGCAGAACTAAGAGGAATTACTGAAGCTTTATTGGCATTATCTCCAGAGGAATTTACTCCTTTATTACTGCAACTATCCAGGGAAGAATTATTAAATAGGTTCCTTTAGAAGAACTTAGTCGGAGATACTAGGTTTTCCAGCTTTACTAAGAAATCGATAATTACTCGGACAATCGGATTAAAAAACATCCCATTGCTTAACGCACAACCTCTACCATGACAGTTGTACCCAACGGCGATCGCTTTCAACCCATTAACCTCTTTGAGTACGAAAAGCTTGCAAAAGAGCATCTGTCTCAAATAACCGTTGATTATTATAGCAGTGGTGCTTGGGATGAAATCACATTGCGGGATAATCGTGCTGCCTTTGAGCGAGTCAAGCTGCGACCTCGTGTATTAGTCGATGTTAGCGATTGCAATCTAACTACCTCCATTTTAGGACAACCCCTGCAACTCCCTTTGTTAATTGCACCGATGGCTTTTCAATGTCTAGCCCATCCAGACGGAGAAGTTGCCACAGCCATAGCTGCCGCCTCAGCTGGTGTGGGCATGGTGTTAAGTACAATGGCAACAAAAAGCATTGAAGAAGTGGCGACTGCGTGTGATAAATTTCCAGATTCTCTGCGATGGTTCCAGCTTTACATGCATAAAGATCGGGGATTAACTCGTGCTTTGGTAGAAAAAGCCTATAAAGCAGGCTACAAAGCACTTTGTCTAACTGTAGATGCACCTGTTCTCGGACAACGGGAGAGAGATAGACGTAACGAATTTGCCTTACCCCTAGACTTACATCTGGCTAATCTCGCCACCATCTCAGGGCTAGATATTTCCCATGAAAAAGGCGAATCTGGATTATTTACCTATTTTGCCCAACAGCTAAACCCAGCAGTAACTTGGCATGATTTGGAATGGTTGCAGTCTTTATCTCCACTACCTTTAGTCATCAAAGGCATTTTACGGGGAGATGATGCCGTTCGGGCTGTAGAATATGGAGCCAAAGCAATTGTTGTTTCTAATCATGGTGGCAGACAACTCGATGGTGCGATCGCTTCTTTAGATGCCCTAGCTGAAATAGTAGCAGCAGTGGATGGTAAACTAGAAGTACTGTTGGATGGAGGCATTCGTAGGGGCACAGACATTCTCAAAGCTCTGGCATTAGGAGCAAAAGCGGTACTGATTGGACGACCCATTTTGTGGGGACTAGCAGTAGCAGGGCAACCCGGTGTATCTCATGTCATCTCACTGCTACAAGATGAGTTAAATCTGGGAATGGCACTTAGCGGCTGTGCAAAACTACAGGATATTGACCCTAGTTTATTGACGCTGCCATGCCTTTAAGCCTTAGAATTATTAGAGCTATTATTTATTCCAGCAAAACTTTGAGAATTAATTTTCAGACTTGTTACAAAATCCCTCAATTAGAGTATAATAGTTAAGATTGGATATAAGGGCGGGTGGCGGAATTGGTAGACGCACCACACTCAAAATGTGGCGGCCTTACGGTCATAGGAGTTCGATTCTCCTCCTGCCCACTACCAAACAATTAGTAGAGAGGTTAAAAACCTATGCGCCTGAAAAGATGGGAATCTCCCCGTAAAGAAGGCAGGAATGATAAAGGTAGAGGCGGTTCTGCGAGGAAGCGGCAATTGAAAAAGCAAAGGCAAATGTTACGCCAAAGACTCAAGGAAAGCAACAAACTAGACAACAACAAAAACAATAAAGCCGGGGAAGATAAGTTTATCTTCCCCTTGTTTTTTGGGCTTTTATTTCAGAAAAAATAAAATTTAGGGATTTTTCAATATATATAGACTAAATTAAATCTGTAATAAATTTGGAAATTCATCAGATAAAATTATTAGCCATTCTTTAAAATATACTAATTTAAATTAAACCTCTTAAGCGTATACTTACGTATGAAAATCAGCAGGCTTAGTGTCTGATATTTTACTTCGATGCCAAATTAGTTTTGTAGTAAATACTACCCAGTACAAGACATATCCATAGGAATTTATCGCAATTGTAATGCTTGCATGAACAAATCAAAAATTAATTATAAAGGAAGTATGAATTTTGCCAAGCAGCGTCTGAAATCCCTTGGTTAAGACGGTAAGCTAGGACACAACAGCTAATAATTATAGTAAGCTGTTCCACATTTAACTTGCATAATTAGGGCGGGCAAGATGCCCACCCCACAAGAGTTAGGTTTAATTAGGTTATGCAATTTAGATGTTTTTCAGCTTATTACCGATTAAGTCGAAAGTATACTAACAAGACAATTGCATCTCCATGTGTTAACTTCCAACGATGGCACAAGCCTACAAAAAGTCAGGAGTAATCCAATGCGAATTCTTCAATATTCGGATTGGTCTAGGCAATCTATGGATTTTTTTATTGGACACAGGAGTTATTGATTGTGGCGAGAGTGCTTCTACCTACTAAAAAAGTGCTTGATTTTCCTATTACTGCTTTGCGCTTTGACGACCAGGTACAAACAATAGTGAAGTGGGCGAATAGGCGTGAGAGTAAAACTGTATATGTAGCCAATGTACACATGCTGATTGAAGCTCATTGGCATCCAGAGTTTGCCACCGTATTACGAAATGCAGATATAGTTACTCCTGATGGTATGCCTCTGGTATGGATGATGCGAAAAATGGGAGCGCTTTACCAAGACCGTGTGGCAGGGATGGATATTTTCCTAGCATTGTGTCAGCTAACTCAAACACAAAATCTTAGTATTTTCTTTCTAGGTTCCCAAACAGAAATTCTTTCTAGGATGCGAAAAAGGTTAGAGCAGGAATTTCCGCAGATAAAGATTTCGGCGATGGAACCTCTACCTTTTCGTCCCTTGAGTGAAACTGAAGACGATGCTTTGATTCAAAAGATTAATTCTAGCGGTGCTAGCGCCGTCTTAGTGTCTCTGGGATGTCCTAAGCAAGAAAATTGGATAGCTCAACATAAGGGTAAGATACAAGCTGTAATGATTGGACTGGGTGGAGTTTTCCCAGTTTATGCAGGAATTCACAAGCGGGCACCCCGGATAGTTCGAGACTTAGGGCTTGAATGGCTGTATCGATGGATTCAAGAACCGCGCCGACTTTGCGGCCGCTATGCCAAGACTATTCCCCTATTTATCTGGCTGGCTACGAAGCAACTACTATCATCAAGTCGGATTGCGGCGGTCTTCCTTCACGAGACTGGGGATTAAGGAAAAGGAAAGGGCAAAATCTAAAATTAAATGACTTGCCCCTGACTTGATTGCTCTTTTCTTTTCTTCAATTCTTCAATTCTTCAATTCTTGCATTGTTTGATACTCTGCTAGCTAAAAGCCACGGAGATTCTTGGTTCAACGAGTCCACTTAACTTAGACCACTTGCAGTATCTAAACCAGAGGTGGTTCTTTCCCCTTCGCGTAGAGTCTCGTTGGCGCAGCCTCTAGTAAAAAAGAAAAGCTTTAACTTCCGGTATGCCCTACCTTAGTTAGATAACTCCAAAATTAATTGGAACTATATTAGCGGCATTAAGGAAATGTCGGGCATGAAACAATTAAAAATTCTCATTTGTGCATATGCTTGTGAACCTGGAAAGGGTTCTGAACCAGGAGTAGGTTGGAATGTTGTTAGGGAGGTAAGCAAGTATCACCAAATCTGGGTACTGACATCGAACTGTCACTGTCAAGGTCTTGAAGCTGAACTAGCACGTAACCCCCTGCCCAACTTGCACGTTGTTTACTTAGATCCTCTAGGCTGGATCATAGACTGGGGCCATCAGAGAATGGGAAAAAAATGGGGGGTTTATGTTCATTATTACCTTTGGCAAATTTGGGCGTATTTTATCAGTCGCTCACTTCACAAGCAGACTGACTTTGATATCCTACATCATGTAACTTATGTGAGGTATTCAAGCCCTAGTTTAATTTCACTGCTACCAGTTCCTTTCATTTGGGGGCCAGTTGGTGGCGGGGAATCATTTCCCAAAAGTTTTTGGAAAGATTTTAGTTTCCGTGGGAAGATATACGAGGTTTTGCGAAATTTGGCTCGCTGGATAGGGGAGTGTGATCCCTTAGTTCACCTGACTGCAAAACAAAGTGTCTTAGCCCGCGCTACCACAGAAGATACAGCTAAACGCTTACGCCAAGTGGGCACAAAAAATGTCCAAATTTATTCTCCATTAGGTTTATCTAAGGATGAAATAGCATACCTTTCAGATTCCGTAATTCTCGACGATTCTACAATTCGGTTTATTAGCGTAGGTAGACTTTTGCACTGGAAAGGGTTTCATTTGGGATTAGCAGCATTTGCCCAAGCAAATCTACATAATGCTGAGTATTGGATTGTCGGAGAAGGATTTGAACGCAAACAGCTAGAAATATTAACTCAATATCTGAATATTACTAAACAAGTCAAGTTTTTAGGTAATCTACCTCGCGAACATACATGGAGTAAAATACAGAACTGCCATGTGTTAGTTCATCCCAGCTTGCATGAATCTGGAGGATTTGTGTGTTTAGAGGCAATGGCAGCAGGGCGACCAGTGATTTGCCTAGATTTAGGAGGGCCATCTGTTCAGGTTACAGAGGAAACTGGTTTTAAAATTAAGGCGAATACACCTGAGCAAGTAGTAAGTGATATTACTAAGGCTATGACGTATTTAGCTAGTAACCCAGAGCAAAGATTATTAATGGGTAAAGCCGGGCAGAAGAGGGTGAGGGAGACTTTCAGTTGGGAAAGTAAGGGGAAGCAGTTGATTCAACTCTACGAAGAAATTTCAACGCAGAATAAATCCTGCTTGAAATTGAGTTAGAACTATGGCTCTAGCGATGATTAGTGATAACCTCATAGTATATATCTTCTCAATAGCTCCTTTACGATACTGGTAGGAGCTTCCCTCAGAAGTGGTAGCATACATAAAAAACTAATTAAATTCCATCGAAAATTGGCTGTAGTGTCACGGATTGTAGAATAACTGGCTATAGAACAGTAAAACTACTGTAAATCAGGGTGTAATTGCTTTGCATGATCTACTAGTTGGTTCTTTCGTTCCACTATTCAGAGAGTTAACTGCATGAAAGTGCTGTTGATACATAACCGTTATCGACTTGCAGGCGGTGAGGATGGAGTAGTAAAAGCTGAACAATCCTTACTGAAAGCGAATGATCATCACGTATCTTTACTGGAAGTCAGTAATCGTGACATTAAAAATACCTGTGATAAAGTTACAACTGCTATTAATGCAATTTACTCATATTCAGGAAAACAACAAGTTCGGATCAAAATTTCCCAACTCCGCCCTGATGTCGTCCATGTACATAACTTTTTTCCTCTACTCTCTCCTTCCATATATGATGCTTGTCGGGAGTATGGGCTAAGTATTGTCCAAACTCTTCACAACTATCGGCTTGCTTGTCCCAAAGCAATGCCTTTTAGAAATGCAAAGGTTTGTGTGGATTGCTTTGGACAAACAGTGCCGTGGTCTAGTGTTGTACATGGCTGCTACCGCGACTCACGTCTACAAAGCTCGGTTATAGCGGCAATGAACAGCTGGCATCGGTTGCGTGGTACTTGGCAAGAACAGGTAGATGCTTATATTGTCTTTACCCAATTTCAAAAAGACAAAATGTTACAGGCTGGACTGCCGGCAGAAAAGTTGTACATCAAACCTAATTTTGTGTTTGCTCCAGATTCTCGAAACCAAAATGGTGAACATAGTGACTACTTACTTTTTGTTGGTAGATTGTCTGAAGAAAAGGGAGTTTCTGTTTTAATTGATGCCTATGTACAAAAGAAGTTATGCACACCACTAAAAATTGTCGGTGATGGCCCTTGCCGCCAAAAGTTACAGCAACAGATTAAAAATACCCGTTCCGAAAATTTCATCGAATTTTTAGGCTTTCAGGATAAGCCAACAGTGTTGGCACTAATGCAAAATGCACGGTTTTTAGTATTTCCTTCCATTTGGTACGAGGGTTTTCCCTTAACTATCGCTGAAGCTTTTGCCTGCGGTCTACCCGTAGTGGTGTCCAAATTAGGTAGTATGGTAGAAATTGTCGAGGATGGAGTAACTGGGTTACATTTTGAAGCAGGTAATCATACGGATATAGCAGCCAAAATAGAATGGGCAACCACTCATCCTGAAGCTATGAGAACTATGGGCAAAAATGCTCGCCAGGTTTATGAGACTAAGTATGCTCCTGAAGCTAATTATCAGCAGTTAATGACAATTTACCAACAAGTCATCAATAAAAATAAATAGTGTGTCCCCGAAGGCGTTGATCATCAAGTAAAGCAGATTTTAGATCCAAAGGAATTGCGATCGCACAATTTTGTCCGTTAACGTTTGATCACTATCGGATAAATTAACATGAGTTCGAGGATACAGCCAAACGTTGATTCAAGGGTTCACTCCAAAGTGATGAAATAGTCTAAGTACAACGGTTCTGACCAATTAATGTCCTGCTGTAAAAACCGATTATCTGAAATCAGCTATTAAACTACTTGACATTAACCCAGGACTAAGTGTTATATTAACTAGAGTAAAGTCGTTGGGGCGTCGCCAAGTGGTAAGGCAGCGGGTTTTGGTCTCGCCATTCCTGGGTTCGAATCCTAGCGCCCCAGTAAATCTAAAGACAGGCACAACAGCCTGTCTTTTAGAGTATTTAATTAATTACATTTTTAACAAAGTTTAAGGGTTTAATTCCCCTGCCTAATGACGGCAGCACGAATTGAACGCCTAATGTAAAATCCCGGTTACAAAACGTAATTGCGAATTGCGAATTGTTTAAGATGCGTCTAAATGCATCTAATTTTGTAAATGTTACTTGTCAGGCGATTTGAGAGCTTGATCCAGAGTCTGCCGAGCCTGTTCTGCTTTAGATCGCGCTTCCTGGTAACGCACATTAGCTTGAGCAAAATTTTTGAGAACTTTAAAACCTTCTTTGAGTCGAGTAATTTCCTCTTCTGTCACCGAATCGTCCGTGAACAGAACATCAACTGCTTTGCGAATTTCCAAGGCTTCAGATCGTGATTCTTGAACTTTCAGCTTGAGCGTGGCCAGGTTACTCAGAACCTGGACAGCTTGTGTGATCGTATCCTCACCGCTAGCAGTATCAATAGTTGACTCTTTAACCTCAATTAATTGTTGAGGGCTAAATCCTTCTTCCAGTTCCGTGGGTAGCTTACCTGCATCCATCAGTTCCATCAACTGATCCATTGCTTTGTCACGGGCTTTGGCTGAATCTTTTCCAGAAACAGTAAGGAGAATTTCTGGGCTTTGAGCGAGAGTGTACTGAACCATATTTGAGCAGAAAATTTGCTGGTTAACCAAGCTGAAGCAAATAATTATAACATGTTGCGTGTCAGGTTATTTGTTGGTTTATCGTAGATTAAAGGTTTTAAGACCCGCAACGTCAACACGTAGCTCGGAGGCTGAGTGGCTCCGACTTGGCTTAGTTACCTTGCGCGGATCTTGCTACAGTTGCGGTTTAAATAAGAGTCTGAAACTATTTTGAATTTTGAATTGTTATTTCTGCCCCTGGCAAGCCGCTCAAAATAAAACTTTATACTTAAGAAAACGGGAATAAGTTTCAACAGGAGAGGAGAGCAATGGCTCCCAGTCCCACCATCATGCAAGCTGTGGAACAGCTGGGTTACCGTGTCACCGTTGGAGATGTGGCAACCCAGGCAGGATTGAATGTCGCTGAAGCTAATCAAAGCTTGTTAGCCCTGGCATCTGATGCTGGGGGACATTTGCAGGTAGCGGATTCCGGTGATATAGTTTACCTTTTTCCACCAAATTTTCGAGCAATTTTGCGTAATAAATACTTCCGGTTACGATTGCAGGAATGGTGGAAAAAGGTCTGGAGTGTTCTGTTTTACCTGATTCGCATTTCTTTTGGAATTTTCTTGACAGTTTCCATCGTCCTGATAACTGTTACCATCTACATTATTATTACCTCTACCAATTCAGACCGTAACGGCAACAATCGGGGTAGTAATTTTGGTGGTGGGGGGTTCTTCTATTTTCCAAATTTATTCTGGTATCTTAGCCCAAATTATGACGCCCACTACCAGGAACGGCGACGTGAAAGGCGGCAAGAAAGCGATCTGAATTTCTTTGAAGCTGTGTTTTCGTTTTTGTTTGGCGATGGTAATCCTAACGCCAACTTAGAAGAACGTCGCTGGCAAGAAATTGCTACGGTGATTCGGAGTAACCGTGGTGCAGTGGTAGCGGAACAAATTGCTCCATATTTGGATGACATTGGCGAGGGATATACAAGAGAGTACGAAGATTATATGCTGCCCGTTCTGACGCGATTTAATGGGCAACCGGAGGTAAGTCCAGAAGGGCAAATTGTTTATTACTTCCCAGAGTTGCAGGTGAGTGCAGTTAAAAAGCGCCGTCATGCAATATCAGATCACTTGGAGGAATTTCCCTGGCGTTTTAGTGGCGCAAGTTCCGGGCAAATTATGCTGAGTGCTGGGTTGGGTGTACTAAATTTTGTTGGTGCTTTAGTACTGGGAAGTTTGTTGAGAGATGGAACAGTTGTCGCCCGATTAGGTGATCTGGCAGCTTTTGTCGGTTTTGTGCAAGGAATTTATTGGCTACTATTGGCTTACGGAGCAGGTTTCTTAGGCATACCGTTATTGCGTTATTTCTGGATTCGGTGGCGTAATCGCAAAATTGTTGATCGCAACCGCGATCGCATTTCCAGAGCAAGGTTATTGGCAAGTCCTGATGCACCTTTGCAACAAAAAATCGACTATGCTCAACAATTTGCAACAGAAAAAGTCATTGGCAACGAAGATTTAGTGTATTCTAGCGAAACTGACTTACTCGACCAGGAAGTTGAGCGTTCTGCACAAATTGACGCTGAATGGCAACGGCGGTTAGACCAGTCATAAGCAATTGGCTTATCCAAAATTTACAATAATCAGAAGGTAACAAAAATGGGCGGGCATCTTGCCCACCCATTTGAGTTTTGAAGAAGTGCTTTAGGGTCGCTCACCATAGCGATCGCTAATTTTAATTAAGGGATTTCCAACAAATAAATTACTAATACTTGTGGGGTAGGCAGCGTTCGACTTAGTTGGAAAATAAAAACTGGGATGCACCCAGATTTTTCGCCCATAAACGCGGTTTCTCAAGTTTCGTTGAGATCGTGCCAGATATTCAATTGATCAATTTGGTTTTGAATATATAGCTTTACTGAAAATGACTTTTATAAATTGACAAATTTATTACACAATATTGAATATATACATTTGAATAATCAAACCAAAAGAACTATTGTGATGTTTTTGCAGATATTAATTTTTTCATAATCTTAGCCATCCAAAGTAATAAAATATTATAAATAATAGCATGGAAAAAAGTGTTATTAATGCTAGCCTTTCGTCCAGGTGATACTCCTATCTCATCTGAGGTAACTGCCAATAATGACAGCGATAGCATTAACCCAATTCCACCTACTCTCCCACCTAGCAATAGCCCATTTAAGACTCCCTTACCTCTGAGATAACTTTTTGTCCGATGTGAAAAGCAGAGATATATGAAAGTTGAAGACTGCCTCCAAAATCATCTTCTATGCGATGCCTCAACCCCGAAAATAAAGACTCTTTGTTATGTGGATCTAATTTTATGTATGGCGAGTAAGTGTTCAAAAGTGTTAAATATTCATCAACAGTATAAGTTACTTCTGATATAACTTGTCCAGATATCAAGTCTTTGAATTTTCCCGAATCAATGGCCATACTTCCTAATTGTCTCAAGATATATTCTTGAGTTTCTTGGCCTTCATATCGGTCAAGAGATGGAGTATGTAGTTGATAGACTTGCGATAAGCTTTGATACACTTCGTAGCTAGGTTGAAGTTCCTTATTCCACAACAAAATCAGGTAGCCATTCTCTTTTAGGGCATTCGCTGCTTTTGGATATCCAACTTCTGGTGATATCCAATGAAAAGAACTCGCTGCTAAGACGGCATCAAATTCAAATGGCTTGAGTTTCCACTCTTCAAAAGATGTGTTGTGAATCTCTACATGGGAATACGGTTGACAATTCTGTTGAGCTAACTGGAAAAAATCTGGGTTTGGTTCTAAGCAGATTATAGAGCAACCCAACGGAGCGAACGCTACCGTTGCAGTTCCAGGGCCACATCCAACTTCCAGAATTTTTGAGTCAGTGGAGAGTTGAGCAACTTCCACAACTTGCTCAATCAAATCTTTAGGATAGTGGGGTCTTGCCTTATTGTAAGCTTCTGCTGCTGGAGAATACCAATTTTTGCGCTGTTCGAGGTCTCTGCTGGAGTAGCTGATTATTGTTTGTTTTAGGTCTTTCATAATCTATTTAATTCCTGCAAAAAGCTTTTGTTAGCTCAATTCCTATTTTTTTGAAAACCCCGGCGTCTGCGCCCATTTTCCAACAAGGGTTTCCGCAACGGTACTACCTCAGCTTCACTACTCTCGCGTGCTACCCGAATCAGCAACCCAGCAGCGATTAAGCTGGCAATCATGGAATTACCACCATAACTAAACATGGGCAAAGGTAAGCCAGTAGTCGGTAAAGAACCTGTAGCAACACCGATGTGGAGCAATGATTGTCCTACCATCAAAATCGTCACGCCGATCGCTACTAATCGATGTACTGTATTTTTAGCCTTCAGCGCCACAATTAATCCAAGAGTGGCGAATGTAGCTAAAAGTGCTAACAACACCATACTGCCAACAAAGCCAAACTCTTCAGCGAACACGGCAAAAATAAAATCGGTATCCTGAATTGGTAAATAAAACAGCTTTTGTTGAGAAAGCCCATATCCTGAACCCCAAGTTCTACCAGAACCCACGGCTAGTAAACTTTGCACCAACTGGTAGCCATCTCCTGTAGCATCCGCCCACGGATTGAGGAATGACATCACCCGCTTACGCTGATACTCTTTAATACTAATACTGAGTATTGCCAACATGACTCCGCCAATTGCTGTTCCTCCCAGGTACTTGTAAGGTAAGCCAGATGCTAAAGCAATTAGCCAAATAGTCATACCGCAAAGTGCTGTTGTACTCAAGTTAGGTTGAGCAAGAATTCCTAAAAGTACCAGACCGAAAATACCCAACCAAGCCAAGCGAACCCGCCAACTGATTCGTTCCCACTGACCAAAAAGCCGCGCACTTTGTAGCACCAAAAAGGGTTTAATTAATTCTGAAGGTTGAATCGGAATTGGCCCGATCGCTATCCAACGCGCTGCATCAAAAGCCTTTTTTCCCAATCCTGGGATCAGTGTGACAAAAATTAACCCCAAAAACAGCAACAAAAACCAATGGGATAGTCCCAAAATTTTCTGCAACGGCAAATTAACAATAATATTGAATCCGATTAAGGAAACTAACACCCAAAGCAGTTGACGCTTAAAGTAGTACAACCCATCATGTTGACGGGCGTCAGCGACGGGATAGGATGCTGAAAATAGCATGATTAACCCAGCGAACAGCCAAATCAATGTTAACCACCGCAATAACCGCGCTTCTAATGCCCAGTTGGAAACGGAAATATCAAAAATTGGAATCAGACGGCGTAGATTCACGATCAGTACAGGTAAAAAGTTAGGAATTAGGAGTTAAAAATAAAACTCATAAATCATAACTTATAACTTATAAGTAGGCTTTACAACCATAAATCTTAAAGTTGTCAACTCCAATACACCGCTAGTTCAACATTTCTGGCAAATTGCGTTGGCCATGCCCGCCGTACCACTTCCCTGCGGGACGCTACGCGAACGTGGAAGCAAGCTACGCGTAGCGTCTCCTTCGCGTAGCGTCTCCCCTTGGGAGAAGAGTTGGCATCGCTATGCCCACCGACCTAACAGTGCGTCTGGTAGAGTTGGCATCGCTACTCAGCAATTACAAGGTGTTTTTTTTATACTATAATTTTTGGATAAATGACTTACTTTAAATTAAGTATTGGTAATTCCTGAATGAGATAGTTAAGAGCGACTTTATCCATTTTTGTCAAACCCAAAATCTAACGCTGAAACATGTGCGGGACAGTAGTTTTACTTTTTGAGTTTCATCGATAATCTATGGTGCGGAAAAAGTATTTGCCAAAAAGCGAGAGTTTTTGTCGGATAAAGTCGAGCTAAGAGCGATCGCTCAAAAAATAAGCCGGATTCTGAGGCTATTTATTTAATTAAACTTAATGATTTGACGTAATTAACTGCTTGCCTTTCCATAGATAGAGGAATTTCAATCCAGAACTCAGTCCCTTGTCCAGGTTCTGATACACATTTGAGTGTTCCCCCATGTTTTTCAACTACAATCTGATAGCTAATTGATAAACCTAAGCCTGTACCCTTACCTACAGGCTTAGTTGTGAAAAATGGATCAAATAGTCGTTCCTTAACTGCTTCTGTTATTCCTGAACCATTATCAGCAATTCGGATAACACATTTGGTTTCGATGACTTCCGTAGTAATTGTAATTTTATTAGGATTAGCGTCAATTTCTGCGATCGGGCGTTTACTATCATAGTCATCGAGCGCATCGATTGCATTACTGATAATATTCATGAATACTTGATTGAGTTGGCCAGGGTAGCAATCTACTAAAGGTAAATTTCCATAGTTTTTCACTACTTTGATCCCAGGATGATCAAGACTATTCTTGAAGCGACTCTGTAAAATCAGCAAAGTACTATCCAGTCCCTGGTGAATATCAACTCTTTTCTTTTCCGCTTCATCAAGACGAGAGAAATTCCGCAGGGACAAGACAATTTCAGAAATTCGTTCGGCTCCTACTTCCATCGAATTTAGGATTTTGGGCAAATCATCTAGTAAAAAATCTAACTCAATTTCCTTAATGTATTCTTGAATTTTTGGTACAGGATTGGTATAAAATTGCTGGTAAAGATGCACAAGGTTCAGCAAACACTGCGTATAATCCTTTGCATATTTCAAATTTCCGTAAATAAAGTTAACAGGATTGTTAATTTCGTGAGCAACTCCTGCAACTAACTGTCCCAGACTGGACATTTTCTCAGCCTGGACTAATTGGGCTTGAGTTTGCTGTAGCTCCCGGAGGGATTTTTCCAATTTTTTAGACTGAGCTTCAGCTTCCGCTAAATTCTCCTTCATTTGTAGCGCACTCTGTAGTTGTGCCCTTTGCTGTTTCAGTTCACTTGTTAACTTTTTGGCATCAACCAAAGCAGTATTCTGAGCTTGCAGTAGAAACAGGAAATCAACAATTGGGTCGTGAATTGCAAAGTCTTTGAGTTTGATACCCAGAGGAGCCAGGCTAGTTGTATCTGTAATCCAGGGAGAACCTAAAAAAAATATTACCTCCTGCTCTGGTTGATACATCATCTGACCCTTGAGATGCATTCCATTGTGGATAAACTCTAATATGAACAGAGCGCGGGACTGTTTAGTAATAGCATCAAAATCGACCAAAATTTTTGGACGATTAATCTGGAAATGCTGCTCAATCAATTTACCAACTAGCGGTTCAGGACAAATGCGCCCGAAAACATCACCAGCTTGTACAATTTCCCGATTACGGTTAAAGGCAAAGTGGAAGGGAAAAGCTTTCGCCAGTAACTCTGGCGAAAGTGTAAGGTGAGGAGGAGCCATGCTACTGCATTCAATTTGGTTTATAAATCACTAAAAATTCATCATGTTCAGCACCCTCATCTCGACTCTGGGTTTGGGTAATCTCAACTTCTGTATCAAATTTGGTTCCCAATCCTTTAACTAGTCCAATAATCATTGGCGTTAACCCTTCTCTATCAGAGCGATAATGTAAGCTCAGAGAATTTTCCTCCATATCAGTACACTCAAATGATGGGGGTTGGAGTTTAGGAAAGATAACTCCCACACGAGCATGAAGATTATCAAGGTTTTCTAAAAAATCAGGTAGTGTATCTCCACTCATATCCATCATTTCGCCATAGCCTTCTTGGGCTGTGTACTGAACCCAAAATTCTCCAAAAGCTTGCATAATCTGTGAGGGAGGTAAACTGAGAATGGCACTAGCAGCTTTTACCAGCTTGTGGGTGATGTCATCGGGATAGCCCTCCATACTGAGGAATACATCTACATCCACCTCTGCTTTGTGCTTGATTTTTTTCCAAGTATCTTCGCCAAAGCGACTGCACACCATATCTTGAATCGCCTTATTCACTAATCCGTACATAGAAGCCTCCTCTTGCTGCACCTAATTTTGCTTTGTGAATTTGCCCAAAGCTCGACAACTAATTTCTTAAAAGGCTTATTTAAATGACAAAATTTTCTGTAATCAAATCTTAAAATGTTTTATTACAGCTTTAAAAACAGAAAAAAATAGGGAAAACTGTTTGTATTTTAATGCTATAAATACTCGTTATTACAACCGTATTTTCACTTATTACTTTTACCCAGCTAATAATGAAAAGTTTGTAGTAAGCACTTTAGGGCTTAAAAAATAAGCACTTTAGTCCTTACTACGAACTTCTTTACCCATCAATTTAAGGTTGACAGACTAACTACAGCGATTCATCAAAAGGTAGCCATGAATCAGGATAGAAGCTATATTTAGAGACTTGGCGCTGGATACCGTTAAAAAATTGGAGACGGGCATCCATAGCTTCTGCAATAGCCAGCTTTATCTTGATATCTTCCTCATTCATGGTAATCTGAGGTTCAATCACTGCTGCTAGCTTCGCTGCATGACTATCATCCACATCAATATGGACTTCAAAAAAGATCAGGGATTTTTTGGGTAAAGGAGTAGCGCCAACAATTCCTTAGCTTAATCAAAGTCGAGCAAGAAAAGGGCAGTACAAACGTACTTGTCTGCAAAATAACCTGGAAAAATTCATACACACCTACATCAATCTGGGAGTTAGCTATGAGGCTTAAAGCTGATGCACCATCCAAGGAGGTTGATACAAAAATCTCTGAACTTCTAAGCAATGAGCAATACTTCCGAATTTGCAACGAGTGTGGAGAACGTAATCCATGCGGTTGGATGCATAGCCAACTCATCTGTCAGAGTTGGGCTGAGAGGAATCACGGTGTTATTTATTAAATACTTAATTACCAGATTTCTTATACTATCAATTCTCAACAAAAAAGAGGTCTTTTTCGACCTCTTACCAATTCCCTAAAATAACATTCTATTTACAGAATTACGACAAGCCAGTATTAGCACCTTGCTTACCAGTTGCTAGTTCCACCTTGATAATTTTGCCGCCTGCTTTTTGAATACGTTGCTGTTCGCGGAACCAGTTCTCATAGGGAACTAGCTTAGTGAAGTAAGTATTTTGCAGTTCGCGTTGGGTACGAACTCGGGTTTGGCTGGGGACTAGAGCAGTAATTTTAAACAAACGGGACATATTCTGAAAATCTCCTGTATATTTTGTGAAAACTTTTTTTATCTCAAAATCTTGAGTGCAAATCTTTTAATTATTCAAAGGCTGGAAATCAAACATCAATACTAGACCACCAACACTCATCACTGATAATTTACCAAGATAAGCAATATAACGTTCTAGCACTCACGGTTGATTTCCAGACCTTAATAAAGCCGCACCTAAATTCTTAAGCGCAAACTAGCTCTTAGCTTAAGCCAGAAGAGATATAGTCTAAGTAAACACCCATTTCCTTACCAGCGTCAGAACCAACCAAACTAGCGGTTACTTGTTTAATTGCTTGGATAGCTTGCACGGTAGCGCCAACGGGAACACCTAAGGAGTTGTAGGTTTCCTTCAAGCCATTTAGTACACGCTCATCCAAAATGGAAGGATCGCCAGCTAACATAGCGTAGGTAGCATAGCGGAGGTAGTAGTCCAAGTCACGGATGCAAGCAGCATAACGGCGGGTAGTATACATGTTGCCGCCGGGACGGGTGATGTCAGAGTATAGCAAAGATTTTGCTACAGCTTCTTTGACGATCGCAGCAGCGTTGGCGCTGATGGTGCTAGCAGCACGTACCCGCAGTTCGCCAGTGGAGAAATAGCTTTTTAGCTTCTCTAAAGCAGAAGAGTCTAGGTACTTACCTTGAACGTCTGCGGAGTTTATGACAGCGGTAATTGCGTCTTGAGCCATGTTGTTAATTCCTTATTTCCAACCGTATTGCAATACTTCTGTTTTTTGTAGGTAAACAGCTTCACCCTACAGTAGGGCGCCAACTAGGTAGTCGAAGTAGTTACCTGCTTCCGCAGCGTCTTCACCAGACAGCAAGGTAGCAGAGACATTCTTCAACCCACGAATACCTTCAGCAACACCATCGATAGGAGTTCCCAAGGACTTGTACATTTCACGGACACCGATAACACCAATTTCTTCAATAGGTGTAACATCACCAGAAACGATACCGTAGGTAACGAGACGGAGGTAGTAATCTAGGTCACGCAGACAAGTAGCAGTCAATTCTTGACCGTAAGCGTTCCCACCAGGAGACACAACATCAGGACGCTTTTGGAACAGTTGATCGCCAGCTTGCTTAACCAGTCGTTCCCGGTTTTCTGACAAAACTTGAGCAATCCGTACACGGCGCTCACCACTTGCAACAAAGGATTTGATCCGATCTAACTCACCAGGGCTGAGATAGCGGGCTTCTGCATCAGCATTCACGATAGCTTTCGTGACGATACTCATTAATGGATTCCTCCAATACGAATGAAACCAGGATTTGATTAAACTGGTGCGACTTTAAATTTGGGTTACTGAGTTTATTTTCTCGTCGTTTTAGACACAACAGTTTCATAACTGCTACGGCTAATAAATTACGAGTTTGCCTGAGTCAACATAAGTAGACAAGCTTTTAAACTCAATTACCTTCCGCAAAACATTTTCCGGTATTCTGTTGAGCATTTATGACTGTTCTTAACACTTTGTAATATTGCTTTTCAGAATTTACTGTTTTAGCTGCAAACTGAGAGCGGTATTACGAAAGGTTACGAAGGCCACAGGGGACAGGGAACAGCAAATAATTTGTACCTGTTCCCTATTCCCTACTCCCTACTCCCTAATCAACCCCGACACTGCCGAGGTTGTTACCTGCCATCAGTGATGGGAAGCGGTTGTAAGGCACAACATCTTGATCGGGGCACAGGGGACAGGGAACAGCAAATAATCTGTACCTGTTCCCTATTCCCTACTCCCTACTCCCTAATCAACCCCGACACTGCCGAGGTTGTTACCTGCCATCAGTGAGGGGAAGCGGTTGTAAGGCACAACATCTTCACCGAAGTAGCGGCTATATTCTGGACTTTCGATTATTGCTTCTACAGCAGATGAGAAACCGCGATCGGTTAGCAGTTGGTTATAGTGGCGAATTTCTTCCTGAGTTGCGGGTGTACGCCCCAACAGGTGACGGAAGAGGAACTCAACCACCTTGGCATGAGGATAAGGTGATAAGAAGCGCTGGCGATAGATTTCGGAACTGGCTAGTTCACGCACAAACTCGCGGACGGAAATTTCACCATTCTGGAGTTTGTTGTCTAGATCAGTACGGCGGAAATTATCAGGCACTTCACCGCTAAATACATCCAACACTTGACGGTAAATAGCGTTGATTGCCTGTTGTCTTTCGGCTTGGTTGGTGCTTTCCGTTAGACGATAAATGCGTGCATGTTTACGTACAGCTAGTTCCACGGATTGTCCGCTACCATCGTTGTAGGAACGGCCCAGTTCAGCAAATGAGGGCTGGCTCTGGTTTAGACCATTTGCTTGCGCTGCTATATCTGCGATCGCCTGCACCAAAAGCGGAGTATCGTTACTAACTCCTACGCGCGGTTGCACTGGTTTAAAGCTCGGCACAACTACGTCATCGTTTTGCTTGGTAAGCTGGTTGTACAGCTTCTCCGTATTCGGGAAGTTTGCCGCAGGTAGGGTCGGGAAGCGACGGTAAGGCACCGTATCTTCACCAAATACCTCGTTATATTCCACACTATTTACCAAAGCAGCAATAAAGGCACGAATCCCTTGAGTAGCCAAAATCTGGTTATACTTGCGGATTTCTGCTTGGTCTAGTGGCGCACGTCCCAGGAAGTGTTTGGTTCCCAACTCAATCACTTTGGTGTTGGGGTAAGGTGTGTAGAATTCTTTCAGGTAGAGGTTAGAGTAACCCAAACCTTCAATAAATTCCTTGACGCTGATTTCGCCATTCCCCAGCTTGCTTTCCCATTTTGTAAATTCGTTTTTGGCGATGTAGGGTGCAATATCCCGCTCAAAAATCTGACGATATGCAGCACTAATCAAAGTTTGCACTGCAACTTTGTCACTGATATTGGACACCAGCTTGAAGATTTTGGTTTGTTCTCGTTGCTTGCTGACACCTTGGTTAATGCGGAACTGAATATCTGGTTCTGACCGCTTTTCTGTGACTGTACCCAGTGTCACAAAGCTCGGCGTTACTTCCTTCTGGACTTTGATGCCGATATCTTCGCCAATGCTACCAACGCGCAATTGTCGCCCTGCTACACCACCAGGAGTCAGATACCGTTCGTAAGGAATTGTATCTTCACCAAAGGCTTCGTTGTATTCTACGCTGTTAATAATCGCATCAACCACCGCGTAAAAGCCCTGTTTGGCAGCGATGTCAAAGTACTTGTTGATTTCTTGACGGCCATAGGTCGGACGACCCAACAAGCGGCGGTGAATATACTCGATCGCTTTACAAACATACAGCGATGACCAGTACAGATTGCGGAATACATCCGACTTAGCCAAAGCACGGATAAACTCCCGCACAGAGATATCGCCGTTTTCCAGCTTGATTTCCAATACCTTCGGGCGCTGACCTTCGTAAAGATCACGACCGAAAACTTGCAGGTAAGCAGCTTTAATCAATGCTTGCGTGGAGCTTTCAGAGAATCTGACGCTAGAACCTTTGGCTGCCTTTTTACCAATAGTACCAGGCAGTTGATCTAACTTGAACACCTTGGGCCCAAGAGTACCAGGAGCTTCCCCCCGCGCCTTGGGATTACTATTTTGGTTATTAATCCCTGCTCCTTGGTGAATCAAGATGCGTTTGGTATCCTTGCCAAAAGGAGCCGGACTGGTGCTAGGGTTGCGAGTTTCTTTCGGGAAAATCGCCCCAAACTGAATTTCCAAGGGGTCATTACCAGAACCGTAAGGATGCTGGTCTGGTAGGGGTTGATCGTAAGCAGCAAATGTGGTAAGAAACTGAGGTATCTTGCGGAAAGGCGCACTGTAGTTAAACAGGTCTTGCTGCGGCCCCCAGTTGCGACATTCTTGTGCTTCTTGACCCAGACCCCGGAGGTAGGGCACTGTTTCTTCGCCAAAATAGTCGCCGTATTCAGCAGAATCTACTAAGGCATCTACCAAGGCTGCTAGACCACCGTTAGAAATAATCGAGAAGTATTTTTGTACTTCTTCGCGGCTACTTGGCCCCCGTCCCAGAATGTGACGGAAAGCCAGTTCGATGACTCGGCTGTTAATAAAAGGCTGGTAAAACTGTTTTTGGTAAAGGGGAGATTTAGTTAGACGACGGACAAACTCCTTCATGGAGATGTCGCCATTCTTCACCTTGGATTCCAGATCAGATATGGACAAGCTATAAGCACGGGTAATGTCACGCTCAAAGATTTGCCGATATGCAGCTTTGATGACCTCATTTTTTTCGCTAGCTGACAACCCAGTCTTCATCACATACTTGGGACGTCGTTCTGCGGCATTAAAGTAAATTTGCGGCAGTTGCAACCCTTGCTGGTCGCCAGAGGGGCGTTGGCGCACTTTATTTGAAGGTGTGGCTGCTTTGAATTCGGTTAACAAAACATCCATATACTGAGACACAATTTCTGTAGCCTCAGCATCGTTGCGGAAAAAGGAAAGTGACCCGGCTTTGATTTCCTGCAAAGCTACTAGCGTTGCTTCACCAGAGCAGGCATTTTCAATTATTTCCCGCAAACCCCGTGTATTCACCGCTATGATGTTGGGGTCGCCAGCAACGATCGCATAAGTAGCGTAGCGCAAGAACCAGGATAAATCCCGCAAGCTCTTGGCCATGTTGCTCGGGCCGTAACGAGCAATGTTAATTGGTCTGAAACCCGGAGGTGTCGGGCCGCTGGGGGATGAGTTAAAGATTGAGCGTAAATTTTCTAGGAACCCACCACGACTTTCAACGTAGGTTACAGTTCCCAGTTGCATCCCTTGCTGAACATTAGCACCAGCACTAACAGGTACTATTTCTATTTCTCTGGGCTTTTCTAAAAAAGCCATTGGCGAACCACCGACAAAAATCCGGTTGGCAGCGCGAGATACGATAATCTCGGCATTATCCGTCAGCGTCTGAGAAATTTCTAGACGCTTTGCACCAGATGCAAAATAGCTTGCTAGTTCATTTAGTTCACCATTTCCCAAAAAGCGGTCTTGCTGGTCTGCTTGGGTAATTGTGGCTACAGTTAGGGTTTGATATAGTTGCGGACGCGCAACTGAGCTTCCACCACTCGCCTTAACACTCATCGGATTTCTAAAACTCCCATCATAATCGTTAATATGTTAAATCTGGGTAGCTTTGAGGCTTGACACATCGGTGTGTCTATGCTTTATGACTTTGAGAGTACTGCCTGCAAAACTGCCAGTAAATTAACCCAGTTAGCTTTTAGATTAGAACGTTTTGCGTTCTCAAGGCTGGTTTATTAAGAAGTGTGTAGAACCTCTATCTTGAATGTATCCAATCTTAGAAGTGCATACCCCGGTTTGCCTGAGAGAAAATATAAGTTTTGTAACCAAGTAGTCATTTGAGAACTGTCTACCGATTTCTTTTTTTCTCCATACCGTCATCCAGTTGCTCTCAAAGCGTTTGCTCTTGATAAATTTAACAAATTTGGTGGGTTTAAGTTCCCTGGTTCAATAAAAAAGCAAGTATGTGGACGGGGTCTGTCTTGCTTGCGTTGCTCCTCTACAGCGCTTCTGATCGCGCATCCTGCGGCGGGGGAGACCACTGTCCCCGCAATGCAGCGCTAAATCCCCGTTATAAAACTGTACTTCTTTGAACGACTTGTTTAATTTCTCCTCGACTTCCCTGCTTCCTAGTCACTGGACAGTAGCCATTAGTCGATGTTAAGTTGTTTTTGCTACTGATAAATTTATACTTCCAACTGACACCGCGCTGGAAGTAATTCTTAATTTGTGGCGGTTTAATCTCTAAATATCAGTATTTTCATCCAGTAAAAATACTATGTACAAAAGTTTTAAATTTAACTATTTATTCAATGCTACCCTGTCTGCGATCGCAATTATTTTAGCTGTGACTCCGGCAAATGCGCTTCCAGAGCAAAACATCAACACCGTTGTTAAGTGGGCAAAGACCAGACCTCAACTACCAACTCTGAGATACAACAGCGAAGCCCACGGCTACGAGGGTACAAAGGGAAAATTATACTTTTATGCTGATGTCACATCTCAAAATGGGACAGTGGCTAAAGAAGGAATAACCGTTAGTGGTGACTCAAGCCTCAAATTCACCACAAAAAATGCCAAAGCAGTGAAATTATTACAAAATATTTATAATTTTAATATTGCCAATGACTTCCAGAAGTCCCGATATATCACTAAAGTTGGACGTGACCAGTTTTATCGCGGGCAAAAGTTTGCTTACATCGCTGCTGAGGTACAGGGTGGGTCATCATTGCAGATAATTCCCTTGCATAAGTTGCAAGAGTTTATAAATAATGCCAAATACTGTCAAACCAATCAATGCGACGTTTAATTAGGGATTTCCAAGAAATAAACTAACCGCAGAGACGCAGAGAACACAGAGAGAGGAGAAATAGAGAGGATTTTTGTGTCAGTTTTGGGATATTTTTTATTTGGAAGTCTCTTAAGCCTGTAGCCTGTAATTTATATAAGCATTATCAGTAAACAAAGGCACGCAATCACTAACGTTGTAGGCGGCGGCCAGTTCAACATCTGACTGAAAACCTTTTTCAATCAACTCTTTACCAGAACTGCATTTTTTCAAGTACCCCAGTAAATCCTCCTGGAAAGCCTGAAATGTTGCCACAGCCACTTCAGCTTCTGGTGATAAACTGCCATCTAAATAACTCAGAATTGCCCCAGCACCAATTAAATCTTCAAATGCAGGACGTAGGCTACCATCTTCTTTCCACCTCTCACCGGCAGGAATCACAGCGATTTTATCACCATACTTTTGAACAAACTGCGCCACAGCTTGGCAGTTTCGCAAGCAACCAGCCAAAGTTGGTGTATTCCCTGTATGTAAAGTCAGAAAAGAACCATTAGGTGACGGTAAAACTAATCTAGTTCCAGCCGGAATCTGAACTACCGATTTTGGCGAAAGGGAATATCCTGTTGTAGTCCAATGTTGTCTATGACTTGCCAACTCTGCTCGCACTGATTTGGCATAATCTATGACAGATTCATCTTTATATGCGTAAGGAAAAATTATCGCGCCGTTGTTGGTGGCAATTTCTACACAAGTAGAAAAAGAGAGAACGTCAACTATCACAACTACATCACTGATGGGAGCAAGTTCAGCAACTCCTTGTGGCCCCCACTCACAGCGTAAATTAAACTCTGATTGGTTGTAAATCATACAAATAAAGACAGAGTTAAAACAAAGACATGGGAGGATTATCGCATTCTTATAGAAAACGGCGAAATGAAGTTACTGTCCACCTCTAGAACGAATAATTTGCCCTGTAATCCACTGTCCTTGCAATGAGGCGAGAAATAATATGATACGTGCGGCATCTGCTGGTGTACCTAAACGACCAAACGGTGCTTTTTCCTCAATTTTTGAGCGGATTTCATTACTCATCCAGCCTGTATCTGTTGCCCCAGGATCTACGGCATTTACAGTAATATTTTTACTTGCTAGGCTAGCACTGAGATTTAGAGTCAGCGCTTCTATTGCTCCTTTGCTAATAGCGTATGGTAAGTTTTTGGGCATAGGAGCCAGACTTTGACCAGAGGTAAGATTGATAATTCGTCCTCCTGTCCGTCCATCATGGCGATTAGCAAATTCGCCACACAACAATGTAGTACCTCGAATATTTACGGTGTAATGAGTATCAAGTAATTCGGATGATAAAGAGTATATATCTGCTTGTTGATCGTGAGCGGCATTGTTAATTAGAATATCCACTTGTCCCAGACTGCCCTCAATGTGGTCAAAAAGTTTTTTGGGCATTTCTGACTCAGCCAAGTTAACCTCAACCCCTGCGGCTTTGACTCTTTGTAATTTTAGTGACTCAATGATTTCTTCTGCCTCATGAAAATTGCTACTCCAAGGCATCAGCTTATCGTATGGTCGATAATAAGTCGTAAAGATATTTGCTCCAGATGCAGCAAGTCAATGAGTGATCGCTGCACCAATTCCCATGTGTCGGCTTACACCAGTTAATAGGGCAACTTTACCCGACAAACCGTAATCTACCATCTGTAATACAACGCTATTAATTCTATTGGCTTGAATTTTACTCCTTATTGCTTATTAGCATCCGAGATTCGATAAACTCAGAATTGCCCCAAGATTTACTTATCATGTCCGATTCCCAAACTGTTAGTGCTGCTGTTGCCAAACTCTACAATACCTATCCATTTCCCTATGCCATCTAAAGATATATTTCATCAATCTGTCCGCACTGCTTTAGAAAAAGATGGTTGGATCATTACCCATGATCCACTGCATCTGAAAGTTGATGACATTGAATTTTTTGTGGATTTAGGAGCAGAAAGATTATTAGCCGCACAAAAACAAGGTCAAAAAATAGCCGTAGAAGTTAAATCTTTTATAGGTGCGTCGGAAGTAACTGAATTTCATCTCGCTTTAGGTCAAACCCTGAATTATCGGCTAGCATTAAAAAAAGAAGAGCCAGAACGCCTTTTATATCTAGCTATTAGCCAAGATACATACCAAGACTTTTTCTCCCGTCAATTTATTCAAGATTCTTTAAAAGAATATCAAATTAAACTTTTAATATTTAATTCGTTAAGTCAGGACATTGTTTTATGGAAGGAATAAATTACTCTCAAATCATTCAAGATATTTTAAGTAACCATTCCGCTAACGACGTGGCTAATGGCACAGAGGTTCAATTATTGTTTGATGCAGAACGCCATCATTATCAAGTCTTAAATATTGGCTGGAAAGAACAACGGAGAATTTATGGAGTCATCATTCATGTTGATATCAAAGACACAAAGATTTGGATACAAAGAGATGGTACAGAAATCGGCATCGCTAACGAATTAATCGCGGCTGGGGTACTTAAAGAAGATATTGTATTAGGATTTTACGCTCCTTATAAACGCCAATTTACTGACTTTGCTGTTGGATAAGTAGCAGGAAATAAGCAATACTAATCTTTGCCCTAATCATCCACTATCCGCTAAACTCAAGAGTGCTGCGTTATTCCTGATCATGTCCGATTCCCAAACTGTTAGTGCTGCTGTTGCCAAACTCTACAATACCTA
>NZ_JABXKP010000038.1:0-76635 GCF_017114985.1 Nostoc sp. JL33 | reverse complement strand
TCATGTCCGATTCCCAAACTGTTAGTGCTGCTGTTGCCAAACTCTACAATACCTACCCCTTTCCGCCAGAAGCCCTGTTGGATGAACCACCTCCAGGCTACAACTGGCGCTGGAATTGGCTAGCTGCTCACAACTTCTGCACAGGTCAAAAACCCCAAAGGCAAGATATTCGGATTTTAGATGCAGGTTGCGGTACTGGTGTGGGTACAGAGTACTTGGTTCACCTCAATCCTCAAGCTTCTGTTGTGGGAATTGACCTCAGTACTGGCGCTTTAGCTGTAGCAAAAGAACGTTGTCAGCGTTCAGGGGCTACCCGCGTTGAATTTCATCACCTCAGCTTGTTTGATGTGGAACAGTTACCGGGTGAGTTTAATTTAATCAACTGTGTTGGTGTTTTGCATCATACCTCCGATCCAATTCGTGGTATTCAAGCTTTGGCGAAAAAGTTAGCCCCAGGCGGCTTAATGCACATTTTTGTGTATGGGGAGTTAGGACGCTGGGAAATTCAACTCATGCAAAAAGCGATCGCACTTATTCAAGGTGACAAAAAAGGCGACTACCGCGATGGTGTCCAAGTTGGACGACAAATATTCGCTTCTTTACCAGAAAATAACCGAATTGTCAAATACGATAAACAACGTTGGTCATTAGAAAACCATAAGGATGAAAACTTTGCTGATATGTACGTTCATCCCCAGGAAATTGATTACAACATTGAGACGCTGTTTGAATTAATTGATGCTTCGGGATTGGAGTTTATTGGTTTCTCGAATCCGAGTTTCTGGGATTTGGAGAGACTTTTGGGCAAAGCACCAGAGTTAGTAGAACGGGCAAAAGATTTCAGCGATCGCCAGCTTTACCGCCTGATAGAATTACTAGATCCAGAAGTAACTCATTACGAGTTTTTCCTTGGTCGTCCTCCCTTAATCAAGTCCAACTGGTCAGACGATAACGCTCTATTGACAGCGATTCCCGAACTTAATCCTTGTATTGAAGGATTTCCCAGTCAATGTTTCTTTAATTACGATTACCAGATTGTTAATTTATCTGTAGCAGAGTTTGAGTTTATGCAAAAGTGTGATGCTAATTTAACAGTTGCGGAGATTTTGGCAGGTGTCCAACTGGGATTAGATGGGGTAAGAACGCTTGTTCAGCAGCAGCTGATTTTATTGACACCTGTGTAATTAGACTGGGCCTTTCTACTGAGTTGATAGAAGGAATTTATACTCGTGTTCCGGAGCGATCGCCCATCACCACTTTTGGTAAAAAATTAATCTAAATTAGGAAAGTGCCCAAGAAACGGGGTTATTATACATCCCAAAAGTTGAAGTTTTCTGGAATTCAGCAGTGGTGGGATGTTTAATCACAAGCCGCTACTCTCCGATTTCTGATTTGCGGTACGCCCGTACACTGCTCAAGCACCAGTTGAGTTTATTGACACCGACTTAATTCAAACGCCAAGATGCTGTCTAACGTCTTTGGAGGACAATTGTTCTCTCAAAAAAGCTGGAATTGGAAGAAATTTTGAATTTTCAGGCAGCGATTATTGATTATTCACCCCCTCACCCCCTGACATCATCGATCGCTCTCTGGCTTCTGGGAGCGCAATACTGACTGTCTAAGGTTGACAAGAAGTTAATTGTTTTTTCCTAAAGTATTGTTACCGGATCGTGATATGATTCAGCTGACTGAATGTGCAGTCATCATGTTTAACTGTACTGGTTTCAAGTCCCGTGAGCTTGTCAGACGAATCAATTGCGCCCACTCCGACAACGCAACAAGATGCTAAAACTGATTCTGAAGATACAGAATCAGGTAACTCCATGCAAGAGTTCTATCAACTCTTCCAGCGATTGTTGGTAATCACGCTTGTCTTGACGGGGGTTATTTTTATCTCTGTGTGGATTTTTTATTCCTTAAACATTGCCCTTAATTATTTAATTGGGGCGTGTACAGGTGTGGTTTACTTAAAAATGCTGGCTAAAGACGTTGAGCGGCTCGGTAGTGAAAAAACCCGTCTGAGCAAAACTCGTTTAGCTCTGTTTATGGGATTAATGATCGTGGCAACTCAATGGCGTGAGTTACAGATTCTGCCCATATTTTTGGGATTTCTGACTTACAAAGCCACCCTGCTCGTCTATATGGTGCAAATTGCGTTCATTCCTGATTCTTAGAAAGTCAGGCTCACAAACATAGTAATCCCATCCTCGATCGTTGGGGAAAATGCTTGAAGAATGCAAATGCTTAGTGTCTTAAACGCCTTTAATTCTTTTCCCCTCGCCGCATTAGAAGTAGGTCAACATTTCTACTGGCAGTTGGGCAATCTTAAAATTCATGGGCAAGTTTTTCTCACCTCATGGTTTGTGATTAGCATTTTAGTAGTGGCTTCAATAGCAGCTACTCGCAATGCACAAAGAATTCCTAGTGGCATCCAAAATTTGATGGAATATGCCCTAGAATTTATTCGTGGTTTGGCAAAAGACCAACTAGGTGAGAAAGATTACCGCCCTTGGGTGCCATTTATTGGCACATTGTTTCTGTTTATTTTCGTATCGAACTGGTCAGGGGCGTTAATTCCCTGGAAGCTCATCAAGCTGCCTTCGGGTGAATTGGCAGCTCCCACTAATGACATCAATACGACTGTTGCATTGGCACTGCTGACCTCTTTAGCGTATTTTTACGCAGGTTTTAGCAAGCGGGGTTTGGGCTACTTTAAGAAATATATAGAGCCGACACCCATTTTATTGCCGATCGCAATTCTCGAAGATTTCACCAAGCCCCTCTCCCTAAGCTTCCGTCTATTTGGCAATATATTGGCGGATGAATTGGTAGTAGCGGTGCTGGTTCTGCTAGTTCCTCTATTTGTACCTCTACCCGTAATGGCTTTAGGTTTATTTACCAGTGCCATTCAAGCCCTGGTTTTTGCTACCCTAGCTGGAGCATACATTCATGAGGCCATAGAGGGACATGGTGAAGAAGAGCATGAGGAGTCACATTAGCGTCCCTCAGTTGATGTAATGTTAGATTTTGGATGCTTATTTTGGATTCAATTCAAAATCTAAAATCGAAAATCTCAACACCAAAATTATTCGTTTTGTACTCAAGGTAAGGAAAATCAACATGGGCCCATTAATTTCTGCTTCTTACGTTCTAGCTGCTGCGTCAGGCGCTGGTATTGATCCATTAGTTTCTGCTGCTTCAGTTCTGGCTGCTGCTCTAGCAATTGGTTTAGCTGCAATTGGCCCTGGTATTGGTCAAGGTAATGCTGCTGGACAAGCAGTAGAAGGTATTGCTCGTCAACCAGAAGCAGAAGGAAAAATTCGCGGTACTCTGCTATTAACCTTGGCTTTCATGGAATCCCTGACCATTTATGGTCTAGTAATTGCCCTGGTATTGCTGTTTGCTAACCCCTTCGTGTAAGACCTGAAAGTTTTTTTTCGTGTGGAGACGTGAACCATCACGCCTCTACAATCGAAAAGATTTTGGGCATTAAGTCGTTCTGATATAAGTTGACTACCAATTTTAGATTATCAAGAGTTTTCGGTACATGCCCCTGAGCTATCCCTGCTCTCAAATCTAAAGTCGTCAATCTAAAATCTCTGAACTACGCAGGCTTCTTGCGGTCGGTATCAATCCAAAATCCCTTGCGCCTTGTTGGCTCTGGGTTTCTAAAATATGAAAGGTTGGATGATGTTGCTAGCCATTAAAACTGCTACTCCAGCCAAAGAGGAGAGAAATGTTTGATTTCAATGCTACCTTGCCCTTCATGGCATTGCAGTTCCTGCTATTGGCAGCTTTGTTGAATGTAATTTTCTATAAGCCACTGACCAAGGTACTGGACGATCGCGATAACTACATCCGAAAGAATACCCTTGAGGCAAAGGAAAGCTTGGCAAAAGCCGAGCGTTTAGCCGCCGAATATGAGCAGCAACTCGCAGACGCTCGCAGACAATCGCAAGCTACTGTAGAAGCAGCTCAACAAGAAGCTAAGAAAATTACTGCCGAGAAAATCGCTGAGGCTCAAAAGGAAGCTCAGTCTCAACGAGAAGAAGCTGCTGTTGAAATAGAACAACAAAAGCAGGAAGCTTTGCATACCTTAGAACAACGAGTTGATGCTCTAAGCAGACAGATTCTAGAAAAAGTATTGGGGCCAACTCCTGTTAGATAAGCTGACAAGACTGGTTCTGTCAAAGCATACGCGCAACTGGGCACTAGTCCAGAGCGCTTAATTAAGTGTCAAAAGGCACTTTTTCCCTACTGGATAAAGATACTTTCATTTCCCTTCGGGAAAAGATACTTTCATTTCCCTTCGGGAAAATACAACGTATTAGCAAGCGAGCAGCGCACTTGTAAATGGGTATCATGGGCACATTCTTATTACTTGCCGCAGAAGCGAACGCTGTTCAGTCTGAATTGGCAGAAGGCGCAGCAGAAGGTGGTTTCGGTCTAAACTTAGACATTTTTGAAACCAACCTGATAAATCTAGCGATTCTGGTTGGCATATTATTCTACTTCGGACGTAAAGTTTTAAGCAAGATCCTGAACGAGCGACAATCCAATATTGCCAGCGCAATTCAGGAAGCAGAAGGGCGCTTGCAAGAGGCAAAGATTGCCCTTTCCCAAGCGCAAGAGCAGTTGAAGCAATCTCAGGCAGAGGCACAACGCATCCGCAAATCTGCTGAAGAAAACGCCCAAAAAGCGAAAGAAGCCTTGTTAGCGAAGGCAGTGCAAGACGTAGAACGCTTGAAACAAACAGCAGCAGCAGATTTAAACACCGAAACAGAGCGAGCGATCGCCCAACTACGGCAACAGGTTGCTAGACTAGCATTGCAAAAAGTCGAATTGCAACTCAAAGGCGGCATTGCCGACGATGCTCAACAAAGTTTAATTGACCGCAGCATCGCACAACTGGGAGGCAATGTATGACAAGCCAAGTAGCAGCAGCCGAAGTAGCCCAACCTTACGCACAGGCACTTTTGTCAATAGCGCAATCGAAAAATTTGACAGAAGAGTTCGGGGAAGATGCGCGTACTTTCCTGGGACTGCTGAGAGCAGACAAACAGCTACACAACTTCTTCAGCAACCCGTTTATTGAGTCTCAGAACAAAAAAGCTCTGATCAAACAAATACTCGGTGAAGGCGCTAACCCCTACTTACGCAATTTTTTGCTAATACTAGTAGATAAACGGCGCATTGCATTCTTGGAATCAATTTTTCAACAGTATCTGGCGCTGTTGCGGCAGCTGAATCAAACCGTATTAGCGGAAGTAATTTCAGCCGTTCCCCTCACAGAAGCTCAACAGCAGGCAATCATCCAAAAGGTCATTGCCATCACGAATGCTCGTCAGGTAGAACTAGAAACCAAGGTAGACAGCGAGTTAATCGGTGGTGTGATCATTAAAGTAGGTTCGCAGGTAATTGACGCCAGTATTCGGGGTCAGTTGCGCCGCCTTTCATTGCGCTTAACCAGTGGTTAGAAAGTTAGGAGCAGAGACGCGATTAATCGCGTCTGTACAGGAGTTAGGAGCAGAGACGCGATTAATCGCGTCTGTACAGGAGTTAGAAGTAGAGACGCGATTAATCGCGTCTGTACAGGAGTTAGGAGTTAAGTAAACAGTAATTTATTTTGACTTTTAACTTGCAATTTTTGCATTTTTAACTCATCACTCCTAACTTTTTACTCCTAACTGAATTAATTTTTCCGTCTCGAAAGCAAAAAAGATAGACACATGAGCATATCAATTAGACCTGACGAAATCAGCAGCATTATCCAACAACAAATCGAGCAATACGATCAAGAGGTCAAAGTTGCTAACGTTGGTACCGTCCTACAAGTTGGTGACGGGATTGCCCGGATTTATGGTCTGGAAAAGGCTATGTCTGGGGAACTCTTAGAATTTGAAGATGGCACAATTGGCATCGCCCAGAACTTAGAAGAAGACAACGTGGGCGCGGTGCTTATGGGTGAAGGGCTGGAAATTCAAGAAGGTAGTTCTGTAACCGCCACTGGTAAAATTGCCCAAGTACCCGTAGGAGAAGCCTTAATTGGACGAGTTGTAAACGCTTTGGGTCTTCCCATCGATGGTAAGGGAGACATCAAGTCCTCAGAAAGCCGTTTGATTGAATCTCCAGCACCAGGTATCATTGCTCGTCGGTCTGTACACGAACCCATGCAAACGGGTATCACAGCTATTGACTCAATGATTCCCATCGGTCGTGGTCAGCGAGAATTGATTATTGGCGATCGCCAAACCGGTAAAACTGCGATCGCTATTGACACCATCATCAACCAAAAAGAAGAAGATGTAGTTTGTGTCTACGTTGCGATCGGTCAAAAAGCTTCCACAGTTGCTAACGTGGTGCAGACATTACAAGAAAAAGGCGCGATGGATTACACCGTCGTTGTCTTTGCAAGTGCCAGTGAACCAGCAACCCTGCAATATCTAGCTCCCTACACAGGCGCAAGTATTGCTGAGTACTTTATGTACAAGGGTAAAGCTACCCTAGTAATTTACGATGACCTCTCCAAGCAAGCCCAAGCTTATCGGCAGATGTCCCTATTGCTGCGTCGTCCACCCGGACGCGAAGCTTACCCTGGAGATGTATTCTACATCCACTCCCGCTTGTTAGAAAGAGCCGCAAAGCTGAGTGACGAATTAGGTAAAGGCAGTATGACCGCCCTACCGATTATCGAAACCCAAGCTGGTGACGTTTCAGCATACATCCCCACCAACGTAATTTCTATTACCGATGGTCAGATATTCCTCTCTTCTGACCTGTTTAATGCTGGTATCCGTCCAGCTGTGAACCCAGGTATTTCTGTATCCCGCGTGGGTTCTGCGGCTCAAACCAAGGCAATGAAAAAAGTTGCCGGTAAGATAAAATTGGAACTGGCACAATTTGACGACCTGCAAGCCTTTGCTCAATTTGCTTCTGACTTGGATAAAGCCACTCAAGACCAGTTGGCACGGGGTCAACGGTTGCGCGAACTCCTTAAACAGCCACAAAATTCGCCACTCTCGGTATACGAGCAAGTAGCAATTCTTTACGCTGGTATTAACGGTTACTTAGATGATCTACCTGTAGATAAAGTCACCAGCTTTACCCAAGGTCTGCGGGAATACTTAAAGACTGGAAAAACCCAGTATGCACAAGGAGTACAAGCCTCAAAAGCACTAGGTGACGCAGAAGAAGCTGCCTTGAAGGAAGCACTCACCGAATACAAGAAGACCTTCAAAGCTACAGCGTAGCAATTTTGGATTTTGGAATTTTGCGGAAAGTCTGAGCGCCGGTTTCCGGCGTTGGCGCAGCCCGCCGTAGGCATCAGAACTTTCCAAGACGGATTTTGGATTAAATCTAAAATCCGAAACCCCAAATCTAAAATCTAAAATCTAAAATCTAAAATCGGAAAATGGCCAATCTAAAAGCAATACGCGATCGCATTCAGTCGGTCAAAAACACCAAAAAAATCACAGAAGCGATGCGCCTCGTAGCTGCGGCTAGAGTGCGTCGGGCGCAAGAACAAGTGCTAGCGACTCGTCCCTTTGCCGATCGCTTGGCACAAGTATTATATGGTTTGCAAAGCCGTCTAAGATTTGAAGAAGCAAACCTACCACTACTGAGAAAACGTGAAGTTAAGTCAGTTGGACTGTTGGTAATTTCAGGCGATCGCGGTCTATGCGGCGGCTACAATAATAACGTTATCCGTCGTGCAGAAAACCGCGCCAAAGAAATCAAGGCAGAAGGTTTAGACTATCAATTTGTGATCGTCGGACGCAAAGCTACACAGTACTTTCAACGCCGCGATCAGCCCATTGATGCTACTTACAGCGGCTTAGAGCAAATTCCCACCGCACCGGAAGCCAATGAGATTGCTGACCAACTACTTTCCTTGTTCCTTTCCGAAAAAGTAGAGCGCATCGAGTTAATTTATACCAGATTCCTTTCCTTGGTTAGCTCCCGTCCTGTGGTGCAAACCTTGCTGCCCCTCGATCCGCAAGGTCTAGAAGCAGCTGATGATGAAATCTTCCGCTTGACAACCCGTGGCGGTAAATTTGAAGTCGAACGGGAGAAAGTGACTAAGCAAGTCCGCGCTTTGGCTCCTGACATGATTTTCGAGCAAGATCCAGTGCAAATTCTCGATTCTCTGTTGCCCCTGTATCTGAGTAACCAGTTATTGCGGGCGCTGCAAGAATCGGCAGCTAGTGAACTAGCAGCCCGGATGACAGCTATGAGTAATGCTAGCGAGAATGCCGGTGAACTGATTAACAACCTCACACTCTCTTACAACAAAGCTCGACAAGCTGCAATTACCCAAGAACTTCTTGAGGTTGTAGGTGGTGCTGAAGCATTAACTTAGGGAATTGTCAATTGTTAGTTGTAAAAAATAGCCAATTGCTAATCTTCCAACAATTAGCAATTGGCTATTTTTAGTATTTATTTTAAAAAGATTTATTTAATTCTGTAACACTCGATTTTATAAATCGTACTGCTACCTACCATTACCCTAGATTATTGGGAAGTTATTGGCGCTCATTGGTAACATTGCTGAACAAGCAATTGAAATTTTTCTGGTTGATTTTGAGGTTGAACATTTGTATTCTGAGTCTCTGAATACGGAGTCACTAATATCCGCTTTCAGTATGACTAACAAAACCAACTCTAAACAGACCAACTCTGATGAACAGCCAAAGACTGAGAAGCCAAAGGCTTCTCTTGCCTCAAGAGCCAGAAGTAATCTAGGAACAACTTTCAAAGAAACTTCACTTGTTGTTAGCATTATTTTTGGTGGACTAGTAGGACTGTACGCCCTTTCTGTAGTTGCATCATCTGACTGCGGAGCATCAGTAAACTTCAAGTCTTCTCCTTCGTCTCTTTTGAACTTTCAACTTAAGAAGGAGGCTTGCAAAATTCCGGTTGATAAGATGGCTAAATAGTTGAGTCACTTTACTTAGGGCAGAATGTTTTTCTAGCTTTATGGGCTAATAGGATGTTACTGCCCAGTGGCAGCGAAGATCAGAAAATTCAACTTTGGGATATGTAAACCTGTAGCCGAATGCAATCACTCACGTCCGATCACTTGTATGAGCGTATGGACATCACTGGTGTTACAGGTGTAACAGACGTAGAGAAAGCTTCTTTAAAAATGTTAGGTGCAATTGAAGAGTAATCGCACACAAGACCTGAATCTAACTTCCCAAAATTTTTTGTCTCATAACACATTTCAAGAATCGCGTATTATAATTGAAGAATGAAGCGCATGGGTCCGTCACGGTTTCGACAGGTTGGCGAACGCTGCTCTGTGATTCAGGTCGAGAGTGAGTCTCCTCTCGCAAATCAAAGGCTCGAAAAAAAAGTAAATGCGAACAACATCGTTAACTTTGCTCGTCAGCCAGTTCTAGCAACTGCCTAAACACCTCTTATAGGTTCGAGCGTCTTTAGTTTGACTCCGTTAAGGACTGAAGACCAAACCCCAACGGATGCTCTAGCAAGCGTTCTCTGGTTGGCTTGTTAGCTAAGATTAAATCAGAGCATCCTACGTTCGGGATAATGAACGATTCCCGCCTTGAGGGTTAGAAAGGCTAAACCTGTGAATGAGCGGGGGGTCAATACCCAATTTGGACAGCAGTTCGACTCTGCTCGGATCCACTAAGAATAAGTAATAAATCCACCAAACACTTTAATGTTTAGGTGGATTTTGTTTTATCTAAACAGAATTCACGAGTCACAAATCAGAACTCAGAATGAATTGGAGTCGGACTGGCGGATAGCGCAGCCTGTTCTCTACCTTGGGCTGCGCCAACGAATCCGCCTACTCCTGTAAAGAAGCGAGCGTCTTGATTCTGACGAATGTATTCTTCTTCAACAAGCTATTCAACAATCAGTTAATTATTAGACCTCTTGCAAAAGTCGAACACCCGCCTGGAAATAAATTTCCTTTTTTTATAAGCTCAAGTCGGTTTAAACCGACTAATGACAGTATTTTGAGTCCGTTTCAACGGAGTTTTGCTATTAGTCAGGGACTTGAGTTTCTGGCGGTTCAAGTATTTTTGCAAGAGGTTTATTCTGTTTATGGGGTTGTGTGCGTGGGCTTCCAAACCTCCTTCCCCTTTTTTTTAGTACCCGTCTTAGTCGATCTGCACTCAAGCTTACTTGACGCTCAGATGCCAGTTTTTTTGCCAGTTGTTTTGAGTTATAAGTCTGTGGCTCTTGAGCTAAACAATTTTCTAGATAAACCAAGTCTGATTCCGAATATCGGGGTTTTCCCCCTCGGCCAGGAGCATCCCACAGACCTGCTAAACCCATCTTTTCCCAGCGATGAAGGGTTTGACGTACTGTTGAAATTGCCCAGTTTAAGCCTTTAGCAATATGCTCATTTTTTAAGCCGCGAGCATTCAGCAGTAAAACTTGAGCACGATCCTTTGTACGCTGAGGAACATCTTTGGCTTTTCTTAACTCTTCTAAAGTCAGCTTTTCTTCTTCATTTAGAAAGACTTTCAATCGGCATCCCATAAACGATAACCTTTTACACAGTCAATTTTTGGCATTGTTATATCTATTCACGCCTCTATATCTACTACGGCACGTATTTAATAATACTTTGATCACCTGAAAATAAGTATTAAGTATGCCGAAGTTCAGCCTTATGGCTGCTATGCGCGAAGTATTAGCTTGAGAACATTGTTAATGTTTTTAATTTCTCATCGCTAATGAATTTTCGTCAAAAGTTAAGCATACAAAAAGCGACACCCTTAGCCTGTATGGGCATGTAGATTCGACAGCCAGACGCTCTAGCTTATGGCTATGATCAAAATAATTTGTTGGCGTTGTCTTAATTAATGCTTAGGTTGATAATAAAGAACTGTATCATTAAAATTATTAGATTATTCCTATTATTACCGTCATTCATCGAAACTTTAAAAATGATTTTTCCGCTAGTTTCTAGTTGAATGAGCAGAAAAAGATATACAGTCCTATTTCTTTTTATTCAATTCCTCTCAGAAACTTTGCCTTGATTATCTCTAAAAAGACATCTGTTTTCTCGACTTTACATAAAATTTACATTTTCCGTAACAAAATTCTTACTTGAGACAAAAATCTATTTAATACTCATTGGAAAAAATAGCAGTACCAGCTTATTTGATGCATATTTCAAATGTGCGAAAAATTTGTCCTACCTTTCTTAGTTAGGGAAGCCGAAAGAGAAGTTAGGACTTACGCAAGAGTTACGGAATAACGTAGACGCGGAGCGGTGAAGCAGCGCGGTCTTCTCCCAAAGGGAGAGGCTAGCGCCTTTCCTTCTCTGCGAGAGGCTGCGCCAACGGAACGCTCCGCGAACGCGGAGCGTCTCCAAGAGTTGGGGGTTTCCCCCATGAGCGACTGCACCAAGCCGAAGGGCTTGCCGCAGGCTACCACTCCAGGCGCAGAGAAGCCAGTGCGCCCTTGCGGTTAAGAGACTTGGAAATTGCGCGTCTCCCCCTCTCCCTCACGCGCTAGCCTCTCCCTTTGGGAGAAGGGGAGACGCTGCGCGAACGGTGGAAATAGGAGTTTGAGAGATATTTTGCGTAAGTCCTATAAGTAGACACTCAGCGATCGCATCCTGTTTATATCACAAATGGTTCAAGTTCGCGGTTATACCATTCATCTTCAACCCGTTCAGCGATCAGTGGTCTGATGATAAACTTGGGTGGGCTACCATCCAGAACATCAATCCGTACACATGAGTAAGGCAGTCGGTTCTGAGAATTGTAGTCATGACGACCCACAAAAAGCATTGAATCCGCAACTTTCCGAATCGGTTTACCTGCAATTTCCCTAAAAGTCTCCATCAATTCAGTCCGCCCTTGCCGTTGATAGCGGGGACGATGACCACTACCACCAGAGATAATGCAGTTAATGTGAGAGTCAGCAAATCCGGTATCAGTTGTGCAAAGATGCTCGAAACAGTGAGCGTGGCCATTTAAAATCAAATCCACTATGGGACGTTCTTTAATTAGAGAACGAAGATTTTGTGCCACTTGTTCAAACACCCAGCGCAAGCGGTGGCGAACCGCCAAAGTTTGCGCCTGATCCCACTTAGTAGCTTCTGTGACGTAGGGTGGATGGTGGAAAAAGATTACACGTCCGCGCACCTCGGAGGTGTTCCAAGATTCAATTAGTCTGCTTCGCAACCATTCAAGTTGTTCAAAGTCGATCGCAGGCATTTTATGAGATGCCAATTGTTTTTCAATATCGATTTTGATCTCGTTTATTTGGTCTAATTTGGCACTAAGGTCATCAAGTTGTTCCGCGTCGGTGGGTTTATCTGGGTTGAGGCGATCGCATATTCCCAAAATCTGCAATTCTTCTTGATCTATTTCCTGACGACGCTTTTGCAATTCCCGGCGGTAAATTTCCCCCTCTTGAGTTGCAGGTAAAGGCGACGGTGTATTAAAGGTGTTGGAATCTAAAGCGAAAAAGTCAATACCGCCGTAACGGAAAGTGTAATAACGATTCGGTAAACGGGTAAAATGTCCAGGTTCGTAACGCAAACAGCGACCTGTGTCAGTCTTAGCAGTGTAGTGTTGATCTAAATGACGTTCTAATTCTGGGGTAGACATTGCCCCTGTATAGTCCAAAAACGCCCGTGCATAGGCATCACCTTGATACGATCCATGCCAGCCAATTTCGATATCTTTGTAGCGCAACAAGCGACGCAGTGGTAACGTAGTTCCAGCCAGCCAACGGTAGATTAACGGCACATCGTAGTAATCATGATTACCAAGTACTGACAAGAATGGCAGATTAAACACCATGCGATCGTAGGGAATGCCTTTGGGGTTGTTCCCACCAACAAGAAATTCCCGGTAAGGCTCAATAAAGTTTGCCGAGTAATACTCTTGGGAACCCACCACATAAATTACATCGCCTGTGTGCAACACAAAACTGCAATCATCTTGGTGAGCAAGCATTAGTTCAGCAACTTTTCGTTGGGGGTGGTGTCGAGAATGGGATTTGGTGCCGGAATCACCGATAACCATAAACGAAAATTCTGGACTATCTTGCCTGCGATCGTCAATCACCATGCTGGTTTGGTCAATTCCCCGTTGCACAAAACTTGGATGCATCCACCGCACCCGTTCCTTCATCTTTTGAATTTTTACAGGAATCGGTGGATCGGAAATCAATTTCATGGCTGATAACTCTTGAATGCCTAATGCACATGTCGATTGTAACGAGATAATAAGGCTTTTATTTTAAATCTTGTTTCCAGACACTGCTAGACACAAACTTTCTCTTAGTATCTTTGCACCTTAGCGTCAAATTTACTCCTCAGCACTATTAAATGTATTACAAACACAAGTAGTCTACATTTAAACAACTAAGCGAGATAATAAAGTGCGATCGCACTTGGACAATCTTACGAATCACCCCAACTACTCAAAAATTCCACTTGATTCTACATATTCTCTGCTGCTTTAGCCGCAATTAACTTTAGCAAGCGGCGCATTTGTTCGCCTACGGAGTAACCTTGCTGTGCCAAAATAATTCCTGCATGAAACTCTCCACGTTCCAACAAAGTTGTATGCAACTGATAAAAATCCTTAAGATTAAAGCTGTAAATTACTCGCTGATTCTCTAATGCCCAATTCAGTTGTTCTTCGTCACTCCGAGATAGGATTCCCGCTTCCGCAACAGTAATCACATCTACACTACGAGCGCGTAAAGCTGAATAAAGCTTATGACTCCTTGCATCCTCATCTAGGTACAAACGAATATTGCTCATTATTGAATCTGAGCTTTCTTTGCATGTAGTGCTGCTAACCGTTCATACTCTGCTTGTTCTGATGCTAAATCAGCGTCAATTTCCTCTCGGTTCGCGTGATAGTAGGTTAGTGCTGCATAAATCTGTACTAAGGTTAGATGATCCAGATCAGCTGCAATTTCTTCTGCGTTGTCACTTTGTTTATATAAAGCGGCTATGCGACGGACTGATGTACCTGTCCCCGCAATAATAGGACGACCCCCGCGCAGTTTAGGGTTTCTTGTGATTAGTGTACCGATATCGGTAATAGTCGCCAAAACTTCTTCTCCCAAATGTCTCACACTAAATATTATTGTATCGGCTTGTATTGCTACTAAGCTGATTAAAGATACGTCTCATCAAGATACAAGTAGTCAGATTATTAGTAATTTTTTCCAAGTAGCCTCACCGCTATAGGTCTACAGGGCTAGACAACAGGCTATTGACTATCTTTTACAAAATGTGATGCCGACAGTGGGCTTTGCCTACATAGCCAGTATTATCATAATAAACATAATACTCATGCATCTATGAAAAATGCGATCGCCCTTAGGCTCTTTGTTGGTATCGCTCATCAAACGGCATTATTATTTATATGCTCTATCCTCCTAACAGGCTGTAGTCAAAGTGGCAGTACTGGCGCAAATTCTGCAAATAATCGAACAGCAAAAAGTGCAGTTAATGCTATTCCTATCGGTATCGCTTTTGCTCAAACAAGCAATGTAGCATTACTTGGTCAAGAGGGAACTGATGGAGTAAAAATTGCCGAAAAGTATTTTAATGATCAAGGTGGTATTAATGGTAGACCAATTAAATTAGTATATCAAGATACTGGCGGCGATGAAGTTGGAGCTATTAATGCCTTTCAAACTTTAATTAATAAAGATAAAGTTGTTGCGATTGTTGGCCCTACCCTGTCACAACAAGCTTTTAGCGCTGACCCCATAGCAGAACACAATCAAGTTCCAGTTATTGCAGCATCAAATACTGCTAAAGGGATTCCCGAAATCGGTGATTATGTTGCTCGTGTTTCTTCATCTGTTGCTATCGTCGCTCCTTATTCGGTGAAAGCTGCACTCAAGCAAAATTCTCAAATCAAAAGAGTAGCTGTATTCTATGCTCAAAATGATGCTTTTAATAAGTCGGAAACAGAAATTTTTCAGAAGACAGTTAAAGATTTAGGATTGAATTTGGTAACAGTACAAAAGTTTCAAACTACAGATACCGACTTTCAAGCTCAAGCTAGCGGTGCGATTAATTTAAAACCAGACTTAGTGATTATATCCGGGTTAGCTGTAGATGGAGGTAATTTAGTTAAACAACTACGCGAACTTGGTTATAAAGGAATAATTATTGGTGGCAATGGTTTTAACACATCTCATATATTTTCTGTGTGCAGAGCGTTTTGTGATGGCGTGATTATTGCTCAAGCTTACAGTCCTGTATATCCCAGTAAAATTAACACTGCATTTCGTAAAGCCTACGTTGAACAATATCGTAGAGAACCACCCCAAGTAAGCGCTCAAGCTTTTACTGCCTTACAAGTATATATAGAAGCTTTACGATCTTTGGATAAAAAAAGTAAAATTAACAAATTGCTGCTGCCACAGTTGCGTACACAATTAAATCAGGAGTTACTCAAAGGAAAGTATCAAACTCCTCTTGGTGAAATTGCTTTTACACCAGTAGGTGATGTCATTCAGAAAGAGTTTTACGTTGCACAACTGAAGATGGAAGCAAACGGTGTCAATGGGAAATTTTCTTTCTTAAGCGTAAAGTAGTTGCAATATTGCCTATACGATTGGATGCAATATACGGTAGGGGCACAGAAAAAGCTCATACGTGTCAACTTAGAGCTAGGGCAATATAATTTGCGGCTATACAAACACGAGCTAAACCTCCGTGGGCTAAGATATTGCCTCGTCTAGACCAGCCAGCGCTGTGCCTATTTCCCCCGTTCTCCACTTCTCCCTCTCGTGAGAGGCGACTGGCGTGCAGTTTCTAATCGCCCTTTTAACGTTAAGTTGACTATTTCGTATTACTCATCACATATTTTTTGGCAACTATATGTATTGATGTTACGGAATTTTTTCGCTTTACAGTATAAAAAAGCCGTATTTTTCAAATGCCTTGAGAAATTCAGATTTATTTGCTACTTTCGACGAGCAACTGCTCACTAGGTAAAAAAAATTTAACCCAGATGATAAATATTATTCTATATATCCTATAATCCTTATAATTACGGTATCCGTCTAGAAATACCGTAGATTTAGGGGTGATTCTGATGAGCAAGTCGCAACAACTGACACAATTGGGTAAATTACTAAGTGAGAAAATGCAGGCTTATGTCATGAAAGCTTTGCAAACTATACAACTCTCGTATCAACACACAATTAAGAGTTGGTTGAATAGACACACTCTCCAAAGTTTTGTGAGTCTGTTTCTCATAGGTACTTTTTTGAGTGTAGCAGTTGCCTCCTGCTCTGGAAAGACTTCAGCTAGCAAAAATGATGTTAATCTCAAACTAGTTTCTTTCTCTGTCACCAAAGCCGCTCATGACCAGATAATCCCCAAATTTGTCCAAATGTGGAAGCAAGGACACAACCAAAACGTTACATTTGAGCAAAGCTATGGAGGTTCTGGTGCTCAAACGGCTGCTGTTATTGCAGGTTCGCAAGAAGCAGATATAGTACATTTGGCACTTCCCCTGGATGTCAACAAAATTCAGCAAGCAGGTTTAATTAAATCAGGTTGGGAAATAAAATCACCGAGAAGTGGTATTGTGAGTAGATCGGTTGCTGCGATCGTAACGCGCGAAGGCAATCCGAAAGGCATTCAGACCTGGGCAGACTTGGCAAAAGATGGCGTGAAAGTGGTTGCGGCTAACCCAAAAACTTCTGGTATTGCTATCTGGGAATTCTTGGCTTTTTGGGGTTCGGTGAGTCTAACCGGAGGTAACGATGCCACAGCATTAGATTATGTCACCAAAGTTTATAAAAATACTCCTATTCTGACAAAAAATGCCCGTGAAGCTAGCGATTTATTCTTCCAAAAAGGTCAGGGAGATGTGTTAATCAACTACGAAAATGAGGTGATTTTGGCGGGTAAAAATGGGACGAAGTTGCCTTATGTTGTACCCCAAGTCAATATTTCCATTGATAATCCTGTAGCAGTAGTTGATAAAAACGTTGATAAGCACGGTACAAGAGAAGTTGCACAAGCATTTGTTGATTTTCTTTACTCGACAGAAGCTCAACGGGAATTTGCAAAATTGCAATATCGTCCTGTTAACCCCACTGTTACCCAAGAAGTAGCATCACAACATCCCCCAATTCAAACTTTATTCACATCTCAAGATTTAGGTGGTTGGGATATTATCCAGAAAAAGTTTTTTGCAGATGGGGCAATTTTTGACAAAGTTCAAGCTGCAAACAAAGCATGATATCTATTTTTTAATACAGCATTCTCTACTTGCAGATAGCCAAACATAAGCAATTCACAGTAACTTTATCTCAATTGATAATTTATGAGCTTTCGTAGCAGATATAAGGATAGTATTTTCCTGACATTTTTAATGATTATTGCCAGCAGTATCACTGCTTGTAGCAGTAATGAGGAAAAGAAAAGCCAGGTGAGCATTGATGGTGCAGCTGTAGGTTTTCCTATTTCTTTAGCAGTTGCAGAAGAATACGGTAAAGTCAAACCTGAAGCGAAAGTAAGCGTTGCCTCAAGTGGTACTGGTGGGGGTTTCAGTAAATTTTGTAATGGCGATCTTGATATAGCTGGTGCTTCTCGCACGATTAGAGATGAAGAAATCAAAAAATGTAAAAGTAAAAATATTGAATTTGTCGAGTTGCCTATAGCTTTAGATGGCATCGCCGTGATTGCCAACCGTCAAAATAACTTTGCCAAATGTCTAACTATTAAGGAACTGGGTACGATTTGGGGCGGGAAAGCAGACGGCAAAATATTGGCATGGAATCAAGTTAATCCCAAGTTTCCTAACCAAAAGCTGAAGCTGTATGCTCCATCTTCTGATACGGGAACATTCGATTATATGACTCAAGCTGTGACTGGTAAAGCCAAGAATGGCCGTACAGACTACACTGCCACTCAGAATCAAAACCTTCTCGTACAAGGAGTATCAGGTGATGTATCAGCTTTGGGTTATGTTGGGATATCTTACTACATTCAAAATCAAGATAAACTGAATCTAGTTGCTGTAGAAAGCCTTGAAGGAAAGTGTGAAAAACCAGTTCCAGTGGATAATGTAATTAAAAATATCTATACACCTTTGTCTCGTCCTCTATTCATCTATGTCAGTAAAAAATCTTTAGATACTAAGCCAGCAGTAAAAGAATTTGTAGATTTTTATCTAGAAAATTCTTGGAAGTGGGTAGATAGTGTTGGTTATGTAGCATTACCTGATGAAGCTTACATCAAAGTCAAACAAAAATTTGCTACTGGTGAAACTGGGACAAAATTTAAAAAAGCAAAACCAGGTGAACCGATCACAAACTTTATTTAAATTAAGTCTCAGGCATTGTAGTCTAATTTTAGTGATAAGTTAATTGTTTATGCAAGATACCAATTCTCAAGACGCTCCTTATTTACTATCCAGGCAGTCACTGGATAAAAATGCATCTGAAGATATATCTGAAAAGATTGTTGCGGTAATTTTATTTGCTTGTGCTTTAGTCTCTGTTTTGACTACCTTTGGTATTGTCGTAATTATCTTTCAGGAGACATTCGGTTTTTTCCAAGAAGTTTCCTTTGCCCAATTCTTTCTTGATACTAAATGGACGCCTTTATTTGCCAATAGACATTTTGGTGTTTGGCCATTGATTAATGGCACTTTCTTAACTACAGCTATTGCAATGGCAGTTGCTATTCCTTTAGGTTTATCTTCTGCGATTTATTTAAGTGAGTATGCCCAACCCAAAGTAGCAGCAATTTTACGTCCAGCAGTAGAACTTTTAGCGGGAATACCTACAGTAGTATATGGTTACTTTGCGCTGTTGTTCCTTACACCATTGCTGCGGAATTTTCTGCCTCTGGAAATATTCAACGCTTTGAGTGCGGGGTTAATGATGGGGGTAATGATTACTCCTACTGTTGGTTCTATCAGCTTAGATGCTATTCGAGCAGTTCCACGCTCTTTGCGAGAAGGATCTTATGCTTTAGGTATCACTAAACTGGAAACCATTTTTAAAGTAGTTCTACCAGCCGCGCTTTCGGGAATCATCGCTTCAATTATATTGGGTATTTCTCGCGCTGTGGGTGAAACAATGACTGTCCTGATTGCCGCCGGACAACAACCAAGACTAACTGTTAATTTTGCGGAATCAGTAGAAACAATGACAGCTTACATGGCACAAATTTCTGGTGGAGATAGTCCACGCGGTAGTCTGAATTTCAAGACATTATATGCTGTAGGCGCTGTTCTGTTTCTACTTACCCTAATTTTGAATATTGTTAGTTACTGGATTGCTAATCGCTTTAAAGAAAAATACGACTAAATAGATATGGCTACAAGTTATCAACAAGATGATTCTCTAGATTCTGCGGCAGAATTTAACGATAATGTTGAGAGTAGGGAGACATTAGGGAAAGTATTTGAAGGACTTTTTTTGTTAGGATTGCTGATTGGTTTATTTATCCTAGCGTTGCTACTTTTTGATATTTTTCGAGACGGATTAGGCAGATTTTTGTCACCCGGCTTTCTGACGGAAACTCCTTCTCGTTTTCCTGACCAAGGTGGTATTCGTCCTGCAATTATTAGCAGTATTCTTTTAGGGGCTGTTGTAATTTTAGTGACTGTCCCAATTGGTGTCGGAGCAGCTTTATATCTAGAAGAGTATGCACCTAAAGCCTGGTGGACAGCGATTATTGAGATTAATATCAGTAATTTGGCGGGAGTACCTTCTATTGTCTATGGATTGCTAGGTTTAGGAGTTTTCAATTATTTGCTTGGATTTGGCCCCGCTTTAATTTCCGGTGCATTTACTTTATCTTTGTTGTCTTTACCAGTAATTATTGTGACGGCTAGAGAAGCAATTCGGGCTGTGCCAGATTCCCTGAGAAATGCTTCTTACGGATTAGGTGTCACAAAATGGCGAACTATCAGCAATCATGTCATACCCTATGCTGTTCCTGGTATTTTGACGGGGGTGATTATCTCTGTATCCCGCGCTATTGGTGATGCAGCCTCTCTAATTGTTGTCGGTGCTGTGGGTTTTCTCACCTTTAACCCTGGTTTGTTTCAGAGATTTATGGCATTACCCATTCAAATTTACAGTTACATTACTCGTCCTGAACCGGGTTTTGCTAGTGCAGCAGCAGCGACAATTATTGCGTTGTTAGTGTTGATTTTAGTTTTAAATGGTGTAGCAATTTATATTCGCCAGCGCTTCTCAATAACTTAGGTAATTAAATATCTAATTGGATATATTCACGGAGATTAGGAGATACGCAAAATGACTCATAGCAATAGTATAAGTCAATCAGATAGTGCCACAATAGACCAAGACAAGGGCGTATTTAATGTTGAAGGTGTGAAGGTCTACTATGGGGGATTTCTGGCACTTTTGGATGTCTACCTAAAGATTCCTGATAAACAAATTATTGCTTTTATTGGGCCTTCAGGATGTGGTAAAAGTACGTTACTGCGTTGCTTCAACCGGATGAATGATTTAATCCCTGGTGCTAAGGTTGAGGGTAGACTTAATTACCGCGATCGCAACATTTACGATCCTAAGATCAATTCTGTAAAATTACGCCGCCAAGTCGGAATGGTTTTTCAAAGACCGAATCCTTTCCCTAAGTCAATATACGAAAACATTTCCTTTGGCCCGCGTGCTAACGGTTACAAAGGTAACATTGATGAATTGGTGGAAGATTCCCTCAGACGCGCTGCTATCTGGGATGAAGTCAAGGATAAACTTAAAGAGAAGGGTACTGCATTATCTGGCGGACAACAACAACGGCTTTGCATAGCAAGAGCGATCGCGATGAAGCCAGATGTATTATTGATGGATGAACCATGTTCTGCTCTTGACCCAATTTCTAGCCGCCAAGTAGAAGAACTCTGTTTGGAACTCAAGCAACAATACACCATCATCATGGTGACTCACAATATGCAGCAAGCTTCCAGAGTCGCAGATTTCACGGCTTTCTTCAATACAGAAATTGACGAGCATGGCAAACGTCGCGGAAAATTAGTAGAGTTTAATCCTACAGCTAAAATGTTCAGTTCTCCTCAAACCAAAGAAGCTGAGGATTATATCAGTGGACGTTTCGGTTAAGAGACATCACAGCAAAAGCGGAAAGGTAAAAGCCAAGTGATCCCGCAGGGGAACCCAACATTGATCTTTGTTCATGTTGGGTTTCACTGCCGTATAGCCTAGAACTTTAGTTCTGGGCGGTTTATGTATAGAATGAAATAGCCCTAGATGCAATATGGTGAAATTTAGTGTTTTTGGATTTGCGGTCTGGAGCAATCCACGACAAGTACGAGCCATCCTCTAAAACCTTTTCTACTAGCTTTTAAGAATTAAATTTACCTTAACAGCGTTGTTGTTTTTTGAAGACTGATAACAGCAAACATACAAGTCCCATTACTACCAGAGGCACTGAAGAAGCAGGTTCTGGAACAGGCTGAGGGTTTTGCACAGGCTGATAATTAATCACATTCCCTTGAATTTTGCTGAGTGATGCCAAAAGTTGCCCAATATCCTTAAGATAATTAGTGTCATTAATACCAGCACTTTTAGAAGAAATGAGTCGGTTAAATGTCTGGCTACTTGATAGATCAAAATCTCCTGTTAACCCAACAAAATCTTGACCTATTTTACCTATAAGGGAGTCAATCAGATTGTTAACATTAGTCTTGATTCCTTGCGGAAATAACCCTAAAATGCTGGGGTTATTGATGTTTCCAATGGTTATGTTGTCACTATCCGCTAGCCAATTGGCATTACCAATGATTGTATTTCCATTTGTAAAAACCCAGTTACCATTACCAATAATTGTGTTGTTCTTACCGAAGTCCCAATTGCCATTTCCAATGGTTGCGTTGTTACTCCTGAAGTTCCAATTACCATTACCTAATGTTGCATTATTATTTCCCTTGTCCCAATACCAATTACCGTTACCAAGGGTTGTGTTATCACTTGCAAATAGCCAGTTGCCATTACCAATAGTTGCGTTGTCCTGATTAAAGTTCCAGTTCCCATTGCCAATGGTTGCGCTGTTGCTGCCATAATCCGAGTTAAAATTACCAATGGTTGCGTTGTTACTACCAAAGTTCCTGTTGCTATTACCAACGGGTGCCTTGCCCTGATTAAAGGGTGGGCTACTAATAGCAGCATTAGACGTATTGCCACTGTTACCAAAAGGTATATTATTACCAAGGACTTCTCTCAACGGATCGAAAGGCGATTGTTGAAGCAGACTTCCAGCACCTGCTATAGGATTACTGTTGCCAGCAAAGGGGTTGGTACTGCCACCTGCAATGAGATTGCCACCGTTTAGAAATGGGTTATTTCCACCTGCTAATGTGTTGTCAGTGCGCTGGAAAAAATTTTCACCCAGAACTAACTTCAAGCGATCAAAGATTAATTGCTGAAGCTTACTGCCACCATCGCCAGCAAAGGCGTTGATACCGCCACCTGGAATGGGATTGTTACCTGCAAAGAGATTGCTACCACCTGTCAACAAGCTGCCTTCAGGATATAAACTGCCATTGGTAGCAAAGGAACTACCGCTATACAGGTTGCGATCGCCAGTGGCACTAAAAGTGTTAACCTCACCATTAATCGGATTGACAGCAGATGCTTCCATTAGTACCAATTCTCCTATTTTTAGTTAAAAAATTTTGGGGTTTTCAGTACCCGTTATGCCAGGTATGAATTTGCTGAACCCAAAATCTTTCTATCTAAATAAAAGCTTTAATCATCTTCACTGTCAACCTGACAGAAAATCTCGCCTAAAGTTTTTACTAATAAAGAGTTTCAGTGCATAACATAGTCAACTAGCATAGTATGTATGTACTGAAAGACTCATTATTGTTCCAAAGATTCTAATGATTCTAGCTACTAAGTGGACGGGATGCCGCCACCACCAAATGAGGGGATGTTGCCACCACCAAATGAGGGGATGCCGCCACTTCCAGATGATGGGATGCCCCCGCTTCCAAATGATGTGATGCCGTCACCACCAAATGACGGGATACCGCCACTTCCAGATGACGGGGTGCCGCCACTTCCAAATGAGGGGATGCCGCCACTTCCAAATGAGGGGATGCCGCCACTTCCAGATGAGGGGATGCCGCCGCCACCCTGTGCCTCTTTAAGCCTGGAGTTAACTAGGTTATCAATAGTAACTCTCAAACCCAATCCGTCTGGTATTTTAGTTGTGCTAATACTACTGCCCTGGCTGCCAGCACCAGTCAAAGGGTCTTTGCCAGTACCCTGGTTAGCACCGCCTGCGGATGGATTTACACCGCCTGCAAAGATATTCCAAAAGTTGTCACCGGCGAAAGGATTACCACCATAGGCTAAATCAGGCTTACTACCACTACCAGTGCCAGTGCCACTACCAGTGCCAGTGCCACTAGCACCAAATGGATTACCGCTACCTTCTTTATTACCGGTACCACTGAATATATTGGAGAGTTCTTTATCACTCAGAACTTCATTTAAGCGACCGAAGGGTGAATCTCTCAACTTGTCGGCGGCACTAGAAGAGTTCCCGGTACCACTATTATTTAAATCTGCCATCAGGACTAATCCTCCTAGTTCTTAGAATAAAAATCTTGCTAGCATAGCAACATAAAACAGACAAATTAAGTCTTGATTATGACTTTTATGTTGTTTTTTTGTTAGCACAACTAGTTAGTAGCTCTAAGTTTAATTGATTACCTTATCAAGTGAAGATAATCAATTGTTAGTTAATGCTACTTACATCTCTAATTTATGCTATTTCACTTCTAAGGACAATGAAAAATGTTTTGATAAATCTATCAAAATATTAGATATTTTTAAAGGAGAAGATAGAACATTTGACTCAATAGTGTGTAATAAGGTTATATTTTAATTAAGAATTATATTGCAATGAATAATCTTTTGATAAATTTGTCAAATCTTTAGAGGGTGTTTGAAAAGGTATGAAAATTCAGATTATTTAATCCAAAAACATCCAAAGTAATAAAATTCATTAGACCTCTTGTATAAATAAAAAATAAGAACCCCACCCCGCCAAAGCTACGCTTTGTCTCCCCTAAGAGCAAGCGAGGAGGGGTTGGGGTGTTAGGGATTTTTACAAGAGGTCTATTACAGACGCTGCAATCACTACCCTTCTAGCCCGGATTTTTCACAACTGAGAAATCCAGCTAAAAACCCCGCTCTCAGTGTCAGCAGGGCGGGGTAGTGTAAGAAAAACTGATCAACGGATTTTTTCCAAGGAAAGAATCTGTTAATCAGTTTTAGCCGTTTGCAAAAAATCGGTTTGAGGGTCTATCTACCTTGAGAGTTCTGGTGTCAAACAATGCAAGGATTTTGGATTGAAGAATTGAAGAATTAAAAAGAGCAATCAAGTCAGGGGCAAGTCATTTAATTTTAAATTTTGGATGCAAGAATCTTCTCTTCTTAGGCAACGCCCAAGAATCCAAAATCCAAAATTTAAAATCTAAAATTCGGTGAGGAGAATGTGGCTTTCACCAATGCGCTCAAATGCAGGCAAATGCAGGTGTAGACCAGCGATCGACTACTTTGCCCAGAACTGACATTTCTTCAACTAAACGGTCAAATTTATCAGGAGTGAGAGATTGGGGGCCATCGGATAAAGCCTTAGCTGGATTGGGGTGAACTTCAATCATCAAGGCATCTGTACCAGCTGCGATCGCAGCCATTGCCATTGATGGAACATATTCAGACCTACCCGTACCGTGACTAGGATCAATCATAATCGGTAAATGGGTAAGCGATCGCAACACCGGAAGCACCGATAAATCTAAAGTATTGCGGGCATATTTACCATCAAAGGTTCTAATTCCCCGCTCACAAAGAATCACATTCGGATTTCCTGATGCCAAAATATATTCTGCCGCCATCAGCCACTCATCAATTGTTGCAGACATCCCCCGCTTCAGCAGCACAGGTTTATCTTGAGCGCCTACCTTTTTGAGCAGCGAAAAGTTATGCATATTTCGCGCTCCGATTTGGATCACGTCAGCGACTCTCGCCACTGCTGATAAATCCGCAGCATCCATCAGTTCTGTGATGATGCCCAAACCAGTAGCTTCCCGCGCTGCGGCTAATAAATCTAAAGCGCTTTCGCCATAACCTTGAAAGGCATAAGGTGAAGTGCGAGGTTTGTAAGCTCCGCCACGCAGAAACTGTGCTCCTGCTGCCTTCACCCGCTTTGCTGTCTCCACAATCATCGCTTCATTTTCAACGGAACAAGGCCCGGCTACCACCACGATCGGGTGACGTTCGCCGAAATAGACATCACCGTTAGGCGTGGGTACAACAACCTCGCTGGCTTCTCCATGTCGGAATTCTCGGCTAACCCGCTTGAAAGGTTGTTGCACTCGTAATACTTGCTCAATCCAAGGGCTGAACTCCTGAACCTGTAATTTATCGATGCTAGTGGTATCACCAATTAGCCCCAGCACAACTTTATGAGTGCCAATGCTTTTTTCTACCGTGACTCCCCAAGTGTCACTCAGTTCTTGGCTAATCCGAGTAATTTCCTCAACAGGTGTACCGCTCTTAAGTATGATAATCATCTGTTTTTCCTTTTGTTTTTGGGTGTAATTAACCTAAACTGAAACCTAGTCTAAAAGCCGCTTTGAGAGATTGCCTCGTTCCTAGCCTCAGGCTGGGAATGCCATAGGGAGGCTCTGCCTCCTTAATTTGATTAGCGGCAGAGCCGCAATGAGGTGCATTTCCAGGTGGAACCTGGAAACGAGAGTATTTAAAGGCTTAGTTGATGCCAATGACAAATGTGTGACCCTACAGCATGTCCATCCAAACGAGAATCGCTATAACTTAGTGGCTAATAGCAATTAGCGCAAAAATTCAGCAAGTTGTTCTAACTTCGTCCAAGCAGCGCCGCTTTGCAGAATTTCCTTAGCAAGGGCAATACCTTTAACACAACCGGCTAAAACATCAGTTTCTCCATCAATGGCTTCACCAACTTGGAGTGCGAGGGCTGTATTTAAAGCAACTACATCTTGCTGCGCTTGAGTGCCTTTACCTTGTAAAACTGCCTTCAAGATTTCGGCATTTTCTTCGACATCTCCACCGTGCAACGCCGCAGTCGGTGCAAAACTCAAACCAAGTTCTTGAGGATTGAGCGTTAGAGAACGCACTTTTTTATCTTGGAGTACAGCCAAGTCAGTGACATCTGCCAAACCCGCCTCATCTAAACGTTCCCGTCCGTGGAGTGCGATCGCTTGCTGACATCCCAATTGGGATAAAGCTTGAACAATCTCCTCTAGTAAAAGCGGGTCATTCACACCAATAATTTGCCCTGTCGGTCGCATGGGATTTACTAGCGGGCCGAGCAAATTAAAAACAGTCCGCACTTTCAAAGTTTTTCGCAAAGTAGCGATCGCCTTAAGTGCAGGATGCCAGCCTGGAGCAAACAAAAAGGTGATTCCGACCTCGCCCACTGCGGCTTGTACTTTCTCCGGGGTGGCGTTGAGATTTATGCCCAAAGCTTCCAACACGTCAGCAGAACCAGCCTTGCTAGATGCGGAACGATTGCCATGTTTGGCAACTTTTACCCCGGCGGCGGCGGCAACAAAGGCGACAGCAGTAGAAATATTAAAAGTTGAAGCACCATCTCCACCAGTTCCGCAAGTGTCAATTAGGGGAGACGCGATTAATCGCGTTTGTACGGGGGGTGGGGATTGGGATTGTAAGACGCTAGCCATCCCTACTAATTCTTGTGCAGATACGCCTTTAGCTTGAATTGCGGCTAAAATCGCTCCTGATAATACATGGGGAATGGCATCTGTGAGCCAACCCTGCATCAGATCCGCAGCTTGGGAAACCGTCAACGATTGCCGATTCAGCAACTGTTGCAATAAAACTGGCCAGTTGTAGAACTCAGGAGTAACGGGGATGTTATCGGGTGGAGTTTTAGTTACAGCTATCATATTGGTCATTTGTCACTTGTCATTAGCAAACGACAAGAAGAGAAGATTAAGGAATAAGGACTTTGGCGACGGTTTGCACATCTTTGTCACCTCTGCCGGAACAATTGATCACGATGCGGGGGTTGCCTTCTAACTGAGGACAAAGGGTTTCGAGATATGCGATCGCATGAGCAGTTTCTAAGGCGGGAATAATTCCTTCTAGTTGCGAAAGCCTCTGAAACGCTTCTAACGCCTGTTTATCGGTAACACTGTAATATTCGGCGCGACCAAGATCCTTTAAATAACTATGCTCAGGGCCAACGCCGGGATAATCCAGTCCGGCACTAATTGAATGGGCTTCGATGACTTGACCATCATCATCTTGCAATAAATAGCTCATCGCGCCGTGCAATACACCTATTTTTCCTTTTGTCAAGGTAGCAGCGTGCTTTTCTGTATTTACACCTTCACCCGCCGCCTCTACTCCGATTAGGCGAACTGAAGGTTCATCCACAAACTCATAGAACAAGCCGATCGCATTGGAACCTCCACCCACGCAAGCCAGTAAAATATCTGGTAATCCTCCCCATTTCTCCTGAGACTGAGCGCGAGTTTCTACACCAATTACAGTGTGGAAATCACGCACAATCATCGGGTAGGGATGAGGCCCGGCAACGGAACCGAGGATGTAATGAGTTGTTTCCACATTCGTCACCCAATCCCGAATTGCTTCCGAAGTTGCATCCTTGAGAGTTCCCGTACCTGCTGACACTGGGCGAACTTCTGCCCCCATTAACTTCATGCGAAACACGTTGAGGGCTTGGCGTTCCATATCATGAACGCCCATGTAAATCACACATTTCAAACCAAACCGCGCACATACAGTTGCAGTCGCTACGCCGTGTTGGCCTGCGCCTGTCTCTGCAATAACCCGTTGCTTACCCATGCGTTTAGCTAGCAGCACCTGAGCTAAAGCATTATTGATTTTGTGAGCGCCTGTATGATTTAAATCCTCACGCTTTAAGTAGATTTGCGCTCCCGTGCCATCTGGTCTAGCGTAGTTTGTTGTCAGGCGTTCAGCAAAATATAATGGGCTGGGTCGTCCCACATAGTCACGCAGTAAGTTTTGCAGTTCCGCTTGGAAACTTGGCTCGTTGCGATATTGATGAAACGCCGCTTCCAACTCACTTAATGCAGGCATTAAGGTTTCGGGAACGTATTTACCGCCGAATTTTCCAAACCTGCCCAAAGAATCTGGTTGGACAGTTGCAGCCGAAATCGTAGTGTTGATGTCTTGTATACTTACCATTGGTTAAAATCCTTTTACGTTCAAGTATTTTTTACTTTTGTTCTAAGTTTTTAGAACTTATTCCACAGATAAAATTCTCTTCGCGTTTTCTTTTCAGAGGTTTCGTAGGTATAACCTAGTTTCCTGTGATTCAAAACGTCTAGAGGGCGCACCAAATCGTCAGAGTCAAAATTTGGTAATAGGGATAGTAAATCTCCTAAGCCCGTAGCTTTAGGGGTAGACATCCCGCCATCCCAAGGCCACATTAGGTCTTTAAGATTGTGTCCATAAGGCTGACTATGACCATCGGGAGGATAAAAATCGCTACCTTTATGACCGTTTTCTTGCCATTGGGCCCAGAGGCGGTCTGCGTTCGCATGATGCAACCAAAATACTGGGTCATAGGGCGAACTTGGGATATTGCTCATAGTACCTAAAGGCTTAAACTTTATGGGTGTCGTACTCGCGTCTATTTGTACCCCACCGACTAAACCATGAATGTAGTTGTGTATGAATCCTCCTGGGGTAACTTTACCCTGCTCATCTACAGAGATAAATCCTTCCAAAGCAGGGCGAAATAGAGAATAGTTATTAAGAGCAAGGGCACGCTCAATATCTTTTTTGGGCACAGGGTAATCACTGGCAGGAGGTAGTCGTAGAAACCGGACAAGTGATGTACCTAATGATGTGTTGGTATCTGGGTCAATGTTTAATACTGGATTCATAACCCAGCCATTTGCAGCAGCAAAAGCCCCAGGCACAGGGCCGCCTGTAAAATTTCCCTGATTTGGAATTTTGATGGTTACTCCTTGGCCGTTAGAGCCAAGAAAGTCATCGTTAAAAATCACATCAAGTGCTTTAGGGTCAGTCCAATCCCAGTATGGGAGACTAACAGTTGGGTCTACTGCTTGCAGAGCTTGTTCAAATCTGCGGATATATTCTCGATGCCAAGGGAAAAAGGCGGCATTTTCATGAGCAAGTTCTTGGACGGAACTATCGGAATGCCCTTTATGATTATGAATCAAGCGTGTTGCCCCTAGATGTATGGCAACGAATTGGTCGTAAATACTAAGCTTGCTACCTACGGGAATTGTCGTTTTTAAGGTTTTTATAGCCTTGACAAAGGCTGTTTTTTCTGCTGGTGTCAGGTCAGTTACGTTCTTTCTTACAGCTAGGTGAGCCTGTTGTCCTAGAAAATTGTAATCCCAATGGTATTTGTATTGTCCGTGGTCAACGGGATTATGAGCAAAGACTGTAAGGGCGCAGGCGCTAACTAGAAGTACGCTATAAATTAATATTTTGACGGATTTCAGCAGGAGTTTCATTGTCTAAGGAATTTGCAAGAAATAAATTATCCAAGAAAACGAACCACAGAGGCGCAGAGGGCACGGAGAAAGGAGGAAGAGAGAGAAATGAAGAAGTCAGAATTTAGGAGTCAGAATTTAGGAGTCAGAATTCAGAACTCCCTAAGTTGGGGGGTGAATTTATCTCACTTCTTGAAGAGATGGACTTTCGCGCCGAGTTTCTGTAATCGCTGTTTTAAGTTCTTGACAGAGTTTTTCTACTGCTTGCAGTCCTTCTGTTGGGCTACTTTCAGCTAATCGTTTAACAAAGGCACTACCAACAATCACTGCATCTGCACCCCATTCTTTTACCTGATGTGCTTGTTCTGAATCTGAGATGCCAAAACCAACGCCAATGGGTTTATCGGTGACGCTTCGCAAATCTGTAATTAAATGTTTTACGCGGTTTTGGAGTTGAGAGCGGATACCTGTAACTCCAGTCACACTAACAAGGTAGATAAAACCCTGAGATTGACGTGCGATCGCTTCAATCCTATCTTTAGAACTGGTGGGAGCTACGAGTAAAATTACCTCAATTCCGAAAGATGCGGCGGTTTGGATTAATTCTCCTGCCTCTTCTAAGGGTAAGTCTGGCACTACCAGCCCTCGCACCCCAGCAGCAGCAATTTCTCCCAAAAATGGTTTAATACCCCGGTGCAAAATGGGATTGTAGTAAGTAAATAGAATTATCGGCGCTTTTAAGCTCGGACTCACCGTTTGTAACATCTCTAGCACTTGCTCTAATTTAGTGCCTTTTTGCAAAGCGCGGGTTGCTGCTGCTTGAATCACAGGCCCATCTGCTAGAGGATCGGAGTAGGGAACGCCCAACTCGATGAAGTCAGCGCCGTTGCGATCTAAGATGCGTAAAGCTTCGGCAGTGGTTTCTAAGTTAGGATCGCCTGCTGTGATAAAAGGAATTAAAGCACACTGTTGGCGATCGCGTAAAGTTTGAAAGGAAGTGGAGATAGAAGTCATGCCGAAAAATAGTTAATAATTGGTTAATAAGCTGAAAAACATCTAAATTGCATAACCCAATTAAACCTAACTCTTGTGGGGTGGGCATCTTGCCCGCCTTTGGTTATTGGGCGGGCAAGATGCCCACCCCACAATAAATAATTGGATATTTTTTTATTTGGAACTCCGTTAACGAGTCTTTTAGCTCCGTTAACGAGTCTTTTAGCTCCGTTAATGAGTATCAGAGCTTTAAAAGACTACGCACAGCTTGTTCTACATCGCTTTGTTTAACTAAAGACTCTCCGATCAAAACTGCACGCGCACCAGCTTCAGCTACAAGAGATAAATCAGCAGGTGTAAACAGTCCAGACTCACTGACGACGGTGATATCTAAACTTTGTAATTGTTGTTGACGCTGTGCTAAAAGTTGCTGTGTTGTTCCTAAATCAAGGGTAAAATCTTCTAAATTGCGATTGTTGATTCCTACTAAATGTAAGTCGTCAAGCTTTAGCACTCGATCTAGTTCAGCCAAGGTATGAACTTCTACCAGTGCATTCATGCCCAAATCGTGAATCAGTCGCAAAAAATCTTGGAGTTCTTGATCTGATAAAATCGCAGCAATCAACAAGACTGCATCTGCACCTGCTGTCCGTGCTAAATAAATTTGATAGCGGTTAATGATGAACTCCTTACACAGTAGGGGTAATGCTACTTGTAATCGCACAGCCCGCAGATTATCAAAACTGCCCTGAAAAAACTTTTGGTCAGTCAGGACTGATAAACAAGCTGCACCACCTCGTTCATAAGCTTGAGCAACAGCTATTGGGTCAAAATCTGCGCGGATAATCCCACGACTAGGTGATGCTTTTTTTACCTCGGCAATTAAGCTAGGTTGGTTGGGATTTTCTTGCAAAGCATTCAAGAAATTTCGCACATTCGGGGCTGCATTTAACTGTTTTTGCAAGGAGGCTAAAGGCAATTCTTGCTGCATTTGTGCGACTTCTTTCTTTTTATGCAACACAATTTCTTCGAGAATATGGCGGGAAGTGACAACTTGGTTAATCATAAACTGCTAGAGGGAGTGGAGAGACAAGGAGAATAACTTATACGATGTCCGGGCAATTAAGCATAATACTCGGCCCGGAACCCCACCCCGCCAAAGCTGCGCTTTAGCTCCCCTCCCCGCCTGCGGGGAGGGGTTGGGGGTGGGGTTCTTAATTTGGCGGACATGATATCATGCCCTATGACCAATGCCTAATGACTCTTTGGTTTGCGTATATGCAGACACCACATTTTTAATAATTTCCAAACCGACTTCTCCCGCTAAAGTCATGATTGATTCTGGATGAAACTGAACGGCGGCGATGGGAAGTGTCTGATGTTCAATACCCATAATTACGTCGTCATCAGAAATCGCTGTCACCTTCAGTTCTTTTGGCAAACGTTGCGGTAGGGCAAACAATGAGTGATATCTACCCACCATAAAAGATTGTGCTAAGTTTTTGAAGGTAACAGAATTAGAATCGGTGACGAAAATCCGTGAGGATTTACCATGTTGGGGATAGTTGAGAACTCCCAATTCTCCATCAAAAGCTTCAACAATGCCTTGCAGTCCCAGACAAACTCCGAAAATAGGAATTTGGCGATGAAGAAGGGCGCCGACTGTCTGGGGAACACCAAAATCACTTGGTCTACCAGGGCCAGGAGATAAAACAACTAAGTCAGGGCGTTCTGTATCGAATAGCGATTCTGAAAAACCATGACGTAGTGTGGTGACACTTGCACCAGTTTGGCGAATGTAATTGGCTAGGGTATGAACAAATGAGTCTTCATAGTCTATTAGTAAGACGCGTTTGCCAGCTTCTGCACAAGGTAAGATTTTAGTTAATTTTATCGAACTGGACTGATCAATCTGACTAGTTTGCTTAACACGGCGAATCGTCTCAAATAAAGCAGCAGCTTTGGTAATTGTTTCTTGTTCTTCTGCTTGTGGTATGGAGTCATAAAGGACAGTAGCACCAACTCGCACTTCGGCGATGCAGTCTTTTAATCGAATTGTCCGCAGAATTAATCCAGTATTTAAATTGCCATTGAAATTTAAATAACCAACTGCTCCACCATACCAACGTCGAGCGCTCTTTTCATGCTGTTCAATAAAATCTATTGCGGCTCTTTTGGGTGCGCCGGTGACTGTAACTGCCCATGTATGCGAGAGAAAGGCATCTAAAGCATCAAATTGCGATCGCAGTGTACCTTCAACATGATCTACTGTATGAATTAAGTGGCTGTATAATTCTATTTGGCGACGACCAATGACTCGTACTGAACCAGGTTCGCAAATCCGGGATTTGTCATTGCGATCGACATCAGTACACATGGTCAACTCAGCTTCATCTTTGTGTGAGTTGAGTAACTGACGAATTTGCACCGCATCGTCAAGAGCATCTTGTCCCCGGCTAATAGTCCCACTAATGGGACAGGTTTCTACCCGCCTACCTTCAACCCGCACAAACATTTCTGGAGATGCACCAATTAGATATTCTCCACCTAAATTAAAAATAAATCCATAGGGACTAGGGTTGATTTCTTTTAAGGTTTCAAACAATTTGCTAGGTTGGTCTTCAAAGCCCTCAAAAAAGTTTTGACTAGGAACAACTTCAAATAAATCGCCTCGGCGGAAATAATCGAGTGCAACCTCAACTTTTTTCGCATACTCGCCTACTTTATGGTCAGCAGTTTGATTCTGTAGAAGATGTTTTCCGCGATAATCTATAGACTCACCTGTTCGAGGAAGATTCTTTGTATTGCCGTGCGCTGTTTCAAATTCATATTTTAGACGAAATGCACGTTGTTGATAGTAGTCAACAACTATCAATTCATCAGGCAGATAAAGCACTAAATCTCGCTGATCTGTAGGACGTTCTAAGCGTTGGGTAATTGGTTCAAATTGGAAAACTAAGTCATAACCAAACGCACCATACAATCCTAAATGCTCGTCTTCTTGACTAGAAAAAGTATATAAGATTTCGCGGACAATAGTAAATGCTGAAGGTTGTTTACTACGTTCTTCTTCAGCAAATAGGTTTTTTGTAGGTTTAACAAACCCTACAATATGGTTATTCTCTTGGGTAACTTTTTCAAGTTGTTTTGATTTAGATAACCGCTCTAAGAGTAATGGTAAAAGTACTTGTCCGCGTTCATTCAACGCTATCAATGTGAAAGCATTTTCCTGTGTACTCAATTCTAGCGGTGGATTTACAAATCCGATCGCCCATCTTTTGTATCTCCCTGGATATTCGTAGCTGCTTCTTAGCAAACCTCCACGCTGAGAATTTAGATAGAAAAGTATTTCTTCCAGGGCGGTGTCCATCTTCACTTCTGTGATGGAGCGAGAAACGTTTACACCACCAAGGGTTTTGTAGGAACGGGAATCAAAAATCATAGGTAATCTCTCTGGAATATTTATTAGCCAGTCATTAGCCAAAAGCCATTAATTATTATTGATAACTATCTTCAAAATAAAAACGACTCAAGATAATTCGATGTCAATCTAATTGAAATTATCCAAACTTGTGTGTTTTTTTTTAAAAGATGTAATGAAAAACTTTTTGCTTCTTATTTAAGAGTACTAGATATCAAGCAGATAATACGCTGAACAATTTTTCGATTAGGTGTCAATTTATTCGCTTTTTATACTGCTTTCCTAGTACATTTCCTGATAGCCTATTTAAAAATCTCCGCCTCCCTCAAAAGTAGTAAATTATCTCATAAATTCTCATTAAACCTCAGCGTTCCTCTGCGCTTCCCTCAGCTACCTGGAGCGTTTAAAATTCCACCCTAAATTCCCGCAACAGCGATATTGCTTGCCTATACAAAAACAAATCCACCTGATGAACTTCAATTCCTTTTCCAATGCGTTGTAACAGCATTAGAGTTAATTCTCCACCCAAGTGTTCGCGGAACTCAGTTAAACCTCCGAACAGACAATCAGGATGTTCTAATTGTGATAACTTCTCAGCTAGTTCAGGCACATACAACGTGAAACCCAACGCTGATAAAGTATTTAATATCCGTTGCCATTCTGAATAATCCAGCAGTCCTACTAAATAGGAATAGGTGCTATCCAAAGCGATACCGATCGCAACTGCTTCGCCATGACGCAAGCGATAACCTGTCAAATGCTCCAGTTTATGAGCCGCCCAATGTCCAAAATCCAGGGGACGAGACGAACCCATTTCAAAAGCATCGCCACTGTTGGTAATGTGTTCTAAGTGCAACTGAGCGCAACGATAGATCACTTCTTGCATAGTGTCCATGTCTCGCTGCACAAGGGCTGCGCTGTGGAAATGGATAAAATAAAAAAAGTTAGCATCCTTAATCAGCGCCACTTTGATTGCTTCTGCGATCCCAGAACGCCAATCGCGATCGTCTAAAGTTGTCAAAAAGGCAGAGTCATTTATAACTGCATAAGGTGGCGCAAATGTGCCAAGAAAGTTCTTTTTACCAAAGGCGTTGATGCCGTTTTTTACTCCAACCCCGGAATCATTTTGTGCTAACACAGTCGTCGGAATGCGGATAAGGCGAATTCCTCGGTGAGCAGTTGCAGCAGCATATCCTACCAAATCCAATACCGCCCCACCGCCGATCGCTAATATGTAGGAATGGCGACATAATCCGGCGGCTTCAATCTGTTGCTGGATTTGATCTACTAAAGTGCGATCGTTTTTGGCAGCTTCTCCTCCCGAAATTATCATCGGTTCGGCTGCGATCGCTAGTACTTCTGCATAAAACTTGGTATACGCTACTAATTGCTTAACCAATCCAGGTTGATACTCCAATATTCCTGCGTCTACTACCGCTACTACTTTCTTCGGCTTTGTCTCCCCATCTGCTGCAATCACTTGGGCTAAGGTGGGGTTTTTCAACTCAAATAAATTTTGAGTGAAGTAAACCTCGTAGTTGAAAGTAACCGAAACACGTTGATGAATTGGTTGCAGACTGAATCTGCTTTTTTGCTTAATGTCAATTACCATATTTTTGCTGATATATCTATAAGTGCTGCACGATTCAAAGCTTGAAGGAAGATTTCTACCGAGTAAGAACCATCTATCTTGACATTGTTATTGATCATGAAGAACGGCACGCTGTTGATGCCATTTAACCGAGCGAATGTGGATTCAGCCACAACTGCATCAGCCACAGCACGATCATTTAATAACAGGCGTAATTCCCTAGCATCCATTTGGTATGCTGTACCGATGGCAACAAGAACGTTAATATCTGCGATGTTCAAACCGTCTTCAAAGTAAGCTTTATAAATAGCTTCTACGACATCATTTTTTACCTTTGCGGGTGCAAGTGTAATCAACTCGTGAGAAAGCTTAGTATTGACAGCCAAACCGATTTTGTCAAAATCTAGCTTGACTCCAGCCGCCTCACCTGCGCGTCGCGTACTATCAAACAGATGTTGCAGTTGTTCTCTTTCGATACCTTTTCTTTTTTGCATAAAGCTACGAAATTCGTATCCCTCAGCAGGAATAGTATTATCTAGAAGAAAGGGATGCCAGCGAATATGTACTTCTTGTTCTTGCCATTGTGTCAGTGCATCAAATAGATGCTTTTTCCCAATTCTGCACCAGGGGCATACGGTATCGTGAAAGATGTCTATCAGCATAGTTTTTGTTCTTTAAATGCTAATATTTGTGTGCATCTGTGGCCTAAAATCCAATACAGTTCAGTTAAGCATTTTTTTCCTCTCTCTGTGTTCTCTGCGCCTCTGTGGTTCGTTAAAAAAAAATGACTTTGATAAAGACAGGACTTATACCAATTCTGTATGAAGATGCGCTAAACCATATTTAAGTACAAGAAAGAAAAACGAACCGCGTTCGCGTTAGCGTCTCCCCTTGGGAGAAGGACGCGAAGGACGCGAAGAAAGAAAGAAAGAAAGAAAGAAAGAAGTTAAAAGGGTTTGGCGCAGCTTTACAAAGAAATGGTATAAGTCCTGAAAGACTTTTAACCTTAACTGAACCGTATTGGCTTAAAATCTCGTTGAACCGTTTTAGAAGTTGTGTTTAAAGGCTGTAGAAAAGTGTTGATTTTCTCTTCAAAAAAGCTTTGAGTATTTTCAAATTCTTTAATTAATGCGTCTCTATCTTTCCTCGCCACCAGTTTCGCTAAACGGCTGTAAGTATTAGTTAAAAAGCCAATTGCATCACATCGTTCCTGTGTAGCTAGCATAATATCCACACATAAACGGGGGTCTTGAGAAAACAAACGTTTAACGATGTCAACTTCTTGACGGTAGTTATGAGTTGACATTGTTAAGCTCTGCTCTATGTCAATTCTTGCTTGTGTCAAGAAAACGCCAAGACTAAATCTACAGAAATGCTGTGTTGCTTGAACAACCACCATTATTTTATCATGTTCTTCCGGCGTGCAAACAATTAACTCTCCACCTTTAGTTTTAATAAAGTCTAATAACCATTGAAATGAATCATCGTTCCGACCTGGACACACTACCACTTTTTGTCCTAAAAACGATTTGATATTTGGCCCAAACATTGGGTGTAAGCCCATGACTGGGCCTGAATGGTGTTCGAGCATTGCTTGAGTTGGTTGTGTTTTAATACTCGTGATGTCACACAAAGCTGTATTTGGGGCAAGGTATTTAGCTGCACGCTTGATAACATCAACTGTATATTCAATGGGAACACTTACTAATACTAATTCTGCCTGATTCAACAGTTTATCTGCATACTCCCAATCCTCGTGTTCGAGAACGCTAACATTGTGACCAACTATCGAAAGTTGCTCTTTGAATAATCTTCCCATCCTGCCGCGTCCACCGATGATCGTAATTTGTCGGGGACTGACATGATTGGCTACATATTTAGGAATCATCGCATGACAACTATTCAGCACACCTACCCAAACAGACTCAGGAATACCAGCTTGAGCAAGTAGGGGAGCCACATCAGCCAGTTGTTCATCTAAAGAAGGAGGTTCTGATGCTGCTAATAATGATATGCGATCGCTCAGTAAGGCGATCAAGCTTTGGTCAGTTTTTTTAAGCTGATCTGAATAAGAGGATTTCAAAGGCATTTTTCCTTTCCCCAATTTTCAAATATCAACAAGTGATTCTTTAGAACTCATTTCCGGCAAAATATCCAAAGTTGTTGCTTCTTTGGCAATCACATCAGAAAATAACTCTTCATACCGATCTAGCGCTTGCTCAAAGGAATAGTTTTCTACAGCAAACTTTCTTCCTTCACGCCCTAATTTTGCTGCTAATTCCGGTTGATTATATAAATCCCATACAGCAGCGGCCAAAGCATCTGCTGACTCTGGCTCAACGATAATACCGCCGCCACTTTCTTTGATAGCTTTGGCAGCAGTACCAGCGCCGGGAACTGAACCGACAATTGGGCGACCACTAGCTAACAACAGTGGTATTTTAGAAGGCATATTGAAGGAAATCACATTCCACTTTTGCACAATCAACCCGACATCTGCGGCTGCCAACATTTGCGGTAGTTTTTCTCGCGGTTGCAATGGTAGCAGTAAAACATTATCTGCTCCACAAGCGAGACAATGTTTTTGCAACCTTTCGAGAGCTTGGGATTCACCGGCGACGACAAAGACAATTTCTTTTAGATCGCGCAAGCGAGCTGCTGCTTCGATTACTGTCTCCAAACCTTGCGTCAGGGCAATATTACCTGAATAAAGCACTACAAATTTACCATCGAGTTGATGGGAAGTTCTCCAAGAGTTATTCTCCTTTGGTAAAGGGCGAATAAAATTTAGATTCACCCAATTTGGAATACAGGCAATCTTATTAGCAGGTACACCTTTATTTTTTAAATTATCTACAAAGCCATCCGCAATCACGCTAATGGTATGTGCAGTTCGGTAGGCAAATTTTTCTAAAGCTTCCAGAGTTGAAATCATCAACTTATTTTTAATTAGCCCAACACGCACGGCAGCTTCCGGGAGAATATCTTGCACATTTAGCACTACTGGACAGTTGTATAGCCAAGCTATTAAGGTTGCAGGTAAGCAAACTAGTAACGGCGGCACTGTTAAGAGAATCACATCAGGTCGCTGTCCCTTGAGAGCTTGTGGCAAACTCGTAAAAACAAAGCTCAACTCTAGCAGTAGCCGATCTATAAGGTTAGGTTTAGACTTAATCCGCAGGTAACTACGCTGAATTTTGACACCATTTTTATGTTCAGTAACGTATAACTTACCCCGATAGCGATCGTAAATCTGGCGCTGAGGATAGTTAGGCATACCTGTGATTACCCGCACTTGATGCCCTCGCTTCACCAGCCCTTCTGCTAGTTCAGTCATCAAAGGTGCAATACCAATTGGTTCTGGATGATAGTTGTATGAATAAATCAGAATTTGCATGAACTCTTAATGTCCTAAAAGCACCTTGATAATGTTGGCTTTGTTGTGTTATCCAGTTTTTATCTCCCTTGTTCCGGATTTAATAACCTGAAATTTTCGTAGGGTGTGTTTCCGCCGAGAGTACGGCACCGAAATTATTGAGATGGTGTGTTATGCTCTTGGCTAATGCACCCTACGAAACTTTCTAATTACGAATTACGAATTACGAATTAGTAATTATTTTGCAGTTCCTTCTCTAAACTCAAGACTGACTTTTGTTGCCCACGTTTCCGCAATATGACGGTAGCAGCCCCAAATCCAAGCAATGCTAAACCCAATGTTGAACTCGGTTCTGGCACTTGCTTTCTACCCTCTACGTTTAACACTTGGACGCGACCTTGGAAGAAATCGCCCACATACAGCTTGTCATCTTTGAGGGTTGTGCCACCCGTCCAGTTAAATTTGCCTGGTGTGAGGTCGAGGGGATTGCCAAAGGGACCGTCAGTTAATCCTGGAGGCGGGACTGGCTTGCCTGATGCATCTAGGGCTGGTTGACCGTAGGAAGTCAAGAATTTACCGTTTTTATCAAATACCTGAACGCGGCTGTTGATAGAATCAGCTACATAAACATTCTCTTGGTCGTCCACTTCGATGCCAATTGGCTGAAGAAGCTGTCCAGGTCCGCTACCTGCTGAACCAAATGTGTACAGAGGTTTACCATTTGGATCGAGTACTTGAACGCGGTTGTTATACTGGTCAGCTACAAAGATATTTCCACTAACTGGGGAAATTCTTGTACCGGCTACACCTTGGAATTCTCCAAGTGCAGTGCCATTGGTGCCACCAATGACACCAATTTGCTTTCCGTCAGGTGTGAATTTAAGGATTCTTTCGCCGTTAAAATCACCTGCGTAAACGTTGCCAGCTTTGTCAAATGTCACACCAGATGGTCCAAAGAAAAACCTACCTGGTATGAGACCGGTAAATTCTCCATTTGCAAAGGATCTAATAAATTTACCCTGAGGATCGAATTGATTGATCCGGTTGTTATAAACATCACCTGCATACAAATCCCCTGTTACGGGATTAAAGTCTACAGTTGTTGGCTCGTCAAACTGTCCGGGTCCTTTGCCGCCGGAGCCAATTGCTCCAATATACTGACCGCTTGGACTAAATTTTTCAATTTTGTTACCGAGGTTGTAGTTAGGAGTACCATCCGGGTTAACACCGCGTCCGTTAGATATGAGGGTATTCCCTTGGCTATCTACCGTTATGCCTTGGGGAACAAAAAGCTGCCCAGGTCCGAAGCCAGCTTCGCCAATACTTCTGTCGTAAGTTAATGTTACAGCCTTGGCTTGGGCTGCTGCTGCCAACACCATGAATCCAGTACCGAGAATACCGATTGACAAATTTTTGACTAATCCCATGAGTTTGAAGTCCTAGTTGTATGAGGTATACTCTTTCCTAGACTAATTTTGTTCCCCGTCCCAGTTCGGGAACCCTAAAATTCGGGCTACTGCCTCTTGTTTGAAATGCAACTTTCTGTGTGAGGCAGCAGCCTATTCTGTAAGCTTTACCTGACACGAGGTAAAGAGGAATTAGACAGTCTCTGCATTGACTAGTAACTCTTCATCCGACTTTTCGGGACGTTTGCGCTTGGCGAAAGCAGCAGTCGCGCCTACACCAGCAAGTGCTAATAAGCCCACTACTGAACCAGGTTCGGGGACTTTTTCGGCAACGATACCATCCACCCGAACAACCTCCCCTCGTCCTTTGCCGACACCCTGATTGGTAATATAAATCTTGCCATCAGGGCCAATAGTAATTCCATCAGCCGAATCTAGCCCTTGACCGGCTGCAACGAGTGTTGTGCGAGTGCCATCAGGAGCAACTTCGATCAGAGAACCAGGTAGATCTGTGATGTCACCCCCTAACTGGGACTTGTCGCTGAACTGTAAAACCAGCAAATTGCCTTTCTTATCAAAGGTTAGGTCTGTGATGTGCGTAAACCCATCTAGAAAAACTTCTGGTTTGAGATCATCGCCAATGCGGAAAATCCGTGATTTACCTGCTGGATAAGGAAAACCCGTATATTCACCAACGTATAAAGCTCCATCGGGACCAATTGTGCCACCTGTGGGTACTGCTTGAATTGCTGTTTTTCCTCCTGGAAGCTGCTCTAATAGCCCAGGAGGTAATTGTAATCCTGGTGGCAAGTCGGAGTCACTAATGACGTTTTTAGGAATTGCGATCGCCTCGGACTTACTTCCGTCAAGTTTAATTTTGTAAGCAGCGTTCCCGCCCCCGTCAACCACATAAGCACTATCGCCATTAATAGTCAGGTCATAGGGATTGGTAACCACATCCCCTTTGTCTGGATTTTTGGTGATTTCATACTTGGCAAAGTCAAAAATACTGTTGAGAGCTCCCGTCTTCAAGTCAACTTTGTACAGTTGTGCTAAAAGCGGGCTATTCAGTACTTTATCGGCTGTTGATGGCGGGAAACTACCAAGTTGATTTTGTGGGATAGGGGATTGAGTACCTAGTTTAAATGTTTCTAGATCACGGTTTCCTGGATAACCAGCATACCCAGTTAGAAGATAAGCATTCCCTTTAGAGTCAAATTGCACGTCTTCAATACCGGCCCCTTGATTGCCTGTAGGTTGTTCTGCTAGAGACTCAAAGTTATTAAGTAGACGCTGTTTGGTGCCGTCTGCTGAAACTTTGACGAGTGAACTAGTGTTACCAGCACAGATAGGCTGAAACAGCGTACTCGGAGATGGTTGGCAATTTCCGTTTCCGCCGATACCTGGCTCTGCTACGTAGAGACTGCCGTCAGGGCCAAAGCTAACACCCCGTGCATTACTGACTCCATCGACAATTGTCGTTAGCGTTGCAGCTTGTACAGATGGTGTTCCACAAATAGCAGCAAAACAAAATGTTACAGATGTAAGAGCAAATGATTTGAGTTTCATACCTTTGGAGATTGAGAATTAAATAATTTGTTTGTGGAAACTTTTATCAAGTCAGAATTCAGGAGTCAGAAGGGCTTCTCTTCTTGTGCAACCAACCAACGCCCAAAGCACCGATCGCTAATATGCCTAAAGCAGAATCAGGTTCAGGAACAGACTTGATATTTTCAATTCTGAGAACTTGTCCTTTTCCAGGGCGATCGCCTTGGTTTGTCACGTATACTGCACCATCAGAACCAATAGTCAGAGCGCTAGGCGACTCTAATCCATTGCCACTCAGAAGAGTTGTGCGTGTGCCATCGGTAGCTATTTTGATTACAGAACCATCAAAATTACCCTTCCAGGCTGACTGATTGGCGTACTGCAAAGCATATAAATTGCCCGCAGTATCAAATTGCAAGTCTGTGAGTTGGGTAAAACCATCTGCATATACTGATGGTTTGCCATCAGCACCAACTCGATAGATTTTTGCGCCACCTTCTGAGAAGGGAAAACCAGTAAATTGGCTGACATAATAAGCACCATCAGGGCCTTTTGCCACACTTGAGGGTACTGGTTGACTTGCAAACTGCGCTCGCACTACTTCACCTTGAGATGGCACCTGTGCAGGTTCATTGGATGGTGTATCAGAAGGTGGAAAGACGGGATTAGTTAATATGTCTTGCGGAAAGGTAGTAATAGCTTGCAAGTTACTACCATCAGTATTAACACTGAGTAAATCGTTTGCACCTGCATCAGATACAACGAAATTCTTGCCATCTATTACAAAACCCAAGGGATTGCTATCGACATCACCACCATCGGGATTGTTGGTGAGTTCATAGTTAGCTAAATCAGCAACACTCGTCCAAGAATTGGTCTTAAAATCGGCAGCGATGATTTTACCGAGATCAGTATTACCTAAATTGCGATCGCGAAAGGCAGGATTAGCCCCATACCCAATCAGAACATAAGGTTTACCTTTAGAATCAAATTGGATATCACGCGGCCCAGCGCCTCCACTACCATCTGGTAATGCTAAAGAAGGAAGTCCTGTAAGTATCCGCTCGCTCTTACCATTCTCAATTTTGGTAACTGCGCCACTTGTGCCGTAACACAAAGAATCGCCTTGACCACTTGGTGGTGGAACACAAGCTCCACTTCCCCCGATTCCCGCCTCTGTGACATAGAGATTACCATCAGGGCCAAAGCTCAGACCTCCAGCATTATATAGACCGTCGGCAATTACCGAAAATGATCCAGCTGAGGCAGCTTTCATTCCAGAAAAAGCGGCAACACAAAAAGTGAGGAAGGTAATAGTAAGTTGTTTCAGTTTCATGTGTTGCAATACAGCTTTAGGTAAAATCGTGGGGAACTGAGGGGTGAGTTTTAAACGCTTTAGGTAGCTGAGGAAAGCGCAGAGGTTTTAATTAGTAACTAGCGATTCTTGAGTTTTTGGTAGATAGCTCATTCCCCGGTCAAATGATTTGAGGTTGCCGGCTTTGGCTTCGAGTAAACGTTTGATGTTCATGCTCTCAGCGCCAAAGTCTTCAATCTGAAGTTTGCCGTGGCTTACAGAACCATCTGTTTTCCAGAATGTGATTCTATGCAGGATAAAACCAGAAGCTTCGGGATCAGCGAAAGCATAAGCAGTTGGAATAAGTAGCGCTACAGAACGCTGATAATATTCGTAGTCTGGATAAAAGTGTTCCTGTTCAAGCAAATAGTATTTACTCAGACTATGCAGACGCACAGAAACTTTTACCTTCTGGTCATATTCATCTTTAAATTCACCTGATTCAACTCCAATCTCACCATTTGGTCGCAGTAAATGCGCCCACTCATCTATGTTTTGTAAATCTTTTAAGTATTCAATGCCAATTTCAATTGGGGCATCAACATAAATGGTGTCCGTATCGATAAAGTGGCTTCCTTTGGCTGCTGCGGTCAGACCAGCCTTGCGTTCCAAATTACCTTTGAGAGAACGACATTCGGAAGTGTGTACTGTATGAATTCCCTGCATAATCATCTGAGTCTGCCGTTTTGGATCAACAAAGCTCAACCAGTGAAAGTACACACCTTTTTCATCTGTCCCCGGCTCGATGTAGTCTGTAGGAAACAGCAAAACAGGGTAAACCTGAAAATATTTCTGATACTCTAATCCGCAGTGCCACTCAATGCCGTAGAAAAGCGGGTTTTCTAGCTTTTTAACGTGATAATAAAGATTTTTGTGATAACCAGATGCAGTTCCGAGCCAGGTATCTTCGTCAATTTGCTCTTTCATCCGGCTATAAAGCGTCCATTCATCTAAGTTTTTTAAACTACAAAGGTAGTCAAAGGCGCTCTCTGGTGATGTAGCAATGTAAGCTGATGTTGCAAAGGTATTTTTTTCCACTTTTCACTCCTAAAGGTAATAAGAATTAAGCTGCGATCGCCTTAGTTTGCTTTCGCTTAACGCCCTGAATGCGGTCTTCTGCTAATCGTTTAGCAGCATCGTTGGTAGTAATTCCCTGTTGTTTAGCAATGTCAAAAATTGCTAATAGCGTGTCATAAATGTTATGCACTTGCTTGAAAGCTTTTTCTTCGTCATAACCAATCATTTCGTTATAAACATTGATTAGCCCTCCGGCATTAATTACATAATCAGGGCTGTAAAGAATCCCTTTTTTGGCAAGCATTTGACTATGTAGTTGCTCATTTTCCAATTGATTATTAGCTGCACCAGCAATAATAGAAGCTCGGAGGAAAGGAATTGTATGACTATTAAGAATTCCTCCTAAAGCACAAGGAGCAAAGATATCTACATCAAGTGAGTAAATTTCGTTTGGTTCTACAATAGTTGCGCCAAAAAGCCGTTTTACCTCTTCCGCTTTTGCTGGATCTACATCGCTAACAAAAAGCTTGACATCATGCTCATGTAAGTGCCGACAGAGATTTTTACCTACATTTCCTAAGCCTTGAACTGCAACTTTCATCCCATCAAGTCTTTTGCTCTGCCAACGAGACTCTACAGCAGCTTTAATTCCGAGAAAAACTCCTAAAGATGTTATGGGAGCAGGCCCACCAGACTTTTCTGATACCCCAACAACATGTTTCGTTTCTTGACTGATTGTGCGTACATCGTCAGGGGTAATATTGACATCTTGCCCGGTAATAAAACGTCCATTCAGGCTATCAACAAAACGTCCATAAGCTCTCAACAGATCATCTGTTTTATTTTCAGGATTAGCGATAATCACTGCTTTGCCGCCGCCAGCCGGAATGTTGGCGCAAGCAGCTTTATATGTCATACCACGACTCAGACGAAGCGCATCTTTTAAAGCAGCTTCTTCGTTGACATAAGGAAACAGTCTTGTAGCTCCCATCGCTGGGCCTAAGCTCGTGTCATGGATAGCAATAATTGCCTTAATTTCGGGATTTTTACCATGACAAAAGAGAACTTGTTCGTGACCCATTTCTCTAACAGTTTCAAATAGCAGCATTTTCACCTCTCGATATTGTTTGGGATTGGTTAGAGAAAGTAATGACCATTACAAAATGTAAAAATATAGACACAAAAACACTCTCGAAGATTATTATTGGATAGAGTTAATAAAAGACTTAGGTATCAAAAATCAAAAATTTGAAATTCCAGTTGATTGGGTGTAGTTTTTTGGCTGGAATAAAGTTTTTGCTGCTTCCAAATTCATCCTTTGTCTTTTGGTGAATGGACAAATCCAAACTCCGTTGTAAATTCCGCTTTCTTGGAGTGTTTTAGTGTCTATAACAATTGGATAAGATTGCCAGCTTTTAAAATCAAACCATTGGAAATGAAACCTGCTTGGCTGCACTTTTCGCCGGACTTGATTTAACTCCTTGTGCAGCTAAACTCTTATTACGTCCACCAGAGGGTGCTGGGCGATCAGCGTCAATCACTACATCAATCAGAAAGGGAACAGTTGAAGCGATCGCTTGTTCTAATGCGGCTTCAATATCCGACTCTCTGACGACGACGATCGCTTCTGCTCCCATACCACGAGCAATCATCGCAAAGTTTGTTGGTGGAAGTGTTGCGTCTGCACCCTTTAATCCCAAGATTTTCATCCCTTGATGGCACATGTTGTAACGCGCGTCGTTGAGTACAATCCAAATCGCCGGAATTTTGTATTTCACAGCTGTGCTGATTTCGTTATTCATCAGCATTGCTCCATCGCCAACAATACCTACAGCCTTGCTATTGTTCGCCAGTGCTGCACCCAACACTCCAGTGACAGCGTGACCCATTGCTCCAACTCCGGTGCTGACTCGGTAACGATTGGCTTGGGCAAATTGCAGTAGATGAGTTGACCAAGTAAAGGAGTTACCGCACTCTGCCATTACTACCGCATCGCTACCCTCAACAATGATCTTTTGAATTGCTGCCATCAATACTTCTGGTCGCACTGGATAGTCTACATCTGGTGCGGGTTCGATTGCTTTGTGTTCTGGACGAGGTAACGACATTGTGGAACGAGGAGCATCTGGTAATTGCTGCAACAACTCTTGCACAAAGGCTTTGATTTCAGACCGAACCCCAAAAGTTTCAACGTGTGGATACGCTACCCCTGGCACTTCTTGGTCAATATCTACATGTACAAAACCTCTTTTTGGAACTAGCGCCGAATTCCAGAAGGAAGTCGGTTCACCAAGGCGGGTTCCTAATACGAGTGTGCGTAGTGGAGGTTGCTGTTCCATATAAGTGAAGACGGAAGCATGACCGCCTAAACCTGTGACACCCACAAACTGGGGATGATCTTCCGGGAAGATACCCTTACCACGGGGTGAACACATCACCGCAGCTCCGGTTTTTTCTGCGAGTTGGAGGATTTCGTCTGCTGCGTCACGCGCACCGAAACCAACCCAGATAGCAAAGGGGCCAGATGATAATAACTCTACAGATTTAGCGATCGCTTCTTTTGAAGCAGTCATCGCAAACTGAGAAACATCTAGTTGGGGTAAAGCTATATTCTCAACTAAACTTGTTTGCACAGCAGTGGGAATGCTCAAATGGGCAACAAATCCGCCTGGTTGTGCCATAGCTAAAGCAAGTTTGCGGAAAATTTGCGGGAGTTGAGCCGCAGATTCAATAGTGATTGCATAGTTGAATAGCGCTCCTGAGGTAAACATTCCTCCACTGGGCAATGTGTAAGTGCTGGTTTCTTGAATTGCCCAGCGTCCACGCTGCGGTGCTGAGGTGCAAGCCGACAGCAAAATCACCTTTGCACCTTCACCACGAGCCGCAAATAATCCAGTCAGAGCGTTTGTGATCCCTGGCCCGGCTGTGGTAAAAACTACAGCCGGGCGACTATTGGCAAAGTATGCCTCAGTCGCTGCAAATGCGGCTCCTGCTTCATGGCGGAAGTTTAATACCTCTATACTGCTATTTGATAGGGCACCCCAAATGCTTGCCATCGCACCACCTGCGACACCAAAGGCGTAGCTTACTCCCAAATTTTCCAACATTTGAGCGATCGCATCGGCAACTGAGAGCGTTGGGGCGATCTCGTCGTTTAAAAAAGGCTGAATTCCCTCGTTATTCTCCGATTCATCAAGCTTACGGGAGTCAGAGGTAGATTCTACATAGCTGTGTGCTGGAAATTCCTTATATGGCTCAGTGGTGATTAGAGGAGAGTTTGAACCAGTATAGTTTTGACTCATTGGTTTCACGTAATTACATAAAGTTACACAAAAGAAAGGCTTTTTAGTTTACAATCACAGCGCTAGACATATTTAATACAAACGACTCTGTAGTTTCTTACAGCTATGACCTAGCTTGGTCGATAGTAGAAATGGTTGATCGCTGCTGATTAATGCTTATGAGCGCAGTACCAAAAAATTTTTACCAAAAGCATACAACAGTTGAGGCTGTGCTTCTTGTCACCAGAATAAAGGAGACGAAGACCGTTGTGCAATCAAAAATCTTTTGATAAGCATGTCAAATTTTTCGCTTCTATGGTGATGCCTACAGTACTTAAGTAGATTGACGGGGAAAAAGCTAAATCATCCAGAGCGATATAAACTAGCAACTAGCCTGAACTCAAACACATCTCAGAATCTTTACAAAGCTTAATACAGCTAGCTTTAATAGCACCGATGCCTGCGGCGGGCTACGCCTACTTACTACTAAACCGCCTGGGAAGGTTCTTAACTATTATGATGAAAACCTAATTTGCAATGAAAAATCGTTTGATCTGGGTGTCAATTCTTTCGCTTTTATCCTGAATGCGACATTTCCAACTTAGTCATTCTGAAAGATTGAAATTCTGCGTAGGCGTAGCCCGCCTTCGGCATCGCTGCTACGACATATCCCAAATTTACAATAGAAAATCTTTTGATGTGGTTGTCAATTCTTTTGCTTTAGGACTTACACAACTGTTATATTTTTTCTTAAAAGTTGTTTAGGGAAGCCAGCGCCTTAATCAGACAGTCCGATCTTCTCCAAAGTGGCTCCCCATGAGCGACTGGCTGTCTTCTGTTCTCTACTGGGGTTTGCGGTAGCTTGCTTGTATTGTAGAGAGGAACGAGCGTCTTGATTCTGATTCCTGAATTCTGACGAATGTATTCTTCTTCAATTATTGACTCTTGAACTCGCCGTCATCAATTATCCCAGTTAAAGCATGAGCCGAACTACAACAGTTTGGCGGTCTATATACTGCCACCAAAAACTCTTTGAGTCAATTATTTGTAACGATAAATACATCTTATTTTAAATTTTTATATTTACTTTGAGAGATGACTAAAATACTAAGTACGTAATTTCTCGATAAAATTTATTAGTTATTAGGCATGGTTTCGGAGAAGCTAAGTAGGTTTTCAATTCAAGGGTTTTTTATATGACATGTATTATAGTATCATACGTAAAATAAAACTTATCTCTATAATACAAATGTATTCCCGACGACGGATGACTAAGCATATTCATCTATAGTTAAATCCCTGAGAGAGTAAGTTAAGATAAATTAAGAAAATGAAGTGATCAGTAAAATTTGTTCATTTAAGGCAAGCCCAGGACTGCAAATTCATTTATGTTGACAATCAAACGACTCTACAAAACTAGTTCGCCAAAGTGTTTGGTGAGGAAAGGTTAAAGGATAAAAATTTTTATCCTTTAACCTTTCCCCAGTCGAAACCCAGCTATTTTAGGTTGGTGAACCATTAGTTAGCTCTGGTGTCAGGGCTAGTTAAAATTTAAAATGTATTTTCTATTTATTGATTAATCAGGATTTGATTTGTCTCAATTTTGGGCTGTCATAAAAAGCTGTTTAAGCCAATAATAAATTTTAAATTAAATATTTAGTTTTTTTAGGAAAATTTGGTTTAATAATTCACTGTTTATTGGTATGATAAGTTTTGTTAAGAATGTTATGTTAGTTTTAATTTACTAACTAGTTTTATTTTTTAACAGCGTGACAGCGCTTGAAATATTTTAGTAAGTCATGACTATTAACTCATTAATAGCTATGGTGATCATTGATTACCAGAAGGGAGTAAGAGTATGAATTCTGGCGATTATATATTAGCTAAATCAAACAATCAATCGACGGCACAACCAGAAGTAGAAATGAAGTTTGCTCACTTCCTAATAAATCACGCTGTAGATGCTGCCTTCTGTTTAGGAGCAAACGCGCAGTTTCTTTACGTCAACGATGCCACTTGCCTAATGACTGAGTATTCCCGTGAGGAATTACTTTCCATGAGGCTGCATGATATAGACGTAGACTTTTCTCTACACAATTGGTTAGATATTAGCTCACAGGGTTCCCTTACCTTTAAATCTCGCTACCGGACAAAAGCAGGTCGGATCTTTCTGGTAGAAATATCGATGAGCTATGTAAAACAGCAAGATATGGAATTTGGCTGTGCCTTTGTTCGTGAGAAAAGTGATGAGATAGTAGAACTGAGCGTGCAAAAGTGGACTGATGAATTAAGGGATGCTAAAGACCATTTGCAACAGGAATTTTCTCAACTCAAGGCAAAAGAAGTAGAATTAGAAACATCTCTTTCTTTGCTTCGTTCTACTCTCGAATCTACTGCCATTGGTATTGTTGCAGTTAACTTCGAGGGAGATATTCTGAGTTTGAATCAGAAATTTATCGATATGTGGCAGATCCCGGAGTCCTTGATACTATCTAAGAAATGTCCTCGATGCAAAGACTTTTTTGAGAGCCAACTTAAAGATCCCCAAGCCTTTAGTCGCCTGATTTGGGAAGTGTCTAGCCAATCTGATTTCGAGAGTTACGACATTCTGGAGTTGAAAGATGGGAGAGTTTTTACACACTACTCGAAACCTCAGTGGCTTGAGGGCAAAATTATTGGTAGAGTGTGGAGTATTTGGGACATTACTGAATCGAAACAGACTGAAGAAGCATTGCGGCTGAACGCATCTAGATTTCGGACTTTAGCAGAAACGACAGATGCCAGCACTTTTCTGATTCAAGGCACGCGGCTTTGCTACATAAATCCAGCAGTAGAGAAACTCACTGGCTATACAAAAGAGGAACTGCTAACAAGCTTTGGACTGCACCGACTGATTAAAAGCAAAAAACGTCGGCAGGTACGCAACCAAGGTGAAGCAAGTAACTTTGAATATCAGGAGATAAATCTTTTGACAAAAAACGGCACAGAGCGCTGGCTAGCCTGTGCGGTTGCCATGCTAGATGGAGTGCTGGATTTTGGAGGAAACCCAGTCGAACTGATTGCAGGCATCGATATTACCGATTACAAATATGCAGAATTAGGTCTTAACCAAGCTTTAGAACAAGCAAAACAACTTAGCGAACTTAGAGCGCGTTTTCTTTCTATGGTTTGCCATCAATTCCGAACTCCCCTAAATATTGTTTCATTTTCTAATAGCTTACTAAAGGAAGAAGTAGACAAACGTACACAGAAAAAAATACAACCATTACTCGATCACATTGAAAAAGCTACCGAACAACTCAGCCAGATGTTGGATGATATTTTGTTCTTCTCTAAGGCAGAATCAGCAAAAATTAACTGTGAGCCAAAACCGCTTGATTTAGTTCAGTTCTGTAATGATTTAGTTGCACAAATGCAGATGAGTATTAGCCAAATCCCGATTAATTTTGTAAGTCAAGATAAGTCCCTAACAGCCTGCATAGATAAAAAACTCTTAGAGCCTATTTTGAGGAATTTGCTCGATAATGCAATCAAGTATTCTTCCTCAAAAATTGCAATTGAGTTGAAATTATATTGCCAAAATGAGCAAGTAATTTTTCAGGTAAAAGATCAGGGAATCGGTATTTCAGTAGTAGATCAACAACGAATATTTGAGCCATTTTACCGTGGTAGTAATATTGATAGTATACCTGGTACTGGACTAGGACTATCGATTCTTAAAACCCTTGTAGATTTACATCACGGTCAAGTCTCTGTAGAAAGTCAACTTGATGTAGGCACGACGTTTACCGTGATGTTGCCATTAATCAAATCAGAGTTTCCCCGCTCCGAGTTATGAGTGTTGAAATGAAGATAGTTGTTAATTAACAACTTAACAATCATAACTCTGGGAACGAACTAATTAATCTCATGGCTATTTACATACTCACCAAAGAGTCTAGTAAGCAGCTTCTGCAAAAAGTTATGGTAATAGAAAATGGTGTACGAATCCTCAAATAAAATTCTCGTCATTGAAGATGATAAGGTTACTCGCAATCTTTATTTAAAGGGTCTTGAGGCTAAAGGTTTTGATACCATAGGTGCTGACAACGGTCTTGCAGGTATTCAAAAAGCACAAGAGCGTATACCCGACTTAGTGATTTGCGATATCACGATGCCTGATATGGATGGTTATAGCGTTTTAACTACGCTACGCCAAGATCCTCTTACAGCAATTATTCCCTTCATTTTTCTGACTGGCAGTAGTACCAAAGCAGATGTTCGCAAAGCTATGGAATTGGGAGCAGACGACTATCTTACCAAACCCTCGACACTAGATGAATTGCTCAGAGCGATCGCTATTCGCTTGGAAAAGCAAGCTAGTCTCCAATACTGGTGCAATATTAAATTTGAAAAAGCTGCAAAATCAGTATTTAGAGATAATACTACAGCGATCGCTGGAGGTGTTGGTGTTGCCGTTGGCGTTGGCGTTGGCGTTGGCAAAGCCTCTGGTACAGAAGCCTCTGGTACAGAAGCCTCTGGTAGAGAAGCCATGAACCCTGATTCGTCGTCAATCTTTCCCTGCATTCCCCAATTAAAAGAAGTTTTCGACTTTATCGAAGCCCATTATCATGAAGGAATTACTTTGTGTGATGTGGCTATTGCTGTTGGTTACTCACCTGCTTACTTAACTAACCGAGTCGCAAGGCAGACAGGACAAACTGTAAACTGCTGGATTGTTAAACGCCGGATGGCGGGTGCTCGTTTTTTACTCCAAAATAATAATCAGACAGTCGAGAAGATAGCCAAAACATTGGGCTATCAGGATGTGTCTCATTTCTCCCGCCAGTTTCGCCAACATCACGGTTTACCTCCCCAGGCTTGGCGCAAAGAGTATTCTCAGTAATTTTCTCTTGTCCAATAAAATCGGCTCAGGTTTAAAAGCTAACCATTTTTATCGTTTCCTGGACATATAGAAAACCTCCGCAGTAGGCTTTCAGTTCAATAATGTCGGCTGCGGGATTATGTTAACGGAAATCAGAAAGAGTGTTCTTGGCTCCGTTGACTCATGTCTGCGTTTGTAATTATGACAACTTACAACGATTATTGCTTAGATACAATAGATACAAGGCATTACCACACGTAGGCTAGCAAGAACCGCAGGCATCGCTTGATCTTGATCATAATGTTAGGTGTAGACTAACCCAGGCGTCACAGATAGCGTAGCGTAAAGCCTTCTCTACGAGACCGGAGGCGAACGGCTTGGCTCAGTTACCTCCCCAGGTATCGCAGTGAAAAAGAATTGTTTTGACGTAGCACTGCTACGTCTCTACAAGGGTTCTGGGTAACGCATATTTAATTTCACTCCTATGTCTAAAGTAATTCGGGAAAATATACTGAGGCTTGACAGTACTTAATTAAAGTAAAATTTTAATTAAGTATTTATACTGCGTGCTATGTTTAAGCGTCTATCATTTGCTTTAGTTGCATCTACCATTCTAGTTACATCAATCAATAATCCCAGTCCTACCTTAGCTGGAACTTGTGCCTCTAAGTGTGGTTCGCACCCAATTCAGTTTACGCCTGGGCAACACATCCGAGTTGAAGTTATAAATAGCACACCTAACCTGATTAAAATTCAAAAACCCTCCGGGACTGATGCAATATCCTTGAGTCCAGGGCAAAAATTAAATCTAGAACAAATAGAGGGTACGCAGCCAAATACATCTCTGATATTTTGGAGCGAAACGGGTTTATCACTACAAGCAATTGTCTCGAAACCTAATTTTGGCACATTGCGGCTTGAACTCCATCCGACTTTGCGTTCTTCGGGCGATCGCTCGTTATATATTATGAATGATGGTAAGATCAACGTGTTTTAGATAGCAAATAATGTTATTAGTTATGAGTTAAGAAACAACTTTCAATTCAACACTCATAACTAAAAGCTCCTAAATTTATACTGTGCTAGACCGATCTGTATCTGAATCCTCAAAGCAACCCAGGCGCTTACCTGATCAGCGCTGGCAGATTTCTCCGCAAAAACCAGAATTTGCCCAAAATCTGGCGGTTATGACAAACATTTCACCGATTGTCAGCCAGTTGTTGATTAATCGGGGTATGGAAACACCAGAACAGATACAAGGATTTTTAAATCCAGAGTCTTTAGTTTTACCTTCGCCGTTGGAAGATTTCCCAGATTTGGCGATTAGTTTGGAGTTGTTGCAAAATGCGATCGCCTCTCAAACAAAAATTGCTATTTGTGGTGATTACGATGCTGATGGGATGACTAGCACTGCTCTACTTTTACGTAGTCTCCGCACTTTAGGCGCACAAGTAAATTATGCTATTCCCAGTCGAATGCACGAAGGCTACGGCATTAATAACCGCATAGTCGAAGAATTTCATAGCGAAGGTGTGGGATTAATTCTGACTGTAGATAATGGCATCTCTGCGTTTGAACCAGTTGCTAGAGCTAGAGAACTTGGTCTTGCAGTGATTATCACCGATCACCACGATATCCCCCAAAAATTACCACCAGCTAACGCTATCCTCAACCCGAAACTAATAGCAGAATCCTCACCTTATCGGGGTGTTGCAGGTGTTGGTGTTGCCTATATTTTGGCAGTGTCTCTAGCACAACAGCTAGGGGAGACTAAGGGCTTGATCCAACCGATGTTAGCACTATTTACACTGGGAACGATCGCAGATTTAGCTCCCTTAACTGGCGTGAATCGGCGCTGGGTGAAACGTGGTTTACAGCATTTACCCAAATCCAACTTAGCTGGGGTGCGGGCATTAATTCAGGTAGGTGGCGTGCAGGTGAGGGGAGATCAGGGAGTAGGGGGAGTAGAGGAGAAAATCCCCGATCCAAAATCCAAAATCCAAAATCCAAAATCGCTAAAGCCTGAAGATATTGGGTTTCGCTTGGGGCCGCGAATTAATGCTATTGGTAGGATTGGTAATCCCCAGACTGTGATTGAATTGCTGACTACAGATGATATGGGGGTGGCGCTGGAACTTGCGAAGCAGTGCGAACAAACTAATACTAGTCGCCAGCTAATGTGTGAACAAATTGAACAAGAAGCGATCGCTTATGTAGAGACAGAATTTGTTGCATCTTTACAAAAAGACCGTGTATTAGTTGTTGTTCAACCCAATTGGCATCATGGCGTTATTGGGATTGTCGCCTCCCGCTTAGTAGAACGCTACGGTGTTCCCGTGTTCATCGGTACTTATGAGGATGAGGAACATATACGCGGTTCAGCACGAGGAATTCCAGAATTTCATGTGTTTGAAGCTTTGGAATATTGTCACGATTTACTGGGTAAATTTGGCGGACACAAAGCAGCCGGGGGATTCTCTCTACCAGCAGAGAATTTACAGGTGTTGCGATCGCGTTTGATTGAGTTTGCTAACCAGTGTCTTGAACCCCAGCATCTCAAACCTCTGCTCAAAATTGATGCCGAAGTCAACCTCAATCATATCAATCAGCAGCTTTACCAACAGCTTAATGCTCTACATCCCTGCGGTATGGACAACCCCGATCCAATTTTCTGGACACCTAATGTGCAAGTGGTTGAACAAAAAATCGTTGGTAAGGGTCACATTAAACTAACAATTGCCCAAACTATTGATAATCAGCAGTATAAAATCAAAGCGATCGCTTGGCGTTGGGGCGACTATTTCCAGCTACCACCGCGAGTGGATGTCGCTTACAAACTGCGAGAAAATTACTTTAACGGTAACACCACCATCGAGCTAGAGTTAATCGGTGTCAGACTGCCAATTCAGCTTCAACAATTTTTTGCTTCGCCACCTATCCCGTCAACCACTACTTTTGAGTACAACCAGCGACATTATACTTGTGGTTTCTATAAAAACGGTATTGAAGCAGAATTAAGAATTAAAAATTCTGAAGGCAAAGTCTTAGCCATGCAGACAGGGCATATAATTGGTTTACTGGGCACTAATCGTCAAAACGCCAAAGAAATTGATATATCTCAACCACAGTATGACAATATTATCCAAGCTGCCCTTCAGGCGTTAGGAGTTAGGAGTTAGGAGTTATGAGTTATGAGTTTTTAATTAACTTCTCACTTGTGACTCTGACACTGCGAGTGCTGATTTATAAGTTATGAGTTATGAGTTGAGAATAAAATTTAATTCTTCACTCCTAACTCCTCAACGCCACTTGCTACAACGGGGGGAACCTCCGCAACGCAGTGGCTCCTCCTAACTCTCAATCAGCACTCACCACTCTTATAGGTTGCCGTTGCGAAATGCCAGCACAAAAATTACCACTGGGCCAGCAATCACAATTAGCGCCACTGACAGCAATTGGAAAATAACTTCCCAATTGATACTGGTAAAAGCGTTAAACAAAGCGTCAAACATTTTTCCTTTTCTCCTTCCAATTGTCTTAAAAAATTTAATAACGTTAATTACAAAACCTGCAATCGATCATATCTGGCTATGGACTGTTAGATTTAATTTACTTAACAAAATTATAAGAAAAGATATAAAAACGTAAAATAGGGGAATTGGGCATTACATTATATTATTCTCCCCTGCTCCCCCACTCCCTACTCCCCACTCCCTAATCCCCACTCCCTACTCCCCACTCCCTAATCCAAAATGTCAACTTGGCAATGTGTAAAGCAATGTGGAGCCTGCTGTAATCTTGATCCAGCAGAGCGTCCAGACTTAGAAGAATATCTCTCACCACCAGAACTAGAACTCTACCTCAGCATGGTAGGCGAAGGAGGATGGTGCATTAATTTCGACCATACCACACGAGAATGTCGCATCTACTCAACTCGTCCTCGCTTCTGCCGTGTGGAATCAGAAGTGTTTCAAGATATGTATGGGGTTGAACCAGAAGAAGTCAACGATTTTGCTATTGACTGCTGTCACCAGCAAATAGAGGGAGTATATGGCGATCGCAGTCTGGAAATACTACGCTTCAATAAAGCTGTAGGGCTGTGACACTCCCACTACTCGTTTTATTCTGTAAAGTTGCAATTTATTATAGCAATCTGAGAATATGATAGAAATATGAAAGAATCTAGCAACAAAACTATTACCTGTGAAACTTGACTCTGCTCCTTTGGACATTTCTGGCATATCTCAGACTGAGATTGAGCTAGAACTGAAAGACAGCACTGATTTGAGCTTAACTCCTGCGATCGCTGTTGAGCCAGTTGAGCGTGTAGTTGCCGATAGTCCTCAAAAGCAGGAATCAGTGCTAGTAGTTTTTGGTACAACTTTTGTAACCATTTTTCTAGCAGAAATTGGAGATAAGACTCAGCTATCCACGCTGTTAATGAGTGCACAATCTCATTCGCCGTGGGTGGTATTTATCGGATCTGCGACTGCGCTGATAACCACCAGCTTATTAGGTGTGCTTTTAGGTAGTTGGATAGGAACCCGACTCAGCCCAAAAACTGTAGAAAAATCGGCAGGCGTGATGTTGTTGGTGATTTCCCTAATGCTGTTTTGGGATATATTTCAAGGTTAAGTTAGGAGTTAGGAGCAGAGACGCGAAAAATCTTTGTCTGTACAGGAGTTAGAAGTTATTCTCCCTCATCCCCCTCATCCCCCTCATCCCCGTTAATCATATGGATTGGCATCTTTTAGGACTGAGCTTTATTACAGTTTTTTTATCAGAATTGGGTGACAAAAGTCAGCTAGCAGCGATCGCACTTTCAGGGCGTTGTAATTCTGGGCGTGCAGTATTTTTTGGCGCAGCAGGCGCATTGTTGTTGACAAGCCTGTTGGGATCATTAGCAGGGGGTGCAGTAGCAGAATTATTACCTACACGCTTGTTAAAAGCGATCGCTGCTGTGGGATTTGCCATCCTCGCCGCACGTCTGCTGTTATTTAACAATAAACCATCGGCAGATTCTGAAGAAACACCTTAAAGAAGAATTCAGAATTCAGAATCCAGGAATCAGAATTACTCTTCGTAGGGGATTGGAACTCGCCAAGGTTTTAATCAGTCGGACTTGAATTCCTGCTGAATTCTAACTCCTGAGTTCTGAATTCTTCTTATAAAGGTTGCCAATCGGTTCCTTTGTAGCCGTATTGAAAAATTTCTGGATGCAAAATTTCTGCTAAAATTTCTAGAGAATCTACCAGTCGCGGCCCTGGACGATTGAAGTAAGAATTGCCATCAGTGATGTAGACCCTCCCAGCTTGCGTAGCGTGCAGTTTTTCCCACTCTGAACGTTCAGTTAACAAATTGGCTTCTTGGCGAGTGCGATTTAAATCAAAGCCACAAGGCATAAAAACAATTACATCTGGATTAGTTGTTAATAGTGTTTCCCACGGCAAGATAGGAGAAGGCTGACCTGTAGTACAAAATAGAGAGTGTCCTCCTGCTAAGTTAACTAATTCCGGAATCCAATTGGCAGCAACCATCAAAGGATCAGTCCACTCGATACAGGCGACAGTAGGCACTTCATTTAAAGAAAGTCCTTGGATTCTTTGCTGACAAATTTTGACGCGAGCTTCTAAGTTTTCTAAGATTTTTACCGAGTCTACGCCAAAGGTGTTGCCGACTCGCTGAATGTCAGCCCAAACATCCTTGAGACTATTGGGTTGTAAAGAAATAATTTGGGGTTTACTATCAATGAGTGTGGCAACTGCCTTTTCAACTTCGTCTAAGCTGACAGCACAAACATCGCATTGGTCTTGAGTGAGAATGTGGGTAGGCTGCAACTGCTCTAAAACATCTGTTTTGATTTCATAAATACTGAGAGCAGATTGCAATAAATTGTTCACCTGATCGTTAATTTCGCTACTGGAGGCATTGGAGTTTAAACGTGCTTGGGTACAAATGGGGCGATTTTGGATTTCTGGAGGATAATCGCATTCGTGCGATCGCCCCACAATAGCATCAACTAACCCTAGTGTTGCTAAAATCTCTGTTCCACCGGGAATTAAAGAAACAATTCTCACACTACTATCCGTCATCGTTCTACCTCCACAACAGCTGCCGTTACCCTGATTTTCGCAAAATTTAAGCCTTTAGACATCTTTCTCTAGGGGAATCAAGGATGTTTCGCTAGTCAGTAGTAAGAAGAATTTAATTAAAAGATTATACCTTCCGGGTAGGGAAACACTTCTAACGTAATTGTAGTTATACAAAGACGGTTCTACTTTTTACTTAGAACTGCAAGGCAAAATTATTTATTCTTGAAGGCAACTAATGCAGGTGATGTTGGCTAGAGGTATTACAGAGTACAAGCAAGCCCAAGAGGCTTTACAATTCCGGGCGATTTTTGAGCGTTCCCCTATCGGCATTGGGCTTATAGATATGAAAGCGCAGATAGTCGATACTAATCTGGCACTGTGCGAGATTTTTGGATACAGCAGAGAAGAACTATACGGCAAGCCCTTTACAGATTACATTCCCACAGAAAGGGGGGATTTAAAACTTTACAAACAACTGATGTCAGAAATTCGCACAGACTTAAAGAAAACTTCGAGAGTCGGCTGCCAACCCTTTGAACATCAAGAACAACTTATTGCCAGACATCGCCTTGAGATAGAAAGACGCTGCCTACATCAAAATGGTAGCTTAGTTTGGACTCATATCTCTATTTCTGTTATACCAGGCAGTAATGGTGAACCTGAGTTTTTTCTAGCGATGATTGAAGACATTACTGAACAAAAGCAAACAGAGTTGAAACTGCGGGCCTGTCAAGAAGCAGCAGAAGCTGGCAATCGGGCAAAAAGGGAATTTTTAGCAACCATGAGCCATGAGTTGCGGACACCTCTGAATGCGATTATGGGTTTGTCACAGTTGTTGCAACAAGAAAGAATTGGCTCTCTCAATGAAAAGCAGAACGAATATGTAAATTCTATATATAGTAGTGGTGAACATCTGCTGGCACTGATTAACGATATCCTTGATTTATCTAAGGTAGAAGCAGGCAAAGAGGAACTGTTACTCTCACCTTTGCCAGTGTTAGATTTATGTAATTATGCCATATGGACAGTGCGCGATCGCGCCTTAGAAAAGGGATTGCAACTCACATCTGAAATTGACCTAGAAGCGGATATTTGTATTGGTGATGAACGGCGCATCAAGCAAATGCTACTCAATTTGCTCACCAATGCGATTAAATTCACCCCAGCCGGTCAGATATCGCTGACAGTCAAAAAAGTACCGCAAGGGATAACGTTTACAGTTTCAGATACTGGAATTGGTATAGACTCAAATCAGTTTCAATTCCTATTTCAACCGTTTAAACAGCTTGACAGTCGGTTAAATCGGCAGTATGAAGGCGCTGGTTTGGGTTTAGCTTTAACACGCAAATTAGCGCGTTTACATGGTGGAGATGTTACCATGACATCGACTTTGGGAAAAGGTAGTCAGTTCACTCTGTTTCTACCAAATCCAGTGCATCCGGGAGATGAGGGAGATGAGGGAGCAGATTTTGCCTTGTTCTCCTCTTCCCCAGTCATCCCCATAAATAAAACCATTTTGGTTGTGGAAGAAGAGGAAAATACTGCTACAGTGTTGCAAGATTATCTGCACACAATTGGCTACCAAGCCAAGCGGATAGAAAATGGAAATGACTTTTTGAAATAGGTGCAAAACCTCCAACCGGATTTAGTTTTTTTTGATTTCGAGTTAATCCGCGATGTTAGCATCTTGAATTTGCTGAATATTCTTAGACAAGAGCCTTCTTGGGAAGGGTTGCCAATTGTAATGATCACCTCTAGCGAACCTTTAGAAGAGGAAATTACCATGCTGCCAGGTAGTGCCAATGACTACCTTGTTAAGCCAATTCAGATAGTCCAGCTAGAGTCATTATTGATCCGATATTTGAGTTAATTGCTTATAAAAATGCATTTTTTTATGAGCAATTAGTGAAAAAATATGCTATGTATTTTTTCTTTGACTACGATAATTTTTTTATCATTTTTACATGGGGAATACTGGCTTCTTGAAATATTTCTCCTTCTTCTACAAAATCCAATTTTTTGTATAAATCTTTCACATATTCTTGAGCATGAATTACTACTTCTGGAATATTTTTGTTAGCTATCACTTCTAGGGCATTTTCCATAATTTTCTTACCAATGCCCTGTCCTCTAACTGTAGACAAAACAGCAAGCCGTTCTATTTTGGCAGTTTTATCATCTAAATATCTAATTCTGGCGGTACCCACAACTTCCTTATTTAAATAAGCAATTAAATGTTCAGATATTGCATCTTTACCATCAAATTCTAAAGCGGCATCTACCCCTTGTTCTTCCTGAAATACTGCGATCCTAATTGCTTGAATTGCCGGAAATTCTTCAGGTAATTCAGCAACTTTTATAACTAAATTACTCATTAAATTCTCTCTAGGCTTTCTACATATATAGCGTTTCCTAATCACATGAGGTACATCTTAGCCCCCTCCTCGCAAGCGAGTAGGGGGTTGGGGGTGGGGTTCAGTACCTACTCAACCGAAAACCGCTACAATAGGTAGGGCATATGCCCTACCTATTGTAGTTCACTCTGCGCCTTCAATTGGTGCAAAACCTTGGCGCTGAATATTTTCTGTCACTGCGCGGGGTTCCAAAAATTGCAAGAGATAATCAGGGCCACCGGCTTTAGAACCGACTCCAGAAAGTTTGAATCCACCAAAGGGTTGCCGCCCAACGATCGCTCCTGTAATATTGCGGTTGATGTACAAATTCCCGACTTCAAAATCTGTTTGCGCCTGCTGAATGTGCGAAGGTGTTCTAGAATAAAGTCCGCCAGTCAAAGCGTAGTTTGTACCGTTGGCGACTGCTAACGCTTCCTGGAAATCTTTGACTCGAATTACCGCCAGCACAGGGCCAAAAATTTCTTCCTGGGAAATTACCGCATTTGGCGATACTTCACTAAAGATGACTGGCCCGATAAAATATCCTTGTTCGGGTGCTGGTAATTCCAAAGCTACTTCTGCTTCTGCCTTACCCTTCTGAATATACTCGCGGATGCGATCGCGGGCATTAGCATCAATTACCGGCCCAACTTGTGTACTCGGTAACTCTGCTTCCCCAATGTTCAAGGATTTTGTCGCTTCTACCAATCGTTGCACAAAGGCATCATAAATTGGTTGCAGCACAATCACCCTGGAGGCGGCAGAACATTTTTGTCCACTGTAACCAAATGCCGACTGCACTATCCCCACAACAGCTTGGTCTAAATCAGCACTTTCATCGACAATAATCGCATTTTTGCCACCCATTTCAGCAATCACCCGCTTCATGTGCTTTTGTCCAGGTTTCAAAATTGCCGACTCTGCGTAAATTCGACAGCCGACTTCCTGAGAACCCGTAAAAGCAATTACATGAGTATCTGAATGATTTACCAAATAAGCGCCGACTTGCGAACCCTTGCCAGGTACGTATTGAAATACACCTTTAGGAAAACCAGCATCTACCAAGATTTCTGTGAGTTTAGCTGCAATTACAGAAGATGTTTCCGCAGGTTTGAGGAGAGTACAATTGCCTGAAACCAAAGCTGCAACAGTCATCCCACAAGCGATCGCTAGCGGGAAATTCCAGGGAGAAATCACCACAACAATACCGCGTGGCTGGTAAATATAACGATTATTTTCGCCAGGAATGTCGTAATTAACGCCTTTATCTAACCGTTCCATCTCGTCAGCGTAGTACCGACAGAAGTCTATCGCTTCGGAAACTTCTCCATCAGCTTCCTTAACTGGTTTCCCAACTTCCAAAACCATCCAAGCTGAAAGTTCAGCGCGGCGGAGTTCCATCAAATCACCCGCTTTCCGCAAAATCTCAGCGCGTTGTTTAGCTGGTGTTTTCTTCCAACCAGGAAACGCCGCTTTCGCAGCTTGCATCGCCTGTTCTGCTTGTTCAACGCTAATCAACCCAACTTTACCAACTACCTCACTGAAATTAGAAGGATTCAGAGAATCAACAAATTCCGGCGGATTAACATATTCGCCATTAATTAGGGGTAAATAAGTTTTACCCAACTGCTGACGAACGCTTTGGAAAGCTTGCGCCGTTTTCGTTCTCACCTCTTCCTCGGCGTAATCGGTATCAGCAGCACCAGAGAAATGAGAGTGAGGAGACGCGATTAATCGCGTCTGTACGTTTTTTTCTTCTTTGACAATCGGCGGCGCTAATAATTCTTCAATTGGTCGATTTTCGAGATTTTGCCGTAAAAAAGAACTATTAGCTGTATTTTCCAGCAACCGCCGAATTAAATACGCCATTCCAGGCAATAATTCACCGTAAGGACAGTAAACTCTGACGCGATAACCCTTGTCAACTAATGCTTTTGCAACTTTATCACCCATACCGTATAGGACTTGCAATTCAAAGCGACGACGGGGGACATTTAAACTTTCAGCGATCGCAATGGCGCGAGAGTGCGATCGCACATTATGGCTACCAATGGCAGAATACACATATTGATGATTTTCTAGCAATAACTGAGTGATGGTTTCAAAGTTAGCATCAGTTGCGGCTTTCTCGTTATAAACTGGCTGTAGCCAATGCTTCTGTGCTGCTTTGATAGTTTCCTGATCCCAATATGCGCCTTTCACCAAGCGAATTGTCAGAGGATAACCGCGTTCTTTCAACCAAGAAATTACGTCTTTGGTATCTTGCTCACTATCACGCAGATATGCTTGAATCGTAATACCAATATCTGTGCGTTGGCGAAATTCTTCTTCTAGTAACAGTTTTTTCAGGATGCTGAGAGTTATGTCTTTATAGGCATACTGTTCCATATCAAAATGGACAGCTGCGCCTAACTCTTTAGCACGACGTAAGAGAATACGAATGCGATCGCTAACTCGCTCCTCACTACCTTTAGCATCTAGAGGATCAAATTGGGAATAAAACGCCGTTAACTTCACAGAAACCTGAACTTTTGGTATGAGTTCGCCATCAGCCTGATCAATAGCTGGGATAGGTGTCCAATTTTTCGAGGCTTCCACCAATTGTTGGATTAATTCTAGATAGCGTTCTAGATAAGACTGCGCTTCGGCTTCGGTAATCACGGCTTCACCAAGTAAGTCGATGGTGAAAGCCATTTTTTCTTTCCGCAGCCGTTCAACTGTTTTGATGACTTGTTTAATATTTTCCCCAGAAATATATTTATGGGCAAGAGTCTCAACTGCTGTACCAACAGTTGTAGCAGCAACTTGTCCTGGCATAGAGTCGGGGTTAGCAAAATTGAGCATTCCCTTCAAAGCTGCCGGTAATTCTACAGATTCATCACCTAAATATTCTTGCAAATGGGAGGCAATTTCTGATTTACTGTGCAAAGCAGGTAGCGTATCTATAAAGCGAAATAGTTGCACCCGCAACCCAGGATTACTCATCGCCCAAGCTAGTAATTTATCATCCCAGCGCATTTGATCCCGCAGGGAAGAAAAAAACGAACGATTTTCCTGCGTTGCTGCTAGAAGTTGTTTAGCAATTTCTTGGGTTTTAGCTTCGTAAGTGCTTGTTTCTACTTGTAATACCACTGATAATAAACTCCGTTAATCAAGGCAAGGCTTTTTGTACAAAGCCTGTGTCTTCTATTTTGACGCTTTCATATATCTAGTGGGGAGTGGGGAGATGAGGAAGAAATTAATTCACGCATTCACGCATTCAAAATTCTTGCATTAAAGAACTTCTGCCTCCTTTTTCCCAATGCCCTGTTTGGCCAATGCTCAATGCCCCATGCCCAATTCAATAACAAGTGTTATCCTTTTGTTGATCTATTTCTAACTTGATTAGACAGATGTTGCAACATAAGAGATTACCTCAGTCATACTAAGAGTGTGGATATTACGTTTATGCCTACAGAAAACCTCACGCATATTTTATTTTCTAAGTGGCAACACACACTCCAACCCTTTGGCGTTGAACAGGTAGCGGCTGAGAAAGACTTTAACCGCTTGGTTGCAGCTTACTCTACCCCTGGTCGCCATTACCATACACTGAAACATATTGATCACGTCCTCAGCACAATTGAGATTTTGCAAGGCTACACCAACAACCTAGCTGCTGTTCAACTAGCAGCCTGGTTTCACGATGTAGTCTATGACACTGAAGCTCAAGATAATGAAGAACGAAGTGCAGACTATGCTTTTGAATTGCTGAGTAATTTGGGTATTCCAGAAAGTACGATAACTACTGTCACGCGTCTGATTCTGAAGACTAAAGACCACCAAGCTGCGGTGGATGACTATGAAAGCCAAGTTCTACTTGATGCAGATTTAGCGATTTTGGCTACTAACCAAGTGGAGTATGGAGAATACGCCCATGCTATTCGCCAGGAATATGGCTGGGTGGCAGAGGCAGATTATATCACAGGTCGTCAGCAGGTTTTAGAACGATTTTTACTGCGATCGCATATCTATTTTACGCCTTTAATGTTAGAGTTCGCCGAACCATCTGCCCGTGGCAATATCCAGGGAGAAATTTACTCTTTATTGTCTGGTTAGTTTTACACTAAGGAACGTGGATTAAATAAAATAGACAAAGGAAAAGAAAAATAATGTAGAGACGTAGCAGTGCTACGTCTCTACAAGGGTTCTGGATAACGCATATTTAATTTCACGCCTATGTCTAATGCAAAACTTCATCCTGTATCTAGCTTCCCTCTCCTTTATAAGGAGAGGGATTGAGCGTGAGGTAAGCCAGGGACTTAAAGAAGTCGTTCAAAGAAGTACAGTTTTGTAACGGGGATAAAGACTCATTGCCACAAAACTTAAAGCCGTCCTTTATGACGGGGTTTTACACCCATCTTTTTGATAAATTGTATGTTATTTAATTCTTATTGCTTACCGTCTGCCACCACCACGATGAGGCACTTCAGGCACTTCAGCGTTTTGTAGCTTTCTTTTAGGTGCAAACACTTCTTGATGTTGTTGTTGTTGCTGCTGAATTTTTTCCTGTGCAAACTTTACACGGGTGCGAACTCCCAGATCAACATCTGTATCGACTATTTGCTGAAGTTGATTTGTAATCCGCGATGCTTGATCGGGTAAAGTGACTGCGATTGCAATAGCTAGGGTTTCTAAACTCGTCACTGCTGCATAGCGCACTACCCACTCTGGATCTTGAGAAATGAGTAATAGCGCCTCTAATACCTGAGTCTGAACAGATTTCACTTGATCAGGTGGTACTTGCTGCCAGCGCAAAGTGCCTAATCCCCTAGCAGCTGCCCGCCGCACACTTAAGGAAAAATCGCTTTTTGCTGCTTCTAACAAGGTATCCAGCGCCCGAACATCGCCAATTCCCGCTAAGGCACGAATTGCCCAGGCTCTTGCACCGTAGTTGTAGTTATCAATTAGTTCCAATAGTGGCGGTACTGCGGCTTCCCCGATCGCAATTAGTCCATCTACCGCCGCCACTGCCGCCCCTGGATTGTTGTAGCCCAAAGCTGCAATCAGTGTCGGAACAGATTCCTCTATATGGGCTGCTGCTAACTCCTGAACTGCGTCTAATAAGCGCTCCGAGGAGTCTGCTTCTTCGACAGCACGGATCAATATTTGGGCAAGGTCACTGTTATTCATAATAATTTTTCATCGGTGATTAGTTGTCAGCCAATTGTAGCTTAAGTTATCCGTAGCTGACATCATACATAAACCCCCTAACCCTGATTTTGCAGTTGGGTTGGGGGTTTATCTGTGGTAAACATTTTATTTAAACGTATTAATGGCAACTCATTATCTAGAACTTAGGACTACAGCAGCGAGTCCATCAAATTCATCACTTTAACCGCACCTGCTGACAAAGTGCTTGTTGCTGTGTGGTTAACTTGATGTTCTAGTAATCCTTTAAGAGAAATTAGCTTCAGGCTATTTTCGGCAAGAGTCTCGGCGATCGCATCTGCTGCGGGTAGATATCCAATCGCTCCCAAATCTGCTAACACGGCTCGACGCAATTGCAATTTCTCTCCTCCTAAAGCTTGTACCAACCGTTCACCATAAACTGGTTCTTGGGTTAATTGATACATAGCTCGTGCGGCAGCATATTGCACCAATTCGATTGGATGCTCTAAAAATGGCTTTACCAAAGGGATGAACTCAGTTGCCCTCAAAGTTCCCAAGGCTTCTAAGATGGCGTCGTAAGGTTGAGATAAATCAGGCTGTGATATCAGCTGCTCTCCCTGCAACCCTACTTGTAATAGCTTGATTAGCGCCGGAATACAAACCGGATCGCCTAGCATCTCCAAAGATTGTGCCGCCGCTTCCCGCACATAAAAATCTGAGCAGTCTAAACACCCAATTAAAGGTGATACTGCCTGGCGATCGCCTAGTTTTCCTAAGGCCCTAGCTGCGTTCCGTCGCAGAGGATATCCGCCTTCTGGTGTCCTATCGGCTTCATCCTCTAAAGCTGCGATCAATCCTCTAACCGCAGCTGGTTCACCTATGCGAAACCTACCCAACCACCAGGCAGCATAAAACCGCAGACCTAAATCTGCACTCTCAAGATTAGCTAGAGCTTGCTCTACCGTTAAAGATCCACCGTCGGCATTGTTACCTGTCAGTGATAAATCTTCAATTTTCTGAGGACTGGGATTCATGAGAAGAAGGATCGCTGTGTTCGCTATTTGTTTGAGCCTCAGCGTTCAATGGCTGAATGCTGACTATTTTGCCACCCAAGCGAGTAATCCGTTGCATTTCCTGATTCATCCGGTTCTCAGGCACTGTGATAAACACACTGGCACTAGAACGAATGGGATAGCCGACTTTTTCTGTTTCTTCGCTTTGGCGCAGACCGACTACTTCATAGCGGAAGGAGCGGTTACTATTTCTACCATTAATTAGTCCAAGCATAAATCAATTCCAAATTTATAAATCGAAGTTCTCATTAGTCCTTGGTCTGATATTAATGACTAATGACCAATGACCAATGACTAATGACTAATGACCAATAACACTAAAGTGGCTTCACGCTGGCGATTTTACCACCTTGTTTTACCACTCTCTGGAAGTAAGCAGATAGTCCTTCATAGGGTATAATCACAGCTTGATTGACCCGGCGTGTGCTAGGATAGCCGGCTCCAAAAACGCCTGCCACTTCAATCCGGTAGAGTCTGCCTTCTTGCCCAAAAGTTCCTGCACCACCGAAAGTACTGTTGGGGGTAACGCCTTTTTCAGGAGCAACATAGGAAAAGCCGGAAGGGCCACCAGATGGAGGAACAACAACAGATGCACTATTGCGACCTAGTTCACCGGCAAGACGGGGGGAATTACCTCTAAGCTGGGAGGTATCGCTATTCGCATAGCCGCGATAAAGTTGGAATAGCCGGCTAAATCCAACAGTTTTCTGACCTGTTTGGGTTTCAAAGCCGCGATAGAAAGGAACAATATTGTCACCAAAGCTACTTTGATACTCTGCCGAATCAATATAGGAATCTATGTCGGCTTCATATCCCTTGGTTTGATATAAGTCTAAGTGATAAATCACTTCAGACTCATCATAGGGAGCACGACCCAACAAATGTTTATAGTTGAGTTCAATGACGCGAGTTTGAAAACTGTTGTAGAAAAACTTGGATTTGTACAGTTCTGATTTAGCTACTTGACGCACAAACTCTTGTACTGTACTTTTCCCATCGCGCAAAATAGATTCAGCACTTGTGAGACGCTCAGATTTCATTAAGTAATCGTTGCCCAACAACTGACGATAGACGGCAGCAATTACATTCTCTATGTCTTCTTTAGTTGCATTTGGGCGCAATTCTAGAGGAGCGTTATCACTAAAAGCCTCTGTTCCCAGACGGGAGGCTGCTGTTGTAATAGCCATTGGTAATTTTCCTTTTGTAATTGGTAATTGGGAAAAGCTAGAAGTTAAGAGTAGGGGTATTAGGAATTCAAAACTTATAACTTCTAACTCCTCACTCCTGACTTAATTCCCGATTTCCTATTTATACAGATGTGATGCTAATAACCTTGCTGCCCTTACTATTAAGCTGCTGCAATTTACTAGAAAGCTGCTCATAGGGTACGAGCAATTCCGCAGTACCCCGCCGCACTACAGCTGAGTTTGGAGAAGCTGCTTGTAGTACCCTAATCCGGTATGTTTCTCCTCGACCACCTGTTGAGAGACCTGTTAAGGCTCCTGTAGAGACTGGGTAGATGGGTGAAGCCAGATTCTTAGCTATTTCCCAAGTTAGGCGTCCTTGTTTTTGCCCTTGAGCGCGATCGCTATTGGCATAACCCCGATACAGTTGAAACAGTCGGCTATAGCCAACGTTTTTCAGTCCTACCTGGCTTTTAAAGCCACGATAGTAGGGCACAATATTTTCCCCAAAACTCTCTTGATATTCTAATGAGTCAATGTAGGAATTAATCTCAGCTTCATAACCTTGTGAGTTGTAAAGCTCAACATGGTACGAAATTTCTGACTCATCTTGTGGGGCACGCCCCAATAGATGCTTATAATTCAACTCGATAAACCGAGTTTGGGAGTTAGAGTGGAAAAACTTATTCCGATAGAGTTCCGATTGAGCAATGGCTTGCACAAATCCCCGAACTGAGATTTCACCTTGCTGCAACAGTGATTCCGCACTCTTTAGCTGCTCTCCTTCCAGGAGATATTCATTACCGAAAACCTGACGGTAAGCTGCCCGGATAACCACTGCTACATCCGATTCTGTTCTATCGGGACGTAGTTCCACCAGTGGTGAGTTTTCAAATTCTCCAATCCCTAATCTTGCTGCTTGTCCCGAAGCTGCCATGTCTAATCTCCTCAGTTTTAACTGCAAAACTGATAACTTTTTAGAAAATGAAAATTTTTTTCTAGTTTTTTAACAGCCTTTTGAAAATAAAACTGCCCAGAAAGGTAAACCAACTCCTAGCTATTTGCCAACAGAGCTTGTTTTCCTTTCCGGGCTAAATACACTCTCTAGCTCAGAGCGTTAATTGCGTAGTCGATGTAGGAATTAGCTTCTACAGCAGGATCGCCACTTAGACCGTGGTTAGCCTTGATGTACTTGAGGGCTTCAACGTACCAGCTGGGAGATAGATCAAAGGTACGGTTGATTTCAGCCAAGCCAGAAATCAAGAAGTCATCCAAGGGGCCTGTACCACCCACAACTAAGGAATAGGTAACGATCCGCAGGTAGTAGCCGATGTCACGCGCACACTTTTCTTTACCAGTGTTGGTAGAAGCGAAGTTAGGCCCTTGCTGTTGAGTGGTGTAGGGGAACTTGTTGTACACCGCTTGAGCTGCGCCTTCTGTCAAACGTTGGGCATTACCAGACAAGCTTTTTGCTGCTTCTAAGCTAGCTGGAGCTTGACGGAAACGACCAAAAGCTGTTTGAATTTCTGTGCTGGAGAGAAAGCGACCTTGAGAATCTGCGGCTGCAACTGCTTCGGTAAGAGGTGTCTTCATGTGTTTAGTATCTCCCTATTTACAATTTTGTTGAAATTTGTTTTGTCTAACTGAACTGTTGTCAGTCAATAGTCTTGAGCGGGTTTAGCTTACTGCTGCGGCTGCACGATCAAAGTAGCTAGCAACTTCAGATGATATAGCGCTGCAATCGCCTCTGGTGATATTATTGGGGTCGTTAACAAGAGCCAAAGCTGCGTCCTTCATCTTTTGTACGCCAACTGCTACAGAAGCACCAGGAGTTCCTAGAGCCAAGTAGGTTTCGCGCAGACCGTTCAAACAACGGTCATCTAACACACTTGCATCACCAGCAAAGATTGCATAAGTGACATAGCGTAAGATGATTTCCATGTCACGCAAGCAAGCAGCATTTCGACGGTTAGTGTAAGCATTACCACCAGGAGCAATCAACTGAGGTTGTTCTGCGAACAGAGCGCGAGCCGCATTGGCAACAATTGCTGAGGAGTTGCTGGTAATCCGGTTTACGGTATCTGCACGCTTGTTACCATCTTTAACTATGGCAGCTAAAGCGTCCAACTGAGCAGAGCTGAGATATTCCCCACGGGCATCAGCTTGGGTGATTACTTTTGCAAATGCATCTAAAACCATTGCGTTAAATCTCCGAATTTGCTTGGTTAACAATAATTGGACTCAAAACTGAATGGTTCAGTTTATTTTTGATGCCAGCACTGCCTGACGAGTTACGAAAGGTTCAAAACAGACATCTCAAGAAATAAGTTTACGATCTCCAGGCTTTCAGATTAAAACTTTTGTTAGAAAACTTTAAACTTCTCTGAATGACTCGAAAAGCTTATTAAGATGTTGTTTTTTACTTTCAATTTCTCTTTATACAATGCTGCCGCATCATTATTTATTACAAATTATTCTTACATTTGTTAATTTCCTTTGCATAACTTCACATTCTTGTCTCTGTTAGGCTAAAAAGCCTCTGGCACTAAGTATCTATGCTGTTACGAGTATCTTCGAGCGTTCAACAACCGATATTCCGCACTTCAGGATGTAATGTATCGATATTCAAGAATACTTCCTAGTAATGGTCATTATTTAAGTATTAGTACTGATGAATATTGGAAATTTCTGATTGCTATTTAACCAACATTAGCCGGATGCTGGAAATCTTCGTGTATTACACGATGAAGTGCGGAATCTGGGCAACAAGCTAACCGAACCCTATTGAGTTCTTTCCATCCCAAAAGATGGGATAATTTCTTTCTGGGAAATCCCTTAAAGAATGCGATGCCAATACGGTTCGGTTAAGGCAAGACGCGATAAATCGCCGTCTCTTGCATTGGACTGATTATTGTAAAGACGGCGATTTATCGCGTCTTTGCGATTAGCGGCGTGTCATCAAAAAACCTTATCCGAACCGTATTGAATGCGATGTCTGCCGTTCTTGCTAGCCTACGCAGCCGTAATTTCTGTAGCATTGGCTACTTCCTAGCTCTCATAGCCGTAGTGAACCATGCAAATCGGCACACTTAGGATTATTACTAGCGCGGCGGAAGCTCTAGATTTGCAATGGAAGATAAATAAAGCCTGCAAAAGCAGGCTACTGTGCGATCGCACCCTGGAAATATGTAGTATTTACTAGTTACTAATTCCTGCCAAACACACTGCCAAGGGCACGCGCCATATTTTGCGGTTGCATTGCATCGATTGCGGCGGTGGGTTCATAGCCGCAATGAACCATACAATCGGCACACTTGGGATTACCACTCTTCTGGCCGTATTGACTCCAGTCAGTTTGTGAGAGTAATTCCTTGAAGGTAGAGTAATAACCTTCGTTCAGCAGATAGCAAGGTTTTTGCCAACCGAGAACGCTATAACTAGGGCTACCCCAAGGCGTGCATTCGTAGTCTTTTTCACCAGTGAGAAAATCTAAGAATAGCGGATTGTGATTGAAGTTCCAGTTTTTTTCACCAGCTTTCAAGGGAGCTAGAATTTCCCGGAAGAGGGCGCGTGTTTGTTCACGGTGGAGAAAATGATCTTGATCTGGTGCCCACTCATAACTGTAACCGGGAGAAATCATCATCCCGTCAGTATTTAGTGTTTCCAGAAAGTCGAAGAACTCTTGCATATCTTTGGGTTGAGTACCCTCAAAGATAGTGGTGTTAGTGGTGACACGAAAGCCTTTAGCTTTAGCAGCGCGAATCGCTTTGACAGCAATATCAAAAACACCTTGGCGATCGACGCACTGATCGTGCAACTCCCGCATCCCATCTAAATGCACACTAAAAGTCAGGTAAGGAGAAGGTTGAAACTTATCCAAGCTCTTTTCTAACAACAAACCATTGGTACACAAGTAAATATATTTCTTGCGCTCAACTAATCCCCGAACAATCTGATCAATTTGTGGATGCAGCAGAGGTTCTCCCCCAGGAATTGAGACAACCGGTGCGCCGCACTCTTCTACTGCCGCAAAGCACTGTTCTGGAGTGAGATTTTGCTTTAAAATTTCCTTTGGATGTTGGATTTTACCACAACCAGTACAAGCTAGATTACATCGAAAAAGAGGTTCCAACATCAATACTAAAGGGAAGCGTTTACGCCCTTTCAAACGCTGCGTAATAAGATACTTCCCAATATCCATAGCTTGTTGTATATTAACTGCCATTCGATTACTCCTCTGTAGATCAAAACACCCCTTTCTCAGCCCCAAGATTTATCTGTGGGGTCTTTAATTTTGAATTTTGAATTTCCCTCCGGGGTTGACGTAACCCTGAGCAACAAACCAATCCACAGCATCCTTGAGTGCCGCGTTCAGTGAAGATTGGGGTAGACCCAACTCTCGTACAGCCTTGCTGGCATTGTAATACATAGGTTGTTTCGCCATCCGAACGCCATCCAATGGCACTGAGGGCGATTTCCCCAACGGTGCAAGAATCTTTTCATCAACCCAGGCAACACTAAGGGGCAACCAAGCGGGTACAGTTCGTTGAGGTGCCGAGAGACCTGTGATATCGGCGAGTTGTTCGAGTAGTTGCTTTAGACTGAGGTTTTGATGACCTAAGATATAGCGATCGCCAGATTTACCTCGCTGCAAAGCCAGTAAATGCCCCCATGCCACATCATGCACATCGATAAAATTCAAACCAGTATCTAAGTAAAAGGGCATTTGCCGTCGTAAAAACCGCAAGATTATATCACCCGTGGGGGTAGGTTTGATATCCAACGAGCCAATCGGGCTGCTGGGATTGACAATAACGACCTCCTGACCTGTAGCAACGGCTTGTATGGCTTCTTGTTCAGCCAGAAACTTAGACTTTTTGTAGTCACCTACCAACTTTTCTAAGGGACTCTGATGTGTTTCATCGACGACTTCACCAGATGATCCTACCCCAATTGCTGCCACTGAACTCGTGTAGACGGTGCGCTCAATGTTAGCTTTGCGAGCTGCTGCCAACACATTGCGCGTACCCAGGACATTGTGACGGTGGAGTAATTCTCGGTCTGATTGCCAGAGGGAATAATGGGCTGCCACATGAAATAAGTATTGACAACCTCCCATCTGTTGCCAGAGATTTGGTGAATTCAAATCGCCTTTGACAATTTCCACCTCCAAACCGCGTAGATTCTCCAAATTGCTGCTATCGCGTACCAGTGCTTTGACTGTGTAACCCTGTTGCAGCAACAACCGTACCAAGTGGGCACCAATAAAACCCGTACCCCCTGTGACAAAAACCCTTTTGGATTTTGGATTTTGGATTTTGGATTTTGGATTTATCAACTTGGAATTCCCTTATTTTGAATTTTGGATACAGAAATTTCGCACTAATTTAGGTGGGACTTAGTAATGTAAATTTCTCAATCAGACCATTGATCATCTGTTCAAAAATCTAAAATCTAAAATTCCTTGCGAGGAAACCAATCATCCAAAATGGTGTAAACTACTGGCACAACAATCAAACTGAGGATAGTTGAAGTTACTAGTCCACCAGCGATCGCTACAGCCATAGGCGATCGCAATTCCGAACCAGCACCCAAACCTAAAGCGATCGGTAGCATCCCTAAAATAGTCGAGGCGGTGGTCATGATAATTGGTCTGAGGCGTACTAGTCCGGTGTTAAGGATCGCCTCGGTGCGGTCTAAGCCAGTGCTGCGTAGCTGGTTGATGAAATCCACAAGCAAAATCGCATTTTTATTTGCCAACCCCAGCAAAAAGACGAAACCGATCAGTGAGATCATGCCAAAGTCGCTCTTGGTGATTAGTAGCGCCAACATTGCCCCCACCAGTGCCAAAGGCAAAGAGACACCAATAACCAGAGGGTCTACCCAGGTTTTGAACAGCAAAATTAGTACCACAACAATACACAGGGCAGATAGAGCTAGAGTAGTGCCGAAACTGCCAAAAACTTCATCTTGACGGGCAGAGTCTCCCCCTAAATTTAAGGAAACATCAGAGGGTAACACCGCCTTTGCTTCAGCTACCACTTTATCAGTAGCATCACCCAAGGACAGATCCTGGCCAAGATTAGCACTGATGTAGGCCACGCGCTGATTATTCAGACGCTCGATCTGAAAAACCGTGCCCTGCGGATTTGTTTCACCTGTAACTGTGACATCAGCGAATCCCGGTAGGTTCTGAATCCTCTGTTTTATCGCTTTGACTGCTTTGCTCAGAGCTTGGAGATTATTACCTTGTAATGCTATTTGCAGAGGTTTTTGACCGCCGGAATCGACAAATTGAATATCTTCAACACTAGTAGTTACCCCAGAAAGAGCAGGTAAGGAGGAGCGCAATTGGTCTTGTAGTTCCGCAGTTGTGATTGTCCGGTCTTCCTTTAACTTTACATATAGTGTGCCTTTGTTCGGCTCACCCTCGCGAGAACCAACAGTGGTAAATACTGTTTCAACTGCCGGTGATTTTCTCACAACCTCTTCTAGTTTCTTCGCAACCTCAAGAGAATCATTTAAAGGATTGGGAATGGGGAATTGGGCATTGGGAATATCGCCCCCTTGTCCCCCTCGTCCCCCTCTGCCCAAATCAGGGATACTTGGCAAAGGAGCCGTATAAGCAATATTAAATTCGCCGCGATCGAGTTTGGGAATAAACCCCTTGGGAATTAGTGGAATCAGTGCTATACCTGCGATGAAGCTGAGGACAGCTAACCCGATAACTATCTTGCGGTGATTCAAAGACCAACTCAGCAAATTTTTGTAAAATTGGGTAAACGCTACCCAGATTTTTGCTTCCCGACGCTCTGAGAGCGAGGATTTAGGTTTCAGCCAGTAGATAGCCAGAACTGGAGATAAAGTCCGAGCAACTAGCATCGAAGCAAGCATCGCGGCTGAAACAGTGATGCCGAAGGGCTTGAAGAACTGACCGATTACCCCACCCATCAAACCTATGGGCAGAAAAACCGCTACTGCTGTCAAGGTGGCGGCGGTAACTGTCAGCCCAATCTCATTTGTAGCTAAAAGCGCCGCTTGGCGAGGAGTTTCCCCATCTTCGACGTGTCGCATGATGTTTTCTACATCCACGATCGCATCATCAACAATACTACCAATCACCAAAGCTAAAGCCAGCAACGTAATCGTCTCTAGGTTAAAGCCGAAAATCGCCATGACGATAAACGTCGCCAATAAAGATGTCGGAATCGCCAAGGCAGAGATCAGAGTTGCCCGCCAATTCCACAAAAAAGGAAAAATTACCACTATTGACAACAAGACTGCTTCCAGCAAAGCATCGATTGTTGACTGGGTGGCTTGGCGGATATATTCTGCTTGGGTGGCTGCTAAAGTCAGCTTCACATCCTTAAGGGTAGAACGGAGCCTTTGAACTTCTTTCTCAACTCGACTCACTACTTCTAAGGTGTTAGCACTGCCGCGTTTGATTACCTGAAATGCGAGTGCATCTTGGCCATTAAACCGTACTAATGTTGCCCCGGTTTGGGGGATTGCACTCGCATTCGCTGGATTTAGCTTTGGAGTTGCAGTAGTAGCCCCTAGTAGTGAGACTTTCAGGACTCCTGGTAGTTTAGCGATCGCACTCACAATCTCATCTTGCGCCAACTTCGTCAAATCTTTGAGATTCCGCGTCGGACTTTCAATGGCATAGCTAATGGCGGCTGACTCGTTTAGATTCAGGGGAATAATTTTGTCAGTTGCTCCCGGAGGTAGAGTCAACTGCTTGAGCGCAGTTTCAACCTTTTTGGTCGATGTTTCTAAATTCGTCCCAACCGCAAAAGAAAGGCTAACAGCAGTTTGTCCAGGATAAGTGGATGAGCGGATATCTTCCAGTCCTTTTAGGGAGCGAAGACGTTCTTCCAGGGGTTGGGTGAGCTTCGCCTCCGTATCCAGGGCAGTTGTCAGGGGGGCTGTAGCATTCACAACCACTACTGGGAAGGTAATATCTGGAAACAAGGCATACTTAAGGGAACTGAAAGCCAGAACACCAGCTACCGTTACGGCAATCCAAAAACTCACTGTCAGCCACGAAAATTGAATTGCCAATTTGGAAATATTGAAGAGTTCTCGTGCGGATTTGGAGTTATGAGGCTTTACCATCTGGGAAAATTATCGTGTGGGTGACACAATTATTTAGTCATGCTACAGCAATCACCTTGGATTTGGGAGTTTTGGTTATTACTAAACGGCAATATTACTTATTGTCACTCAGATATGGCAAAATTTTTAATTTAAGCCGTACTATATAGTGCCTAATTTTTTGCCCATCAACACAATTCTGGTACCTCAGGGAGCAGAATAGTGCGATTCGTTGGATAGTGAATCACGGTAATCAATCCGGAAATAACTAACCC
>NZ_JABXKP010000042.1 GCF_017114985.1 Nostoc sp. JL33 | reverse complement strand
ATGGGGAATGGGGAATGGGGAATGGGGAATGGGGAATGGGGAATGGGGAATGGGGGGATGAGGACATTTGGGATTGTGCAATAATTAATAGTTCTTCTTCTTCTGTTCCCTCTGCTCCCTTATTTCCCCCACTCCCTACTCCCCACTCCCTACTCCCCACTCCCTACTCCCCACTCCCTACTCCCCACTCCCTACTCCCCACTCCCCACTCCCCACTAAATACAAATCAAGACCTTAATATAACGAACAACAAACAGACCAATAATAAACCTAATAGCAACAGCAAAGCTTGATTGCGTTTTACCCAACTTTTCACATTTACTGCAAAACTGTTAGTGTAACGCTGCTGTTTCAACTCTAACTTTGTCTCTTCAATATTTTGGTAGAGGGTACAGTCTTTGGCGTGGGGACGCTGGGGAAAATTGCAAGTATCATCAGCCTCATAGGTGCAAGTGTCGCACAGATATCCTTCCCCAGTGGCGCGGTGCAGTGGAATACCGGGATGACCGTAAGCTTTGAGTGTTGTCCGGCAATTGGGACAATTAATAGCTTGACTATCAACGAGTTGATGGCAGTGGGGACAAGATACAGTAGCCAAAACCTTTAGTGCAAATAGGTTAACTAAACTCTTTGATTCTAGCCATTTACAGGGATAATGGGGAAATACATACATAGCCTGTTAATTTTGAATATGGCTAACTCTCAAAATTGGTTATTAATTCAGTAAAAATACTAGTTTAATGATGATTTTTTAGATTTTCTAAGTGATTTATATCACTTAAAATAATTAAAGCTATGCCATAATCGAGCAAATATCAGGTTTTGTCCCAAGTCCAAGAATTATTTAGAGGTAGAAAAATATTGCCTTTTAATCCTGAGCTATGCCGTAACGAAAGTGAAGTTGAAAGCAAACTCATAGTGCAATATTTGCTACCGCAGCTAGGTTATACTCCTGACACCTGGCATCAAGAAGTTGCCGTTGGTAGCATCCGCTTAGATTTCTTAGCATTTGCTGCACAAGTGATTCCCTTTGTCTTAGATGCAAACTCACCGTTGAGTGTCGTCATGGAGGCAAAGCATCCCAAACAAAACTTAAATCATCATCTCCCGCGACTTAGGCATTATTTAACCAGCTTGAATGTCAGATATGGATTGCTGACTAATGGCAAAGAAATTAGAATTTATCAAAAATTGCAATATGATATTCAATTAGTATTTCAATGTTCTGGGAAGGAAGTTGAGATCAAGTTAGATAAAATTAAAGGTTTAATTGGTAGAGATAGCCTGAAAGAAGGACAGTTAGTAGATAAATCAGAAGTTCAAATAACTGAAAATAATTTAAATTTTGAAACAAAGAGGCAAAATTCAATGAAAATAATTGCGGTTTACCATAATAAAGGCGGCGTAGGTAAGACAACCACTGTAGTTAACCTGGCTGCTGCTATCAGAAAAAAGGGTAAAAGAGTTTTAGTAATTGATTTTGATAGTCAAGCTAACACTACGTTTGCCACAGGATTAGTCAAATTCGATGATGAAGAATTTGATGATATCAAGGACTCTAATCTTCTTCAAGTATTGCAATCTGAAGAACTTTATCCTATTTCAGAAGTAGCCAGAAAATCTAATTTCTGTAATCCTGAGATTGATGTTGTTCCTGCACACATCAATTTGATGAGAAATGAAACTGATTTGAATGCTCTTGATGGTAGTAGACTGATACTTATTGATAAGTTAGAATATGTAAAAGATAAATATGATGTTGTCCTTATAGATACTCCCCCATCACTCAATCTTTATGCGAGAATTGCTTTGATTACCTCAGACTATCTTATCATTCCATCGGATCTAAAACCTTTTGCCAACCAAGGATTAACAAACGTTAAAGAGTTTATCAAAGGTGTTAATACATTTAGAAAACAAATAAGAAAACCTCCTATTGAAATTTTAGGTGTCCTTGCTTGTAAGATATCTACTAACAATCAATTTGTGAAACATACTTTACCTAAAAGACTAGAAGCAATTTCAAAACGGTATAATCTTCAAGTCATGGATACAGTAATTTATGATAGAGATGATCTAGCGAAATGTGCTGAGAAATCTCTGATTATAGGAGATATGGAGATAGCAGATCCCATGTCTGTACTTGATTTTAAGCCAGATTCAATTGCCGCACAAGAATTTGAGTTACTAGCAATAGAAGTTTTACAAAAAATAGGGTTAGATTAATGAAACTATCTACTTCACTTGTTGCTGTCAAGAAAATTACCTCCAGCAAGCCTCGTTCAACTTTTGCAGATGATGAGCTAGAACAAGCTGCTCAGTTAATTTTAGAATCTGAAGGGGTTGTTAACCCTATTGTAGTCCGCAGAACAAGTTTGCAATCTTTTGAAGTAGTAGATGGAGACTTTGAATATTATGCTGCGGCTAGAGCTAGAGAAATAGATATTCGTAAAGGAGAGATGATTGGAGTATTTATAATTGAGTCGGAGAATGAGGAGACTTTAACAAAGCAAGTTGAATTTTTTAGAAAATCAAAAGCTTTTATTACCAACAATGTACCTGCTGCTTCAGATGGTATTGAATCCCGCTTAATAAATATGGAATCACGGTCTAGCAACACAGAGTCTCGCGTAACAAATCTTGAATCCCGCTTTGAAAACCGCACTATTGAATTACAGACAGAGTTTAGGCTTGAAATTAAAAATATTAATGACAGACTAAAGGAAATTGAAAACCGAATTCCAAAACCAATGGAACCATTGGAGGCACTTCATACCTTGAGTGTATCTGAGCTTACCTCTAAGTTGAGACGGGTTGGTATCAATATTAAAATAATTGAAAAAATAATCAGTGAGCGTGACAATGGGAAATTCAAATCTTTTAGTAATGTCGTAGATCGTATCAAAGGCTTAGGTGACAAAACAATGCTAAAAATTATAGACAGTTTTGCAGAAGGAACTGTCTGACTTTATTGTATAAAGTTAAAATTGGTGGTTAATATGGATAGTCTGGAATCTAAAATTGTTGAGATATTAAAACGTGGTACTCCCCTAAGGGCAGTAAAAATTGCTGATATGCTGGGAGTTGAAAAACGGGAAGTCAACCATTACTTGTATTCTTCATTGAAGAATATGGTTGTCCAAGATAGTGAGTAGAAATGGTCATTGAAGACAAATGAAATAGGTAATAATCAGCGTATCCCAACTCAACCCCGAACACCTCAAAACCAATCATCAAAACCTGTAACTCAAAATAACGTATACAGTTTTACCAAAAAAGATATTCGACAAGATACTCCGATTCAACCACCAATTCTGCCAAATCAATCCTCACAACCAGTCAAACATGAAAAACTGGAAAAATTCTCTCAACAACATTTTCAACCCAACTCTCAAACTCCATCCTCACAACCTGTAAAGCAGACTAATCCCTATGAAGTTGTCACCAGAGAACTTGCTCAATTATCTTCTGAGGAAAAGGTAAAAATTCTAGAAAATGCTTTTAGACAAGATAGATATGCAGAACTAGAAGATGAGCAGATAAATGCTCTCCAATCAATTTTAGAAGAAGCTAGGCGGGAATTGAATATAGTCAATACGGCTTATACACAAGGGAAACTAAGCTTTTGGAAGACTAACTCTTTAGCGATCGCAGTCCTATCTATAGCCTTAACTCTTGGTACATTCTTTGTGATTAATCAACTGAGATCGAATTCAACTTACCAACCTACCCCAACTATTCCACAAAATAGGTAGATTTGCCAACCCCTTTGCGGTTTTCCTCTAGGCTTTGAATTCTCCCCATTCCCTTGTAGCGAAGGGGGCTGGAGGGTTAGGTTTCATGTCTAACCCCGCACCTGTCGCAGTGCATTAAACGCCTTACTTCGCAACCCAACTGGTAACAGCGATAATCCTAAACCAGTCCAAGCTTTAGGAGTTGAAAAAGACTTTCCTGCTAAAACTAGCTCTCTGCCTTTTTGCGTTTCACCCTTTTCAATTAAACGCAAACCTAATAATAATTGCGTTTCAGCTAAACGATTTTTCCTGATTGTCTCTATTTTTCCAGACTCAAACTTATAACTTTCTAAATACCGGATTTTATCAAATAAATAAGGAATGGCTCGATTGATACCTTGCTGCTCTGCATGGTAGCGATATTCCATCAATAACTCTGGTAAATAATAACCATTTTTTCCAGCCAAAGCCAGACGCACAAATAAATCATTATCCTCACAATTTTGCAGATTTGGCTGCATATATCCTAACTCTTGCAATGTTTTACGGCGGAATAATGTTGCCCCAACTTGAAAGCTTTGTTGAATAAATACAACTTCCAATAAATTATCTACAATACCTGCTGGTAAATTCTTTCTACCCCAGCGATGAGAATTTTCTTGAGTTTTTACCTCATCCCGCACATTATCAATATCAATTATCCAATGGTCTGTACCAACAAAATCAATGCTAGAGTCTTGAGTAAGAATAGCTGCGGTACTTGCGAGAAAATCGGGTGTTAGTCGATCATCATCATCAAACTTAATAAAATACTCACCACTGGCAGCATCAAAGCCAGAGCGCATATTATTGCTTTTACCAATATTTTGCGGATGACGGATATATTTAATCCGGTGGTCTGTATACTGTGATATTAACTCAGGCGTGCGATCGCTAGAACCGTCATCACAGATAATTAGTTCAAAGTCTTCATAAGACTGCTTGAGTACACTTTCAATTGCGAAAGGCAGTAAATTAACTCGATTAAAAGTGGGGATGGAAACAGTAACTTTAGGCATTTTTGCAATATGAGAGTAGACACTGCTCACCAAATAAAGGCATGATGAGCAAGGTTGGGCAAAAGCTAAACTTAGAAAATAATTTGATTAACCTTATCCAAAAGTTTTTTTATTAATCGATTGCTTTTAGCCACTATGGTGGGTGGCTTTATTTGCTTCGGCCTTTCCTCTGGTTGCTTAAAAAAGCGATAGTATAAAAATTCATCTTTGTAAAGAATATCAACATCTTCACCTTTACACAAGCGGGTAAATCCAATAGCAGGATAGCCCATATAGTGATGGCGATGAATTGGTTTTAATCCCTGTGGGTTGTATCTATCAGAAGTAGTCTAGATAGTCAAAGCCCACGACGCTTTGCTTCGCCGCCGAATTTTCCTCAGTCTCAGATTTTCGGTGCGTTAGGACTAATGTGCATAACGCACCCTACTAGATTCAAGCCAATGTGGATAAGGTTTTCCGGCTTGTGTGTACACGGTAGCCTTTTTAAGGAGGGTTAGGACTGCCTCCTGCTAAATTCTGCTGTAAAACTTCCATCATAAGGAAGATTTAGGAATATGTGGCAATCTATCTCAATAGCAGCTTTCTTTTTACCTATTTTTGTATTGAAATTAATATTGAGTTAGGATGATACAGGCAATTTTATGACTTCTAGTGAATTTATATCGCCAGCGCAGTTGAAAGAAGAATTCCAGATTGAGGGAATTACAGAACCAAGTATACTGCGCTATTTTGAAACTTTAAATGCCGGAGAATTTGAGGCAACTGCTGCCTTCTTTGCGGTAAATGGTGTGATGCGTCCACCATTTGAATCTGATATTGTGGGGACAGATGCGATCGCAGCCTACTTAAAACAAGAAGGCCAAAACATTAAAGCTTACCCCAACACCGGAATAGCCGAGACTTTAGAAAACGGTGATATCCAAGTCCAGGTAACAGGCAAAGCACAAACTTCATGGTGTAGTGTGAATGTCTTGTGGCTATTTATCCTTAACCAACAACGGCAAATTTCCTATACCAGAATCAAACTTTTAGCTTCCCCCCAAGAGTTATACCAATTAAAAATTCAAAATTCATAAAGCCTGATTTAATCTGGGTTTCCTTGTTTTGTATCTGTCACATTCTTTGGGGAAATTGGTGTTACTTTTTTTACGTCGTCAAAAGGGCAAATAAGTATAATGGCTTAGGCAATGTTTGATTATACCCAAAACAAAAACTAGGCATCGAAAATTCGGATAAATCACATTACTTGAAAAATAGTCACTTTTGTTTATTTGGCTAATTCGGGTAAAGTAGCTTCTAACTTGAGACAGTTAGCACCATTAACCTGCAACTGATACTCGACCTTATCCATAAGACGATTCATAATCAGCCAACCATAACCACCTTCTTGTTTTTCCATAGGGTCTGGAGCGTAGTACGTAGACATATCAAAGCCTTCGCCGTAGTCCCAAACTTCTAGGGCAAGCTCCCGGTCTTTGAGTTCCAAACGCAGTAAAATTGGCAAATTTGGTTTGTCCTTGTGAGCATGACGGACTGCATTTGAGTAGGCTTCTACCAAAGCCAGTCTCAAACGACTTGATTGCCGTGACCAATCCACAGATTCTCCTAACTGGATTTTCAAACATCCCAGCAACCAGTTTTCGACAATATTAAGAAAATTCAAGTCACTTGGTACATGAAGCTCGCTTTTCATCACTTACAAAATCTCCAGTGAAAGTATAGTTTGATCATCTTCTTGAACGTGGTTATCTGCCTGGATGCGAGCTAGTAAATGGTTAAGAGAAAGCGGTTGTTGCTCTTGTTGTAAGAGTTGCCAAAGACCATCTTGATTCAGCATAGAACGGTTAGCTGGCTCAACACTATACACTGTTTTTGCTGCTAAATCAGGATCATTTGATATCATCGCCTCTGTAATTCCATCGCTGGCTAGTAACAATGTGTCTCCAGCAGCGAGAACCAAACGACCAGACTGTGCTTGCCACTTAGGCAAGATCCCCAAAGGAACGCTGCGGACTTTCAGGTAATTGGGATTGTCGGCTAAAGCACCTTGGCGTGACCATAACAGTGGATAGATATGACCGGCATTAGTGTAGACGAGTTCCTTAGTGGTAGGGGTATAACAGGCTAAGACAAGGGTGATGAAATAATTGTTGCTAATCAAGTCTTCACTGAGAGCGTGGTTGAGGTTCTGCATAACCACATTTGGCTCGGCTGGTGTTTCTTGAGATAATTCCCGACGCAAGACTGAAATAATACTAGCCATAAATAAAGCAGCTGGAACGCCCTTGCCAGAAACGTCACCCACTGCCAACCACAAGTCGCCTTTGGGATGAACAAAAACTTCAAAAAAATCGCCTCCTACTTCCCGCGCTGGGTAACAGCAGGCTTGCACTTTCACACCTTTGATGTCAGGTAAAGTTTGGCGTAGCAGGTTGTATTGAATTTGGCGAGCCACCTCCAACTCAGTGTGAATCTGCTGTTGTTTTTCTTGGAGGCGCTGGTAGAGTTTTGCTTGGGAGAGGGCTAAGGCTGCTTGTTCGGCAACACCTGCAATCAGTTGAATGTCTTCGTCTTGCCAGGGGCGATCGCGTCCCCATTGGTTGAGGACCAGCACAGCCAACATATGCTGCTGGTAGCTAAGTGGTACAACCAAGTGGTGAGAGGGATTACCGTTATATACATCTTCAGCAAGTTGATAATGACGGGTTTCTAGCACCTTTTCAATTAAAACACTGGGGTCGAAGAAGAAATCTGATACATCGGATTCAGGATCGCGGTAAAAAAACTCGTCTTGTGTGAGGCGATCGCCCTCTACTGGTCTGAGCAAGCAACTGGTAGCTTCAAATGTTTGTCCAAGAGTTGCTACAATTTTTTGCAGCATACTGTCGTAGTCTAAAGATTCCCGAATTGCTGTTGTTACCGCATTAAACAAAGATTCTCGCCGTAGGGCGCGACGCAACTCTTGCGTGCGCTTCTTAACTAGGCGATATGTATCAGTGGCTTGCTCAACTAACGCTCTGAGCCGATCCGGATTCCAGGGTTTGGTAATGTATTTAAATACTTGACCGGAGTTAATCGCATCCACCAAATCTTCGACATCAGTAAAACCAGTTAACAAAATCCGAATAGTATCTGGATAGTGCTCTACGGTGCGACTAAAAAATTCAGTGCCACTCATTTCTGGCATTCTTTGGTCAGAGATAATCACTGCCATTTCGCCAAATTTCTCCAAGTTTTCCAGAGCAGCAAAGGCATGATTGGCTTTATATACTTGAAAATCTCGCCTAAAAGTGCGGTAGAGTAGATCTAAGTTATCTGGCTCATCATCTACCACCATGAGCTTAAGTTTTTCCAACCCGATCTCAGACATATTTGACTTCAGTTTTCACATATTTGAATGGCGAGATAGCGTGATGTTTATCCCACCTGATAAATAACAGAAAATTAGAATTGCCATTAACTTTGAAAGTATAACTTTCTCAAAGTTGTGATCTCTTGTTCATCTTAAATAATTACTCCATACCAAAATTAACTTTATCCAACCAATCCAGAACGCAAGGCGCGGACTGCTGCTTGGGTACGGTCATCGGCACATAGCTTATTCAAAATATTGCGAACGTGAGTTTTAACAGTCCCAACAGTGATGTAAAGTCTTTCCGCAATTAGTGCATTACTACAACCTTCGACAATCAACTGTAACACTTCTAATTCCCTTTCTGTCAGGGTGTAAGGTTGAATTCCTTCCAGATTCTCGACATAATCAGGGTTAGAGCCAATAGTCTTGGAATCGGCTTTTGTCGATTCCAACTTTTGGGGATTTTGTTGCGCTTGTTGTAATACAATCCGAGCGATCGCCGGATCGATCCAGGCGTTGCCATTGTAAGTTACTCGCACTGCTTCCAGCAAATTATCGAATTTGATATCTTTCATGCAGTAAGAGTCTGCGCCAGCCGCAAAAGCTGCCAACACCGCTTCTTTGTTATCCCGCAGCGTCAAAATTAATACTTTTGTGACTAGCTGCTGCCCATTAGTAGTAGATTTTACCTCCCGTGTTAACTCAATGCCATCCTTATCTGGTAAACCAATATCTACAATGGCAATATCTGGTTGTACCATTTTTAACATTTTTAGTCCCTCAACAGCATTGGCAGCTTCACCTACAACTTCAATTTCATCCCTTTGCAGTAGTGCTGTCCGAATACCCACACGAGTTAGGTCATGATCTTCAATCAGAGCGATACGAATTTTACTCATAGCCAACTTCAGCCCGTTACACTACCTTAACCGTAAAGTCGAGTTTCGTGACATACTCCCACACTAACTGCAAACAGTATAGTGGGGGCTTGTGTTCTCGGAACCAGAGTTGCGTGTTGAGCGTTTTATACTGAGTGAATATTACACTTTAACAATAATAAAATTTGCACTGGTTCAGTCCAAGTACAAGCGCCCAAGACTAATTAGGTCATTATGCTTTCTATTGTTGCAGGGCAATGGGGAATCTCTCCTGCCTAAGTTCTAATCTAAAAAAATTTGATAAACTTAACATTCAAGGAAATCTGGTGTGATGGTTAATCAACAATAGGCTATGTCTAACGGCAATCAAGCATTTTCAGTGTTGGGAATACCAGTTCATGTGATGGCTAACTATCCAGGCTGGTTGTTAGAATGCCTGGACGCAGGCAAAGGAACTCATGTAGTAACGCTGAATGCAGAAATGACTATGCAGGCAGAGCGAAATCAATTATTAGCTCAGGTGATTAAAAATGCTGAACTAGTGATTCCAGATGGAGCCGGGGTTGTTCTGTATTTGCGGTGGCTGTTATGGCAAAAAGTGCAGCGTTTTCCGGGGATTGAATTAGCAGAAAAACTTTTGCAAGAACTTGGGCAACAGAAGACAGGGGCAAAGGTATTTTTCTATGGAGGGGCGCCTAGAGTGGCCTCAATTGCAGCAGATTTTTGGCAGCAGCAAATTCCAGATTTGAATATAGTAGGCACTCACTCAGGCTACCATTCCCCAGAAGAAGAAGCACAATTGCGACAAACTCTGGCTCAGTTGCAGCCACAAGTGATTTTTGTCGGTTTGGGAGTGCCACGTCAAGAGTTATGGATTGCCGAAAACCGCCATTTGTGTCCTCAAGCAATTTGGATTGGCGTTGGTGGCAGTTTTGATATTTGGTCGGGAACTAAAACTCGTGCTCCCGCCTGGTTAGGAAATAATAATTTGGAATGGTTGTATCGGCTTTATCAAGAACCTTGGCGTTGGCGGCGGATGTTGGCTTTGCCAGCGTTTGCGGTGAAAGCGTTTGTTTATCGTTTGACAACAAGGGGTGCAATTAGTTAAGAGTGGGGAGCGGGGCGTTTAGCCCGTGCTGAGTTTTGAGTGTTATTACTTATATTATTTCAGACAAAGTTTGATACATATAGATTTTTCGTAGGGGCACAGAAAAAGCTCATAAGTGTCAACTTAACATAAAACTCATGTCCCACAAGGAACTGAAGTTCCTTGGCTTTTAGCTCAAGTAATCTTCATATTACTAAATAACTTGAAAAATCTTTAGTCTACTGAAGTAGACTTTGGCTATGAGCCGCCGAAATTCATTTCTGGGCGGGCGTGGAAGCCAACTCCCTAAGCGATTTCTACTTTAAGTTGACACCAATGAGCATTGCTCTGTGCCCCTACTAAGGTATTTGTATCATTATTAAATTAAAGCCTTCAAAAAATTTTAAATTTTCTTTGTTAAATTTTAAATTCCCAGGCGAAACCTGGGAATCCTTATTTTTGAGAGGAATGTGGGATTTAATCCGGCAAACTGTTTGGTTGTGGGTATGAGGAAAATTTAACAATGCCAGTATTAACAACTCAAGTTAAGACAGATAAATCAGTTCCTACACAGGACAGTAAAACTCAACAGCACGGTAGTAATACTACTGCAAAGGTGCAATTGCAATCTGTAACCAAGACCTATACTAACGGCTGTCATGCCTTGTTGAATGCGAACCTTGAGGTAAAAAAGGGAGAATTTCTGTTTATCACAGGGCCAAGTGGTTCTGGTAAATCAACGCTCTTGAAACTGTTGTATGGCCAGGAGTTGCCTACACAGGGAGAAGTAATTGTTGATGGATGTAATGTCGCGGGTTTACGGGGCGATCGCTTGTCATTATTGCGGCGACGGATTGGCATTGTTTTTCAAGACTACAAATTGATTAGCCAACGAACAGTAGCGGAAAATGTGACTTTTGTGCTGCAAGCTCAAGGGTATACTCGTAAAGAAATTCAACGACGTTTACAACCAACCTTGAAACTGGTGGGTTTGCTGAATAAAGCTGACTGCTTTCCAGATCAACTGTCTGGGGGAGAGCAACAACGGGTGAGTATTGCCCGTGCGATCGTTGGTACACCACCCCTGCTGTTGGCAGATGAGCCTACTGGAAATCTCGATCCAGATAATTCCTGGCAAGTGATCCAGATTCTCCAGAAGTTAAATTCCTTTGGAGCTACAGTAATTGTTACCACCCACGATGAACAATTGGTGCGGCGATGCAATCATCGGGTAGTGCAAGTTCGCAATGGACGGCTGTCTCCCAAATAAGCATTTGTGATTTGTGATTTGCAAATGGCAAATCACAAATCACAAATTTTGTTTTGTTTCCCTGAATATAAATTAAGTAAGTGGATCAAATTAAATATAAAACCTCACCCTGCCTCCGGCTTCCCTCTCCTTAATAAGGAGAGGGATTGAGGGTGAGGTTTGATCTTATATTTAATTACGCCTACCTACTTATTTCAACAACAACATAGAAAGCAAATTCGAGTTATTCTGACCAAATTTGGTTTTCCTAATTATTCCAGAAATGATTTTTTTCTGTAGATAAGTGACTGCGATCGCTCCTACAGTTACCACTGAAAAGGCAATCAGAAAGTGAGTGGCAAATTTTGGTAAATATACCACCAGGGTTTGCCAATAATAAACAAAGAATATATGCCACAAATATATCCATAAAGAGGATGAACTGATAAAAATAATTCCCCTAATTAAGACATGATTATTGTTAGATAAATTATACTTAGAACAAATTCTATCTATTGCACAAAAAGCAAACAAAGACATAAAAATTCCATAGGAAACAAAGTACATTCTGGGTGGATATTTAAAATCTGAGGTAGATACAAAATGTCCTAGAGTCCGGTAATAGAAACCAGTTAATAATAAGAATATAGTCAAGAAAATTCCAGAAATAAATAATATTTTTTTGAATTTCAGTTGGAGTAAGACTATGCCCAAGCCAAATAAACATCCGTAGGGAATAAGATAAAATAAGTAATCATCGATCAATTGTATAATGATTTGACTGTGTAAGTGAAAACGACCAATTTTAAGAAATAATATTTCGTATCCCAGATATATTAAAAATAGCAAAGCTAAAAATTTATTTTCCGACTTACATAATTTGTATAACTTCAATAAAGGATTTGCAAAAATAGCAACGAGAGTAAATACACGAATAATCCAGACATATCCAATCCCTTTTAAGAAGAGAAATGTTTCAATTATTTCTGGAGACGAAAATGGATAAGGTTTAGCTAGCAAAAGAAATATCAGATAAGCCGAAATGAAGAAAAAAGTCAAAAATAACCATACCGGGGCAATCAGACGAGGCAATCTTTTTTGCAAATAATTCAAAAAAGATATATTTTTATTGTTAGCTGAATAGTAATATAATGTTCCTGATGAAATAACCATCAGAGGCACATCAAAACGTCTGATGTCAAATAAAATATTATTTTCAGGCCCTACATGGGCAAAAATAATACAAACCAGGGCGATAGTTTTTAAGATATCAAATCTAATATCTCGCTGTTTGTCTAGAGTTTTTTCTATCCTATTTATCATTGTCTACACAAAAGTAATTAATGTTTATGACTTTTTAGTAATTATGTAAAGTTGCTTCGCCAAAAGTATGGAAATTTTGCCAGACAATAAAAAATAACATTATTATCTAACATTGGAATATTTTGTAAAAATTGGGGCGTTATACCCTTGATTTTTAAGTAAAATTTGGATTTTGATGTTTAACTAATATAGGAATGCTATTTTATTTTTGAACAAGACTCAGTACACATTTATCCCTTCTTTCCTGTTTTCTGTTCCCTGTCAGGCAAGTAAATTCAGGAATCAAATTGGATTGCTATAGTTTGGCATACTGTATATTAAATAACCACATTTATTTACAGATATCTTGCCTGGTTGACCCGAAACTCGCTTTCGTACTGCTTTTGAGCCATAGTTAATAAACGTGGTGCTTGACTTTTGTAGATACGGGTACGAAAGTTGCTGCTGTTTTGGGTGGTAGCAGTTGTAGGCGATGGTCTCCGACCGACCGGAGGCGATCGCAAGCTTGTAAACTCTTAAAAGCTGCCTCTCGGATTACAACTTCCTCCTCTCGACTGAGTAGGAGTTGCAAGCATTCGATAACATCTTGCTGCACTGAACAATCAACTCGCTTACGGCTGATAAATTTAGTTAGTTGACGTAGGGCAATCAACCGTTTCAATGGATCTTTTTCTGTTAAATTGACCAACAACTGATCGAGGTGGTCTTCTTCTCGATTTCCATAGAAGTTGACAATTTGCCATACCAATAAAATTAAAGTTAACAGGGTTCCCACACCTTGCACAATAGCACCAGCAGCAATCCAGGGACTGTGAGAGTCAACCCAAATTGCAGCTGCCATGTAAGTGCTGACTGTAGCAAGACCACCACTGACGACTGCTAAGGCTAACCGACGATTTGAACTGTTTAAGAACTTACGTATCTTAGACCAGTGCAATTGCCAGTCCCACTCCTGCATTGAGTAAACCAATACCATTACCCCAACGCCGATTAAGAGAGCCAATAGCAGTTTCCAGTTCCACAACAACATGGCAACGACGATTGTCAGGAACCCAAGAAAGCCCCCAGGCCCAGAGAAGCGCTTAAATGTTTGCTGCTTTGTGGCTCCCTTGGTCTTGAATTTTGTCAGCGGCCAGTTCCATCTGGGGATCTGGTTGATCAATTGCTGCCAAGAAGACGAAGCCTGTGCCACAGTGTTTACCTACTTAATTACGAAATTACCTATTGTATTGTATAAGTTTTACTAAGGATGAAGAAAGGGTGAAGCCCAAACTACAAGATACCCGGTTTTCATGGACGGATAGTAGACTAGTACAGCACGGCGGAAATCAAGATACCATTTTAGATGGCTCAGAGCAAGGGCATAAAGGCTTTTTAAAGACAAAAACGAAAGTTATCGAGGGTGAATTGACCATCAAAAGCACAGAAGCTAACGCTGTATATGTTATTCACAGTTATAGATAATAAAGTATTGGGGGAAATTGCTGAATCTGAATTGGCAAGATTAGCGCTTGGTAGTACAGTTTGACCGAGCAGTTGCCGATCGCGATCGTAGGCGGAAAGCACTAGCCGTTGCGAACTAGTGACAAAGGCGCTAACCGAGTTAACCGGATGCAAGAAACTAGCTTCTAAAAATCCGCTTTTAGGCGCTCCCATTAAAACTGTTAGCCCTGAATAGGTTGGAAATGCTGGATTTGATGGCTGTATTGCTAGAGAATTGTGAAAAATTACTCCCCAGCGTTCATAATGGCGCTCTACTGTTTCAAAACACTTCAATTCTTCTAAGTCTAAACAAATACAAGTAGGTGCAGTCACTCTGGCAGCATCAATAGCTGGCTCAACCTGACCCCGCCAAGCTGAAGCTGTAATTTCGTTTTGTATATCAAAGTTGTCAAGCGCAAATTTAGCGTCTTCAATCCTTGGTAGTTTATTTGATTGAAGAGTAGCCTGCTTTACCATGACATCCCGCCTTACCATTACTTAGAGAATAATTAGAGTAGTTATACATAAAAAGCTATTGTTTCTACATATAGAAGTAGAATTAATAGTTTCTTAAAATGAGCCTTTTGACTCTTATTGACGCTTAAAATTATTTATGAGTTTTTTGATAGACTAGCATAAAAACTTATGTTTGATTCACGCCTTATTGATAGTCGCTACCAGGAAAAACCCTTATAAAACAGTAATTACAACCTTAAATTATTTTCTATGATCAAAAAAAAATCACCAAATCTTTACAAGGAATCCAGTAATTTTATATCTACTTAATCTGGCGGTAGCGAGAAGTCTTAGAGTGATTGGTTCGCCGATAATAACAATGAGTGGGGAGTTGGAACTAAATACGTAAGCATTCAGAGTGACTAAAGAAACGCGGGGACGCAAAGAAATTATCACATACTCTCTTTGCGTCCCCGCGCCCCAAGTCTCTTCTTCCACTTGTGCTAACTAATCACCACAGTCAACAAAAAATACTTATGTTTCAACCACTAGGATTTGAACAACGCTCCATAAATACCTCACTAGGTAGAATGGCATACTATACTGCTGCTGGGTCACCTTGGCTGGACAATCTAACCGCCAAAGATGATCGGGAAACTTTGGTGTTCCTGCATGGTTTTGGTGGTGGTTCTTCTGCTTATGAGTGGTCGAAAGTTTATCCGGCTTTTGCCGCCGAATATAGGGTGATTGCGCCAGATTTAATCGGTTGGGGTAGGTCTGAGCATCCGGCGCAAAGTTATAATATTGAGGATTATTTGACCACGATTCGGGAGTTTTTCGAGCAGACTTGTACTGGGCCAGTAAGTGCGATCGCTTCTTCTTTGACGGCAGCATTTACAATTCGAGTGGCAGCAACTCATCCTGATTTATTCAAGTCTTTAATTCTCACTACCCCCGCCGGACTTTCCGACTTTGGCGAAGACTATTCCCGTAGTTTTTTTGCCCAGTTAGTCAGCGTTCCCCTTGTTGACCGTTTACTTTACAGCACTGGAATAGCTACGAGTGGGGGTATTCGCAGCTTCCTAGAGCAACGGCAATTTGCCCAGCCTAATCGAGTCTACCAAGAAATTGTAGATGCTTATTTAGAATCGGCCCAACAGCCTAATGCTGAGTATGCAGCACTGTCTTTTGTCCGTGGCGATTTATGCTTTGATTTATCTCTTTATATTCAACAACTAACAACTCCCACCGCCATTATTTGGGGACAAAGGTCGGAATTTACAGGGCCATCAATTGGTCGCCGCCTTGCCGAAATTAATCCCCAAGCGATCCGATTTTTTCAACAGTTAGAAGATGTGGGGTTAACACCGCAGTTGGAATTACCAGCAGTGACAATTGGGTTAATTCGCAAATTTTTGCCTTTGCTTAATTAGTGGTTTGCTCAATTGTCAAAGCCTCATCTAATTTCAACCATAATTGTGTAGCTAGACTTGGGATTGTCGAGGCTTAATAAATTAAATTTAGGGCGTTACTGAATCATATTTTGATTTTAGAACGCCCTTAATTTTACCTTAAACTCACTCACAGGTTGCTTGTGTATACTGCAAAAGCATCTCGCTAAAAAGAAATGTTGCGAAAGTGTATCTTAATTAATAAAGCTATATAATCTGCTGTAAATCTAACACAAATCCAGGTAGTACATTTTCTCCTGATAAACTAGCAGGATTCTCTAATATCTCTACATCTTTACCTGGACGATAAATTTCTACTCGCTTGTTTTTACGATCAATTAACCAGCCTAATTGAGCGCCATTTTCGATATACTCCTGCATTTTATCTTGCAATTCTTTCAATGAATCAGTACGAGAACGCAACTCTACTACAAAATCAGGACAAATTGGGGCAAATTTTTCTTGTTGTTCTGGGGTTAAAGCATTCCACCGCTCAATTTTTACCCAAGAAGCATCAGGAGAACGTTCTGTACCATTGGGTAATGTGAAACCAGTTGAAGAGTCAAAACCTTTGCCTAATTTAGTCTGTTTATTCCAGATTCCTAATTCAACAACCATATCAAAGTTACGGTTGCCAGTATCACTACCTGTAGGTGGCATAATTAATAATTCCCCTGATGCTGTACGCTCAAATCGGTAATCGCGGTTTTTCTGACACATCTGGAAAAATTGCTCATCAGTCAAGTCAATTTTCAATTTGAGGACAAGAGGTAAGGTAACTGTAGCAGCGTTCATAGGCTATCCTGAGCATCTTACTTTCTAGTGTAGTGGTGTGTGAGGTGCGATCGCGTTTTGGAGATGATGGCGATCGCACTTTACCTATTAAATAAATTTGTCTGCCCATTCGGTGCAGCTTTACCGAGATATATTTGCTTAGAACCCTTGGGAATGTGAATCCAACCAACGTCTTGCAAACGATAAACAAGATTAGATATGGTTACACCAATATCCTTTTGCATTGCATAAAGGTGATGCCAATTAGTTAAATCACGTCCTTTTCGTTTAGCTTCCAAAATTTCTCTAGGCATTAACAGACAGCTAGCAAAATACTGAGCTTGCCATTCTCGCCAGTCATCCTGAGTTTCAGGACGGCTCTTATAAATCTGCTCACTAACATTACGACATAGAAATTGCTGTTCAATTGAGTCAATACTTAGGGTTAGCTCTAACTGCTCCACAGAACCTCTGGCTACATCTTGATTTATATGAAGTATCCAATGTCCAATTTCATGAGCAATTGTAGATGCTTGAAAACCCTCTTCTTTTAATTTCTGTATGTTCTTGTTAAGTACTATCTTTGGTTCTTTTTTAGGAATTATTTTAGCTACGATTTCTCCTTTATCATCAGGAAGTATACTTTGCCAATCAATCATTATTCCCAAAGCATCAGCAGTACAATTAGCGTCAAAAGGCCACTTCGGAGTAAAATTTTCTGCCTTCATCCTCTCTAGAACTTCATAAGCTTTCTGCTCAATTTCTGTTTTAGAATAGTATCTATATGCCTTGAAGATGCTCACGTTATTTTTTCCTCACTTTTTCCTCATAAATAATACATTCTTGGCTGCTTAGGCTCTAATTCTATTTTTCCGGGATAGATTTGCTTAGAACCTTTAGGTATATAAATCCAACCTAGATTTTGCAAACGATAAATAAGACTGGATGTTGTTACACCAAGCTCCTTTGTGATTGCATAAAGGTGGCTCCAATTAGTTAAATCACGTTCTTTACATAATTCTTGTAGAACGTAACGAGGCATTAATAGACAACTAGCAAAATACTGAGCTTGCCACTCAAATGCTTCAAATTTATCAATTGGGCTACTAGCACTACGACATAGGAATAAAATTACTTGATTTTCATCATCACTATTTCCGTTAATTTCTTCTGATAAAATCTCACTATCTTCTTGGTTAATATGAAGTACCCAGTGACCTATTTCGTGGGCAATTGTAAACTCTTCAAAAGTCCCTAGCATTTCTGGAAGACCTGAATTTACCAGTATTCTTCTTTCTAATGGTAAAATTTTAGCTACTATTAACCCATGTTCATCAGGCAAGATTTCCCCAATATCAACGCTTAAATTCAAATAATCACATACTCTAGTAGCATCAATTGGTATTTTAGCGGCATCATTATGTAAACTTTGCATCTGCTGTAAGATTTCATTAGCTTTCCTTTCTATCTCCTCTTGAGAGTAAAAAATGTAAGGCTTGAATAAGGTAAGTTTTTTTTGAAGCTTTTCTACTTTAGTTCTCAACTCCGCATTTTCTTTTTGTAATCTTACAATTTGCTCATCTCTTGCTTTAACTAAAGAATCAATACCCGGACTTTCCCTCATTCGACGAAATAAAGCAGGCATTTCTTTGTAGTTAGCCTTAACCATGTTCTCAAAAGCTTCCGAGTCATTTTGAGTCATGCGTCCAGCTAGATACATCAGCTCCTGTGCATTCAAACTAAGATGTTCTGCTAGCGAACGGATCACCTTCTCGCTTGGCTCAACGTGGTCGTTTTCTAGTTTGGACAAATAGGTGTAGTCCACCCCTACCTTTACTGCTAGCTCACGCTGACTTAATCCCTTCTTTCTACGGGCTTGCCAAATACACCTGCCAAAACTCTGACTCTCTTGTTTATCCATAATCATATTCAACTGCCTAACGCATTTCCTGAAGCATACATAATAATAAACCTTCTATCGGTTTGAGTCATAGTAGGCTGAAAGCCTTATTTTAAAAAGCTTTTCAGGAGTCGCTGGGCTATAAGTCACCCAAAATTTTTAGCCTTTGAATCACTCATAGATAAATAGTACCAGTATTGAATATATAAATCAACATAATTTTATTATTAATTATGTAGTTGACAAAATTACTACAAGTTGAATAATATGATTCAATACTAAACAACTTATATCTTGCCTTGTTGAAATTATATAGCAATTCAGGCGGCTATACTGATGTTCGTTGAGTCCAATTCCGTTACACAAGAGCAAAAATATGAATAAACAATCGTTGAACCCTGAACAACTAAGTTTCTCCGTTGGTAGACCTTTACCCGCAATCCACAACTCATAAAAGCTGCGGAACAGATGCTAGAAGGCTTGCATACCTTGGAAATCGCCACCGAGATTGATGTATATACAGCAATCTACGAAATCCTAACCAAGTAAAACTTTTTTCTCTGCTAAATTCTGGAACTTGACATCAATGAGCCAAAATTGGCTACCATTTGCCAGCTACAACTTATGGTTGCAATTTTCCCCGCCAATAGGGAAAGAACACTTACACTGTGACATGAAACGAGGTTTTACAAAAGCGCGATCGCAAGAACCTGCGGTTGCAGCAATCTTGGCAAGTGATAGCACTCCTGTGCGAATTGGATTACTAGCACAAAAGGGAGTTTATGAGTTTCATGAAAACTCCCCGATGTTACATCAAGAAGACGCTGTAGAAAAATTGATAGAGATTCTGGAATTGCGGAAAGAGTCAGATTTGGTTCAGCAGCGAGTATTTCAGATACTGACAAACTACCAGCAAAATCCAATTCTTGCTGAGAAGAAAATTATTCAACTTAGCCGAGGTGATGAGGGTTTTCCAGAACCAATTTTGATTAAGCAAGGTAATCAGTCTTTTAACTTCTATGCTGCGATTGACTGTATTTTTGCCGAAGAAGATGATACTTTGCACATTTTAGATTTCAAAACTGGTCACTCTGATTTTGATCGGCGGCAAGGGTATATTTATTTACTAGCTGCTAGTTACCGATACCCCCAGCAAAAAGCAGTAGCGTCTTTTTATAACTTAGAAAATGGTAACTGGTCAGAACCTATCAGTGCAACATCTAACACTCTTAAGGCTTTTCAGATAGAACTCGCTTTAATAGCTCAACGACATCAAGAAGATTTGAGACGCTACCGTAAAAATTCTGCTGATTTCAGTCAAATATTTCCCCAAAACCCGGGTGTAAGTTGTCGCTACTGTCCGTTTAACTCAATTTGTGAATTTACTATATTAGAGGTTTCTACATGACTGCTGGTGTGCTTCAATCCCCCTTAAAAAATAATATATCCCCAATATTTTTGGCAGAGATATTTTTACTAAATATTCCTCAACCTAACTTAATTTGCTTTCGACTGACTCCCAGAGTAGATACTGAAATAGGAAATCGTTTAAGTTGGCGCTTCAGTCAGAAATTTCCTGATATTATGGCCATCTTTGCAGATGGAAATTTCTGGGTTTTAGCTAAACCTGATCAAGCAATGCCAAGTTTAGATGAATGGCGAAAAGCTTTAACAGTAATTCAAGAGGAATTGAAAAAAGATATTGGCGATCGCTATTATTCAATCCAATGGGTAAGCCAACCACAGATATCTGCTGATATCCTTTCTGAACTAGCTATAAGAATATTAAAAATTAGACGACCATTTTCATATTTTACTATTCCATTTAACAATATTGAAGTTAGGCGAGAAGCAAAATTTTGGGCAGAAGCAATTGAAATTAAAAATATTTCACACCCAGCTATTGCTATAACCGTTCGGAGTTCTTTTGTATTTAAAGGAAAATTGTCTGAATTCTACGAAAATCATCCTTATAGACAAAATCCAAGAGATTTATTAATTGGTTTAAATGTTCGAGATATTGAAAAGAATAGTTCAGCTACTATTGTAGATATTGAAGGAACTATTGGTGAGCGTGAAGAAGAATTACTCGACTATAAGCCTGCATCAACCAGTGAAATCGCTATTCGTGAAGCACCTAAAGATCAACCTGTTGTAGTTGTGCAGTTTGGTAAGAATAAAAAATTGTATCCTTATGCAATGGCTGCTCTTATTCCCTGTATCACAGAGGATACTGCCAAACGATTTGATGTAAACTATGGGGATTTACTCAAAGAAGCTAAGATTCCTTATCAAGAGCGGCAAAATAGTTTGGCTTCATACAAAAAAGAAGCCGCACTAGCTCTAAGTATTTATGGATTTGTATTATCAGAAAACTGTATTAATAGTAGAAAGAGTGGCAATTGCTCTGAATTATTCTTACCACTAAAATTTAAGCTTGAAGATACTCAACTTTTATTTGGAAAGGATAAATCTGGTCAAAATTTTATTAGTAGGAGAGGAGATGTTCTTAAAGGACTATCAAAAGCAGGCGTTTATCGTCGTCAATTTCAATATGAAGATAAAGCAAGACCGATTCGGATTGCAGCTTTGAAACTTTGTGATTTGAAGGTAGATCCTTTTATCAGGGAAGTTCAGAAACGTCTAAAAGACTATGGGTTTGAAAGCATAATTGTTCATCGAGTTAGTGTATCAGTAAGTAGTTCAAGTATCTCTGATGATAGAGAAAAAGCTGAACACGCTATTAATGAATTAATGGCGATTCCTACTGATATTGTTTTGACATTTTTACCTCAGAGCGATCGCCATGCTGATAATACTGATGATGGTAGCTTTTATTCTTTTATTTCTTCACGCTTACTCCGGCGTGAAATTGCTAGTCAAGTAATTTATGAAGATACATTAAAAAATACCAGCAATTATGGCAATATCCTTAACCAGGTAATTCCAGGAATTCTCGCAAAATTAGGAAACTTACCCTTTATTTTAGCTGAACCTTTAGAAATTGCTGATTATTTCATCGGCTTTGATGTTTCCCGAATTTCTAAAAAGAAGGGAATCGGAAGTAGAAATGTCTGTGCGAGTGTGCGTCTCTATGACAAGCGAGGAGAGTTTATTCGTTATCGACTGGAAGATGCTTTAACCGAGGGTGAAACAATTGATAAACGAACACTAGAGAGGTTTCTACCATCTGCTGAATTAAGACAAAAAACTGTACTAATTTACCGTGATGGACGTTTTTGTGGTGATGAAATAAAGAATTTAAGAGAAAGAGCAAAAGTTATTGGTTCAAAGTTTATTTTGGTAGAGTGTGTAAAATCTCAGATTCCACGACTATATAAATTTCAGCAGTCTGTAGTGACAGCACCAACTAAAGGGTTAGCTCTTCGCTTATCGCCGTATGAAGTAATTTTAGTCACTACTGAAGTTAAGTCTGAGAAAATGGGTTTACCTTATCCTCTGCGTTTAAAGGTTATTCCCGATCCTGAACATGAACAGCAAGTATCAATTGAAAGTATAATAGAAGCTACACTTAAACTGACATTGCTACATCACGGAGCGTTGAAAGAACCTCGCTTACCCGTCCCATTATACGGTTCTGACAAAATAGCTTATCGGCGGTTACAAGGAATTGCTCCAGGTACAGTGGAAGGCGATCGCCAGTTTTGGTTGTAGAATTAACATCAATGCTACAGACATTCTGCATCCAATCAAAACCTAATTTTTTGCAAGAGCGAGGTTAAATCTTACTAATGCTCTATGCCTTGATAATTTAGAGGGTAGAAAAATCTAGATGCTTTGGTTGTCTCGATGGCTAGTATTAGGAACTATATTTGTTAGCTTAACTTTTAGCACACCTTTATTTGCCAGTGAGTCTATGAACCAAGAAGATATTCAGATATTAATAGAAAAAGCTAAAGATGCATGGGTTGCTCAAGATGTCGATGCTCTTGCACAGTTATTTACAGTTGATGGGGAACTAATCGTACCTGGTCAATCCTGGCGGGGGCAAGAAAGAATTCGAGAAGAAGTTACCCATTTTAAACAACAGTATTCAGATGTCAATATAGACATCCACCGGATTATCGTTGGAGCAAATCAGGCAGCAGTAGAATGGCACTACGAAGATACGGAAAAGGCGACAGGTCGTCGTAATAAAGCTGATGATGTAATTGTCCTAGATTTCAGGGATGGTAAAATTAGTCGTTGGCGTGAATATTTTGACACACAAACGCCAGCTAACAGATAGTTGCAGTAGCTGTCATAGTCAAATCTCCTTACTTCAAAATGAATTAAGGAGATTAGATCGTCATAATTAAGTTGCAATTTAAAAGACACAATGCGTTTACCACCTTAGACCGCTCTGATGAAGAATTTAACCTTCCCTTGGTGATAATAAAGTGGAGGAAGCGATAAAAACTCCACACCGTCAATGCCTTTGATTGATTTACACTGTTCGCCTTTGATTGATTTACACTGTTCAAACATCTGCGATCGCTCTCCTTCGATGTCTGATAATGGGTCACAGCGGCATAACACCCATACAATGTTGTTTGTTTTCATTTATAAGAATAGCTAACAGTTGGGTGAAAACCCTCACTCTAGGGTAGGAATACTAAGTAGCCAAGGGAGAGAGCTATATTCGTTATACAAGCCTATCTAAAGTAATATTTTAATTGTTTATTTTTGAATTGTTAGTTGCTCATTTGACGACGTTGGGACTGTGCTTGGTTGAACTGCTTTTGTTCTGGTGTTAATTCGTTGTAATCACTTGAGGATTGCATATCCCACTGTAATTCCGCTAGTAACAGTAAACTAACGCTTATAATTAGCCCGGTTGAGAGAAACTGCATGACACCGCAGTAGGGTAAAACTAAGATTCCTAGCAAATGAATAAACCCCATCAGAACAAATGTGCGTGAACGCATTCCTACCCCCGTGCAAAGGTAGCCGATGGCACTTAATCCTAACCACAGTGGACATAGACGAATCAAGACCTCTCCCCATCCCAAAAAAATGCTCAGATCAGTCAGGATTAAACCCACTAGGATTAAAATCGCCCAGCAATAAACAACCCAGCGTAGCTGTTCTACAGTTGCCCAAAACCAAGTTAAACTTACCATGCCGACTGAACCGAATAAGGTAAGCACTGACCACAAAATCGCTTGGCTACTCCAACTAATGGGTAGAAACTGGGCGGTTACGAAAATCCCAGATGAAATTAGTCCCCAGAGAATAAATGCTTGATCTACCTGAGTATAAAACTTTGAAAAGAGGGTAAAATTTCCAATTTGGTAGTTTAGACACACTAGACCTTGAATATCTTGAAAATCTAGCTCTTGCTGTTTTTCACGTAGGAGTGGCTCAGAGGAATTGAAAAAAGTCATTAATAATCTATTACTATCGGTAGATAGAAAAACTTGTAACTCTATCCAAAGAGGTATTGTTATTTAAATATTAACAAGTAAATAAAACTTACGCATTCATAGAAAAGCCTAAATGACAGATATGCTTTTCAAGGCTTTTAGCTAGATTTTTCAACTACCTTTTGGCGATCGCAGGACGAATATCCCAAAGAAGCGTGGATGAGTGGCGATGTCTACGACGGACGTAGCTGCGGCTGCTTCACTCATCCAAGCTTAAGCGGCGACTAATCTAGCGCTCTACTTACGTGCTAGGTTGAGCAGTTCTTTAGGAGAAGCAAGCAAGTCAATCGCTACAAAGAAGACTTTCCCTTGGGGATCTAGCAAAAACCGCCATGCAATATTCATCCCCACACTGGCACCGAACCAAGGGCTTTGAACTTTACCTGTGACTTTAACTTGTGTATAGCCATCTTCCACTGGCTCAGATACACCGCGCTCTGGTATCATCTTCAGACCCTGGCATTCTTCACGCATATAAGCGCGGATTGCCTCTTGACCAACAATCGGTCTTTCAAAGGGAGGTTGCAAGGCACCTTCAGAACGAAACAGAGCAACCGCAGCATCAAAGTCATTGGCATTCATGTTGTTGATATAGCCCAGCACCGTAGCATTGTTAATGCCCTCGATGGTGACTTTAGTCCGAAACGCTGGTGCAGTGGGAGGGGACACCGGCTCTGAGACTTTTTTGTAACTACCGGGAGCGTTCGGGTCAAATCCCATGCTAATTACGGTATTGCGTAGGATGGTGATTTGTTGACCGGAATCAGCATTGCGGATGGCTTGCAACACATCGGCAGCTTTCGGAGAAAGCTTGTAACCTTCTGGGATCGGAGCAACGATTCCCTGAGCCATCCATTCTCCTAACTGATACCAGAAGCCCAACTTGATGTTGACAGTGAAGGATGCATAGGAACGGCACAGGGGAGTGTCAGCACGATTAGCCAAATCGTACATGACTTGCGTTTGAGCCTCAAAAGGCATCTGCTTAATTTGTTCGAGTAAGCCTTGCGCCAGGATCATGTTGGCTGCCCCAGGAGCAGCAACCGTAATACTTCTACCCATCTCGGTATAGGCAAACCAGAGTAATGCTAGTTGATCTTCAGCATTGAGCTGAGAGAATGATTCGACAACAGTTGGAACAACGTCAGCAATTAGGGTGCCGGGAAAAATACTTTGAGCCGACTGGATGGTAAAAGACATAGCAGAAATTCCCAAAAGAAAATTACGGTTCTATCGAATCTGAAAATCAAATGTGTAAAGACGGAGGGGAAATGCGTTTAGCTGTTAACAAAGGCACTCAGCAGTCTTTGCGTATGCGTAGCTCGTCGTAGACATCGCTTTACCAAAAGGCATAGCGATTTTGTTGCCGTTGAGTTTGGATACTCGGCAAAGCAGATTGCAGGCTTAAGTACTTAGTTATTTACAAAGCCTTGATCAACAGTGGTTTAACGCATTTATCTTGCTTTATATCTTTATGTAAAGAAACATAACAATTTCGTTACAAATAAGCAATACTCTCTCAGTTATACACTGATAACTTCTGTTTATAGGAGTTATAAGTTTTCCTGAAGTCAGATTAAACGCAATTGATGCTTTTGTGCATATTCACTTAATCGAGCATAGACATCGCACATCTCTACACGCATCAAACTTCCGTAAACAATCCTTAATTGAACCATAGCGGTTCTCAGTTGGCTGCAATACTTCCGCTTATTGCAAAATCAGAAGCCAGAATTCAGGTAAGAATCGGTATATTGCGATGCCTATTTTCTCGCAGAAATCCAAAATACCCTACTTGCTTAGTACGGATTTCACTACCTTTATCTTTATGTCAAGCACTTGTAAAAAATATTTACAATAGTTAATATTCATTTACAGATAACAAAAACAGGGAGTAAAAGATGACAAATAGGGGCTTTACGATTAACGAACGCGGTCAACTCAACAGATTTGCGATTGAACCGAAGGTTTATGTTGATTAAACCCCACGGACAGGCTTCACCGAATATGCCGAAAAATTGAATGGGCGTTTGGCAATGATTGGTTTTGTCTGACTCATCGCTTTGGAAGTTTTCACCGGACACGGTTTGATTGGATGGCTAACCAGCCTTTAGATAAGACACTTCAGATTTAGGAATTTTCCTTATTTGACAAACAAAACAATTTAGAGAGAAACTATGAAAACTGATTTTGATTACCCCAAAAAAGATTTAATTGGGACCGTTGTTTTTAGACCTGATTTCAATAACTTTGAGATTGTCAATGCAAATCAAGCCTGGTCATTGTTTTTCACAGTCGGTCAAGACGACAAGGGACTGGGACAAGAAATTGAATTCGGCAGATTTTTCACTAACCTTTTAATTGCCATTGGAGTAACTGGAATTCTTTGGACGATTTACTTCAGCCAATTGGGATGAACAAGTTTGTTCATTTCTAGTGTGTAGTAACTTCAACTGAGGTCTTGGATTTGGATACCAGGACTTCTTTTCAGTTTTCACTCTTGTCTAAAAAACTCTGTTTAGCTTTGGAAAAAGTTTGATGTTGATTGGATTTATAAAGCTTCCCAATTTGTCACGGTATTGTGGATACGTGGGCTTAGAAGTAGCAGAAATTGTTTCTAAACATCTTGCAGTTCAAAGTAAAACCTATGTAATTCAAAATAGAAGGATACTGGTATATCAACTTTTAAAATCTGGACTGGATTCTCATACAGCAAATCGAACTGTTACTGTGCTTATATCAAGCCCGGTTTTACAATTAAACAACCAAAACCAGTGTGCTATTAATTGGCGAAAGTAACCATAGCCCTACTTAATCATTCGTGAACAAGCAGCTCCCCGACTTCTTAGAGAAGTCGGGGAGCTGCTTGTTGCAATTATTACAAATCAAATAAAATTGCTATAAGTAGACTAGCGCTCTTTTAACGAGAGTAATATAAGAGCGCTAGTCCCCACTCCCTAGTTCAACGCAAACAACGAATCGCCTCTAATAGACCTCTAGCTTTATTCAGCGTCTCTTCGTATTCTTTCTCTGGCTCAGAATCAGCCACCAAACCGGCACCAGCTTGCACGCTCACCGTATTATCATGGACTACCATTGTGCGAATTGCGATCGCAGTATTTAATTGCCCTTCAAAATCATAATATCCATACACACCGGAATAAACTCCCCGACGACTAGACTCTAACTCGTGGATAATTTCCATCGCCTTAATCTTGGGTGCGCCACTTACCGTACCGGCTGGGAAGCAAGCTTTCAATAAATCCCATGCTGTTTTACCAACTGCTAATTTACCCACAACATTGCTGACAATATGCATCACATGGGAGTAGCGCTCAACTACCATTAATTCATCAACTTTGACGCTACCACTTTGGCAAACACGCCCCAAATCATTCCGTCCTAAATCCACAAGCATTACGTGTTCGGCAATTTCCTTGGGATCTTCGAGTAAATCCTTCGCAAAGGCTGCATCTTCCTGGGTAGTTTTACCCCGTGGACGCGTCCCGGCAATTGGGCGTACTGTTGCTATCACTCCACCATCGGAATCGGTTTCCGCTTTCACCATCACTTCCGGACTGGAACCGATAATCTGCCAATCTTGGAAGTTGAAGTAAGCCATGTAAGGCGAAGGATTAATCTGACGTAGGGAGCGGTAAAGGGCAAATGGGTCGCCTGTGTATGTTGTTGATAGTCGCTGGGAAATTACTACTTGGAAAATATCCCCTGCTTTAATGTGAGCTTTTGCTTTTTGGACACTGGCGCAAAAATCAGGACGGGTGAAGTTGCTGGTGTATTCCTCTGCTTCTTTAGATACGAGACTTCCGAGCGGTTTCCATTCCAATCTGGTTTTTTGCGGTGATAGCGGTAGAGATAGCTTTTCCAGCATTTGGGTGACGCGATCGCACGCTTGTTGATATGCTGCTTTGATATCTACTTTCGGATCACGTAAATCAGCATAAGCGATCGCCCAAATTTTCCGCTTCACCTGGTCAAAAATCAATAGGTGGTCTACCTGCATCCACAACCCATCAGGGATATTCCGCTCATCTTGTGGATAAATTGGCACACGCGGCTCAATCCAGCGAATCAATTCATAGCCCCAAAACCCAAACAAACCGCCAATTCCTGGCGGTAACTGTGGTAACTTAACTGGGTGAAAAGGTGCTAAACATTCGGCTAAAGCTGCAAAAGGGTCGCCTGCAAAAACGACCTGTGAACCGTCACGGTTTTTCTGAGTCGTGCGATCGCCCCTTGCTTCCAAAACCCAAAGCGGATCACAGCCCACTAAACTATAGCGTCCCAGCTTTTCCCCGCCTTCTATCGATTCCAACAAAAAGCTGTAGGGCTGACCTGCACATACTTTATACCAAGCAGATACGGGCGTATCTAAGTCCGCTACCCATTCTTGATATACCGGGACGAAGTTGCCTTGTTGCACTAGGGTGCAAAACTGGGAGAAATCCGGAAACATCATTATTTTTCAAAGGTAATTGGTAATTGGTAATGGGTAATGGGTAATTGTTTTTCTTACCATTTACCCATTACTAATTACCCATTAGCTACTAACAGCTAATTATGGAGCGTCGTAGGTAGTAACACCGCTAAACTTAACTTTAGAGGGACTGGGGTTTTGTCCGATCCGGCGGTCTACATAACGCACTTTGTCACGGCCTTCGGTAACCTTTTCGGGGAAGACACCATCAGCTGGGTGAAGTAAAGTGGTTTCTCCGTTGGGTAAAATCCGGTAAATTTTGTAGTCTGTAATTTTGAGTTTCCGGAGTTGTTGACCGCCCAAAAAGATTCCATATTCTTTACGAGCTATATACAGCAGGTTTTCACCTTTCCGCATAGTAGCAGCACCACCTGTAGGCAATTCAAAAACTTGCTCTTTCGGGCTAGTCCAGGTGATAGCGTACTTTTCTTCGACTTCTGCTTTTCTGAGCAAGCCACCGGTGCTGCCACCGTATAGGGGGGTTTGTCCAGAGAGTGTTTCTGCCATAAGTGATTCTCTCAACGTTTTTAGGGAATCCTAACACCGCAACCAGGATCATATTGCGATCGCGTCATAGACTGTAACAGTTTTTAGTCATTTGTCCTTTCTCCTTTGTCATTTGTTAAAAACTAATCCCCCATGCCCAATACCTATTTCTATTTACTCTTGACTTTTGTCCGCTTTTCCTCGTGGCTACTCTGAACAATCGGGATGGTGAAGTGAAACTGACTACCCTGGTCTTTGCCAGTTGACTCTGCCCAAATTTCCCCACCCCAGCCATTAACAATTTGACGGCAAATTGCTAAACCAAGTCCAGTCCCGCCAGTGGTGCGGCGTAGCGCTCCCTCTTCTTGATAGAAGCGGTCAAAAACTACTTCTAAACGATTCGGTTCAATGCCGCGTCCAGTGTCAGCTACAGTCACCTCGACCATTTGACGGCTGTTGTAAATCGCTTTAATCGTAATTTCTCCTTGGGGTGGCGTAAATTTAAAAGCATTGTCCATGAGTTTTGCCAGTACCTCTACTAGCCAATCACCGTCAGCTCTTATCAGAGGTAAGCTTTCGGGAATTTTAGTCTTGATTTGGGGCGGTTTTTCGGTTGAGGAACGCGTGCGATTTCGGCTGAGTGCTAAATCCACACACTCTTGTAAGGTGAGGGATTCTGGATGCCATTCCACGCGGCCGCTTTCCAAGTTGGAAAGTGTGAGGAAATCTTGTACCAGTTTTCGCATCCGCTCTGAGTCGGAAAGAGCAGTGTTGAGCATGATCTGCTGCAACTCCAAGGGCATATCCGGCTCACTAGCGAGGCTTTCTAGGCAGACTTGAATTGTGGATAGGGGGGTACGCAGTTCGTGCCCGGTGATGGCTATAAGGTTGCTGCGGGTGCGGTCTAGGGCTTCTAGCTGCTGGTTAAGTTCTTCTAGGTTGGCGTAAGCTTCTGCTTGGATGAGAGCAGCTCCTACTTGGGTGGCGATCGCTTCTACCAGATCCAGTTCCCCAGGTTGGCACTCATGCGGTGGCATCCGGCAATAGTGCAACTCCACAATGCCCAATAATCGCCCTTGATAGAATACTGGTTCTATTAGCCAAGAACGAATCGCAAACTTTTTGGCGATCATCGAGAGTCCTGGCGAATTGGTAACGCGAGGTTCACTCAGCGTATCGCTCACACAAACGCCTTCGCCTTGTTCCACTATGTCCCGAAATAGGGAATTTTTCTCTAACTCCCAGGTTTGCCCACGAACAGATAAAACTCCAGGATTCAAAAACTCGTGTTCAATTATCGCTTGGGTATCTGTGGCTTGAGCGCGGTAAATTAAACAGCGACAAGCTTCTAGATGTTGTCCTAATTCTTGTGCCGCCACTTGCAGAACTTCACGAGGATCGAGCGATCGCCGAATCGCAGTGCTAATCGAGTTGACTAATTGTTCTTTTCGTGCTTGAACAGCAATTGAACGGTAGGCTTTGTGCAATTTGTACTGGCTAGCTTGCAAGTAAGTTACTAAGCGTTGCACAAAGGGGTCTGTATCGATGTCACAAGCATATTCGTTGACCTGTTCTGCTCCAGAGTGGTTTCGCGGCTTCCCGATGCCAAACCTCTGACGTGCCTCCTCAATTTTACTTACCAGTTCTGGTCTATAAACCGAAATCCTGTCTAACAGCAATTCGGCGGCTTTCAGGCTAACTCCCCTTTCCGATGTCCAAATGCCCTCAAATCTTCGCGCTGTGTCTATATCCAGATTAGGGCTTAGTTCAGGTAGTTGCTTATTTTTGGCAATAGAACCAAGGTTTTCCCGGCAAACCAGACAAGTAGCATAATTGTCAGCAATCACTACCAAATGCCACTCTTGACTTAAGCCATCCTTTGAATCAAAAGCCACTTTTTCGTAGTGTTCCGAACTATTGGCGAAATCAGTTTCTGGAGCAGATAATACGTATATTTGATTACTTCGCAAGGCAAGTCGTTGGTAGCGATGAGCTTCTTGGCGGTAGAATCGCTCTCGCTGGAAACTAGCAATTACAAGGGGTTGGACTAAAGTCCCAGCCAAAACTTGATCTTCCATTGCGTGGGAGAGTGCCGTTAGTGAAGCCTTGAAATATAGCTGGGGCCGCAAGTAGGGTAGGGACTTTAGCAGATCACTCAGCACAGAAGTCGAAATGCTCATGAATTATTGTTAAACGCTCAACCTCGACAAGATCCACGTCACAGCTGCATTGTACAAATTTCCAAGGACTGTCAAGTTAAATAGACAGTTGCAATATGTAAAGAAGGCTAAAAAGCACTTTTCGCCAAAGCAGGCGCAATACTTTGTTACCAACTAGGAGGAGTGCGTACAACTTGATTTGTTGATTGACAACCTACTACGCCCAATATACATTCTCGACAACTTATGCTTTTGCTTGCACAGGTAAAATATTTTAGGACTAAGTACTAAAACACTAATTGTTGTCTGGTTTAAACTATTTTATTCACTAATAACTACTGATGATTGATTGATAGTCCACGCGTAGGCAAAGTAGCACGTCGTAGACATCGCCTACTTTGCCTACGTTGTAAAGAAATTTTCTTGCCCAAAGATCATTCCTGCGACATTCACATAATTTAAATTTAATCAATTAATTGATTATTATAAATTAGTCTAATCCAATACCAAAGATATTTAAGACAAATCGTAAAATGGTAGGTAACAAATGCTCTCTATACCCAATAAAACTCTAAATTTCGCATTTTTGCTGAGTATACTATATATCTTGTCTCTTGAGAAAGTTCAATGACTAATGAATTATCTCAAAATCCTCAGTTTTCAGTCTTGACTTCAGACTTGTAAAATATAGATTTATCAAGATTTGCTTAATAAATTTCAGGGCTGCTATTTTGTCAGCAGTATGTAAGGATTATTTGGGCTAGAATGGCTCAAACGAGTTTTAGAGAGCGGCTTTTTTCGGAAGTTGTGAGGATGAACAAGAAGCAGAGAGGATGGGGGCAGAGGAGAAACCCATACTTAAAAGCAGGGGCAGGATAACTGACCTGACTCCGCACCTTCTATCTTTTTACGATACGCTGTTCTTTGTTTGTGCTACGTGTCTCGACACAAATCTTTCTTTTTTCGAGCTAAATAAATTTAGTTGCTCTGTCCCAAAGCAACAGGGTATTTCTTTTTTCCCTGTGCCTCTTGGGTAAGAGACTTCTACTCAAAAGACGACAAAAATATAGACCTGTACACGGAACTTTGGCTAATGACATCGGATACGATAATGACCCCGGAAAAAATTTTCCTGGATGGAAAAACTTTTATTCCTGCCGAACAATTACCTATTCCGGAGTGGCCTTGTGTTGTGAGTGAAAGACCACAACCGACACTGACGGTTAAAGATGATGATTTATTTTTTGTCACAGATACTATCGGGAATATTTCTGGCTGTTCCCTCAACGATGGGAATACCAGCATGGGACTGTTTTGTTGTGATACGAGATTTCTGAATCGCTTGGAGTTGCAAATTGAAGGGCGATCGCCTGTACTCCTCAGTAGTACTGCTGAAAAAGGGTTTTCACTCTCAGCTTTGTGTACCAACCCCAGAATCGACGAACGCCTAAGAGCCGAAACTGTGGGAATTCGTCGCGAAATCGTACTGAATGGGGCACTATTTGAAGAAATAGAAGTATCTAACTACAGCACAACCACTGTCAATTTTGAAGTAAGCATCAGCTTTGATGCAGATTTTGTTGATTTATTTGAAGTCCGGGGTTATGACAGAGCAAAACGAGGTCGGCTTTTACGCCTAGTGGAACTGACGGCTGAGGAAGGAACATTTTCTGTCGTCGATGGCGTTGTGCCTGTACCGAAAGAGCCATTCGCCTCTAGAGAAGAATCCTTAACACTCGCCTATCAAGGTCTGGATGGCTCGGTGATGGAATCCCGGATTCTATTTCAACATCGGCAACCAGACTCTTTCAAGGGTTACACTGCGGTTTGGCAGCTAGAGTTGGCTTCTCACGAAACTCAAAAGCTGGGCTACCGAGTGAATATGTTGAGAAACAACCAATCCAGTTCAACTGTGAGCGCCGCCTTCACCTTAGGACAGGCGAAAGCCGCTGAGTTGATGGAGGAGCAAAACTGGGTACAACAAATTACACGCATTAGCTCAGATAAGAATACCTTCAATCGAGTGATTGAGCGGGCTGAACAAGATATGTATTTGTTGCGCCAATCTTTTGGTAAGCATAAAACTGTTTCCGCCGGAGTGCCGTGGTTTTCGACACTATTTGGGCGAGATTCGCTGATTACAGCTTCTCAAACCCTGATGTTAAATTCGCAAATCGCCAAAGAAACCCTGATATTACTGGCGACATACCAAGGTAAACTCGACGACGAATGGCGCGAAGAAGAACCGGGTAAGATTTTGCACGAGTTGCGTTTAGGAGAAATGGCTCGTTGTCAAGAAATTCCCCATACACCTTACTACGGTACAGTTGATGCGACTCCCCTGTGGCTGATGCTCTATGCCGAACATTATGCTTGGACTCACGATCAAGAACTCCTAGAGCAACTTTGGCCGAATGCTCTAGCAGCAATGGAGTGGATCGATCGCAATAGCAAACAAACCAGCTACCTGAGTTACTTCCGTAAATCTAAACGCGGTCTTGTTAACCAAGGTTGGAAAGATTCTGGTGACTGTATCGTAGACCACAAGGGAGAATTAGCCAACGGCCCAATTGCCCTCTGTGAGGTGCAAGCTTACGTCTATGCCGCAAAAATGCGCCTAGCAGAAATAGCTAGGATGAAGAAGCGGCTTGATTTGGCAGATCGTTGGCAAGAAGAGGCCAGAAATCTTAAGGTTCGTTTTAATCAAGATTTTTGGGTGGAAGACCAGGATTTCTGCGCTATAGCTTTGGATGGAGATGGCAAGCCAGTAGACAGTATTAGCTCAAATCCTGGTCATTGCCTGCATTTGGGTCTGTTCACACACGAAAGAGCCTATAGTGTGGCAGAACGGTTGCGGGCACCAGATATGTTTAATGGTTGGGGCATTCGGACTCTGAGTAGTTTGTCACCTGCTTACAATCCAATGGGCTATCACACTGGTTCAGTTTGGCCCCATGATAACGCTCTGATTGCAATGGGATTGCGATCGCTCGGTCTAATCGATCAAGCCCTGGAAATATTCCAAGGTTTATTCGACATGACTGAGCAGCAACCCTATCAACGTCCTCCAGAACTTTTCTGCGGCTACGAACGGAACGGTGATAATACCCCTGTGCAGTATCCAGTTGCTTGCACTCCCCAAGCTTGGGCTACTGGTAGTATTTTCCAACTACTACAAATGATGGTCAACTTGGTGCCTGATGCTCAAAATAACTGCTTGCGAATAATCGACCCCGCTTTGCCAGAATCGATTAATCGCCTGTCATTTCATAATTTGCGAGTCGGCCCCACCATTCTCGATTTGGAATTCGAGCGTTCTGGTACTACGACTGCTTGTCGCGTTGCGAAAAAACGGGGCAATTTGCGGGTAGTTATCGAAGCTTAGGGAACTCCAAAAAATAAATTATTCCATCTTATGGGATGGGCATCTTGCCCGTCCTTGGTGATTAGCGGGCAAGATGCCCGCACCACAAGAAATTTTTGGATATTTTTTTTATTTGGAAGTCCCTTAGAAATCGACTAGGGAGTAGAGAATTCACTACTCCCTATTTTATCCTTGGTGCGTGCGATCGGCAGGATGACCTGAAATTCAGCTGTCGCCTACCATCCGCTCTAACCAACGCAGTGTTAGCCGACTTCATCGCCAGTGTGTAGAGTTCTCAAGAGCTGCTCTGTAAGCTCGATCAATTCATATACAGAATTTTGCGTAATTTGTGTAGTTTTGAAGCCATGAGCAATAGAATTACGTAATGGGAGTGAATTCATTAGTAACTGATACTCAGATTTTGAAATTACACCTTCAGTTGCTAATTGCTTCACTAAGTACAGTGGATCAAATCTTTCTAAACTTAGCTTTTCCTTTTGGGCAATAAGTCTCAAAGTTGCTTCTACTAAAGGCCAGGAACATAGGAGAGCTAATTCTGGATGTTGCGTTGTAAGTTGCCTTGCTGCTTGCAACTGTGATTCTATTTCATGCTCTTGAAGAGAAGCCTCAGCTTTGGGAGAATACGTTGTATCCTCCGGGTTGGTCATTACTAATTCAAATCTCCAACCAGGATGTTTTTCTACCGCTTGAGCTAAATTACCTAAATATTGATTAGAAGAAGAGTTCAGTGAGGAGCGTGACTTGACTTCAATAACTACATTTTCTTCTCCCCGACGTACTATCATGTCAGGGCGATAGTGATTAAGGAAGTCAGGCAAGTCTTCTGGATTTGGATGAAAAAAAACTTCGTAACCCTTTTCACGATACTCCTCTGCTAGTTTCAGCAATCGCTCTCTTTCTAAGTTTGCGGTTGGAGTTTCCATCAAATAATTACCTCCTGGTTAGGAGCATCAATTACAACAGGATTTAGCTTTTCTCTTACTGTCGTTACTAACTGTTGCTGTGTCGCTCAGTAGCTTCGTTGAGTGCTTCACGAATTATCTCATCACTCACACCATGCCGTTTCAGGCTGGCAATCAATATAGAAACTGTATCACCTTCAAGTCGCTCAAGATCGGCTCTAAGTCCTTGGCCGATGTAAGCACGAACTAATGGCTGATAACCAGAAAACCCTAACAATGGTGCTACTCGCTTCAAATCCTCAATCACATCTTCGGGAATGCGAATTGTGATTGTCGTCATTGGACGATTTTTATCGAGTCGCTTTTTTAAGACTTCAGCTTTCATAGTATTCATGTTCCTTGCGCGTCGCTTTCCGAGCGGAGATGATCCGAATCATGTCGTTTTTACGCTGAATGTAGACGACGTACAGAAGATTCCAGCGTCTGTCCAAGCCAATCACAGCATCCCGTTCCTGATCATTGCGGCTTGCATCAACCAGCACTAGAAACGGATCGAAGAAAGCTTCTACGGCTTGCTGAAATGTTACGCCGTCATGATTGCTGGGATTAATCCAAGCTTTCTCCTCGTTCTAAACGAAGGTGACACCATTAAGGAATAAGAATTAAATAACATACAATTTATGTCCCTGGATTACCTCACCCTCAATCCCTCTCCTTATAAAGGAGAGGGAAGCTAGATACAGGATGAAGTTTTGTATTTTATTTAATTTATGTTCCTAAGTATGAAAAACACATCCATACCTGATAGTCTAGGCAAGATGTATTTACGTTGTCAATACGTTCTGTTGTAAAAGTTTACAATTACAATTCTGGGCTGAATCTTGATGCGTGCCAGAACCTTGCAATGCTCACCTGTTTTTTGTCTTCGTCAACCCGATAAATAATGCGATACGGCTTTAGGATTAACTGGCGAATGTTAGGTTCATCAAATTCCGAAACCTTTTGCCCCTTAAATGGAAATTGGCTTAGTTCTTTCGTTTTTGCTAATAACCGCTTACCAAGCTCTCTGGCAGCTTCAGGATTATCTTAAGCAATGTACCGAATAATAGTCTCTAAATCTCCAACTGCTTTTGGCGAGAGAATTACTTGGTAGTCCATGTATCCATTATCTGCTCAACCTGCTCAATTGGAATCCCCTGCCCTTGGTCAATCTGGTCAAACCCTTCCCGTATAGCTGCAATAAACTCAATTTTCTGAACAATTTCTCTTAGGGTTACATCCTGGGGTAAATGTTTTACCAACTCAATAACGGGTTCTTTGTCACTCATAGCAACTTAAACCTGCGCCAAGTGGACAACACAATGTTAACTTACCAGCCTAGTGACGCGATCGCCTCGAATTCAAGGATGGTAATAAATTTCTGCTAAAAAAGGTTAGGGATGTAAAAATAACAATAATTTACACCCAAACTGCTAACAGACGCGATTAATCGTGTCTCTACGTTATCCTTCCTCGGAATTATCTCTTTTATGTCCTGGGGATGCTTCGTAAAGTGCATCGAGATGTTGACGCGCATCTTCAACGTTAATCGAACGCATTACCAAAAGTGGCTCTTTAATTAAGTTACCCGCGTTATCTAATAACTCTGGATGGGGTACAAACTGTTTTTTTGATGAATAATAACCATAGTTGCCTTGATTATTCATTGGCGAGGAATTCGCTGGGTAAGTTCGCTCCCGATCAAAACTGAACATGATCAGGTTACGAATTAAGTTGCCAACAGCTATAAATGCAAGGATTGTAAAAGCAAGAATGTAAAGCAGGTGTAACATTAGATTTTCCTCCAGGGCAGCAATTTTTAAAACTTTATTTTGTAACGCTTTGCTTCGCCGATACTGTGGCTCACAGTTAAGACGAGTAGTTGACGCACTCTTTGTGGGCTATTTATATGGAGCTATTTGTCAACCGTTATTTTACTTACGGTAACATAGGATACATTATTTTGTTAGCCCAAATAATGTTAAGCAATTGTTAAGAATTTTCTACTATCTCTTTAACGATTGTTTTACCGTCTTGCGTAGACGCAAACCTGTTTGTCATTAGACATCGCTAAGTAGTCTGCTGAAATTTAGCAGATGCTCGCAGCTGCTTAGACTTCACGCCCTTGACGAAAGCGCATTGCGACATTCCAACATTCTGTTACTAATTCATGCCAAGGCATTAACGTTGCCATTTCAATCCCGACTTGTTTATCAGTAGCAGCAAACAGCATCTTCACCGTGTTTAGTTCATCCTGTGCTTGCTTAACCCGCCAGAGCAAGTCAGATTGCTCTTGGTGACTCATAAATGATAGTTGCTCAGTTTCGAGTAAATGGCGCGATCGCCTAAACCATTGCTGAAAATCTTCCAGCAGGGGTTCTAAAACCGTTTTCAGCAACTCAGTTCCTGGTAAATTCGAGTCTGACATAAATTAAAAGCATATTTCAAACTTGCTTACTAATATTAACGTTATTTATCTTTCTTAACATTTTTCTAATTTCTCTCATAATTCTCAGGATGTAAAAATATGTAACAAAGAACACATAATTCATTATAAAGTCTTGATATCGGGTTTATACACTGCCTTTGGAGAGGCGTCTATAGGTATATCTGACACCGAGTTGCTAAATTAAGATAATTTAGCGATGTCTACGACGGGCGTAGATGCAGCACCGAATCCTGAAATTGACACTCAGGTAAGCAATAAAAAATTTATCTTTATCCCCGATTAAAAATTAATCCAGTAGTGGGAACATGAAGCCTACAGGGCAAAAATCAAAGTCGTTATAGTTGAATAAGCCTACAAATAGATAAATCACCTTTTGTAATCACTTCGCCAATGGTTCAGCAGCCAATGTCGCTAAAATCATCGAATCAGTCAGAACACTCAGAACAGCCAGAACAAGTTGAAAAAATTTATTTACCGCGTACCAGCGAATCGGAGAACTTAAAAAAGATTCGCCACACTGCTTCCCATGTAATGGCAATGGCAGTACAAAAGCTGTTCCCCAAGGCGCAAGTTACAATCGGCCCTTGGATTGAAAACGGTTTTTACTATGACTTCGACAATCCAGAACCATTTAGTGAAAATGATCTCAAAGCCATCAAGAAAGAGATGGCAAAGATTATTAATCGCAAGTTGGCAGTTATTCAAGAAGAAGTCAGCCGCGAAGAAGCCGAACGCCGGATTCAGGGAATTAACGAACCTTACAAGCTAGAAATCCTGGCAGATATTAAAGAGGAACCAATTACGATTTACCACCTGGGGAATGAATGGTGGGATTTGTGTGGGGGGCCTCATCTGGAAAATACCAGTGAATTAAATCCGAAGGCAATTGAACTAGAAAGCGTTGCTGGCGCTTATTGGCGTGGGGATGAAACTAAAGCCCAATTACAACGCATCTACGCCACCGCTTGGGAAAGTCCAGAACAACTCGCTGAATATAAGCGACGCAAAGAAGAAGCACTACGGCGAGATCACCGAAAACTAGGTAAGGAACTGGGATTATTTATATTTTCTGATCTAGTCGGGCCGGGTTTACCTTTGTGGACACCCAAAGGCACTCTGTTACGGAGTACTTTAGAAGACTTCCTCAAGCAAGAACAGTTAAAACGGGGTTATTTATCTGTAGTAACGCCTCACATTGCCAGAGTAGATTTATTTAAAACCTCTGGCCACTGGCAGAAATATAAAGAAGATATGTTCCCTTTAATGGCAGATAACTCCGAAGCTGCTGCACAGGAACAGGGCTTCGTCATGAAGCCGATGAACTGCCCCTTCCACATCCAAATATATAAGAGTGAGTTACGCTCTTATCGGGAACTACCGATGCGCTTGGCGGAATTTGGTACTGTTTACCGCTACGAACAATCAGGGGAATTGGGCGGTTTAACGCGGGTGCGTGGTTTTACTGTGGATGATTCTCACCTGTTCGTCACCCCAGAACAGCTAGATAGCGAATTCCTGAGTGTGGTGGATTTGATTTTGTCGGTGTTTAATAGTCTGCAACTGAAGAACTTTAAAGCTAGACTCAGTTTCCGCGATCCAGCTAGTGATAAGTACATCGGTTCTGATGAAGTTTGGGACAAAGCCGAAGGTGCAATTCGCCGTGCAGTTGAAACCTTGGGGATGGAACACTTTGAAGGTATTGGAGAAGCGGCTTTTTATGGCCCCAAACTTGACTTTATCTTTAGTGATGCCCTAGATCGGGAGTGGCAATTAGGAACTGTGCAGGTAGATTACAATTTGCCAGAACGCTTTGATTTGGAGTACGTTGCCGAAGATGGTGTTCGCAAACGCCCAGTGATGATTCACCGTGCGCCTTTTGGTTCACTGGAAAGGTTGATTGGGATCTTAATTGAAGAATATGCAGGTGATTTCCCTTTGTGGTTAGCGCCGGTGCAAGCTAGATTACTGCCAGTGGGTGATACACAGCTAGACTTTGCTAAAAATGTGGTGGCGAAGATGAGAACGTTGGGCATCCGTGCAGAAGTTGATACTAGTGGCGATCGCTTGGGTAAACAGATTCGGAATGCAGAGAAAGAAAAAATACCCGTGATGGCAGTGGTGGGAGCTAAGGAAGTGGAAACCAACACCTTGAGTATCCGTACCCGCGCTTCTGGAGACTTAGGTAGTATTTCTGTAGATCAAGTTTTGGATAAATTACAAGAAGCGATCGCTAACTTTGATAACTTTCACATCGATGTCACAAGCGCAGATTAACTTCAAATAGCAAACAGTCGGCTGGGTAATGCCCAGCCTCAAAAATTAACTGAAAAATCACAATTAATGCCAGCCAAAGACATTTATCATGATTGTGTGAAAAATGCACTCATCAAAGATGGGTGGAAGATTACGGATGATCCCCTTAGCCTCAAAATTGGTAAGAAGGATATATTTATTGATTTAGCAGCCGAGAAACTGTTAGCCGCAGAAAAACAGGGAAAGAAGATTGCTGTAGAAGTAAAAAGTTTTATCGGCATATCGGAAGTAGAAGACCTTAAAAATGCCCTTGGTCAGTACATATTGTACGAAAAAGTTCTCCGACGAATTGAATCAAAAATAATTCTTTATTTAGCAATTCGTGACACAGTATTTATCAAAATTTTTACAGAAGAAATTGGCAAAATTTTATTAGAAGACAATACTTTAAAATTGATTGTATTCGACTCACAAGAAGAGGTGATTACCAAATGGATAAACTAGAGCTTTACCGGAATGTAATCCGCAATATACTTGGAGTATATCTCAATATTTCCTATGCAAATGCTAATATCCGTAATCGAGCGGCATTTGACTCAGAAAATGATCAATATCTAATTATTTCCGAGGGCTGGGACGATAAACAACACCTGCATAGCTGTTTAATTCATGTCGAAATAATTGACAGTAAAGTTTGGATTCAGTCCGATAATACCGAAAATGGTATTGCGAATGAACTCGTTCAAGCAGGTATCCCTAAAGAAGATATTGTTTTAGGATTTCACGAACCTAACGTGAGAAAACATACGGGATTTGCTGTTGCTTAGAAATTCAATTTAAATTTTAAAACCTAACCGCAGACGCATACCAATTGTGATTAGTGTGCGTTTTGTCTAGTAGGGGCACAGAAAAAGCTCATTGGTGTCAACTTAAGCTGAAAGTAGCTTAACTGAAGGCTTGACTCACCCGCCTGGAACTAATTAGAAGAATTAGAAAATCTCGGTGAAGCATTGTTGGATTTTCAGGCGATGCCGAAGGCGGTAAACTACGCGGATTTAGAAACCTGGTTTAGTAGATTAGACATAGGAGTAAAAATAACGTAGATACAATTTATAAATTATGCCTACCAAGGATTTCGGGCAACGCATAATTAATTTCACTCCTATGTCTATTAGATGAATTTTTCCATTTGAGCCAATGTCTGATGGCGCTAGGGGAAAAAATAGTTTCAGAAGAACGAAAGCGAGTTGAGCTTGTCAGATTGCCACATTAAAGTTCAATTAACTTGAAGCCCCAAGGTTTGAGAGCCGCTAAAGCTATTTCTTCATTTACACCCTCATAAGCCTCCCATTCCAACGGGTGTTCTTTAGGATGTCCGTCACCGACATTACCTGCAACTTTGATGATCGGACAGTTGGCGATGCGATCGCGCTCTAACCCTTTTGGAATTGCTAGCTCGATTTTGTGACCGACAAACTTCGCTGTACTATCATTAGCTACAGATTCACGGATTAAACAAATATCACCAGCAGTCCCCCAAGTAGTTTGGTAAATGTGGAGAAACGATATATAGGTTGCTGGTTTGATGGATCTTTTTAGAACGTGCATTATCTGTAATCCTTACACTATGAGGGAAAAATCATAAATCATATGAGTATTTTGTATCACCTTCGTAGGGAAGAATGTTTTTAACTCACATTTTGCATCTAAGCCAGGCGATTATAAATTCCTCGTTCCTAGTCAGAGACTAGGAATGCCTAGAATCAGGTGCTTCCCACACAAGTGGCAGCAGCCCAATAAAGAGCATTTCCAGGTTGAACCTGGAAACGATATGAGGTTTTGGGTAATTCGTTAAAACACGATAATCGCCCACAGACTAACTCCCAACCCAATGGCTGCTAGGTGTTGCGGTATGAGCGATCGCACTGGTTGCTTTGCAATCTTTTGCGTTAATAATATAGTCAGCAACACTGAGAAAATTATCGTTGCACCTTGCAAAAAGGCAATCACAGCCGGATGAGCAACCAATATTGGCAATTGTTCACCACTCAAACCAAGAGTAGCAAAGGTAACTGGTAAAATCCGCCCGCCTTCGCCTAAGCCCAAACGTAGATAGTGAGCCAAGTTGCCCCCCAAAACTAATGGTAGGTAGCCATAGGCAAGTTCTACAAATGATCGAGGCTTACGGTTAAAGTTGAACACTTGCAGCAAGCCATAAGCCGCAAAGGTAAAACCTGCTGGGATAATTAACACTAGCAGCGATAATCCCAAGTGCTGCCAAAACTGAGTTAAATCCAGTTGTAACCCCAACCAAGATCGCAATTCTGGCAAGCGATGCAGATATATACCACCCAACAGCAAAAACAATAATGCTACTTCATAGGTACGGGGTACATGAGTTGTCCACAGTTCTATACCAGGGGGGCGCAAGTTGAATTCGACGGAACGATGCGGACAGGCTTTGAGACAAGTCATGCACAGTACACAATCTCTGTTATCTTCTAACTGCGCTGGGTGCGAATATAAAGGACATCCATTGGTTTCCATCCCTTCGCCCTTTTGCGGGCCACCTTTATAACACTGATACGTGGTGCAACTGGCAGAACAAATACCTTGCTGTGCCCGGAGTTCCGTCATTGAGAGTTTGGCAAATAAACCATTCATCCCGCCGATGGGGCAGAGATAGCGACACCAAAACCGTCGCTCAAAAATGGCGGAGAAAATCATCGCCCCGGCGGTAATTAAGAGCAGCAAACAAGCGCTGAGGTAGGCAGTATTTTCTAAATGCCAGAGTTCTTCCCATAAGAAAATTAGGGTGAACAAACCAAACATGAACCATCCGCCCCATTTCTCAGCTTGCTGTCTGGGCCAGCGCTTGAGTTTTCGAGGCCACAGCCAGAGAGAGAGCTTTTGGGTAATTTCCCCGTAAATCATGAAGGGACAAACAGAACACCAGATACGTCCCAAAAAGGGAAAGAGAAATAAGAAGAAAGGCCACCACCAAGCCCAAAATAGATTTAAGACGAAATTGCGATCGCGGGTTTGAGGGCCAATAAATAACACCGCAACAATAATCGCAAAAGCCGTTGCAGTAAAACCATAGTTAATGCGATCGGGCCACCAGGGACTACGCAAAAACTGCCGCAAACGAGGATAGGAATTTAACAGATTCACCCGAAATCGTTTTTTCTTCGTTTCGGCTGGCCAGAAAATTTCTTCTGTTAATTCATTAGCACCCTCCGCTTGCACGATCGCTCTTTCTACGAGATTTTTTAATTCCTTGAGATTGCCAGGAAAATCATAAGACTGTAGGCGACGTAAAGCTTCTGGGGTAATGTGCGGTTTCGGAACGCCTCTAGCCCGAATGTAGAGACTAGTATAATATTCAACCTGTGCCTGAACATCGGCTTTCCGCACTCGTAGCGGCGGTACTTTAATAATGTGACCGATACAGCGTTCAATTGTCGGCTGAGTTTTTTCTGAAACAATCAGAATTCTGGCTCTACTGGGGCGAGATTCAGGTGCTGGTTCTCCAGAACGACTAACGGGGGTATATGTACCCGTTTTCAGCAACTGTGCCACAGAAGGTAATAATTCTTCGGGCAATTCTTGGATGTTGTTGAGAACCAGAGTACCTTCTCCCAACCATTCCAACAATCCTGGTTTCCCGCCAGCGCGACCGAATAAATCTGCACCGCTCGTTTGGAGAATACCGCAATTTACTTTAATAATTGGTTGTCGCCGTTTTGGAGAACCAAAATGGATCAGGGCTGCTATATTGTCTTTTTCTAACCCTGGTTCTCCAAAAATATCCACTGATTTGCGATCAGCCGCCGCTTCTCGAATTTGCTCCCGCAGACGCACAGCATAGCGACTTGTACCGACAATACCGCGTTGCGCCTTGGTGACTAAATATGGTCGCAAAGCTACGGAACGTTCTTGTTCATAGCCAAGTGCAGATGTAGCCTGAGCTAATTCTTGAGCCAATTGACGCGAAAAAGCCTGAGCAATTTCCGGGTATTGGGTGACTAATTCCCGAAATTTATCACCAGGCACAACCCACAAATGACATTCGGTTACCGTAGTAATTGTGAATGGAGTTAATTCATCCAACAGCAATTCTTTGAGTTCAATCACTGCACCGGGAAGGAATCCACAAGCTAACGCTGGGTTGGTTTCATTGGTGCTATTGCTTTCGAGTTGACCTTCTTGGAGAATATAAAGGGCTTCTGGACGACTGCCTTCGCTAACTAAGTCAGTTTTGGCACTCACTACTTGTTCTTCAATTACTTGAGCGATCGCATTTAACACCTCAGATGAGAGAATTCCTAAACTCGTCCGTTCTTTTAGCCATGTAACCGTTTCTGGAGATGTCATATTAAGTTCTCCGTGTAGGCTGCTGTATAAGAAGATTATCGCTTGAAAGCCACGTCACGTTGCTTCTGTGCGAATTCAAAATTCACGCATTCACGCATTCGGGACTGACAAATAAAAAAATACTCAACTACTTCTTGTGGGGTGGGCGACACGAGCGCTCACGCCTCAGTAAAGTTGTGAGTAGTATTAGATGTCTGGTTCTTGCAGCCATCGGGCGACCATACCCGCCAAAACTCCACCTAAAATGGGGAAGACGATGAAAATCCAAAGGTCAGCCAATGCCCAATCTTGAGTAAAGAGAGCTGTGGCTAGCGATCGCACGGGATTGACGCTAGCATTAGTCACCGGAATCAGGATAAGATGCGCCAAGGTAAGCCCTAAGCCTATGGGGATGGGTGCAGACTGCTTGAGGGCGGGAGAAGATGTTACGCTCAAGATCAGCAGCACAAAGCCACAGGTAACAGTCAATTCGGCTAATGCACAAGCCCACCAGCTATAGTTACCAGGGGAGTGAATTCCTACTCCATTAGAACCAAAGTTGGCTGTTGTAAACTCAGGCTTACCCATGCAAATCAAAAATAGGATAGTAGTCCCCCAAATTGCGCCGAGAACCTGACTTCCTATATATGGCAAAACGTCTCGGAAAGAAAATTGCTTGGCTACCCAAAAACCAATTGTGACTGCGGGGTTGAGATGACATCCACTGATAGAACCAAAAGTATAGGCAGCAGTCAACAAACTTAAGCCAAAAGCGATCGCCACCCCAGTAACTCCAACCCAAGGTACTGTACCAGAGATAACCGCAGTACCCACGCCCATCAGAACCAACCAAGCTGTACCTAGAGCTTCCGCAAAACATCGTTTTGCTAACGAGTAACGATTCATGAGATAATGCCATAACTGGCTAGACGTGATTGATATTTGTACACATTAGCCCAATGACACTAAGATAAATACTCGCTTCTGGATTATTAAGTAGAAAAATTACAGCGCTTTTCATTTCCATAAACTACAAACCAGATGGTAAGGACATAACATTGCTGTGCCCTTACAGCCAACAATCATTCTATCCAATTAAAAACTGTTGTAACTTATCACGAATCATATACAGCTATTGCATATTAATATCGAGAAATTGATCGGGAGAAATTATGGCAATTTATCTAGACTCAGCGATCGCATCTGAAGCTGAAGTTGTTAAACTTTGGGGATGGGTGAAAGGCATTACAACAAATCCTACGCTGTTGTCTCAAAGCGATACGTCACCAGAAACCACGCTCAAAAAATTGCTTACCTTGACAAATGGCCCGTTATACTATCAACTTGTGGCATCTGATAAAACCGGGATGCTAGCTGAAGGTAGAAAAGCTTTTGAGATTATTGGTTCACAAACAATTTTGAAGATTCCCGCAACACCGTTAGGTTTTGAAGTGGTGGCGAGTCTATCACCAGAAATTACCTGTTCGGTGACAGCGATTTACAGTGCAGCACAGGCAGCAGTAGCACGGGAAGCAGGAGCTAAAATTGCCATAGCTTATATAAATCGCGCTACGCGGTTGTTAGGTGATGGTATTACTTTGGTACGGGATATGGCTAGCGTACTCAAAGGCAGTGATACTGAAATCTTGGCAGCTAGTATCAAATCGCCAGAAGAAGCAGCCGCTTCATTGCAAGCCGAGGCGAATCATTTGACTTTACCACTGGCAATGTTGCAGGCGATCGCAACTCACGAATTCTCACAGAAAACTGTTGAAGAATTCGCTAAAGGAGGTATCGGCTTAAGATAATTCGTAATTAATAATTGAATATAGGATTCCCCACTCCCCACTCCCCACTCCCCACTCCCTGACTACGCAAAGAAGTTCAGAAATCAAATCGGATTGCTATATGAGTTTGTCAGATATGCCTAATCTCTGGGTTCCTTTAGCACTTTTAGGTTTAATTGTTATAGCTGCTGTATTTTTCAGCCGCAGCAGTTGATATTCAAGTATTACAGTGAAGGTGGAGGTTCAATTTTATGTTCGCTGTTGTCACACCAGAGAAAATTCATTTACCCCAGGCACGGTAGTAAGCCTACTGGGAAGTTGGCAGCTTTTTAGAGGGACTTAACGGGAAAAGTCAACTTTATTAGTAATAATGTAGTAACAATTACACATTTTTATTCATTGCTTCAGTTGTCAAACCATAAATCCAAAATTCCACAAGATTGCTTCACGGCTCATAGTGTGTATTAAATAAATCCCACCTAACCATGAGACACAAGAGCAAAAAAAACCCAGATTATACCTGGGTTGATTCCTATTTGCAGTTGTGAGTTGAATTTTGATTGAGAATACAGCCAAAAACCTTTAATTCACTACTGATTTAGCTTTGGCTTTTGCTTTTACCTTTCGCTTCATCATAAGGCCGACTATACCTACTGCTATTGAGCCACTAGTAGTCATAGGTTCGGGGATAGTAGAGAATCCAAATCCCTGAAACACGGGTGACGCTAGAGGGCTGCCCAGAAAGGAGTTGAAGTCCCTAGCTGCGTCTAGGTTTTGAGTTTGTTGGAGTACAGCAGAGCCATAAACAATCGGAGAGTAAGCGTTGATCGGCGGAGTGTATGCAATTTTGACTTTATCAAGTGCTGTTAGAGCGTCTGTGGTGTAAACAACGCCCGCATCTATACTATCATTAGTGGCGCTTGACACTTTATCTAGTACATCACGCACACTCGATCCGAAGACAAGTTTGGGTTGGATTTGCTGCGATATCCCGGATTTGGTAAATAATTCCTGGGCGAATACTCCTGCTGGAACAACCGTAGGATCACCAATAGCCACTTGACGCACCTGTGGCTGTAATAGGTCTTGAACGCTTGATATAGATATGGTTGAATTTATAGGCGTGATTATAGCCAAGGTGTTGTTTAGTACGTTTTGCCTGGTTCCTGCTATTAGTTTGTTGGCATTTTCCAGAGTATTTAACGGTGTTTGGGATACTGAGAAGAAGATATCTACTGGATTTGCTCCCGCTAGAATTTGATTAGCGAGAGTACCAGAAGCCCCGAAGGTATTGATAAAGGTGACGTTGGGGTTGCTTTGCCGGTAAAGTGCCTCAACCTGGGGTAGAGTGTCGGTCAAGCTGGCAGCAGCATAGATGTTAATCGGACCACTAAATGTGGCAGCTTGTGCTGGTTTAGCTTGGATTATACCAAAACCCAAAGCAATGCTAGCGGTAGCCAGTGCTAATTTGTACCTTTTCTTCATAAAATATTTACGTAGATTTAATGTGCGAGTTACTACAATTTTTGAAATTCCAAATCTTGCACCCAGCCTTGAAAGTTTGCTTTTCACTCCATCCAAAAGATAGGGTAAGAAGAAGTCATCGCTGGTAAGCAATCTTTGTTAGTTATGTATTTAAACCTACTTTAATGTCCAATCAATTACAACTAGTTTGAAAGCATCTTTATATAAAAAATACAGTCATCTATGTACTTATACTGGCATAAAACCGCTTCCAATACCAGGAAAGTAGGTTAATTCATCTGTACTATAGAGAAAATTTTGTATAAAGTTATTTTAAAAATATAATTTTTCGATTTAAAGAAGTATATGCATCTGACTTTTGACGGCAACTGTTCAAAAGCAATCTCTCAAACGGATTCTATATCAAGTATATTCACTGATAGTACAGTTGGGAAAATTGGGTGTTCAAGGAAACAAACAATGTCGCGCTGGTGGTCAAAAAATTTTGCTTTGTCTCAACTGGGCGATCGCAGACTAAATCGACAAGCCACAGAAATTGGTAAAATATTGAGTCAAGGATTTGGCGCAACTTACTTTCAAGTAAACAGAAAAGGAGTGCCTGGACAGATGGGAAAAGGAAGGTTAGAAGCATTCAGCGATGGGGTGATTGCCATCATCATCACCATTATGGTGCTGGAAATCAAAGTGCCGCATGGGTTCGATTTAGCCGCGCTGCGTCCGCTAATCCCGGTATTTCTGAGTTATGTGCTGAGTTTTATTTTTATCGGCATCTACTGGAACAATCACCATCACCTACTACAAGCAGTCCGGCACGTTAATGGGCGTATCCTTTGGGCTAATCTGCATTTGCTATTTTGGTTGTCGCTAATTCCCTTCGTCACTGGCTGGATGGGTGAGAATCACTTTGCCGCCTTGCCAGTTGCCCTTTATGGTACGGTGTTGTTGTTGGCTGCGATCGCATTCTTCATCCTTACCCGCGCCCTGATTTATCATCACGGTAACGATTCGACTCTAGCGATCGCAGTGGGTCGAAATTTCAAGGGAAAAATATCGGTGGTCTTTTATGCACTGGCAATTCCCCTTGCCTTTGTAAACTCATGGTTTGCCTGTATACTATACGTTTTGGTTGCAGTTATGTGGCTCATCCCCGACCGTCGCATTGAGAAGACTCTCACTCCCTAAACGAATTACGAATTACCTACAAGTGCAATACCTAAATACAAAAAATATTAGAACTGCAAAACTAGTCGCTGCATAAAATACGCTACTAATACCGCCAAAACCAAAGGCATAGCCCATCAACAACGGCCCTAATGTTTGCCCTAATCCATAGAATGTCCCGTTTACCGATATGATTGTTGCCAAATATTCTCTTGGTGCTAAATCTGCTAAAAGTGTTTGGATAGTAGGAAAACTAATACCAAGTCCAATACCAAAAATTGTACTAGGGATTAATAGTAACCAGATATTTGACACAATAGCAGTCTAATTTTCGCTTACCCTAACTAGATGAAAATGAAATAGCCCTGCGCTAACAGGACTAGTAATGCCCACGTTACTGGCTGAGGTTTAATATCGCATTCATCAGGAAAGCTTTGATCATCTCAGGCGATTCCACCGTTTACACGGATGTTTTGCCCAGTGATCCACCTGGCTTCGTCGCTAGCGAGAAATGCTACTACATCGGCGATTTCTTGCACATCTCCCAGCTTTCCAAAAGCAGCCATTTGGGCTAAACGGTCTATCTGTTCTGGTGTTTTGCCTTCTCGAAACAGTTCTGTATCGGTGGGGCCAGGAGAAATAGCATTAACTGCGATCGCCTTTGCACCCAATTCTTTAGCTAATACCCGTGTGATTTGTTCAACAGCACCCTTGGTTGCTACATAGGCACTATAAGTTGGCAGCATCATCACCGTAGTTGATGAGGAAAAGTTGATAATCCGTCCCCCTTCTGCCATGTGTTGCGCGGCTTGTTGACAAGCAAAAAAAGTGCCTTTGACATTAATCGCAAAAATCGTGTCAAAATCTTCTTCACTCACCTGATTAATTGGTTTATAGAAGGCGATTCCAGCATTATTGACCAAAATATCCACTTTACCGAAGCGTTCAAGTGTTTGCTCAAATAACCGTTTGATGTCGGGTATTTTGCTAATATCAGCTTGTACGGCGATCGCCTCTACTCCCAACTTTTCAATTTCCGCAACAACTTCCTGTGCTTTGCCTGCATTACCCGCATAATTAACGACAATAGATGCGCCGTTACCTGCTAATTTTAGTGCAATCGCTCGTCCAATTCCCCGCGATGCACCAGTGATAATTGCCACTTTTCCGGCTATTGATGCCATAGATTAATCTGGTTTTGTTTTGGTTCACTAAAGTGATTATCTGTTGTTAAAGTACTGTATTAAGGTTAAATTTAGCGATCGCTGCTAGAAGACAATACGGTTCGGATAAGACACGATCCCCCCAACCCCCCTTTTTAAGGGGGGCTAAAAATCGCTCTATTTCCCCCAATTTATTGGGGGACTAAGGGGGATATTTAGGGATTATGCACCTTAACCGAACCGTATTGTGAGTGTTGTTTGATCTAAACGCAATCGCCCTACCGAACTTGACAGAATTTAAGTGCTGATGATGCAGCTATTGTCTTGACCATAGTCTACAAACATCTTTTATAAGTTGTCTGTCTTCGTTAACCAAAAGCTCATCTGGTTGATCATATCTGCGTAGATTAAATTATTTTAAGAAGGGATTTTCTCGACTTATCCCGAATTGAAGATCGGCTGGATTTATCGGCAATTCACCCGGACATGTTGGTTCAGATAACAGTGTTCCATTAAATGTAAAAGTAGTGCCGTTAGAATTGAGAGCACTACCACTTATCGCCAGAGCTGGAACAAAGTCTCCTTGTACTACACCCTTAAGTGAGATACTTACTAATGGTGAAGGTGGTTTTGTGACTGCTTCCCAACTTGCCTGATCGTTACCAACGTTATAAGTAGCGTTTTGTCCAAGGAAGTGTAGGGTACTGTTGGGATCAAATTCAAAACAAGCAGTAAAATTATCTCCCAAACTCGAATTAACATTAACATTGTAGCTTTTGCCCTGGACTCCAGCTTGTACTGGCACAGCAAACAACATTATCTGTCCAAGTAAACAAGTTAAAACTAAACTATATTTAGATTGGATAATTTGCACTAACATAATTGTTTATCTCCTTTACATAATTAAGTAATTGCTTACCTTTACCCGTTAGTGACAGGTTAAGATAATTAACGATTTGTCAATAAGTAATGATGCTTAAAATTAAGTCATAATCGAGGTGGAAAACAGAAATTTCCAGCCTGTGATGCTTACAGTGGGCTACGCCTACGACGCATCCATGATATTTAAAATTATCGTTTATTCTTGTCCTTAAAGCTTAGTATAAAGCTTAATTAGATAGATACTCGATAGGATGGATAATTTACAGCATAATCACTATTGACAAAAAGAATTATACCTTAAACTTTCACCAATGCTCCCCTAAAAGGAGAAAGGTCAGAGCGATCGCGCCACAAACAGCGAATCTGCGAGCCTTCTCCCAACGCGAAGCGATCGCGACTGTGCGTAGCGTCACCCGTAGGGCTTGTCGTAAGACATCGCTATAGTTAACGCTCTTGGGTGGGCATTGGTAAAAGACAAGATTGAGGACTTGTGCCCCACTCCCCTTAATTAAGATTCTGGAACGATCGCAACGCCATCCCTGAGATTGAGCAACCCTGAGATAATAACTTTATCTTCTGGCTGTAATCCTTCAATAACTTGGTAATTATTACCTTTGATCTCGCCTAGCTTCACTCGCTTTTGCCGAGCTACTTGTTGGGATACACCTTGGGGAGATTTTTCGGTTTCAACTACATAAACAAAAGTGTCCCCAGCTATACGAGTCATTGCTGTTGTGGGGATTAAAACTCCGGGGCGCTGATTCCAGAACAATCTAGTCCTTACCAATTGATCTGCACGTAGCTGACCATTAGGGTTGTTAAAAAGTGCTTTAATCAGTATCCCTTGTGTTTCATTACTGGCATTAGGTGCAATAAAAAATACCCTACTTCTACCAAGCTTCTGACCTTGTGTGTTCATCACCTCCACTGGCATTCCCTTACGCAATAGGGTCCCTTGCTGTAGTGGCACAGAGATATTGACTTCTAAAGGCCGATTTTGCGTGATATTAACTAATTGTGTGGAAGTATTAACTAAATCACCTACTTTCACGGTGATGTTGCCAACTGCGCCAGCAAAGGGAGCGGTAATTCTGTCGTACTGGAGGTTCCCTTGTTGATTTGGAATATTTACATTACCTTGCTGTAAAGTTTTTTCAGCCTGCAATATGAGCGATCGTTGTGCTTGAATTCTAGAATCAATTGCATCAAGACTAGTCTTAGCAACGGCGAGCCGATCAGCAAACTGATTGCGAGTCTGTCGAGACACGGCTCCTTCCTCGGCTAGGGTGACAAACTTTTCGTAGTTCTGCTGGTACAATTGCACATTTGTAACGTAGGATGGCCGTTGTGCTTCCAGAGATTGGAGTGTAGCGCGAGCATTTGCCAGTTGCACTAAAAATGCTTGAGGCACAATATTGCTTGCATTTACACCTGCTTGTGGCGTAGAATCTACTTGGAGAATTGCTGCTCCTGCTGCGACTGGATCTCCCGATTTAACAAATATCTGGGTAACTTGTCCCTGAATTCTCGGCTGGAGCGTGACTGAGCGCTGGGATTTTAGGCTAGCAATAAAATCTGAACTTTCCTCAATTATGCCGCTTTGTACTGTCGATATTTTGACTCTTACCCCTTGAGGTTGAGCATTAACAATTGGAGGTGCTGAATTTTGCGGAGTGAGCAAACGCCAAACTATAGCTGTTACGCCCCCTAATAATAGTAGTGCAGGTAAAAATAACCAAAGCCACCGCCGTTTTCCAGAAGGTGGCTCAAATGAGTTTTGTGGAGGTTCGTCTCCAAAATCAGTTTGAGGCTCAGGGGATGTCATGGCTTTTGAGGAACTTAAGGAACAAGTTAACTAGAATTCTATTAAAATTTCATCTGTTGATATTGAAATTACTGATTTAGCATGAGGTTTTGGGGCAAATTATGTGTTACCCCATCCAAATATACAGTTTTGATAATTCTATCTAAATCTACCGAAAGGTGAATCCCTAATTTTCCATCCAGTGATCATTGACAAGCTTTGGTGATGCTGGCATATCGATGATTCCACCGCCCAAAGTCGGTGATCTGCCTGAATCAATATATAAATTAATCATACGGCTAGTCTTTTGGTCAGGCTTACTATTTTGGTTAATTTTGTATAATACTCAGCAGCTACAATCAGGTCAAAAGCTGCTGCCAGTGATATACCAGGATTGGTAGCAGTACGTTTGGCATTTTCCAAAGCTTGCTCAACCAAAATGGAGGTTAATGCTTCTTCATGAGGATTTACTTCCAGAGCTTTCACTCTTCCTAAAAGGTTGACTATCCAATCGGCTTTAACTGGTTCAGGTTGATTACTTTGCACTATTCTTTAAAGATGCGATGTCTACGACGGGCTGCCCCTACGCACTCATAGACAGCACTTTTATTCAACTAACTGTAATAACTGTTCCCACACTCTCATTCGCCAATCTATCTACCGCACACACGGCATAGGTTCCCGCTTGTTGGACAGTTGCGAAGGTTGTACCAGCAGACAAAATTCTCTGAATTGTCCAAGTATCGCCACTTTGCCGATAAAGTGTCCAAGAACGAACTGGCCGATTATCACCAGGCTGCCAACTCAGTTTGCGGTTATTTACTTGTAGTTCAATGGGGGGAGGGAGTGGTGTTGTATCCTGCCAAGACAAAATTGGCGGTAATGCAGGTTTGTTATAAAGCAGACTTTGGAATTTATCAGCAATGCCCTGACTATTTTCCCTCAAAACACTGAGATTAAAGAAGATATTCCCCAGTGACAACTGTCCAGCTTGGCTACGACTAATTTTCACCTGCTTTTCAATCTCATCAGTGTCCCGACTCTTGTTGCTTGGTTCTGTCAGATTGTTACCAGCGTAAATGTGTCTTTGCTTTGTATTTACCTGTGTCCACCACTTTAGCAACGCCGAATAACTTTGTTGTGGTTGATCTGTGCGCCAGTAAAGTTGAGGAGCAATATAATCAATCCAGCCTTGTTCTAACCATTTCTTCGAGTCAGCATACAGCACGTTGTAAGCATCCAACCCAGTAATCCCAGCAGGTTGTCCGGGGCGATAAATCCCAAAGGGACTAATACCAAATTTAACGTCGGGTTTGGTTGTTTTAATTCCCTGCCAGAGGCGTTGTACCATTTTGTTAACATTGTCCCGTCGCCAGTCGCCAAGGCTGAGTGTACCACCGGCTGACTTATATGCAGTGTAGGTTTTGTCATCGGGGAAAGACTGTCCCTCGATGGGATATGGATAGAAATAATCATCTAAGTGAATGCCATCAACATCGTAGCGCTTCACTACGTCGATAATTACGTTGTAAGCTCTGTCCTGAACTATTTTTAGTCCTGGGTCCATCCAGCGTTGAGTTTTCCACAAATAAACGCTTTCTGGATTGGTAGCTGCTATGTGGGGACGGACAGTTTTGGCTGAGTCGGTGGAAGTGCTAGCGCGGTAGGGATTAAACCAAGCATGAAGTTCAATATTGCGCTTGTGACATTCTGCGATCGCAAACGCTAAAGGATCATAAAATGGTTCTGGTGCTTGACCCTGAGTTCCTGTAATCCAAGCACTCCAAGGCTCTAATTTGGATTCATACAAAGCGTCTCCCTCTGGTCGCACCTGGAAGATGAGGGCATTGAAGTTTAGCGCTTGTAATTTACTAATAATCTCGCTGAGTTCGGCTTTTTGTTGGGCAACAGAAAGTCCCGCTTTGGAAGGCCAATCACCATTCCATACTGATACTACCCATGCCCCCCGGAACTCCCGGCTATGATTTACCCTAACGCTACCGACAGGTATCGGTGTGGGTGTCGGTGTGGGTGTCGGTGTGGGTATCGGTGTGGGTGTCGGTGTCGGTGTGGGTATTGGCGGCTGCACTAGGTAACTAGAGACAATTTTTTCTGCTTTACCTAAATACACCAAAGCTTGATAAATAATCACTGCCACATCTGCACGGGTGGCTGCGAGATTGGGATTGAGTAATTTCACATTTGGGAAACTAACCACCAATCCAGCCCTGGTGGCAATAGCTACGTGATTTATACCATACCCAGGAATCTGAATAGAATCTTGATAAATTTGTGGGAGTTGTGAGAGGAGGTCAGGTTTTACCTTGGTGGCAATTTCTAAGCCTGCTACCAAGGAAACGAAAACTTCTACTCTAGTAATTCGGTTAGCGGAACGGAAACTTTTATCAGGAAACCCGCTAATAAATCCTTTTTCGTAAGCTGCTTGAATGGCGGCTGCTGCCCAATAATTTGTGGATACATCAACAAAGGGGACATACTGCCGCTTCTTGGAAACTGTCCCAAATGCGTTGGCAATAATGGCGGCAAATTCAGCGCGGGTGAGTGAGTTGTCGGGGCGATAAGTGCCGTTAGGCAACCCACTGACAATACCACGTTGGGCTAAGGCTGTAATAAATAAGCGTGCCCAATGGTTTTGAATATCCGAGAAGGGAGTAGCAATAGATACCATTGTTGATTGCAGCTAGCTGGCCTTGATTTTGATTTCCTTAGTTAATTTAGCAATTTTGTTGGCGTAGGCGTAGCCAACCGTAGGCATCGCTGCTGCAATATCTGATAAACTTTGACTACTGAAGTTTGGGCATGGGGCATTGGGCATTGGTTTTTTCTGGCTCATTTCCCCACTCCCATCTATTAAGTTAAGTGGCTTTTGCAGTTTGGTCAGGAGGATTCGAGGTAGAACGCGCATTCAACGCCAGCATTACGCGGGAAACGCCGGTGAAAATAATGCTGACACCAACTAGTGTCCCAATCAGCCAGGGTGCATTGAAGGGCCACTGGAACCAAATCATTGCGCCTAAGACCAGGGTAATAATGCCATCACCTAGTATCCACGTCCAGTTCTCTTGCGGACGTAACCGGAATGCCAGAATTAACTCGAATGTACCTTCAGTCAGCAAAAAGGTGCCAAGCAACAGAGTTAGTGTCAGCACACCTGTAAAAGGATAAACAAACAGCATTATACCGGTTGCAATATATAGTCCGCTCAATAGAAGTTTCCAAATAAAACCGCCTCGATCGCGGGTTTGAGTGGCATAAACTAGTTTTGTAAATCCGGCGAAAATCAAAATCGCTGCAATCCAAGTTTCGGCGAATATGGTGCTGAAATTAGGCGCTGCGATCGCAATAACTCCCAAAATACTCAGCAGAACACCACTTAACAGCGCTCCATTAACATTTTTGTTAGTATCTCTAGAAATGTCGGTTGTCATAAAAATCTTTTCCCTATTCTTAGACTAAACTCTACATTTAGATTAGGGAATTTCTAGCTTACAAGGTATGAACCCTAAGATAGACTCATCAGTATTAATTTAATCCTGATCATGACTAACATTCACCAAGCACCTCGCGCCGAGGAAGCCCCTGAGTCTAGAACTTCTTTATGCCAAAGATATGCAAGCATTCCCCTAAACATTTGACATAGGTGTGAAAAAGTAGAGACGTAGCAGTGCTACGTCTCTACAAGGGTTCTGGGTAACGCATATTTAATTTCACGCCTATGTCTGTTTGGATGCAACAGGTAGTAGGGGCGCACAGCTAGCTATGCGCCCCTACTAATGGACTATATTTTATTTATGCAACTGAAAAAGGCTACAATCTTTCATCCGCAAGGGTAAGCGCGTTACCCAAGTATTATAAGAGTTCGGTGGTTAGACACCAGCATCCCTATTGTTACTCATTTCTTGGCGAAAAGTTCTTAGTACTTGCTGCCAATAGACTATGCTAACGCATTTAGCGCCGAACTTTATTAGAGATATCTTTGGCTGTCTCTGCCGCACTGTCCCCTACATCACTAGCAGTTTCCTGAGCACCATCTACGTACCCACCTCCAAATTCTTTAAAGGCTTCTGCTGACTGTTGTCCAATCTTCTGAAGTCTTTCACCAGGAGAACCTTCCGTTTCACGAGCGTCTTTCTTCCACTGCCCTATTGTTTTCGGTCTTTGAGCATCATTTTGCTCTACCTTTTCGCGAACTCTCTCGCCTAATCCTTTGTCATTTTCCCCATAACTAACATTCGTCGTCAGCACTAGAAAACCAACTAGGACAACAGCCAAAAAAGATTTTACCTGAAGTCCTTTAAGTAGGGAGCTGATCTGACCAATCGTCCTAGAAATCAAATTTATCATGGCAATTAGCTTGTTTTTTGAGTACAAATTAAAGATTAACTATAAAAAGGTAATTATCCTTCTAACAAAAGGCATATCTCAGTTATGAAAAATAAAGGGTTTTTGAATCTTGGGGAAGAGGTGGCTTGTTAAATACATGGATATTTGCAATTCGTCTATGGGCAAGAGCAACGAGCAATACTGGCTTTCTCTGGAGAGTTTGCATAACAAGCCAGAGATTTGCCACAGACTTACCACAAGCAAACTGGGATGGAGTTAAGTAGTTCTCAAATCAGGAGAATATTAAAGCGAAAAACTATAGCTATTATAAATATGGGACATAAGTAGAGCCGCTTAGATAAATATCATCTCGTACAGCCCTGGACTAGAAGACATTGCCAAACGTAATCTATTCGCTCTGCAATATTTACAGGACTTACGCATTGACAAGAAATACCAAATAGGTATAAATGAAAAACCACATCTTTCGTAGGGGTTTAGCAATGCTAAACCCCTACAGCATCGTCAATTTACGACCAAAGGATAATTAAGAAAAGCCTGAAACAACCTATTTTTGTTAACGCACATCATGATGAATTTGTACAGTGCGTAAGTACTAATTTAGTCACCCACGATATTTTTCATGTCTTACTTGATTTTGACACCACCAAAGCGGGAGAAATTGGTGTACTTGCTTATGCTACCGCACAAATTACCTTTATAAATCATATTTGAGATTGCTTAGGTTGCCAAATGTAGCACTAAATACATTTTTAATGCTACATTTGGTTTTTAATACAGATAGAACTTAAAAAAACATATATCTTTAGTTGTAGACAGTATCTACCTTTAGAGATAGATATTTTATGGGTAATTCCTAGAGAGCTACTAATAACAATCAATAGTTATACTTTTAGGCTAGAGGCAAAGTTTTGTCTGAGTGGACTTATACCCTAATCCCTAAATATTTGAGGGAGTTGCAGACAACAAATTAATCAGATTTTTCCTCAACAAGAGAACTGGTTCAGGTGGAAAGCCAAAGGATGAAATACTGGATAAGGAAATTAGCAATCTGTATAATATTAGTATTTTATAACTTATTAATAGGAACGAATTACGCAGCAGCAAACCAAGTTTCAAATATTGATGTGCAGCAATTAAATGCAATCCCAGTAGTTGAAAACTTAGCAATTGCTGAGAATAATCTTGCTAAGAGTAGAAAGGAAGATTTTTACCGAGTTAGTCAGAGAGTCAGAAGGATAGATAAACTAGAGGGACTCTTCAAACTTTATTGCAGTGATGATTCAGGTGAAATTTATTTAGAAATTAAACCAGAGCAGCTAAATAAAGACTACCTAGCTATAGTGACATTAGAATCGGGCATCGGGGAAAGTGGGATTTATAGTGGATTACCTCTTTCTGATTTTCTCTTCTACTTCCGACGAGTAAACAATAGATTACATTTTGTGGTGCGGAATGTGAAATTCCGTGCAGAAAGTAGACCAGAACAGCGAACGCTTGCTCGTTCATTTAGCGACTCTGTTCTTTATTCAGTCGAAATAGTCACGATTGATCCACGCAGTAAAAATATTATAATCAGCCTGAATGATTTGCTAATGCAGGATTTTCCTGGATTAACTCCTTTATTGAAATACTCTTTGCAGGCTGATTACCATTTGGAAGAAAGCAAGTCATATTTGGGTGATGTTAACAGCTTCCCAGAAAACGTAGAGATTGATTCTATTTACGGTTTTTCATCACCAGAAGGAGGAAATATAGTCACATTACCTGATAGCAGGGCACTCACTCTAAAGGTACACTACAGTTTTTCTCAGCTTAGAGAAAACAATGGTTATACTCCCAGACTTGCCGATGACAGAGTGGGATATTTTATTACTGCTTTTCAAGATTTATCTAATGCTCACGAATCATTTGTACGTTACATCAATCGTTGGCATCTGGAACCATCCGACCCTAATGCCCGCTTATCTCCACCCAAAAAGCCAATTGTGTTTTGGATTGAAAATGCTGTGCCACTAGAGTACCGCAATGCGATTCGTGGAGGTGTTTTGATGTGGAACAAAGCATTTGAGAAAGCCGGATTTCAAAATGCCATTGAAGTGCAGCAAATGCCAGATGATGCTGATTGGCAACCCGCAGATGTACACTACAACACTATTCGCTGGTTCAATTCTTTGGATGCAGGTTTTGCCAGAGGGCCAGTGCGCGTCAACCCATTCACTGGGGAAATATTGGATGCAGATATTATCGTCGATGCGAATATGGTGCTATCAATTCAGCAAGAATATCGCGCACAGATGGAAGCAAATTCATCTTTCATGGATGGACACTTTCCCCAACTGGCGAAAAACCCATGTCCAGGTAATTTATCTGCAATATTCTCGAAAGGTTTTAAGGCTTTTCCTCAGCAACATTTAGCAGACAACGATCTCTGCTATGGCATGGAGTCTTCATCTCAAGCAGCTATGGGGGCGCTGGCATTGTCAATTTTGGAAAACACTACACCCAGTAGTGAAACGATGAAGGAATATGTGCAGCAATATTTGCGTTCTCTGATCGCTCACGAAGTCGGACACACTCTCGGTTTGCGCCACAACTTTCATGGCAGCACCATGTTAGCACCCCAAGAATTAAATAATACTGAAATCACTCACACTAAAGGTTTAGTGGGTTCGGTGATGGACTATCTACCGGTGAATATAGCACCACAGGGAGTACAGCAAGGTGACTATTTTCCAGGAGTTGTTGGCCCCTACGACGAATGGGCAATTGAATATGGTTATAAAAGAAGCCCATCAGTAGCACTTGAAGGAATCATTCCAGAATCAGAAAAAAGTTTTTTGGAGCAGATTGCACTGGCGTCGCCTCAACCAGAATTATCTTATGCAACTGATGAAGATATCTGGGACATAAATCCTTTGGCAAATGTCTGGGATATGAGTAGTGATGTGCTAGTTTATTCGCAGTGGCAAATGGATAATGCCCGTTTTATGTGGCAGCGCCTTGACAAGCGTTATCTATCGAAAGGCGAAAGTTATAGTAACCTACGCCTCAGATTTAATAGAGTACTTAAATATTATTTTCGCAACGCCACTTTGCTTTCTAAATACATTGGTGGACAATCGTTTCGGCGTCTCCATGCTAGTGATGATGCTGCTTGGGCATTTGTACCAGTTTCACTTTTAAAACAACGTCAGGCATTGGCGAAGTTGCAAGAGTATGTATTTGCTGAGGATGCTTTCAGTTTTTCCCCACAATTACTCAATCAACTAGCACCGTCGCGCTGGGAACACTGGGGTAGTTCTGCACCTAACAACCGCCTTGATTATCCAATTCACGATCGCATTCTGAGTTTTCAAAGTGGGGTACTGCGATCGCTATTAGACAGCGATCGCCTCAATCGTTTACAAGATATAGAATTAAAAACCCAGCCTGGGCAAGCACTTTCCATTCCAGAACTGTTCGACACCCTGCAAACAGGCATCTGGACAGAAGTTTTCGCCCCAAAAGAACCAAAGCCAATTTCTAGCATCCGCCGTTCATTACAACGAGAACATCTGAATATTTTGTTAGAGATGATCTTAGGTACTACTGATACACCTGAAGATGGTCGTACATTAGCTTGGTATGAATTGTGCCAACTGCAAAAAGCCATTAGTGTCAGGCTCAAACAACTTAGTGCAAGCCTTGACATTTACACCCTAGCCCACTTAGAAGCTTCTGGCGATCGCATCACTAAAGCATTAAACGCACAGTTGATTTCTAAGTAGGAATAGGGAATAGGGAATAGGGAATAGGGAATAGGGAATAGGGAATAGGGAATA
>NZ_JABXKP010000041.1 GCF_017114985.1 Nostoc sp. JL33 | reverse complement strand
TGTGCATCTATCTACTTTTTATTTTTTGTACTACCCCGATTTATTGAGCGGATACCTTTAATTTTATCTGAAATCATCAGCAAATTAATGGCGAAGAATGGTGAAGGTCGTTATCAGAGTGCTTTGGGAATCAAGCATGATTTAGAGACTTGTCTAAATCAATTATGCAAAACAGCAATCATAAAACCTTTTCCATTAGGAGAGGGAGATATTAGCGATCGCTTCATCATCCCTGACAAACTCTATGGACGAGAAACCGAAGTATCAACTCTATTGCAAGCATTTGAAAGGGTTAGCCAAGGTGCAACCGAAATAATGTTTGTTGCTGGATTTTCGGGTATTGGTAAAACTGCGGTTGTTAACGAAGTTCACAAACCGATTGTTAGACAACGTGGTTACTTTATCAAAGGTAAATATGACCAATTTAAACGTAATATTCCCTTAAGTGCATTTGTCCAAGCATTCCGAGACTTAATCGGGCAATTGCTGTCAGAATCAGATGCACAACTGCAAGTCTGGAGAACCAAGATTCTGGAAGCTGTTGGCAACAATGGACAAGTCTTGATTGACGTAATTTCAGAGCTAGAACGCATTATTGGCACTCAAGTTCCGGCTATAGAATTATCAGGGACTGCTGCCCAAAATCGCTTCAATCTGCTGATGCAGAAATTTGTGCAAGTCTTCACCAGCATTGAATATCCCTTAGTAATGTTTTTAGATGACTTGCAGTGGGCAGATTCCGCATCGCTGAAATTGTTGCAATTGTTGATGGCAGAAACAGGACATTTATTAATCTTGGGTGCATATCGGGATAATGAAGTATCACCAATTCACCCATTGATGCTGGCTGTAGATGAGATCGTCAAAGCTGGGGCAGTTGTCAATAAAATCGTGCTGCAACCATTAAGCGAAGCACAAATGAATCTGTTGGTGGCAGATACGCTGAATTGCAAATTATCTCTAGCCCAACCTTTGACAAAATTGGTTTATCAAAAAACTCAAGGTAATCCTTTTTTTGCTACCCAGTTTCTGAAGGCGTTACATGACGATAGGCTAATTATTTTTGACTTAAAATCCCGCCATTGGCAGTGTAATATTGCCCAAGTCAGAGCTTTAGCAATTACTGATAATCTGGTGGAGTTTATGGCGCTGCAATTGCAGAAATTGCCGAACCGAACTCAGAATGTTCTCAAACTAGCAGCTTGTATTGGGGCGCAGTTTGATTTGAATACATTGGCAATTATTTCAGAACAATCCTTAGAAGCAACGGCGGTTGATTTATGGAAAGCCTTGCAAGAAGGACTAATTATTCCGAATACAGAAATTTATAAGTTCTTTATTCAGTCTGACAGTGCGTCGGTTTCTAATGCAGCAGCTAATCCGATTTATCGATTCTTACATGACCGGGTTCAACAAGCTGCTTATTTTCTAATTCCTGATGACCAAAAGCAAGCAACCCATCTCAAAATTGGACAGTTACTTCAGGAAAACTCTTCAGAAATAGAACGAGAAGAAAAACTGTTTGATATTACCTTGCATTTGAACCAAGGACAGGCATTAATTACTCAACAGCAGGAACGGGAAACTTTAGCGCAACTCAACTTAAAAGCAGGTGGTAAAGCCAGACATTCAACTGCATACACTGCCGCCAGACTGTATCTACAAACTGGAATTGAGCTACTAGAGGTCAATTGTTGGCAAAGTCAGTATGAATTGACTCTGAATCTGTATGTCGCAGCTGCGGAAGCCAGTTATCTAAATGGTGACTTTGCAGGCATGGAACAGCAAGCCGCAATGGTATTACAGCAGGCACAGACGATTTTGGATAAAGTGAAAATCTACGAAATTCAAATTGCGGCACAAGCGGCTAGGAGCCAAATATTAGCGGCGATCGCTATTGGAATAGAGGCTCTAGCACAATTGGGGGTAGAACTCCCGAATACGCCAGATAAAGCGCAAATCGGCAAAGTACTACAAGACCTTGCAAGGCAACTCCAAAGCAGAGAGATTAGCGGGCTGATTGACCTGCCGGTAATGAGTAAACCCACAGCAACCGCAGCGATGCAACTGTTAGGAATATTGTTTACCCCAGTGATCTTGGGAATGCCAAGTTTTATGCCCTTGTTGAGCGCAACGATGGTGCAGTTATCGCTCCAGTTTGGCAATTCTCCCACCTCGACGGTAGGATATGCGATTCATGGCATGGTGCTGTGTGCCTTTTTGGGTAAAGTCGAAATCGGCTATGAGTTCGGTAGATTAGCGCTTTCGTTGCTAGAAAGGTTGAAGGCTCAGGGCATGAAGTCCCTGACTCTAAGCCTGTTTGGGAGTTTCATTCAACATCGCCAAGAAGCGCTTTTAGCAACGCTACCAACGCTGAAAGAAAGCTATACGACTGGCATGGAAACAGGCGATTTTCTCTCTGCTGGCTACAGCATTATAGCTTACGCCAATATTGCACTTTCGGCGAGTTTAGACCTGGACACGTTGTCAGAGGAATTGTCTGCTTACAGCGCTAGCCTAGCTCAGGTGAAACAAGATTCGGCGCATATTCATTCGGGTATAGTGTGGCAAACGGTGGAGCATTTGAGAGAAACGGTAAGTCAACCCGATTGTTTAAAGGGCATCGCCTACGATGAAACGGTGATGTTACCAAAGCACCACCAAGATCATGATCTCACAGCGATCGCCATTACTTATATCTACAAACTGTTGCTTGCCTACTCTTTTGGTAATTATCAGGCTGCCCTTGGCTATATCACCCAAGCCAAGTCCTATTTGATGGCAGCATCAGGAATGGTTGTTATTCCTGTTTTCCATTTTTATGCCGCCCTAACGCATTTGGCACTCTTCCCTACCCAGCCCGAAGCAGAGCAAGTCCAAATGCTTGCCGACATAAAAGCCCATCAAACTGTTCTGCGCCAGTGGGCGGACAATGCCCCGATGAATTACTTGCACAAATGGCATTTAGTTGAGGCACAAAAGTGGAGATCCGGTAACAAACTAGAAGCAATAGAACAGTACGATCGCGCCATTTCCCTTGCCAAGGAAAACCAATTCCTTAACGAAGAAGCATTAGCCAACGAACTTGCCGCCAAATTCTATCTCGATTGGGGCAAAGAAAAAATCGCTCAAGTCTACATGACGGAAGCTTATTACTGTTACACCCGTTGGGGAGCCAAAGCCAAAGTTGTTGATCTAGAAACCCGCTATCCCCAACTACTGATAACAATTTTGCAAAAACAGCAACCATCTTTCACACCCACGGAAACGATGATTCCTATCTCCTCTCACACGATTGGGAGTTCCACCTTCAGTAATACTAGTCTCTCAGAAGCTCTCGATCTGGCAACTATTCTCCAAGCTTCTCAATCTCTCTCCAGTGAAATTGAGTTGGAGAAATTACTCTCAACCCTAATTCAGGTAATACTCAAAAATGCAGGAGCAGATAAATGTGCGTTGCTGATGCCTTCAGGTTCGGGCTGGGTAATTGAGGCATTATTGCAACTCGAAGGGTCTGCCATTGTCTTGCGATCGCGTAGCGGTGCTGATGCACTCTCGCTGCCCTTTGAGGATCATCAAATAGTACCTGTTGCCCTGATCAATCGGGTCAAAAATACCCTGGCTTTCACTGTGATTGAGAATGCTGTAGCCGAGCCAACCCTAGCGGCTGATCCCTATATCCTGAGGCATTCACCTAAAAGTATTCTCTGTGCGCCAATTCTCAACCAAGGCAAGTTGATTGGCATTTTGTACCTCGAAAATAACCTGACGGTGGGTGCGTTTACCAGCGATCGCCTACAAGTTCTCAAACTCCTCACGACTCAAGTAGCTATTTCTCTAGAGAAGGCAAAGTTATATCAAAAATTAGAGAACTATTCCCATACTTTGGAGCAGAAAGTAGAAGAGCGCACCCAGGAAATAACAGAAAAAGCTACTCAGCTAGAATTAACACTGGAAAAACTTTACTCAACTCAAGCCCAACTAATTCAATCAGAAAAAATGTCTGGTTTGGGACAGCTAGTTGCTGGGATTGCTCATGAAATTAATAATCCAATTAATTTCATCTATGCTAACTTACAACCAGCAAGTGAATACGTTACCTCCTTAATTGAATTAAATAATTTATATCAGCAACTTTATCCACAACCATTGCCAGAAATTGCCGAGAAAATCGCCGATATTGAACTAGAATTTATAGTGGATGATTTACAAAAGCTCCTGTCATCAATGAGGGTAGGAGCAGAACGTATCGGTCAAATTGTGCTTTCATTGCGAAATTTCTCTCGCTTGGATGAATCAGAATTAAAATCAGTAGACATTCACTCTGGTATTGATAGCACGCTGTTATTTTTGCAGCATCGACTTCAAAATAATAGTAAACATCCAGAGATTGCAGTTATTCAACACTATGGTCAACTACCTTTAGTTAATTGTTATGCGTCTGCTCTGAATCAGGTGTTTATGAATATTATCAATAATGCCATTGATGCCTTAGAAGCATCAGATAAAAATTGCCAACCGAATATTATTATTCGGACTGAATTAAAAGAAGCCAAAAAAATACTGATTCGCATTGCAGACAACGGTATAGGAATGAGCAAGTCTGTGCAAAATAATGTATTTAATCCCTTTTTTACGACTAAATCAGTAGGTAGTGGTACAGGCTTAGGATTATCAACTAGCTATTCAATAGTGGTAGAAAAACATGGGGGTCAGTTAAGCTGCATTTCCGCACCAGGAAAAGGTACAGAATTTATCATTGAAATTCCGGTATAATTTTTAGCGATTTTTGGTAAACAACTTCAGATATTTGGGAATACTAAATCTGCAAGTTTTAAGGATTTAGCAATATGGTTAGCACTTACTCATCGTAATTTTCTTTTTGAAGATTTCAGACTTGTGCCAGTTACCGTCGTAAGCATTTCACAAGCTCATCAGTGACTGCAATTGTGTGTCTGAATTATCTCCCAATTCTTGTTGTAATTGGGATAGTTGATTTTCTAACGCAACAGCAGTATGAATGAGATTCGACTCTTGGGCTATTTTTAGCTGAGTTTCTTTAATAGAGATTTTTCTCAACAGTTCGTTGACTGCATCAATTGAATCATCATTTTTAGAAATCACGGCTTCACCTCTAATATGCGTTTTTAGCGGAAATAATTGCTACAAAGCTTGCTACATTTTTATTTTAAATAAGTATATGAAAGCTGATAATTCTAACTGGATTAAACTCTAATATCATCTGAAAACGGATAATTTTATTCAGCAATAAATCGTCAGCGATCACATTAAGTGCAGTTCCCTCTCCTAAATATTGCCACGATACTTCCCCCGCAAGTGTAGCAGCTTGGAAATGCTGGCTTTTCATTGTTTACTATTAGACTTGTCTCCCTCTCCGTATTATCTCTTAGTCTTGTTCAAAAATCAAATAGGAGTCCTATATCTCTATTCAAGTATCTCTAGGTAGAAGTCATAAATTTATAGAATTCGTAGGATTTGAAACGGAAACTTATTTTTGTTGATGTAGTTTGAAAATAAGACTTATATTATTTGTTGAACCATGCCAAGTAATTACTTTACATCAGTACAAGAGAGAGAAAAATATTTTGCACAGAACTGGTTAAGTACGGTGTGGAGTATGAAAAAGCGGTTATAGTAGCTAAAATTATAGCTTCTGGGCAAGGGGATGAGCTTTTATCACCCTCAGAGATAAAAATTGTTGAAGATGCTTGCAAAAGTTGGTCAGAACAGAATCAGCGCTTTAAGCCTTTGAAAGCAGTTGTAAATCAAATTTAGTTTAAGCTGACGGCAAGCTTCACGCATTACTCAGTGACCGATAGGAAAATCAGTCGAGCTTCTTCAGCTATAGGAATAAACTTGTCTGGAGAAACAAATCCTTATTGCGGGTGCTGCCAACATACTAGAAATTTGACACAAGTTGCTGAAGGGGAATACGAATAATAAACTCAGCACCAACTCCTGGTTGGGAAATGCATTCTAAAGAACCGCCATGTTTTTGTGTGATAATTTGGTAACTAATAGCCAGTCCCATTCCTGTACCTTGTCCAACAGGCTTGGTTGTGAAAAAGGGATTAAATATTTGCTTTAAAGTATCGGATGGTATTCCTAGTCCATTGTCGGCAATGCTAATAGTAATTTGATTTGGTTCCAGTAATTGGGTGCGAATATAAATTCGGGGATTATCTATTATATTGAATTTTTTTGTTGTCCATCGACCTCTAAGGGTTGAATCTTCTAAAGTATCGAGCACATTCACTAAAATATTCAGAAATACTTGGTTTAACTGCCCAGGATAACATTCAACTAAAGGGAGGTTACCGTATTCTTTGATCACCTCAATTTGCAGGCGCTTGTTACTAGGGTTGAGGCGGCTTTGGACGAGCATTATCGTACTATCAATTCCGTCATGAATATCAACTGCTTTCATTTCAGCCTCATCTAAGCGTGAGAAAGTCCGCAGAGAAAGAACAATATCTCGAATCCGCTCTGCTCCCATGAGCATCGATTTGAATAATTTAGGAAAGTCTGACCTTAAAAAATCTAATTCAATGAGATTTGTAAACTCCTCAATTGCCTTGATTGATTGGGGATAATGGCTTTGGTAAATATCTAATAGTGAAAATAAATTTTGGGCGTATTCATCAGCCGATTTCAAATTGCCATAAATAAAACTAACTGGGTTGTTGATTTCATGGGCAATTCCAGCTACTAATTGGCCCAAACTGACCATTTTCTCATTTTGAATTAACTGAGCTTGAGCCTGCTGTAACTCTTTGAGAGTTGTGGCGAGTTCTTCTTTCTGATTTTGAGTTTGTTTGAGTAATTCAGCTTGCTGTAATGCTACACCTAGCTGAGAACCAATTTGGCTAAGTATATATACTTCATCTGTTTGCCATTTTCGAGGTGCATCGTTTTGGTAAACTGCTAGCAGTCCCCAAAGTTGTTGAGTTTGATAAATAGCAGTAATCACGTAAGCTCTTGCTTGGCATTGCTCTAAAATTTTCAGGTAGCATTTACTAAAGCCAGCACTGTAAACATCGTTACAAACACGATAAGTTTCATTTTGAGAAAAGCGCCCTCCCTGTGTATCTTGTAAATAAGTATCTACAATTGGAGGAATAGATAAATTTTTCAAGCTACACTCGCTGATATTTTCTACTAATTGTGGTTGATGCGCTTGCTGCCCAATTAGAGGCAACCACCCTTGTGCTAAGGATTCAGAAACAAATTTTCCGCTCCAATCTGGATTGAAACGATATAAAATTACACGGTCAGAGTTGAACAATTGCCTGATTTCTTGAGTAGTTGTCTGAAAAATATATTCTAAGTCAAGAGATTGACGGATTTTTTCAACGGTGATAGCGACAATCCTTTGAGAATCTGCTCCTTTGAGTGTTTCTATTTGTAGTAATTCTACAGAGTGAGGACTGGCTTTTTCTAAGTAGTTATCAGGATTTAACATAACTTTTAATAAGAGTTTAAGGTGATTAAGAAGTAGTCTGGTATAAATTAAAAAAAAACTAATAAAACTACTTACATCTTTCGTAAACAAGTAAGATTTATAGCTAGGACTTCAACCATTAATAGTCTCCTGAAATTAAGTCAATAGTGGTTATAAAAATTACTCTACTTAGGTATAGAGCGACACATTATTTGACCACAGCGACAAATAATTTGTCAAGTTATTTAAGCTTGTAAGCTTCGCTCTAGAGGAATCTGATTTTTAGCGTTTATGATATAAAGCTCTAGAAATTGCTTGAACAAGCAATGTAGAAGAATTTAGATTGTTGACAAAGAATCTGCCGTTTTGGTGAAATAATTTGTCGCTCTACATCCGCCTTCAGCATAGCTGTCTTCTTCACTCATTTTGTTTTTCATGAATGCTTTAGGGGAATTGTAATTATAAATTCTGTACCTTTATTAGGAGAGGAAATACATTCTAATGTTCCCTTATGTTTTTGAGTAATTATTTGGTAACTAATAGATAAGCCTAAGCCTGTGCCTTTCCCTACGGGTTTTGTGGTAAAAAAGGGGTCAAACAGTTGCTTTTGAATATTTTCCGGGATACCACAACCATTATCAGCAATAGAAATAATTACTAACTGCTGGTCAGGAATAAAACTAGTACAAATGCAAATGTGGGGAATATTAGTGGTTTTTTCATCGGCTATCGATTCTTCTAAAGCATCGATTGCATTTGCAAGAATATTCATAAACACCTGATTGAGTTGTCCAGGGTAACATTCTATCAATGGTAAATTGCTGTACTCCTTGATGAGTTTAATTGCTGGATAATTAGCTGTAGCTTTGAGGCGATGCTCTAGGAGCATCAAGGTACTATCAATACCCTCGTGAATGTTTACCGCCTTCATCTCTGCCTGATCTAGGCGGGAAAAGTTACGTAAAGATTGTACAATTTCTGTAATTCTTTCAGCACCAATTCTCATAGAAGCTAGTAACTTTGGTAGGTCTTCTATTAAGAAATCAATATCTATGGCTTGTGCTTGCTTTTGGATTTGGGCTACTGGATTAGGATAGTATTGCTGGTATAGTTGCAGCAGTTCAAGTAAATCTTGGGTGTACTGATTGGCAGGGGTTAAATTACCATAGATAAAATTCACGGGGTTATTGATTTCGTGAGCTACACCTGCCACTAACTGCCCCAAACTAGACATTTTTTCGCTCTGCACCAGTTGGGATGCTAACAGCTTTGCTTCTTGTTGTAATTGTGCTTGTGATTGTCGTAATCTTTCCTCTGCTTGTTTGCGTTTAGTAATGTCGTGGAGAATAACGACATATTCTTGAAAATCTTGATGCGGTCGGTCGGAAACAGAAATTTCCAAAGTTTGGACACCAGCTTTGTGGAACAGAGTGTGTTCACTTCGCTTTGCCCATTGCTGTGGATAGTCAGGAAATCCAAATATCCATTTGCTGAGGTGATTTCCTAGCAACTCAAATGGTTTGATATCAAAAATAGATTCAGTTGCTGGGTTTGCCTGCCTAATACTACCCTGCTCATCCAAGACCAAAATACCATCCTGGGCAACAGTAAACAGGTGTTCGGCAGCTTCTCGTGCCTCTGCAATAGCTACTACTTGGGGTAAGGTTGTCCAACAAGCTATAGCTACTCCTATAAATGCCGCTGTCATCAGCAACACAACGAATAAATTTTCATCTGTAGCTTTTGTCGCCGTGTTAAGCTTCGCACCAAATAACCAGCCCGTTGTGACTGCACTGCATATTAAAATAATTAGGATGCTTACCTGGAGTATGACAGAATCCTTAATAATTACCGAAGAGCGTGTGCGGTAATGTCGCCTCCACCAACTTAAATGAAAAGGCGGGAAGTTAACGCGGCGGATTAGCGCATCAATTCCGATAATCCCAATTGGAAATACTAAACCAATCAGGAAATTTATCCAACCCCAGGCAACCCCCCCCACCAATAAAACCACAATTTCTAACAGCAGAATGCCCAAAGATATTCGAGGAAACAAAACTTCTGGACGATTGCGCCCCAACCAAAGCCCTAAATGCAATAACATAAAGGAGGCAAACCAACCGATATTTCCCACTGCTACAATTTGGGTTACATTTGCCCAAATCAGATAAAGGCAGCAAAGCACCAAAGTTAAGCTCAGAGCAGGCACAAACACGCCCCGACGCGATACAGCAGAAAAGACTGGTGAAATATGGTTATCTAAGGCAAGTTGATACAAAATTCTTGGGCAATTAGAAACTACTGTTGCAGAACCTAACAAAGAAGCAGATGCCAATAGAAAGGTGATGTTAATTGGGGCCCAGCTTCCCCAAAAGGGTTTAGAAGCCGCCACAAGATTCAAAAAAGCATTATCACCCAGACCTGGCGCTGTTGCTAACCGCATCATCACCCAAGACCCGCCGATAAAAACAGGTGGCATCATCCAAGCAGCAATATCCAGAAAGCGTAGGGTTTGCTTGGGATCACGGCTATCTGCGACAAAGGAAGAAGCCGTTTCACAACTATAAGTGGCGTAGGAAACGAAAAAAAACCACTTTGCCCAATCTCCGAAGCTCAAAGATGACCAACTGTTAGGAAAAAAACCAGGGCTAGCACTAGAGAAAGTTAACCAGCCAAGACCTTGTACACAAAAGGTAATTAGTAGTCCAAAAGCTGGAATCGCAAAAAATAAATGCAAAATACTCAGCGCACGAGTACCACTAAAAGCTACTACAAACGGCAGTAGCGTAAAGCCAATGTCCAAAAATAATTTAGGACAGGCAATGCCTAGCGATTCTAAATTCACTCTAATTAAATCAGTGAGAACCAAAGTATTAACTGATAAGTAAGAAACCCAGTTAAGAAGATATCCAATTGCAGCATAGCGAGCTAGTCCAGGGTAGCGTTTGAGCAGATGGCTGACATAGTTGGGCGTTCCTCCTGCCACATTAATAAAATACATTCCTAAACGCTTGACCTGATAGTTAATCAGCATCCCGACAATTACAGCAGGTATCCAAACAAAAATAGCTTGTGAACCTAGAGCAGCATGAATTGCAGGAACTAATGCTACCCACGAAATATGAGCTGTCAAACCGAAGCCCCAGCTTTCAACAGCACTTAGGCTTCTAGTTAAGCGAGGGTATGAAGATTGACTTACAGATGTATTGTCTTGTTTGAGCATGATAGGCAATGCGAAGCTTTTTGGTTAACCTTATTAGAGTTCCCACCTAATAATTGCCCTGAAGGCAGACTTTTATTGAAGATAAATTATCCGCGAGTCAATAATAAATTCCGGTTTATCTAAAGATTTATTTGATAAATAAATTTTTAGATTTAGCGGCTCTTAGCTTTTCCATATTTTTAGAAAAAAGTCAACTTCGCCAACAGCATCGTATGCTACTTCTACTCCGGCTACTGGCGAATTACTTTACTCTTTACCTATTTTTGCCAGATCAAACTTTCTCTAACAAGTTCCTCAACAAAATAATCCAGAAATTCAATGTAGTGATTTTGCATGATAATTGCGTGTGCATAATCTCCTCTAACTGCAAGTTGATACTTTTTCACAAGATTATCGCAGGGTTTATTGAAAACAACTGTATTTGAATAAGGGTTGAGAAATGGATTGAAGTCTCTTAACTTCAGTTGTGTATACAAATGCTCTGCTTTGGCTACACAATCAGTTACTTCTAATCCAAAGTTAGAACGCCTTTTGGAGATTTCATGCCATAAACAAAGTGAAGTATGTCCGTTGCGGCTACCTCCAATAGTCATATCCTGAGCGCCAATATACTCGATATCAGATGTGAGTGCTTCAACCAAATGTTTTTTAGTAATAACAATGCCACAAGGGAAAGGGCTACCAATAAATTTATGTCCTGAGATTGACAGCGAACTGATGGGTCTGTTGAAATCAATCCAGTGCGAACGCAAGTAGGGAAGAAGCATTCCCCCTAAAGCGCCATCAACATGAATATAGAATTGGCTGACCTGTTTCATCTCCAAAACATTAAGAATCTGCTCAATATCGTCTATTGCCCCTGTAAAAGTAGTACCCAGGTTAAGGCAAATAATCGCAGGCAGATTAGGTACAAGTTGCTTATAAAAATCACTATAATCCATTTCTTCTGAAGGTGTTTGTACACCAATTTTCTGATACGGAATTCTAAAAAATCTAGCTGCTTTACTCACAGAGTAATGTGAAGCATCTGAGGCATATAAAATAGCATTAGGATAATTTTCTCTCCCTAAGAGTATTCCGTACAAGTTACCTTCGGTTCCACTGGTAGTTACATATCCCCACCAATCTTGAAGGTGGTATAAATTTGCAAAGAATTGCAACACTTCTTTTTCAAAATCTCGTGAATCAATTCGATAATGCGATTTAGTAAAGCAATCTCCTCCAAGGTTATTAATTGAGTATTTAAGAAAAGGTAATAAAAATGTATGATCGTGTTTTAAGTTGTAGGGGTACCCTAAATGAAACTCAGATGCTTCATTAAGGATTAGCTGATACTCAGAAAGAAGGTCAACATCCATTTGATTATTCCAAATCTTGTTGTTATCAAGTAATTCTTTTAAACGCGTTCAAATAATCTCAAGTAGGCATAGAACTACCAAGCGCATTTCTGCATCAGTAGCTTCTGTGCCACAACCACCAGTTTGGGCATTTAATTCCTGAAAGTTAACATTTACTTGTACATTTAATTCCTGAGTAACTACGCTCTAGAACCATGCTTTTGAATTTACATTTGCTGTTGATTCAACAGTTAAAGAGCGGATTAACTCTCGAATTACATCCGTCGCTGGTCGTCCTGTTATTGAGCAGTATTCCTCTAACCTCTCTGCTTCGCTTGATGTCAGATTGATTGTCAGGCGCTTAATAGCCCATTTCTTATTCACTGATTCAATTAACTCTACTTGAAACTACTTCTCTAATATCAATCATTCGAGCTGTTATCACAATGATAAAATTAATGATATTAGCTTGAAGAAGCTGTAAAGGAAACACTACTAACTTTGAAGCCGAAGTGAAGAGTTAAAATATAGCTTAAATTATGAATTTTAAGTATTTTATAAATGACAATTATGAATAGAGCATAAGCTAAAAGTTTTTCTGTAATTAATCATTCAGTGAAAATACTTGGTAACTACACCAGAGCTTAATAGCCACTGCGTTCCTACTAATTAGCCAAATCATCATCTATCATAGTTTGAATCACTAGACAAAGACTTGACCGTACCATCAGGCAACCAGATATCAGGGAACTTACTACGGTTGCAACCTTTGTGATCTGTGAAATGCGACCGCAGAATGGTGTTACAAGGTAAATTTCCAGGTTTATATTTGGACTGTGTACGTCCCCCCACTCTTTCTATTAGCAGTGGTGTTGGCGTATTCCCGGCTAAAAACTTCTCCAAAGCTTGTTGTTGCTTGAGCAGTAGTTGAGAGTCGGGCATCGTAGGGATTAGATGAGCGATCGCCTCGTACCACCCTATTGGTTTTCTGCGAGTTGGTAAGGCAACGCGAAACCCCCTACTTGCAACCAGAACTAACCGCCGCCGCGCCTGGGGCAGTCCAAAATCAGCCATATTCACCACGCTGTAAGTAACGGAGTACCCCTCAAGTTCCAAAGCATCCAGAATGATACGGAAACTTTGGCTGTTCTGATAGCGTGGCACATTCTCCAGCGTAAACACCCGTGGTTGCAACTGTCTGATGGCTTCTGCTACTGGGATCGCTGCGGTCAGGTCGTCAGCCGTTTCAATACCCTTACCCGCTTTAGCTGTGTGGGCAAGGCTTACGTTGGCGCATACTGGAGAGGCATGGAGGTAGCCGGGGCGGCTCTTAAAACCTATGAATCCTGACTGTGCTACTTTTTGGACTGTTAGCTGAATTATTCTACAGCCATACTCGCTAAAGTTGTGGTGATGGTTGAGAGCGATCGCCTTACTCAAATCTGGTTTGCTTGGGTCGAATTCCACCGCGACGACCGGGCGAATCCCGGCTTGCACCATGCCAGCTTCAATCCCACCGCCACCAGCGAAAAGTACTACAGCGATCGGTGCATTATTTGGTAGTGTGGGTTTTAGTTTTGTGTTATCAAAATTTTTGCAGACATCTAATTTTGGTAATGTCTTTTTGGTTTTCGCTTTTTTGATAAAGGCGATAATATCTTCCCTAATTGCCCCCTGTTGTTGCATTAGACGAATCATTGGGACAGCACCAGGGGGAATTGAGCCTATACTTCGCCCAATACATACTCCATCAACTCGTTCTTCCCAGTTATATCCCCATCGGTAATGAGTCGCGTTGTTTGGGTCACGCTCACATATAACTCGTGGGTAAAAGACTATTGAACCATCAAGTAGCTTTTTCTTTTCGAGATACGGATAGAGGCATCCTTGGCTATGCAGTTGTGAAGCTCTAAGGTCGTCCTCTAAGAATTTTTCGGGTATTGCAGATAACTCAGCGATTACTGATTTAGTCATGCAGCCACCTCCATGACCAAATCATCGGGTACTTCAAATATCCCCAATCGCCCAATGTAAGGAATCGATGTAATCTCGCGTGGATTCTCCAGCTTCCAGTGGTATTGCTCAGGCATCCCCCAACCAGACGCAACTTGTGAAAACTGACAGTCAACTATTGTGACAATGCCAATAACTTGACCGCGACGTAAAGAGATTAATTCTGGGATTACTACCCCCATCCCTTGGCAAAATTCTCTTGCTAGCTGGTACTCTTTTTTAGTACAGGTTTTTGCAGCGTGAATCAGAATGTCGCCGCGATAATGAATGGGCCAGCCACGGTTTTCAATATCCTTAAGAGCATAAATAATTGCCCATGCCCAAGGCTGACGAACAGATAGCGCTTTCATGGGTTTTAATAATTAGATTTAGCCAAGTTTTTAAACTGTCCAAATCTTTCGTCAAATAAGAGATTAACAGTCATCTCACTACTAAACCGGCTTTTCAAAACTGAAACTTCAAAAATGCCTTTTTGGGTAGTCTGCTTGTCGTAGTAATCTTCAAGGGTACAAACCCAACATGACAGCAGCTTCTTGTTCAAATCCTCCCGATTCTCGAAAATCTGCTTTGGTTGGACGCTTTTCGGAACGGGAATCAACTTCTCTTTTTAACTGCGCTAAACCCAAGACAGCACAATTGAATTGTTTAGCGATCGCCCTAAGTTGTTTCAAGATGGAGTCGATTTCTTGTACGCGGTTTTCCCCAGGTTCACGGCGCATTGGTTCAATCAACTGCACATAGTCCACAATCACCAAACTGAGTGACCCGCAACGAGCTTGTATATCTTGCAAATCACCTTTGATTTGTGATGTGGTGATTACGGGGTTGTCATTCAACCAAAATGGTAACGCCATCGCGTCAGCACGAGCTTGAGCCAAAGGATTCCAGTGAGATTCCCGGAGTGCATTGCGTTTAAAAAGCAGGTCAGCAGGAACATGGGGCGGGAGCAACCTTGAATGGCTCAAAATACTGTTCAATGGCAACTTCCCACGATTTATCGTCATTCGCACAGAGGTTAGTTTCCGGTTCCGTCATGTCGTTACAACTACTAACACCTCCCAAATGTTACCAGGACGTTTTATCACAAGACGGCGGCTAAAGCCAGCCAAGCAGTCACATTCTTAATGAAGCCTATTCTCTTTACCAACTGGCAGGGCAGAAATAGACCTGAGCGCATGTAACTTTCTAGAAAAAGGCTGAAACATACTTAAGTTACTTGATATAAATCTTTCTGAGGAGGGACGGACTTACTCAAACCTCACGAGAGTATGGAAAAAGTGAGGAGAGCTTGTCATAACCGATAAAACCTGTAGTCTGGAGTTAATAATCATGGCTGATGTGACAAATATAGCGACTAAGCTTGCTGATCTAAAGCTTTTTCAGAATGTTCTGTTGGAAAGTGAGCAAAAGTTAATAGCACAGACGGACGATAATACGATTTGCGAGCGGCTCGAAGGAATGATAAACAGCGATCGCGAAAATCTCGGCATCATCGAAGCAGCTATTTCTAGATACGGCAACGCAGCAGAACCTCGGGACATTACTCAACAACATGCCCAGAAGGTAAGCCAAATGATGAGCGGATCTGAGCTAACTCTGTATGACAAGTACTTACAGCTTGAGTTGCTAAAGCATCAACAGACAATGACCGGGCTGGTTCTACACAAGGTTGCCCAGTCCTTGAATGATGACCTTCAAGATTTGATGGAACCGCTCAACTGAGTTAATTTTGAAAATCGCGCTCACCAAGAGATTCTTAAAGGTGTTCTTTACTTCGTCGGAACGCGAGAGATAGCCGGTAAGGAACCTGACATGGGTCTGTGGGCTAGCATTGAACAGGGAATTGCAGCCCTTAAGGGTGCTGTAAGCAGCGCGGTAAGCTAGTAGCAATGAGTGGCAGAGGGCGCGTCATTCACGTAATAGATTCATCTGATTTATGCTACATTGAAGCATACTTTTCAAGAGTGAATCATCTTTAACTCAAAACAATGTAATTCTTTAACTGATTCCACCCCGAACTCAAACTGCTCAATCGCCAACTGAGCATAATATTTAACCCGTTTCCACTAAGAATCACTGAGTTCTGGATCTGTGTCCATACCCAAGAGATTATTATCTTCATCTTCATGTTTTGGGGGTGTGGACGGCGGGAAATCAGGCAAGGGGGCAGGGGTGCAGAGGGGAAAATTAGTACTAATTTTCCCCTCTGCACCTTTGCTCCTCTGCTTCTCTGCTCAACACCATACTGCATCTGTATTCTAGCTGCATAAGCCGCCTGAAGCTCCTGCTTCTGGTGGCGTTTCCTTTCCCTGTCCTCCCGTTGCTTCTGCCGATAATCCAACACCTTCTGGATAAACTCGACATCAAAAGTATTGAGCCGATAATATCGAACCCTCTGCCCATCTAAGAGTGGTCTTCGTGATTCAGTAGACAAACCGGCGTTGCCAGAGGTACTGCCCCAAAATCCAAACTGGAGACTCCGATAGCGGGATGGTCAGATTGAGAATGCCTTTAACGTGAGATGCGTTGCGTTTGGAGAAGTCAGTCAAAGCCTGAATCATCGCCTCGTCGCCTTTAATCTCAACCCCAGCCATCAGATCCATTAGGACTGCCCTGAGTCCCAGCCGATGACGCATAAGCCACGCGGTAGAATGGTTGCTCCAGTCTGTGCAAATGGCTAATCGTTCCCGTTCTGATTTATCCCGTTCGGCAACAATAGCCGGCGGTGGAACAAACTCCCGCCCCTGGTCATCAGCGACCATTTCCCCAGGTGCGGCCAATATCGCTTCAAGTGCGACAATCTTTTTAATTAAGCGTCCCCCGTCATCTTGCTCAACCAGTTCCGGGGTTACACTCATCCCGTAAGTATCCTGTATGCGGAACTTCTCACACTCCAAAACCTCCTCCGGCTTGAGATAATCCTGATGCTGCCTACTGGTGTAAGTTCTTCTATCAATATCTTTGGCATTAGCCACCTTGCGATAATGCTCCTCATCGATGGCGATACCAGCCGCCTTCATACAGCGAGAAGCACTTTCATCACCACCGTCGCCCAAAGGAATAATCGTATTTCCCATTTCCTCTAAGAGCGATAACTTCGTTAAGCTTCGCTAACGCAAATCAGCCCGAAGATTATTGATCGACCAATTGCGCTGTGCTTCAATTTGGCAAGAGGCATCCAATGCCCAGTCCTTCTCTGCACCACGTCTGCCTGTCTCGCGGTCAATGCGAATCAGAAAAGCGGTCATTTCATTTTTCTGAAGAATCTTTTCCTTGATGCGACGGGCATTAGTTTCGGCGTAACCAAAGGGAGGACGTGGGGCCACCCAAACATAGATGGGGACATCTGGACGATACCGCCATAATTGCTGGGCGCAAACTGTCGGCCGACTGTGAAACAGCATGAAACACACCAAACACTGCATCAAAATGCTCAGTAGAAATGTCAACCCCTGTGCCGAGACTGGGAGTAATTAAAAAAGCGTCGATATCCTTAATGGCAACGTTAATTTACCGGATAAAGATGACATTCTCCTCACTGCCACTGTTCTCGGAGTGAATAGCCCACACCCGTAACTTGCGGTCAACGCTTGGTTCAGGTGTTTCGTCATTATCGTTGGGGGTTATCTTTTCTTAGAATCGCCAAGATTTCAGCCTTACCTATTCCAATTAAACCAACTAACCCGAATTGAAGTGTTACAATTGCGTGACCACACTTAAGTAATTTTATTTATTAGTGATTTTTTACTCAATTTAATAGATAATAAAACTAAGTATGAGAAAAAATAGAGAACTCACATTTAAGGAGCTTTAATGACTAGACCTATTAGCAGTGCTGTAAATTCATTAGTAGCAAACTTCTCACGACGAAATGCACTTTTGTGGCTTGGAGGTAGTGGAATAACTACCGCCTTGATGGTGGCAACACAAAAGGAAGTGAACGCTAAAGACAACAAAGAGTTGAAATTGGTGAACCCACCAACGTTATATAATGCAACCCAAAATGGCTATAGTCATATAGCTGTGACACCATCAAGGGCGAGAACCGTCTATATTTCTGGTCAATTTGGTTCCGATTTACAAGGGAATCTTGTCTCCAATGAATTTGAAAAGCAGTTAATACAGGCTTTTAAAAACCTCCGTTATGCCTTAGCAGCGGTTGGGGCACAACCACAAGATGTCGCAAAAACTACTGTTCTTATAGTGGATTACAACCAAAATAAATTGATCCTGTTAGGACGTGAAATTATAAATTTATGGGGGAATAAACCACCAGCAAACACTCTTATTCCCGTTCCTAGACTTGCACTTGATGGTATGTTATTTGAAATTGATGCTTATGCAGTAATTCCAGAAAACCGTAGTTGAGGGCTGGTTTCAATATAACCCTATCAATCACAGTCGGCGGAATAAAAAACTTCCGCTACTGTCAATCAATAATAGTCTTTACTATTTGAGTAGGTAATTGCCTACTAGGATTTAACAGTATGTTTAGCACTCATGTTAATATTTCTGGATACCAGATT
>NZ_JABXKP010000090.1:117827-220749 GCF_017114985.1 Nostoc sp. JL33 | reverse complement strand
AGACTACTAGTCAACCCTCCTCTTACTTTTTTACTACTTTTTCAGCAAACCCTAAGTACTACAAGCGATCGCACCCAACAGAGTGTAAGCAGAGATAATTTATAGTATGACTTTCGTAACGATTCACAGCCATGACAGAGTTACTTGAACAAGCGATCGCTAAACTAAAAAATTTACCTGCCAATGAACAAGATGCGATAGCAGCGATGATTTTGGCAGAACTAGAAGATGAACAATTTTGGGATGAAGCTTTTGCCCGTTCTCCAGACATACTTGCCAAACTTGCAGCCGAGGCAATGGCTGAATACCGTGCAAGAAGGGTGGCAAAATCTAAAGCAGAATTAACGTAGATTGCTGTTAATTAGAGCGATCGCTTTTTTATCTCAAAAATTTGATACTATATATAGTATCATCTTTCAAAGAGTAAATTAAGAAAATTAGTAGATCAGTTCCTAAAGCGACCTCCAGAAGTGCGGTTTCAGGAAGTTTACTATCTATTGGAAGCTTTTGGGCTTTGAAGAGAAAAGGTCTAAGGGTAGCCATCATAGCTTCCGAAACTCCCAAGGTAAAACCATCACTCTACCCAAAACAGGAGGACAAAAAGTTAAAGGAGTTTATATACAGCAAATAGTTGAACTATTAAATTTAGAAGAGTGGATTGATGAAGACACTGAACCAGAAGAACCAGCAGATTGAGAAGCCGTCCTTAGAATATTATTTAAATCTTCAGTACTCTGTAACACTTTATCCCGATCCAGAGGGAGGTTACGTAGCTGAAATTAAAGATTTACCTGGATGTCTTACCCAAGGTGAAACCCTTGAAGAGACAATGGCAAATCTCAATGAGGCGCGGGAATTATGGATTGAGACAGCTTATGAAGCCGACGATAATATTCCCTTACCAATTAGTAATAATAGCTATAGCGGTAAACTACTAGTACGGATACCTAAATCTTTACATCGACATCTAGCTGAGACTTCTGAACAAGAAGGCGTTAGTCTCAACCAGTATATTCTGTCTTTGCTGAGTGCGGGAGCATCATTAACAGCAAAGCAATCTTAGTAAATTTCTAGATGATTTATAAATATTCAAAAAATACTTCAGGTACTAATCGGAATTCCCCAGATTTCAAGCGAGAGATATCTATCCATAACGCTCTATGTTTATGAGTTTGTGATTCTGAAAAAACTAAACTTTCCAGTTGATAGAATTTGGAATCAGCAAAGTCACATTGATAAAGCTGAATAATTTCATGACCTTGCCTACCATTAAATGTAAACAGGTTCTCTATACAACCTAAATATTTAATATTCGTTAAGTCTGCCTGAATTTCCTCTTGAAACTCGCGTTCTAAGGCAATGCGACTGGTTTCGCCAAATTCAACACCACCGCCTAAAGCACGATAAAATGTTTCTTGCTTGACGGGATCGTAGCCTTCAGAAAGAAATATGCGTTCGCCATCCCGAATTAGCCCCAAGGCTATTACCCGAATTTCGCCTGCTTTATTCATTTTTATAACTAATTATCGTAAATAGACTGAGGACGACTTTCGCTATCCTCAATAGGCCAATCTGTATTTTCGCCACCGATGTACAATTCTTCAATGGTGACATATTCCTGACTTAGCTGGCTGAGGGCGTTGATTAAAATATCCAGAGCGATCGCATCACTGGTTCCTAAGTCAAACCAACAACGCCCCCATTGACCCTGATATTCAAACTCACCGATGTTGTGCATCAGTGCTAGTAGGCTTTTGTCATATCCTTGTTCATCATAATTCATGTAGCTGATATCGAGTCCAGTGTCCTGCACCTGAAGATTCTCTGCATTAAATGCACCCAATTTACCCAAATAAAACCAGGAATTGAAAACTTCTTCTACATATTGCTTTTCACGCGCAGAAGGATTTGTGCTGAATTTTAGCCAAATCCACATATCAAAAGGATTAATTTCGCGGAACTGAATCTCCATTTTGGTCTAGTATCTCAATTACTCTTCTGAAAATAAGCATATCAAAGTAGGGAGTTAGGAGTTAGGAGTTAGGAGTTATTATTTCCCGCCTGCCTTATGCCCAATTATCTAGGATTGTTTAGGCTAATAGCATTTTTGCGTTCATGCTCAATTTGTTTGACTAAATCGCCTGGGAGTTGGGATTTTTTAGTCAATGCCTTGTCAAAATTAGCGATCGCTTCCTGGAACAACTGCTGGTTTTTTTCTTTTTGCCCCAGTTCTTTGAGGATTTGGGCTTTGAGATAATAAATTTCTGGATTATCAGATGTAGTTTTGATCGCCCGGTTGACATACTCTAGTGCCTGTGGATACCTTTTTAAATCCCGGTAAGCAAGAGCAATACCCCGATCCACTAGATAGCGAGGAGCAGCATTTTGTTCTAACCCTCCAATTGCCTGATCTGGGCTAGCAAAAGGCAAATTAACCGCCAATAATAAATCCATATAACCCTTGATTAAATTGAGTTCTGGATCGTTGGCAGAAATTGCCTCAGCCTTGTCTAAATATTCATAAACTTGTCGCAGCCGACTAAAGGCTTGCGGCACACCGTTGACTGTACCCTCACGGCTGATAACTACTGCACCCTCTAAAAAATGACCAACAGCAGTGTATAAATTACCACGTAATGGATCGCTAGGAATCAGTTTTTGTGCGGTTTCTAAAGTTTTCTGGCTGTAGGTGTCGAGTTTAGCCCAATCCTTATTTCCGTATGCTAAAGATGCCTTGATGGCATAAGCTAGAGGTTCATTTGGCTCTTTGGATAGTGCTTGTTCCAGATAACGCTCGGCGGCGGGATAGTTGCCCTGTTGGAAAATCGCTTTAAAAGCTGCTTCTGTTTGGTCGCCAATTTGATGAGGTTTGTTATTGCGAAACGGATCGCCAGCCAAGGAGGGATTTACCCAGAAATTAAGTGCGATTGCCCAAGGGGCAACGCCAAAGGCGAACACAGTCGCAAAAGCAGTCTGAGCAAGGGTAGTCAGTCTAGCAGACACTACTAATCGAGGCGAAGAAAACCTTTTAGTCATTTTAACCCTCAGAATAATTGCGGTTGAAATAGTTGTATGTGTTACTTAGAATGCAAAAAACGGTTAATTTTAACTTGCCTGTGCTTCAACCAAAATTTTCTTATATAAAAGGTTGACTTTGGTAATTTTTCGATGTTCCCAGGCTTGTTATAGCGATTGTTTAAGGGTGAGTCTGCCACAATAGAGAAAAAATGGATGATTGTTGCTGCTAAATTAAGGTGTTAATCCAGGTAATGCGCTAGAAATTTTCCAGAATTTTCCAGATACTCTCAGTGTAGCTAATCAGTAATTTGCCGACTTTTTGGTAATCTTAACAAATGCTCTATCTCCGAAATCTAATTTATCACCCCACAGCGTGCCCAACAGCGATTCTCAAATCGATCAACTTGGAATTAGCACCCCAGCAGCTAGGTCTGATTATTGGCGCGAGTGGTTCGGGAAAAAGTACCTTACTAGAAATTTTGTCGGGGCTAGCCGAACCCACTAGCGGCGCACTCTTCTGGCGGGAACAAGAACTTATAGCCGAACAGCTACAACAATTGGCTGGGTTGGTATTTCAGTTTCCAGAGCGGCACTTTTGTGGTGGTTCGATTTTAGAAGAATTGCGTTTAGGACATCCTGAGTTAGGGTCAGAACGAGTCAGACAGGCGCTGAGTGAGGTGGGATTAGAGCATTTATCACTTTCCGCTGCCCCCCATGCTTTGAGTGGTGGTCAGCAACGACGTTTAGCTTTGGCAGTACAATTAATTCGCCAGCCAAATTTATTGTTATTGGATGAACCCACAGCTGGGTTAGATTGGTCAATGCGTCGGCAACTGGTAAATTTATTAGCGAAACTGAAACAAGATTGGACACTGTTGGTAGTGACACACGATGCTGGGGATCTCTTAGCGATCGCAGACCGTTGCTGGACACTCAACCACGGTGAACTAGAATCAGTAGACCCAAAGACACTAGAAGCCAAAGTTAAAGAACCTCTACCAGCAGTATAAAAGGGGGAGTGGGGAGTAGGGAGTGGGGAGTAGGGAGTAGGGGAAGAAAGAATAACTAATGTCCAATGCCCAATGCCCAATGACTAATGACTAATGACTAATGACTAAGGTGAATTCCAGTAATAAATTTACCATAGCCGTTGGTTTCGACTTCGCTCAACCAACTGAGTGGCCGAGAGTTGAGCGAAGTCGAAACTCGTCAACATGGTATTTTTTTAATCAGAAATCACCTAATGACTAATGCCCAATGACAAACTTATTGCCTAAGATGGCCGAAATCTGGCAGCAAACTCTCAATTGGCAACCAACAGCCCAACAGCAAGCGCAATTCCAAAGGCTTTATGAGTTAATTCTAGAAGGTAATCGCCAACTAAATTTAACTCGGATCACTGACCCCCAAGAGTTTTGGGAAAAACATCTGTGGGATTCTTTGCGAGGAATTGCGCCACAGGGGCAATTTATCCCGTCTCTTCAAGAAGCTGCATCTGTGATTGATATTGGCACGGGTGCAGGTTTTCCGGGTGTTCTAGTGGCAATTACTGCACCTAATTGCAAAATTACTCTGATGGATTCAACCCGGAAAAAAATTACTTTTATTGACAATATATTAACTGAACTTGCCCTTATTAATGCTAAAACTCTCGTTGGTAGGGCTGAAGAAATCGGTCAGCAACCCCAGCACCGACAAGCTTATGATATTGCCTTGATCCGCGCTGTTGGGACAGCTTCTGTTTGTGCAGAATATGCCCTACCACTACTTAAACGAAGTGGTTTAGCCATAATTTATCGTGGTAATTGGACAGAGGAAGAAACCACAGTTTTGCAAAATACGGTTAATCAGCTAGGTGGCGTGATTGAATTAATTGAAAAATTTACCACTCCTCTAAGTGATAGCATCCGTCATTGCCTTTATCTGCGTAAGGTAGCAAACACACCAGCTAATTTTCCCCGTGCTGTAGGTGTACCTTCTCAAAAACCGCTTTGAGGGAAGAGTCTGAGAAAAAGGGCGTTGCTTAGTGAAAGTATAAATTAGCCACTTTCGAGTTCAGAGGTGGAATGGTGAGGCTTTGAGGTGAAGCGTAGACGCGCAACGGCTTGTCATTACCAACATTTTTCTAAATTTTTCGCTTTGTTCCCATCCCGCCTTGGAATAAATTCCCTCTCTTATAGCTAAAGTCCTCTGAAGAGGACTAAATACAAGATTTTAAGCGATGTAGATAGCTATACTCTATAAAAACGAAAATTTCAGTCCACGCTTAGTGGACTTGAGCTATTAGCCCCGAACTTCAGTTCTGGGCGGGATTGCCTGTCTGCGCGACATTCTGACTGTTACAAAAATGTGGGTAACGACAAGACTTGAGATCAAGGGTAGACACGTAGGAGTTTGGATCGCACATTGCCTCAATACAATTTGATTTCTACAAGCCGCACACTCGTGACTTATAGTCATGAGTTAGTCGCTCCAGATTGAGCATGGCTTTGTGTTAAAATTGAAAGGAACTCTTCGAGGGTTAGAGACGGAGGAATTGCTGTTGTCATCGCCTTGAGTTCAGTATTATTGCCACTCTGGCAAAATTTTATCCTTTATATTTTCTGCCAAGACAAATCCATCAAATTCGCCAGCTTGTAAACTACCCGCGCTCCAACATTACCATCCCACTCCCCATCACCGACTTCGCAGATATCAAAGCCAATAATTTTTCTGCCACTATTGACCAATTCCCGGAACAGACAAAAAGTTTGCTCTAATTCCAACCCACCTGGAACTGGAGTACCTGTACTCGGACAGAGTTTTGGATCTAAACCATCTGCATCAAAGCTAATGTAAACATACTCAGGTAAATGACTGATAATTTCTCGGCACAAATCAATCCAAGTTGTTCCAGAGTAAAGCTTTTGCTTAATAGCTGGGTCATAATAAGCAATAATGCGATCGCTAGATTGGTCGATCATTTGCACTTCATCATGACTAATATCACGCAAAGCGACCTGCACCAGCTTGGAAATTTGCGGTATTTTCATCGCATTAAACATAATAGACGCATGGGAAAACTCGAATCCCTCATAGGCATCGCGTAAATCTGCGTGGGCATCAATGTGCAAAATACCATAGTTTGTGTATTTAGCTGCTAATGCTTGGAAATAACCTAACGGCGAACTGTGATCCCCACCAATGACTGCAACTCGTTTACCATTATTAATTGCTTCTTGACAATTTTCAAACAGCCATTGATTAAGTTGTTGACAAGCCTGATTAATTTCTGTCAGCACAGGTGTTAAATCTGGTGTATCTGAGAGTTGTTTACCTTGGGCTAATCGCTCAATAATTTTTGCTGCCAAGGTGCGATAGTATGTGTTCTTCTCTACAATATCTTGGGGAATTTCCACCATGAAAATTCCCTGCTTCCAACCATCAGGGTTATCAAAATCGAACAAATCCAGTTGAGTTGAAGCATCGAGAATTCGCTTTGGGCCATTAGCAGTGCCTGCGCCATAGGAAACGGTGACTTCCCACGGCACACCAAAGACAATCAGGTTTGCAGACTCATAATCGCAGGGCAAACCTAAGAGGTTGCCATTTACTTCACCTACGCCGCTGGGATTGTAGTCTTGTAGTTGATTACTCATTGAGTATCTTCTGGATTTACGTGGATAGACAGCACGCCGCCTAGTGGACACCTGCATTGTAATAAAAATTTTTCACAGGCGGTAAAGTACTATCTTCCAAATACACAACTCCAGACTCCTGACTTCTGGTGTATGTATCTACAACAGCCCCTCTATCAATTGATCGAAATTGCGACTATACACTTGTTGGGCATATTCTTGCCGCTCTGTGTCTGAGGAGTAGGGTGACGGTTTTAATGTTGCCTCTTGGACGTATGCCATCAATGGGCGACGAAGACACTCATATTTCTCGAAGGCTTTGGCTATAGCTTGCGGATCATCCCAGTTATTCTCCTCGGCAATTTTAGCGATTAATGTTGCAATCAAGAGTGCATCTTCAAATCCTTGATTAGCTCCTTGAGCCATAAAGGGGGGCATTCCATGTGCGGCATCGCCAACTAATACGATTCGCCCTACACTCCAGGCTGGTGGAATTTTGACAGGATCAGCTTCAGTATTGGGGTCAATTGTGCTAGGAACTTCTACAGAATCTGAAATAGTAGCGCGGTGAATATAGTATGGGCGTTGCTGCATGTTGGCAGGAGGAGATATACGTACTAATTGCTTAAGTGCATCCGGAAAGCTTGCCTTCTGCAACTCCTGGAGAGCTAAGTCAATTAAAGAGCTTTCAGACTTTTCTTGTAACAAGTCTAAAGGCAAAGCAAGATGTATCACGTACCCTAGTTCACCAATTGGTCTGCGAAATAAAATCATCTTGATGTTATTTATACAAACAGAATTTCCAGATATTTGATCATTAGTGATTGTTACAAGTGGTGAGTCTTCAAAGAAATATTCTTCTAATTTCGTCCACAGTTCGGTTTTTATGTCGGCTATTTCTCTACAAAATATAGCTGCAAACCCAGAGTATTCAGCTCTGGCAAAATCATGGTATTGACTATCTGTGTAAAGCAGTCTACGAACTGTAGAATTAATCCCATCTGCTGCAACAATTAGTTTAGCTCGAATCGATTTTGTTGCTAATTCTTGGGGGACAGCATCCGATTTGTGGGGCTGCGTGTCATTCTGTTTCTGCCCATCTGTCCAATAAGCATAGGGGTTGGCTTCCGTGTCAGATAAGCAATCTATGCGGACACAACCGTTTTCCGGCTCATTCACAACATTAATACAACGGTGATTAGCTTTAACTCGGTCTTGGGGAAGTAGCTGTCTAAGGGTTGTCTGCAAATTGTACCAAGAAATTGACACTCGACCCTCGCCATAATCTTTAAACCAGTCGTCAAAACTAAGCGAAATTGACCGAATTATCTGCCCCTGTAAATTTTTGTAAACCCATTGGGGTGAAGTCTTTGGAGGTTGTTGCTCTTGAGTAGGTTCGACAGTTTTCTGGCCATTAGACTGCTGGGGATTCAATAAACCAAGTCCAGCTTTTTTGACTTCTTCGTAGGCGTTAGGATCTAAATATTTGAGAGCTTTTAATCCATTTGGGAGAAGATCCAAACCCTGACCAACTTGACGAAAGGCGCGAGTTTGATCGATGACAAGGACATTTTCAATACCACGTTTACGTAAGCCAATAGCAGTTGCTAACCCAATAGGCCCAGCGCCAACCACTACAACATCGTAGATTTCTTCAGGAGGAGAAGAAAAGACAACAGAGCCAGTCAAGGTATCAGCTTTGATTGATGTGTCTGTATGTGTATCAGGACTTGATTTAGTTTCTAGCATATTTATACACAGAAATCTTGGATAGAAGCTCGGCAATGTGGAAAGCTATTAGCTATCAACTAAGATACTATGACACAATAATATTAAAATGAAATGCAACAAGTTAAATATTTTGCCGCGATCAGACTTTTATCTAAAACACCAGCTTGGGTTCAATCTCGCTTCAAAATTTATTGCTCTTATCTAAGCCGTTTCACTTTAATAATGATACAAATACGTTGGTACAGAACATTGCTTATTGCTGTCAACTTAAGGTTAAAATAAAAGTGCGGCTAGAAACGGCACGCCAGGTGCTTCTCCCTTGGCGCTAGCCTCTCCCTTTGGGAGAAGGGGAGACGCTGCGCGAACAAGTCGGCGGAGCCGCCCAACGCACTGGCTCGTCTACACAAGGCAAAAGCCACCTCCGTGGGTTTCAAAACCTTGACGCCAACTCTAAAATTCGCGGGACAAAAAGCCCCGCGAATTGTTAATTCTTGAAGTTAGATTTTAGTCTACTTCCACTCCTTATCTGCTTGTGAAAGCACATAAGCCGCTACATCTTCAATTTGGTTAGGTTTCAAACGACTGCCGAAGGCGGGCATGGCATTTTTACCTTTTGTAACCTGAGCAATAATCGCCTCTTCTGAGTACAAACCATACTTTTCCAAAGCATCTTTCTTCAGGTTTTTGTTAGCTTGAACCAGATTCTTACCTCCGGCGTGACAAGAAGCACAATTGGCACTAAATACTTTAGCTCCACTAACAGCATCTGCTGCCAATACTGGACTACTGAAGGCAAAGGTGAAGATTGCTATGCCTAACAGCATCACTGTAATAATTTTTTTCATTTCGTGTTCCCTGTGCAATAACGGCTTATTCGGTGCAATATCCTCCATAATTGTCAGTTGAGGCGTTGCCATAGTCAAATGACAAGCTGTCAAACTTCGCCGGAAAATTTTTTTAATTTTGAATATTCGAGGTTTTAGATTTACGGTTGTTAGTACAGAGCGATATTTGACGACAAGGTGCTTCTCTACGTTCCTTGCGGGATGCTACACGTAGCTTGTTTCTTTGCAGGAGTATACATCTAAACTGATGATTAAAATACTTTCTTTATATATAGCAATCCTATTTTATTTGTGAGAATTGCAAGCCCCAGATCCCCGACAACTTTTACGAAGTCGGGGATCTTATTTCTTAGAAATGATTCAGAATTGCTATATAAGTTTGAATGCTTTACAACCAATAAATTATAAAAACTTAAGGATGAAATATTCTAGATAAAAATTGTCTCGTTTCATCCTTTGTTCTTTAGTTGACAGCCCCTAACTGAATAAGCACATCTTCTGTAACACGACAAATTCGCCAATCACCTAATATAGATGCTCCCATACTACGGTAGAATGCTTGGGCTGATTCGTTCCAATCCAACACACTCCACTCTAAGCGCCCACAATCACGTTCTACAGCTATCTGGGCTACTTTAGTAAGCAGAGCCTTACCAATACCTTGCCTGCGATATTCTGGTAAAACAAATAAATCTTCCAGATAAATTCCTGGCTTAGTCAGAAATGTTGAATAATTATGAAAAAATAGGGCAAAACCAACAGCTTGACCCGCAGATTCTGCTAAGATTGCCCCTACATACCTCCGCGAACCAAATAAATGCTCTTTAAGTGCTAGAGCATTGCCAGTAATAGCGTGAGATAATTTTTCATACTCTGCAAGCGCCTGAATTAATTTAAACAGTACGCTGTAATCAGCTGGTTCAGCAAAACGCACAATCAAATTGCTACGCGAAGTCATTAGTCTATAGTCCATAGTTCATAGTCCATAGTCTATAGGCAACTGTGCAAATTTTTTTGAGTAATGACTAAACAAAAGCCGAAAAAAGGTACAAAACGCCCTTCTCCTGTCGCAGACGCTCTTGCTAGCTTGCTTGTATGTGTAGGGGTACGGGTGAGGCTCGAACGCGAGTAGCGTGTCTGTAGACATGACTCGCTCTTTGTGACGCTAACGGCAGTTCCTCATGGGGAGCCACTGCGTTGGACGGGTTAACAGGCTTAAAGGAGCCAGCCGCTCTTTCGGGTCTCCCGACTTAGGCGGACTGGCGTCAAGTGGCGTGAAAACCCCCTCTGAGCGACTGCCGACGCTCCTACGTCGCTACCGCTACGCTAACACCACAACGCACTGGCTCCCCGATGAAATTTAAAGTTTTGGACTTTATTTCATCCATGTTCGTTAGTAGAGCTAATTAGATCAGGTCTATTTTTATGAATGTAATTAAATCAACCAACCTTTTAAACGTTTAGCTATGTGTGGACGCCGCAATTTCCGCATGGCTTTGCTTTGAATTTGTCGCACTCGCTCACGAGAAAGATTGAACATGTTGCCAACTTCTTCTAAGGTACAGGGTTCGCTGGTTGTCAAACCATAGCGCAGAGAAATCACATCTTTCTCCCGTGGAGTTAACACGTCACCCAAGACTTCCCAAATCTCCTGACGCATCATGTTTTCATTCATTTTTGCTTCTGGAGACAGGTTATCTTCATCTTCTAGCAAATCCATCAATTCCGTGTCTTCTTCTTTACCGACGCGGTGGTTGAGAGAAAGTGCTTGACGCCGTAGCTGTTGTAGCTGGCGTAGTTGTTGCACACTAACTTCCAAAACTTCTGCCATTTCAGCTTCAGTGGGATTACGACAGAGTTTTTGTTTGAGTTCCCGTTGTGCTTTTTTCAGCTTGTTAAGCTTTTCAACAATATGAATAGGTAGCCGGATTGTCCGCGCATCATTAGCTATAGCTCTGGTAATCGCTTGTCTAATCCACCAATAGGCGTAAGTAGAAAACTTATATCCTTTATCTGGATCAAACTTTTCTGTAGCGCGATTTAAACCCATTGCTCCTTCCTGAATTAAATCCAGAAAAGGAACTCCCCGATTTAGATATCGCTTGGCAATAGAAACTACCAATCTCAGGTTCGAGCGAATCATTTTGCGTTTTGCTACTCTACCTTGATACAAGCGACTTTCTAATTGCTTTTCCGTCATTTCTAGCTCGGAAGCCACTTCTAGCTTGCTAGGTTCTTGTCCGAGTTTTAAGTGTAAAGCAGCTTGTAATTCCCTAACTTCTTCTAGAAACCTGACTCGCCGGGCTAACTCTACCTCTTCATCAGGTTTTAGAAGCGGATAACGCGCCATTTCCTTAAAAAATGCGCCTACAGCATCATCATGTTCGGTTTTATTGTATCCCGAAGGACGAGCCGCAGCCATCTCATCTCCATCCCGTTCATCTGATTCGGGATTTTCTACTACAATTGGAGACTCTTCTTCTGCTACTGCATCTAAACTTTCGAGTGATGGTTCTTCGCTATCAGTAATATTCTCCACTATTTCCATTTTTCCCAATTCAACAATATTCATAGTTTCCTTTAGGGATTGTTGCTTTGTTTGGTACATAATTTAGTTACAGCTACTCGTTTGAGGCTTGGTAGTTTTCCCTAAGGGACGAATGCACCCGTTTATATAGCGAAATACAAGCTTCTGCTAATTTGATATTCAGTAATAAAAATCAGTATCTACCTACCCACTATAGGTTACGGTTAGATATAACCTATAACTCAACTGGACTTGGCACCCAATAAAACTTTTTTCTCAGCCTCTCAACAGATATATTCTTCATTTTTTTCTGAATTATCAAATATGTCAAACCCCCCTCAAACTTTCTCAACCTTAACAAATATAAAAATCTCAGCTAATCATCCCAAGTTCTTAAACTTTCATATATTTTTCTAAATAATTTTAATGTTTAGGCGTTAGAAGTAAGTAGATAAATCGAAAACCTGGTGCTAGGGTTATGCATTCCCGATTCCAAGTTACCGAGATGATACAAATTACAATAATGGCAGGTTAATTTCGGGATGTTCTTATTTGTATAAAATATTCTCATATACAGAAAGGGTTTAATATCTATCGATAGGCGGAAAAAGGCTACTCCCTATTTAGTAGATAGAGCAACTGTTGCAGCAAGAGCCGACATGCTTTTATTTGTATAGTGGGCATCAAATATTTATTGCATGTATAGTTGATACGAATTTGTCTAGTAGATTACATAAGAGGAAACTTATCAAGTATTATGAAGGATAACAGTATTGAGAAATACTATTTAAATTCAAGAAAGCAAGAAATTAGAGTTCAGTTAGCTAGGTTAATTTTGACCAGCTATGTGAGTAAAATATTTAACTATAAAATCAGCAAGTATGTATATTAAGGACATAAAATTATCTCCTTTCGTGGTGGCACAAGCGAGTGAATCATACCAGTCAGGTGGAACTCTTAATAGGTGGGTTGAAGTACTGGTAGACTGTCCAGGAAGTACAGGACTATTTACTTATCGATTGCCAGCCCAGTTAGAAATAAAACCAGGGGATATTTTGAGCGTGCCATTTGGGGCACAACAATTAGGAGCGATCGCCATTCGGTTACTGACACAACCAAATGTCGATTTACCACCAGAAAAAATCCGGGAAGTAGAAGATATAGTCAGCGTTGGATTTTTCCCAAGTGCTTATTGGGAATTACTCAATCGAGTAGCTGCATATTACTATACGCCCCTGATTCAAGTAATCCGGGTTGCTCTGCCACCAGGGTTGCTGGGGCGATCGCAGCGTCGTATCCGCGTCATTAGAAGCCGAGGGGAGGGGAGTAATTATTTACTTGCATCTGGCAATCCTTCAGCTTTTCTGACATCAACTGCGCGGCAAATTTGGGAACTTTTACAAGCGCAGCCGGCGGGAGACTACAGTTTCGTCTACCTCCAACAAAAAGTCAAATCTGCTTATCGGGGGATTCGAGAGTTGTTGCGATCTGGTTTAGTAGAAAGCTATTTAGAACCACCACGGCTAACTCGACCAAAGCTGCAAAAAGCAGTCACACTCACAGGTACAATCGACCACGACTTAACTACTCGCCAACGAGAGATTTTGGAAATACTACGGCGGCGTGGGGGTGAGTTGTGGCAAAATGAATTACTCGTAATTTGCAATGCTAGTTCCTCTATCCTGAAGACGCTGGCCCAAAAGGGTTACATCGTCATCGAAGAACGGGAAGTATTGCGAACAGAAACAGGCCCAGCATTAGTAGGCGATGGTGCTAAATCCTTAACTACTGCCCAAGCTAACGCCCTAGAAACAATCCAAACACTAGATGGATTTGCTCAAATTTTGTTGCATGGGGTGACAGGTTCGGGAAAAACAGAAGTATATTTACAAGCGATCGCACCCCTTTTGAAAGTCGGCAAATCCGCGCTTGTCTTAGTGCCAGAAATTGGACTCACACCCCAGCTAACTGATCGTTTTCGCGCCCGTTTTGGTAATAAAGTCAGCGTTTATCACAGCGCCCTCTCAGATGGTGAACGTTACGACACTTGGCGGCAAATGCTCACAGGAGAACCCCAAGTTGTCATTGGTACCCGCAGCGCCGTTTTCGCCCCTTTGCCTAAATTGGGTTTAATTATTTTAGATGAAGAACACGACAGCAGCTTTAAACAAGACTCCCCCATACCCACCTACCACGCCCGCACCGTCGCCCAGTGGCGAGCCGAATTAGAAAATTGTCCCTTAGTGTTGGGTTCCGCTACCCCTTCGTTGGAGAGTTGGGTAAGCGTCGGAACCTCACCCCCTAGCCCCCTCTTTGCAAGCAGAGAGGGGGGACAAGAAAGAAATCAGAAGTCAGCAGGCAGGAGTTATTACTTAAGTTTGCCGGAACGGATCAATTCCCGGCCTCTACCGCCGGTGGAAATCGTCGATATGCGGCAAGAGTTGCAGCAGGGAAATCGTTCTATATTTAGTAGATCGCTGCAAGCAGCTTTGCAACAGTTGCAAGAGAAAAAACAACAGGGAATTTTATTTATCCATCGGCGGGGACACAGTACTTTTGTATCTTGCCGCAGTTGTGGATATGTCTTAGAATGTCCGCACTGTGACGTGTCGTTAGCGTATCACCACACCGAAGAAAAAGCGCCAGAATTATTGCGTTGTCATTACTGTAACTATGCGCGATCGCATCCCAAATTCTGCCCTGATTGTAGTTCCCCTTACCTGAAATTTTTCGGTAGCGGTACTCAGCGAGTAACGCAGGAACTAGCGCGACAATTCCCAGAGTTACGCTTAATTCGTTTTGATAGCGATACCACTCGCAACAAAGGCTCACACCGTACCTTACTCACACAATTTGCCAATGGCGAAGCAGATTTATTAGTGGGTACGCAAATGCTCACCAAAGGTTTAGATTTACCCCAGGTGACACTTGTGGGCGTTGTCGCCGCCGATGGATTGCTAAATTTATCAGATTATCGCGCCAGTGAACGGGCATTTCAAACCTTGACTCAAGTCGCTGGACGTGCTGGTAGAGGCGACGATCCCGGCAGAGTCATTGTGCAAACTTATACTACAGAGCATCAAGTAATTGCAGCAGTGCGATCGCACGATTATCTGTCTTTTTCTCAAGCGGAATTAGAACAACGCCAAGCACTCAATTATCCCCCATACGGGCGGTTAATTTTATTGCGCTTAAGTAGTCTTGACCCGATTCAAGTGCAGAATACGGCACAAATTATTGCTACAGCCTTGAGTACAGAAGAACAATTCGAGATATTGGGGCCAGCACCAGCGAGTATTTTACGAGTAGCTAATCGTTATCGCTGGCAGATATTGATTAAATTTGCCCCGGATGCATTGCCACAATTACCAGATTGGGAAGAAGTGCGATCGCTTTGCCCGCCGTCTGTTAGCTTGACAATAGATGTAGACCCATTAAATATTATGTGAATTAGGGACTTCCAAATAAAAAAATACTCAACTACTTCTTGTGGGGTGGGCATCTTGCCCGCCTTTCTATACGGGCGGGCAAGATGCCCACCCCACAATATTGGGTAATTTATTTGTTGGAAGTCCCTTATCTGATTATGAATTGCGTACACAATCACCGCCTAAAAATCTTTTTCTGGCGTTGCATAAATGCGGGATGAATCATGATATTACTTAGATATTGGCAGCACAGACAAAAATGAATGCCAGCAAAAGTTAAAGGGTTGCGATGATAATTTTGAAGATTTATTGCTTTTTACGTAATCATACTGCGGCAAGCTGATGACTTAGAATGTTCCCTTAAAAAAGAAGTTGGCGGGTTACGTAATTTCAAGTATTTGTAAATAATCTGTACACAGTATTCCATCCCTTGTACCCTCTAGCTTGAAAGTGCTGTTAGCCCATAGCTAGGGTTTAGCCCGTGGTGAGTATAAATATTAGTTTCCAGTCCGTTTTTTATGCTTGGTAGTGAAGTTTTTTGATTGGGACTGCCTTCTTCAAGAACAGAATGCTGTGCGCTCTAACGTTGGTGAGTGGAGTGAGCGGAGAACCGAGCAAAATAGGTTTCCCTGACCCTTGCGGTCATCATTTTCGTTTCTGTCCAGTAAAAAATCATCAGGAATAATCATTGCAAATACTTGGCCAATGTCAATAGACGACTCACGTATCAACTACGACTACAACGGCAAGGTATATATGATTTACAACATCAAACCCAAAATACTGGTATTAGCAATTGTTCAAACGATTAGTTTTCAACCAAATAGCGCTCTTGTACCATCTGAGTATAAGTATATTAAAGACATTGGTCAAGCCTACAATGATACTCGGAACTTTGGTTGGGTGCGTGAAGATAGCTTATTTGTACCAACGGCAAGCAAAAAGTTGACCACAGTTACCCGAATTGTTAATGTTACCGACGGCAAGCTGACAATTGATGCTAAAGGTGGTAACAATACCAAGCTCAACTCTATTGCGATCGCACCGGGTAAACTTCCCTCGGTCAGAACGAGCAATCTTACTGATAGTCAGACAAATGTCCCGCCAGATATCTCGATTACAGCAGACGTAAATCTCCCCAACAGTGGGATTGCGGTTAATACCCTTTCAGCCTCAACCATCAAGCTGATCGATAGCAGCACTAATACACAAGTGGATGCCAATTACAACACTTCGGGTGGCGGAGATGTGATTGTAGTATCCCCGATAAATCATCTCAAAAATAATACCAAATATTTGTTACAAATCACCGACGGGGTTAAAGATAGCAATGGTGTTGGATTCTTACCCTATAGCATCAATTTCACAACAGGCACCAAAGCCCCATCTCTAAGCAATATTAGTTTTGAGCAAATCTCACTACCGAATGTACCTGCCAAACCTTACACCACAGTATCGATTGGGCCTGACAATAAACTCTATGCTGCCACCTTACAAGGTGAGATTTTGCGCTTCCCGATCAATGCTAATGGCACTCTGGGTAAGCCACAAACGATTTCCTCATTGCAGACTGCAAATGGTGGTAACCGAACTATCATTGGTATGCACTTTGATCCCTCATCAACAAATGCTAGCAACCTAATTCTATGGGTAACAAACAACTACTACTGGAATGGAACTGTTAATGCGCCGGAGTGGAGTGGTAAAATTACTCGGTTGAGTGGTTCCAACCTAGAGACAGTACAAGACTATGTGGTTGATTTACCACGATCAAGCCGGGATCATCAAACCAACAGCATTGAGTTTAAGCCTAATCAGCCAAAAGTGCTGTATGTGTTGCAGGGTAGTAATAATAGTACGGGCGCACCAAACAATGCCTGGAGTAACCGTCCTGAGCGGTTATTAAGTGCTGCTGTATTACGAGTTGACCTGTCCAAGATCACCTCACTTCCTTTAAGCGTTAAAACGGAGGATGGAGGTACTTATAATCCCTTTAAGGCGGGAGCAGCTGTAACTATCTTTGCTAGCGGTATACGCAATGGCTACGATCTGGTTTGGCATACCAATGGTCAGTTGTATGTGCCAACAAATGGTTCAGCTGCTGGTGGCAATACGCCAAATACACCTATCCCCCTACCTCTTGCCTGCCAAAACCGGATCGATAAAGCTACTAATAGGGCTTATACCAGTCCATCCGTACCTAGCCTCAAGAATATAGGCACGCAGCGAGATTATCTGTTTCGGGTTGTTAAAAACGGTTACTATGGACACCCCAATTCTAAGCGTTGTGAGTGGGTGTTGAATGGAGGAAATCCCACAGCTGCTACAGACCCTGGTGAGGTAAAAGAATATCCCATTGGTACTCTACCTGACCGGAATTGGAAGGGTATTGCTTTCGATTTCGGAGAGCATTTTTCACCCAATGGTATCATTGAGTACCGTAGTAATGTTTTAGGTGGCAAGCTACAAGGCAAACTCCTGGTGACACGCTACAGTGCTGGTAAAGACATCATTGTGCTAACACCAGGTGGCGCAAAATTAAATATTGTAGATTTCCAAACGGGTATTACTGGCTTCACCGGTTTTAACCCAAGTCCATTGGATTTGGTTGAGAATCCGACAAATGGACATATATACGTGGCGCAACTCAATGAAGGGACTGGCATGGGCAAAATTACACTTCTGCGTCCACTGCATTAATAAGCTGAAAAACATCTAATTTGCATAACCGAATTAAACAGAACTCTTGTGGGGTGGGCCGGAAAGCCCGCCCTAATGGGAGCAAGTTAAATGTGGAACAGCTTATCAGTAGATCGAAGTTTTCCAAAAGCTTTATCAGCCCTTCATTTTAACTAAGACTTACGCATTGACAAGAAATACCAAATATGGAGCAAGGTTAAAAACCATATCTTTCGTAAGGGCACAGCATGATCTATTTACGTAGTTTACCGCCGTAGGCATCGCAGGATAATAGGACTTACGCACAGGTAACGGAAAATCGTAGACGCAAAGCGGTGAAGCAAGACTTGGAAATTGCGGGTCTTTCCTTCTCCCTCACGCGCGTGGCTAGCGCCTGCCGTAGGATGCCCGCAGGGCTGTAGGTGTAGGGAGAAGCAACTGGCGGGACACGGAGGAATAAGAGTTTGAGAGGTATTTTGCGTAAGTCCTGGATAATTAAGAAAAGCCTGAAAACTTTCTCAAGATCGTTAATTGGGATCGCGATGCATTTGTACAGTGCGTAAGTCCTAATAGTTTAGAAATTTTGCATCTCTACTAATTAATTAATAATTCTGGTGCTACCAATCCTTTTTGAATAGCTAAAACTGCGGCTTGAGTGCGATCGCGTACTTCTAGTTTCTGTAAAATAGCATGGACATGAACCCGCACTGTACCAGGGGCGATGTAGAGAATCTCAGCAATTTCTTGATTGCTTTTGCCCTGTGCTACCAGTGCCAAAATTTCTTGTTCCCGCTTGGTTAAGGGATTTTCTAAGGGTTCCTCAGTTTTTGCAGGCAGCAACACAGTAGAATTGCCCTCAAAAGCGGCTCTAATTTCTGTTGTTGCCGTTTGATCCCACCAAGAAGCCCCTGCTGCAACCGATCGCACTGCCAATATTAGAGACTCAGCAGGAATACCTTTGAGGCAGTAACCTTGCGCCCCGGCAGCAATTAACCGTGAAATCAAGGGTTTTTCAGAACGAGACGTTAAAACCAGAATTGGTAAAGTTGGGTGCTTCTGCTTGATTTGGCGACAAGCCTCAATCCCGCCAATCCCTGGTAAACCTATATCCAGCAAGACTAAATCCAGGGGATAGCGATTTGCTAATTCTACAGCTTGTTCCCCATCTTCTGCCTCTGCGACAATCTCCAAACTAGTTTCTTGTTGCAAGCGCATCCGCAGACCAAGCCGAAATAATTCATCATCTTCAACGAGCAAGATTTTTGTCATTAGTAATTGGGCATTGGGCATTGGTCATTGGTTATTGGTCATTTGTCATTGGGAAAGCAGAAGGCAAGAGTTCTTCAATGCGTGAATGCGTGAATTGATTTCTCAACTCCCCGGTGGTGGACAAGCTGGGAGTCGGAAACCAAACAGTGCGCCCCGTGGTGAGCGATTCTCTGCCCAAATTGTACCCCGATGAGCAACTATAATTTGCCTGGTCAAATAAAGCCCAAGTCCAGATCCTGAGACGTGGCGATCGCTATGTCCTTGATAAAACCTTTCAAATAAGTGGGGTAACTCTTCTTCGGTAATGCCGGAACCAGTATCAAGTATTTTTACCACTTGATCGCTAGAATAACCTTCAAGTACTACTTCCACTTTACCGCCACGCGGGGTATGGTTAATACCATTACTCAAAAGATTGGTGAAGACTCGCCCAAGTTGCAAAGAATCGCCATTTACCCAGAGAAAGCTGCGAAAATCTGATTCGCCATAGTGCAGAGAAATATAAACCTGACGTGTTCTCGCTAGTTCACTCAGGGTAGCGATGATCTCCTCCGCCACTGTCACTAAATTAACAGGTGATATCTGTAGTTTCAGCCCTTCAGCATCATTGCGGTATACATCTAAAAGCGTTTGGACTAATTGTAGTGTACTCCGATGACTACGAGCCATTGTTTGGAGAACTTTTGCTTGCATTGGCGTGATTTCACCAAATTGCTCATTTTGAAAATATTTCAGCGTTTCAATTGCTCCTAATAGGGGTGTTTTCAAATCATGCGTTAGGGTAGAAACAAAATCTTCCCGCATGATAGCTAGTTGTTCTTGGGAACGTAATTGTGCTTGCGTATAAGCGATCGCTTCTTCATTGCGGTGGTTGCGATCGCTTAACCAACCCGTTACCACCAACGCCAACACTGCAATCAACCTATTTGCCAACGTTGGGGGATGAATCATTTCTCCTCCGGGAACAAACAAATTCAATAATGTTAATCCTGTCGCTGCAAGAGTGACTGCTAATACTGCTCCCCGATTCAATCGATAATCTGCTAACAAAATCGTCCCTGTGTAGAGGTAGCCAAATACGTACTCAGATGGTGTCAAATATTCCAACGTGATCACGATAGCAAAGGTGATCGCTATTAGCCCATATGTCTCCCTACGCTCACTTATAGCTTCTTTCATAGTCACTAATCGACTTAACATCGTCATTTCTGATTTACTAAAAAATCGCGATCGTACAATCTGTATAACTATTTAATTTAATTCACCAATTATGGTTTATCTTCAATCTATATCTGCAAATGCCAACTTGAGAATTAATCCTAAAATTACGTTTATCCAGCCAGATGCAGTCAAGGTAACTGGGGAATGGGGAATCGCGGTAATGGTCATTGGAGACTGGGTAGTTTGACCACAACGAGCGGCGTATCTACCACAATCTTCTCAATCCCTAATCCCATTAATAAAATCCTCTGGGATATTTATATTCTTTGAAAGTAGCAAACTTGGAAAAAGTATTGTATAAACAAATAATCCTAACTAGTGAGATAAATGAATTAAGACTAAAAATTAAATATTCTTAACAAAAATTTTAACAAGTATCTGGAAAATAGTATTGAATAAGAATTCAGACGCTCTCTACGAACGCAAATAGCGTGTCGCAGATAGACGCTCTTGCTAGCTTGCTTGTATTGTAAGGGTACGTGGACTTACTACCGACTACGCTATCAGTAGGGGATTCAGACCCGCCACTACGAAAGTTGACCACAAAACAATAAAATTTGGTGGGGGTGCAAAAACGCCGGTTATTCATTCGCCAATCGGATTTCAATTCATTCTGAATTCTGACGACTGACGCATGTATTCTGTTTCGGTAAATCCCTTGAAATAAAATACTCCAACAGTTAATTTGTTATTTCTAAGAATTGGCTTGCTAGCACTTAAATTTAATTGAGCGCGAAATATATGGGACAAGGTTTTTTGCAAATAGGCTTAACGCTGTGTATTGTCATAGCAATCACTCCGCGATTGGGAAGATACATAGCGCGTGTCTTCTTGGGAGAAAGAACACTGCTTGATTTTTTAATGAACCCGATAGAGCGAAGTATGTTCGTACTAGCGGGTGTTCGCAGGAAGGATGATATGACGGGTTGGCAGTATATCGTGGCTGTACTGTACAGCAACATTCTCATGGGTATTTCAGTATATTTGCTGATATACTTTCAGAGACTCTTGCCCTGGAATCCTAACGGCTTCGGTGCGCCGGACTGGGATGTATTGCTGCACACAACCATTTCATTTGTGACGAATAGCGACCAGCAACACTATGCTGGTGAGACAACCTTAAGCTATTTTAGCCAGGTAGCGGCATTAGGCTTTTTGATGTTCACCTCCGCAGCTACCGGTTTATCTGTGGGAATTGCCTTTATTCGCGGGTTAACGGGTAGAGGACTGGGAAACTTTTACGTCGATCTCGTCCGTGGAATTACGCGAATATTGCTGCCGATTTCGATTATTGGCGCGATCGCCTTGGTTGTAACAGGTGTACCACAAACATTAGCTAAGACTTTGGATGTGAGAACCTTAGAAGGCGGGACGCAATATCTTGCCAGAGGGCCAGTAGCATCCTTTGAAATGATCAAACTTTTCGGCGACAACGGCGGAGGCTTTTTTGGCGTCAACTCAGCACATCCCTTTGAAAATCCCAATGGCGCTTCTAACTTGATAGAAATGATCGCGATGATTTCTATACCAGCAGCCTTAATTTACACCTACGGTATATTTGCCAACAACATCAAACAAGCTTGGCTACTTTTCTGGATGGTGTTTGTGATTTTTGTAGTTCTGGTGGGGGTAGCAGCCGTGGGAGAACTGCAAGGTAATCCCCTGGTTAATACCGCCTTTGGATTAGAACAGCCCAATTTAGAGGGTAAAGAAGTTCGATTTGGCTGGGCACAAACGGCATTTTGGGCAGTGATGACTACTGCTACTATGTCTGGTGCTGTGAATGGGATGCACGATTCTTTGATGCCGCAAGGACTATTTTCGACTCTCTTCAACTTATTTATCCGCGTTATCTGGGGTGGTCAGGGAACTGGAACAGCTTACTTATTTATTTACTTAATTGTCACAGTGTTCCTAACTGGACTAATGGGAGGACGCACCCCAGAGTTTTTAGGACGCAAAATTGAAAAGCGGGAAATCGTCCTCGCCGGCGTGGTGCTGTTGATTCACCCAATTCTAGTTTTGATTCCCAGTGCGATCGCCTTGGCTTACCCCATCTCTCTATCTGGAATTAGCAACCCTGGCAATCACGGTATTTCTCAAGTAGTTTATGAATACGCCTCAGCAGCAGCAAATAATGGCTCCGGCTTAGAGGGGTTGAGGGATAACACCCTGTGGTGGAACTTGAGTACTTTAGTTAGCTTAATCGCAGGACGCTACATTCCGATGATTGCCATACTGCTGTTAGCTCACGGCATGTCTGGCAAACAACAAGTACAAGAAACCCCTGGTACCCTGAGAACTGATTCTCTGGTATTTACTACTATCACGGCTGGAGTGACACTGGTTTTGGGAGTGTTGGCTTTCTTTCCCGTTATGGCTTTAGGCCCGATAGCTGAAGGTTTGAAACTAGCATCTGGCAGTTAGAAAAGTTATGAGTTAGTTCATAAATATAGAATAGAGGATTTTGATATGCTTTGGGTCGTAACCCCTGATAGTTGCTACTTCATTCCATCATCAATCTCATTTGCCAAAGAATCTGTAAATGGAGTTAAGCTTTATTCCAAGTGGGATGCTTACAAAGTGTCTGTCCCTTTACCATTGCAATCAGAATCTGGCGAATATTTTGATAGTCGTAAATATAAACGACGTTTAACCCATGAGGATAAAGCAAAAATAGATGAATTAATTGATCAAGGACAGAGCCAACGTCAAGTGCCACAATTGCTTGAAATTAATAGAGGTACAGTAAATACTTATCTGGGACGCAAACGCAAACTTGCTGAGGCTAATTTTCTCAAAGATCCCAATAAAGTAATCTAGGAAATCTAACCTCAATACCTGTATGTTTCAGGAAATACTCTTTCCTGGTTACAAGCCCCAACCGAAAAGTCGGTGGGGCAGTTGACTGTAAGTTCCTAATAACTGCTAACTTCTACTTCTTAACTCCTAAACTTTATTTATAAATCAAGTGGCAACTAACTTCAAAGCTAGACGCCCAAATTCTCGTCCTGGCGATCGCCGCCAAGCACGTAAAAAGGCCAGGACAAGTAATAAGTGGCTGTACTTAAGGGCAATTAGGGATGCTTTTGTGAAGCTAAACCCTAAGTATGCAATCAAAAACCCAGTAATGTTTGTGGTTTGGGTGGGGACAATCATCACCCTATTGCTAACAATTGATCCCAACCTATTTGGGCCAGCCCTGCAAAAGAACCCGCAAGTTTTCAACGGCTTATTGTCAGGGATTTTATTCTTGACAGTTTGGTTTGCCAATTTTGCTGAAGCACTGGCACAAGGGCGGGGTAAAGCCAAAGCCCATGTCTTGCGATCAAGAGTGGCAGAAGCGATCGCTAAAAAACTTGCTCTTGATGGCACAATTAGTGAAGTTTCATCCACCAGCCTCAAACAGGGCGATACCATCTACGTCGTTGCTGGTGATCTCATCCCCGCCGATGGCGAAGTAATCATGGGTGTCGCCTCCGTAGATGAATCAGCAATTACTGGGGAATCCGCACCAGTATTAAAAGAATCAGGCTCCGAGGTTGCTAGTTCCGTCACTGGTGGGACGCGGATTATCTCAGATGAACTGATTATCCATATCACATCTGACCCAGGCAAAGGTTTCATTCACCGGATGATTGCCTCCTTAGAAGGGGCAGAACGCAGCAAAACACCCAATGAAATTGCCCTAACGGTATTGCTGGCAGTTCTAAGTTTAATGTTTTTGTTAGTCGTGGCCACTCTGCCCGCACTTGCCTACTATGTCAACAGTCCAGTCAGCATCCCAATTTTGATTGCCCTATTAGTGGCGTTAATTCCTACAACCATTGGCAGCTTACTAAGTACCATCGGCATTGCTGGTATGGATCGAGTTGCCCAATTTAACGTCATTGCCGCCTCAGGAGGAGCAGTCGAAGCCTGTGGTGATGTCAACACTTTAGTTCTCGACAAGACAGGTACAATTACCCTTGGCAACCGCCTGGCGGAAGAGTTTATTCCGCTAGGGGGTCATTCAATGTCGGAAATTGCTAATGTTGCGTGGGCGGCTAGTGTCTTTGACAATACACCAGAAGGTAAATCCATTGTCCGACTAGCAGAAAATTTAGGCGCACGGTTTGATTTTGACTCCAGTCAGGCAGAAGGAGTCGATTTTTCCGCAAAAACACGCATAAGTGGCACTAACTTACCTGGTGGACATGAGGCCAGAAAGGGAGCAGTAGAAGCGATTAAAGGATTTGTCCGTTCCCGCAACGGCCGCGAGACCCCAGAATTGAATGCTGCCTACGAACGAGTTTCTCGCCTGGGAGGTACACCCCTAGCAGTCAGCCTAGATAACGAAATCTATGGGATTGTTTATCTTAAAGATATTGTCAAACCTGGTATCCGCGATCGCTTTCTTGCACTGCGACGGATGGGAGTGCGTACCATCATGCTAACTGGAGACAACCGAATTACAACTTCTGTCATTGCCAAAGAAGTTGGGGTGGATGACTTTATTGCCGAAGCCACACCAGAAGAGAAAATCAGCGTCATTAAAAAGGAACAAGCAGGAGGCAAACTGGTTGCGATGACGGGAGATGGAACTAACGATGCTCTAGCATTAGCCCAAGCTAACGTCGGCGTTGCGATGAATACAGGGACACAAGCTGCAAAAGAAGCCGCCAACATGGTCGATTTGGACTCCGATCCCACAAAGCTGCTCGATATCATTAGCATTGGCAAACAATTGTTGATTACTCGTGGTGCATTGACGACATTTTCTATCGCTAATGATATTGCTAAATACTTTGCAATTATCCCAGTGATATTTGTTGCTGTTAACCTGCAAAGCCTGAATATTATGAATTTGACTAGCCCGAAGTCTGCTGTACTATCAGCGCTGATTTATAATGCTTTAATTATTCCCGCTTTGATTCCCTTGGCATTGAAGGGTGTGCGATTTAGACCCCTGACAGCTAATCAGCTAGTCCAACGCAATATCTTAATTTATGGCTTAGGTGGCGTGATTGCGCCGTTTATCGCCATTAAGTTGATCGATATACTAATTACAGTTGTGGGCTTGGCTTAAGGACGCTGGTAAACGAGCACATCTTGACCAAATTGGCGCACCGACCACATCAAAAATTAAAAATAAAATATTAGCAGCAATTGGAAAATTTTTATGGCTATTATTCGAGAAACTATCAGAGCAATTTTTATAACTCTAATGCTTTGGTTATTGACTGCAATCATCTATCCTCTGATAATCCTTGTAGTAGGTCAAGCTTTTTTCCCTTACCAAGCTAATGGCAGCATCAGGCTGAATCAAAATGGTGAACCAATTGGTTCGGCTTTGATTGGTCAGGTGTTCACATCTGATCGCTATTTCCATCCTCGTCCCAGTACTGTTAGATATAGCCAAGGCAAAAGAGCCAAGCCAACTGGCATCTCTGGAGCCAGCAATCTCGCTGCTAGCAATCCAGAACTACTCAAGCGGATTCTAGAACAGGCAAATCAATTGCGAGACGAAAATCTTCAACCGATCGCTGATATAATTTACACTTCTGGCTCCGGTTTAGATCCGCATATTTCCTTGAAAGCAGCACGGCAGCAATTGACACGAGTTGCTAGTGCGCGGGGAGTAAAAGAAGATGAAATCCTACCTTTAATTAATAAGTTTACTGATGGCAGATTTTTATGGATTTTTGGTGAGCCGGGAGTCAATGTTCTCCGATTGAATTATGCTCTTGACGTGCAAGATTTTTCTCGTCAGTAAAATCAGTGAGTGGGGAGTGGGGAGTGGGGAGTGGGGAGTGGGGAGTTAAGAATAAATAGATAACTTTTTTGTTACTCTCTGCGGCTGTGCGCGAACCATAAAAGGATATTTTAAAATATTCGTGCAAGACATACCATAAACCAATACGCTTGGGTTAAGCATTTTTTTCTCTTCTCTGTGTTTACTCTGCGCCTCTGCGGTAGCTTGCGGCAAGCCGATGCAGCGTCTACGTTAAAAATTTGGCTTTGATAAAGAGTTTTAGCCTTAACTGAACCGTATTGCACCATAAACAAAGTGAGTACAAAGCGCACGCTACACAAACACAACAAAGGATGAAAATATCTACTCCCCACTCCCTACTCCCTACTCCCTATTTTAAAATGTCAGATAATAGTAATACTAGTTCGGCAGGCACTCCTTTAAATTCTGCAAATTACTCGCTTTATCCGCCACGACGGCGGGGCAAGCATAAAATCTTTATTGGCATGGCTCCTGGAGTAGGCAAAACCTACCGGATGCTGGAAGAGGCACATTCACTCAAACATGAAGGAATTCATGTCGTCGTTGGGCTTTTGGAAACCCACGGGCGCAAGGAAACAGCTCAGAAGGCAGAGGGATTGGAGATTTTTCCCCGCAAGCAATATCTTCGGGATGGATTGATGCTAACGGATATGGATACAGATGCTATTTTAAAGCGATCGCCCCAATTAGTCTTAATCGATGAACTTGCCCATACTAATGTCCCTGGTTCACCACGCGAAAAACGCTACGAAGATGTAGAAATAGTTTTGGCAGCAGGTATTGATGTCTACTCCACAATGAATGTGCAACATTTGGAAAGTCTCAATGACTTAGTAGCCAGAATTACAGGTGTGGTAGTGCGTGAGCGGGTTCCTGACAGGATTCTAGATGATGCAGATGAAATAGTGGTAGTGGATGTTACACCTGAAACCCTACAAGAACGGTTATTAGAAGGGAAGATTTATGCACCCCAAAAAATCCAACAATCCCTTGATAATTTTTTCCAACGCCGTAATCTGATTGCTTTGCGGGAATTGGCTTTGCGCGAAGTAGCAGACAACGTAGAAGAAAATGCGATCGCCACTATTCCTAACGGCCAATCCTGTAATATTCACGAGCGGGTTTTGGTGTGCATATCCACTTATCCCAACTCAGTGCAGCTGTTACGCCGGGGTGCGAGGCTGGCTAACTATATGAATGCCCCACTTTATAGCTTGTTCGTTGCCAATCCAGAACGCTTCCTCACCAAGCAGGAAAGCCTACATATTGACACTTGTGAGAAACTTTGTAAAGAATTTGAAGGTACTTTTCTTCGTGTTACCAACAGTAACGTAGCCAATGCGATCGCTGAAGTCGCCGGTAAATATCGGATCACCCAAATTGTTATTGGTGAAAGTCAGCGATCGCGTTGGCAAATGTTCCTCAAAGGATCTTTGACGCAAAAATTGGTGCGCTTACTCAAAAACATTGATTTGCATATCATTTCCAGTGAAAAAATGGTTTCACCGAAAGAGGGGATCAAATTTCTTCAAAAAGCTCAGAAGTAAAGCTCCCATGCAGACCATAGGGGATATGATGCTTCAGATGTAGCCGTGCGATCGCTCCTTTAGAGAAATCACTAGCATCTAAAATTACCAAATCTGAACGGTGATGGGTAGCATCATAAACTAAAGCTAATACCCAACCATCATCTTCTTTTTCAGAACCTGGGCGCGGGACAAAAATCGGTTCACCGACAAAACCACGGGGTGCAGCACTCCAAAGTTGTCTTTCAAGAGACTCTAAATCAATTTTCAGCAATGCTTGTAAGGGAGCATTACCAGTCTCCGCATGAGCCGCACCTATATATAGATATCGATAAGGGCGTGCCACATTCGCCGGATGTATGCTGGGAAATTCACAACATCGGCTCTCAATCAATTCCCGCCCGACTGTCCCATCTTTTAGATTCAGACAAAATCGCCAAAGTTGCCCAGGTGAAATTGCCTCAAAATCAACTTGTCGAAAATCGCTTTTGGGTTCCACTTCTGGTAAATTTTGGTAACAAATGGAGTCAATCAAAACTTCGTCTCCTACCTCAAAAGCATTAACATGGTGGAAGACAAAACCAGACTGAGTTTCCAGAAATTTTATCTCGAGTTGCCCTTCTTTGGGGAAGCGGGGAATAATTAGAATTTGAGTTGGCTGATTTGGCTGAAATTTGATACATTCTCCCGCCGCACGTATTCCCAAAGCGAAAGGTATGGGATTGAAAGTGACAGGATTTTGAAAGAAGATGCAGTAATTGGGAGTAATGACAAAATCATGAATGAAACAGAAACCAGGAACCTTATGAGCGTGCTGCCTGACAATTTCACCTGCTGGGTTTAGCTCGAAAATAGTAATTGTGGTAGATAATCCCGGCTTAATCGAGAAATTTACCAAGCAAGGTGCGCCCCCATCTTGCTCACAATTCTTTTCCAAACGGGGATGTGCAGCGAAAGCTTCACCTGCTGACAAAGCACCATTAAAATATTCATTCCCCAAGGTTTCAAGAGTATAAGGATCGAGACGATATCCTTCAGAGGCTTCCCATAGTGCGAGCAGTTTACCACCCCAATAGATAACATTTGTATTGGCGATATTTTTGAGTTTGAAGTCAAAAATATTAGCTAGCCAACCGCCGGGTTTGTGAGTACCAAAAGTACCGCGATAGAGAATTTTTCCCGCCTTTTGCTCTGCCAAATAGCCAGTTGTGCGGACAAAGCGGTTGCGAAAATGGGCACGACCATTGGTAAAGGTAAATTTGCTAATCATCCCATCCCCATCAAAAGGGTGATGAAGAAGTTGCCCATTCACATCCAGCAAACCGGGGCCATTTCTAAATAGCGTACCTTGTAACTCTCTGGGAATTTGTCCTTCTATATCATCAATCCAATAATCAAACTCTTGGGTGAGAGATTGATATCCTCCTTGCCAGTCTGCACGGGTGTAGGATTTTTCTGCAACTTGGCTTTCTTGACTTTTCAAATGCATATACTTTGTTCTCTTGTTATTTTGCACGAGGATATGTAGACACTCAAAATGACTTTTTTGTAGATTTACTACACTAGTTACTAAGCTGAAAAACATCTAATTTGCATAACCGAATTAAACAGAACTCTTGTGGGGTGGGCCGGAAAGCCCGCCCTAATGGGAGCAAGTTAAATGTGGAACAGCTTACAACGGTAAGGCAGCGCACTACCTCTACTTAGCGTGAGATTTATTCGACTATTTTCGACTCTGGTTCTCTCAGTACCAACTCAGACATCAAATCTGGCAAAAACACTTGTTCCTCATCTTTGGGTGTCTCAGCTTGTTCTTCAGCAGCAGGTAGCCAGTTGATAAATGGTAGGGGTAACAGCGTGCTGAGGTTAGTAATTAGCACCAATAGCCAAAGTGATTCAAAGTTCGTTGCGGTGATCCCCAACCAATAGGTGATTAATGCCCCAAATGCATGGGAAACTGTTCCTGCTGAATTAAACACCGACATTAACAAGGCAAATAATGTCGCTTCCACACCAGAGGGACAAAGCCTTGCTGCTAGCACCATCACTTGCATAAAGGCAATTTTCCCCATCACAGAGAGAATCAGACTATCACCCAAACTAAACCAGTGGTCATCTATACCTAGCCGTCTGTTTGTGTGAGTCACTAACAACAGCATTGTCATCCCTAAAATTGAGGAAAGGACAGTACTCCAAGCAAAAATCACGCGAAAAGGGATGCTTTTGAGGAAACGTTGAAAAATCCAAACACCTGCTAAAGAAGCGAAACTTGTCACCAAGTGGACTCGCCCCAAAAATTCTGGTTCAAAGTGGAGTTCGTTGGTAGAGAAGTAGAAAAAGGCTGAGTCAGCATTTGGGGTAGCTTGCCAGATGAAGATAAACGCCGTTGGTAGCCAAATTGTTTTTTGGCTAATGGCTTGGCGTAGCTGCCCCAGTTGATGTTTGATTGGTAAAGGGTTGGTGTGGTTACTATCTTGAGCATCTTTGCTAACCGGGGACTCAGCAATTAACCAAGCTACCCCTGAAACGATCAGAGGGAATAAGGCGGTAATTCCAAAAACAGTACGGCTAGTAAAGTATTGAAGCAGCAGACCGCTAAAGTATGCTGTTATCAAACCTCCGATCGCAGAAGCACCCCAGCACAGAGATTGTAATGAACCGGCTTTCGCTTGCGATTCGCCTCTAGCCCGTTCTACAACCAGCGAGTCAACTATGACATCACTCATGGCGACAGAGAGAGAACTAAGAGCGATCGCTAAGGTAGCTGCCCAGCTAGTATGAACTATTGTGGCCAGACTCGCCCAAGAAGCAGTTCCCAGTATCCCGGATAAAATCAAATAAGGACGCCGACGATAGCCAAATATCGGCAACCCATCAGAAATAAAACCAAACACCGGCTTGATCATCCAAGGTAGGAAGACAATTCCCAACAGCGCCGACACCTGGACGGGACTCAGCAGCAGTTCATCTTTGAGGAAAAAGCTAACGGCTAGACGCGATAATCCTAAAATTCCTTGGACAAAATAAACGGTGAGAATTGCAATTAACTCTGCATTAGGTTCATTACCCAAGAAGATTTTTTGTGTTAATGAGTCTTTGACCTTGGACAAGCCAGATGATTGAAGCACCATTCGATAAATATTTTTTAAGTTTTATCTACTTTTCTATCATATCGATTCTTAAAAAGTCGGCTTTAGGATCAGCTCTATCCCAAGTTAAGCCTGTAGGCTGGGTAATAACGACATCTCCAAGCTAAAGCAGGAGCCAATCCCAGCATTATCTAAGTGTTGTAGAGTGGCTGCTGATAAAATAAATAGGGCGAGTTTACCTAAGTAAGCTCACCCAAACTTGTATTTAATGTTGACTTCTGGCTGGAACTTCTGAAATTTTGCCTACGGCACGCTACGCGAACGTGGAGCCTGGGAGTAAGGCATAGAGAAAATCAGGCAAATCTTACTGAGCTAGAATTGGTATCTTTAATAAGATTGCTTTAAAACGCTGCTATGAAAGTGGCGATCGCTTGAGATTGACATTCCCGCAAATTTCATCACAAGTGCAGAAGACCCTTAATGTGAGCTAGAAATTGTCTTGTTTGCAAGCCGCTAGACTTATGACAATTGCAAAACTGACTTTTTGTTGACTCGACGAGTCAGAACTGAAGCAGCACCCACAAAACCAATCACAAAAACTCCTAATAGAGAAGAAGACTCAGGAACTGCTTTGGTAACTACATCACCGATGATACTCTTGTAGCCAGTGGCGACTGTGTGATTATCTGATTCAAAACCAGTTCCGCCAATATTGGTGAATTGAACCTGATCAAAAGTTCCGGCAACATCGTAGAAGTTGATGAACGCATAAGGTTCTCCAGTATTTTGAGTTGGCGAATTAGGATTACCGTAGTAGCTGGCTTTATTTGCTAGCTTTCCGATATAACTAACCACATCAGCAGTAGTGATAGTTTCTACAACCTTACCTTGTGAAAGAAATGTAAGTACGTTATTAGCGTCTCCCGCAGACCACCAAAGCCCAAAGTAACTTTGTGCGGTTGTCAAATTTAGGGTAGAAAGCGTTTGACCAGATATGTTGGCGTTTACATCAAAATATTTGCCTGTTCCACCAGCACCACCATATTGGTCTGCATTCTGGATCAGAGTATTCTTATAGCTACCAACATTTGTCGTTCCATCATTCGATTGGAAGCCTGTTGTAGTGTAACCTTGTGTTTGTCCATCAAATGTTTGTACATGAGCATTCACAAGATTTGATAATTGTGCATTTTGTACGCCTGCGTTTTCTATTGATACCGTAAAAGACGAAGCCATTACAGGGCGGGTAAGAGTAGCTAAGGACAAAACAACACTAGAAGCGATCGCGGACTTGATTAAAAGATTTTTCATTTTAGAATGCTTCTCGGTTTTAAAATTCTTTTCGTTCAACGCTCATTGTCCGATGTGCTTATAGATTTCAACATCAGAAGGATTACTACTTTTTCGATTTGCTTCCGCCCAGATAAAAATGTAATTTATTGAACTTCATTTAGAGGAAAATTACTGATATTATGTTCTCTGATGCCTATCGCTTTATGTAGAAAGCGCAAAGTTATCAGTGCTAAATTGTAAACAAACTTTTTTTTATAAAAGGTGCATAAATGCATCCGACTGAAGAAGCTGCTGTCTTTACTCGCGTTATCGGTTTAATTAGTGGCACATCCGTAGATGGCATAGACGCTGCGTTGGTAGAGATATCTGGTACAGAATTGGATCTCAAAGTTGAGTTGCTAGCCGGAGCAACATATCCTTATCCAGCCGAACTCAGAGAAAGAATATTGGCAGTTGGTGCAGGCGTTGCCATCTCAATGGCAGAATTGGCACAAATAGATGATGCGATCGCCATTGTCTTTGCCCAAGCCGCCCAAAATATTCAAATTGGTCATCAGCCAGCCACTCTCATTGGCTCCCACGGTCAGACGGTTTATCATCGACCACCTGGGGAAGCAAGGGAGCAGGGGAGCAGGGGAGCAGGGGGAGCAGGGGAGCAGGGGAGGAGAGAAATCTTAATTTCTAACTCCTCACTTAGCACTCCCTTGGGTTACAGTCTCCAACTAGGGCGCGGTGCATTAATTGCCCATATTACGGGCATTACAACGGTGAGCAACTTTCGCGTTGCTGATATCGCTATTGGTGGTCACGGTGCGCCCCTCGTGCCCAGAGTAGATGCCTATTTACTCAGTCATCCTGAAGAAGGGCGTTGTATTCAAAACATTGGCGGTATTGGTAATGTTGCTTATATTCCGCCTCGGCATGGGGACTGGCTCTCAAAAATTCGCGCTTGGGATACTGGCCCAGGAAATAGTCTATTGGATCTAGCGGTGGAGCATTTAAGCGCTGGTGCTAAAACTTACGATGAAGATGGCAATTGGGCAGCGAGTGGTACTCCTTGCCATCCATTGGTAGAAGAATGGCTCAACCAAGACTACTTTCATCTACCGCCACCCAAATCTACTGGTCGAGAGTTATTCGGTGTGACTTACATGCATCAGTGTTTAAAAGATGCTCAAGCATACCAACTCAATCCTGCCGACGTATTGGCAACTCTCACCGAACTTACAGCTGCTTCAATTGTTCATAGTTACCGCACTTTTTTGCCGGAAATGCCACAAAGGGTATTATTATGTGGCGGTGGTAGTCGCAATCTCTATTTGAAACGTCGATTAGAGTTATTGTTGCCATCAATACCAGTCTTGACTACAGATGAAGTTGGTTTGAGTGCAGATTTTAAAGAAGCGATCGCCTTTGCAGTTTTAGCCTACTGGCGACATTTGGGTATTCCTGGCAACCTACCTACTGCCACTGGGGCACCTCAAGAAGTGCTTTTGGGAGAAATTTACAAGAAAGACTGGGAAGTTTGAAAGCCCTGTCTCTTCAGAGCAGGGATGAAAAACGACACGAGCGGCGAAAGTGACCACGGGGATACTCCCCGTGGCGCATTTCGCGTTTTAACCGCCTTCAGAATTTTACAAAACGCAAATATCTAGACATCTTATACCAAACAGACTAGTATAAGGTGGGAGGTAAAAGCGATGCTAGTTTTTGAGTTTAAAGCTTATGGGAAGTCAGCGCAATTGATCGCAGTGGATGATGCAAAACGGAGCAGCAAAGTTCATCCGCAATAGTTGTATTCGGCTATGGATGGATGTTCAAGGCATAGGTAAAAACGATTTGCAGAAATATTGTGCTGTACTTGCGGCTAATTTTCCGTTTGCCTCGGAACTCAATTCAATGGCTAGACAAGCCAGCGCCGAACGAGCATGGTCGTCTATTTCTCAATTTTACGACAACTGCAAAAAAGGTATTCCAGGTCTAAAAGGATATCCTCAATTCCATAAAAATTGTCGTTCTGTTGAATACAAAACGTCAGGATGGAAGCTTGCAGATAATCGAAAATCTATAACTTTTAGCGATAAAAAAGGGATTGGGAGACTAAAGCTTAAAGGTACTCGTGACTTGCACTTCTACCAAGTCAACCAGATTAAACGGGTGAGATTGGTAAAACGTGCGGATGGTGTGTATGTTCAATTTTGTATTGATGTAGACCGTTCTGAAAACATAGAACCTACTGGTAACACAGTTGGATTAGATGTTGGGCTGAAGGAATACTACACCGATTCTAACGGCGCTATGACTGAAAACCCTAAGTTTTTGCGTAGTGGGGAAAAGGTTCTTAAGCGCCTTGGGCGTCGTGTTTCCAGAAGGGTAAAAGGTTCAAAAAATCGGGGTAAGGCTAGGCTGATTTTGGGTAAGCGCCACCTCAAAATAAGTAGGCAACGTAAAGACCATGCTGTGAAATTAGCACGGTGCGTAGTTCAGTCTAACGACTTGATAGCCTACGAAGATTTGAGAATTAAAAATATGGTGAAAAATCATTGTTTAGCCAAGTCTATTAATGACGCATCTTGGTATCAGTTCCGTGTCTGGGTTGAATACTTTGGGAAAGTGTTTAAACGAGTTACGGTTGCGGTTAACCCGCAATACAGTAGTCAAGAATGCTCTAGCTGCGGTGAAGTTGTTAAGAAAACTTTATCTACCAGAACACACGTATGTTTATGTGGTTGCGTGATGGATAGAGACGAAAATGCAGCTAGAATTATCCTTAGTCGTGGATTGGGTACGGTAGGGCATACCGGAACCTTTGCGCTAGCGGAAAGTTGGGCGCGGGAGGATTCCCGCGTCAACCTTTCCAAGACAGACGTAAGCAACACTTGGGGAGATGAAACCTCTACTCAGTCTGGGGAAACCCTGATTGAGCAAGTTCTGTCATAGATCCAAGAATCTCCGTGGCTTCAGCCCGGAGAGTGTCAATCAGCATTTCATTACTCAGCACTGCTATAACTGTAGTCTTGGCGGTACTCGATCAAGGCAGGGAATAGAAGGTGGCTCATACTTTTTTATTGGAACCAGGACGCTGGGCAATGCAGGGAAATTGGCTGGAACGTAATGGTATGCCAATCAGCGTCAAGGGTATGACCTTGGTAGCTTGGAATCGAGATAACTGGTTCACTATGGCTACAAAACTGATATTTCCTGGTAGCGATCGCTCGGAAATCTCTTTGCAATACAAGGGGCGGTTGCATGATGGAGAACGTCAGTATACTTTTCTACTCCAACATAATCTTTTGGGGCAGGTTGAAGGCGAAGGCTGGATTGGTCTAGATACTATTGTGCAGCATTACCGGGTACTAGGCGATCCTCAGCGTCGTAGTGGGTTTGAAACCCTACATCGGATTTCGGAAGATACATACTACCTCAGTAGTGGCGTCTTGGCTGGTCATTTTTTAACTAACACAATGGAAGCTAGTCTAGAGCGTCAGTCAACCTAAGAGCAGTAACTAGCTAGTACAGCACGGCAAAGATAAAAAAGAGGGGTAAAGGGCAAAGGGCAAAAGGATGAATTAGGTCGCCCACCATACCTTCATAGCTTTTTACTTTCCCCATAACACAAGAATTATTTCGCTCACAATTTCACTCGCTTTTTACCTTTCCCCTTTTCCCTTCGCCTTCTTGGTAGAACCATTTAAAATCGATCAAAAGCAAATTGATCAGTTCTTAGAAATTGAGCAAGGCAATTATCCTGAAGTTTGATCTCAAAGATATCGAAAGCCGCCGCTCTGACAACTCTGGGCAGCTTAATGCTCTAAAAATTCCCGGAAAAAAGCTTTATCTCGATATAGTCGTTTTAACGGGTCAAGTGCTGCTTGACAAAAGGTTTTACAGAGTATAGGATCTGACAGCGATCGCACTTTGGAGAAAAGTTTGTGATCTATAGAATGTCTTATGCCCGAACTTAAGGAGTAATCGTTTATTCTCACCTAACGACTAAGTTCTAACTAAGCAGGCAAGAATAGGTCAAACTATATTACGCAATGTAAAATTCATTAAATAGGCTGTTAGTAAGCGGCTCTAGTGCTCAAAATAGGGCTAGAGCGGCTCACTACAAAGGTTGAATTATTTATATCTACGTATTTATAGTAAGAAAGAAATTTTCAAATTATCATTAGGGTTTTAGCATTTTAATTTAACGGTGTAGTCAATAGTCAGGAGTTCAGTTTTGTGAATCCTAAAGTCTCTGTCATTATCCCTTCTTACAATACTGAAGCTTATATTGCCAAGGCAATAGAGTCAGCCTTAGATCAAACGCTCACTGATATTGAAGTTATCGTGGTCGATGATGGTTCAAGTGATAAAACTGTAGAAGTCGCTAAAACTTTTACTGACCAACGTCTCCAAGTGATACTTAATCAGCAAAACCTTGGGGTTTCTGCTGCGCGTAATCGTGCCCTCAGAGCAGCCCAAGGAGAATGGATTGCTATTCTTGATTCAGATGACTGGTATGCTCCTGAAAGATTAGAAAAGCTTGTGTTGCTGGCAGAGGAAACAAATGCAGATATGATTGCTGACGATCTTTATTTAATCAAAGATGGTGCAACATCTCCTTGGAGTACATTGATTCAAGAAAGTGGAGAACATATAGATAAAATTTTCCAAATTGATATCATTTATTTTGTAGAAACTGATGTCTATGGACAAATAGGGTTGCATCTTGGTTTAAGTAAGCCTATATTCAAACGAGAATTTCTGGTTAAGCATGGCATTGAGTACGATGAAACCATAAGGATAACTGAGGACTTTTGGCTTGATATGAAATGCTTAATCAATGGCGCTCGCTTTTTTCTGGTGCCAGAACCCTATTATTTCTACCGCTCACGCCCTAATTCTATTGTACGTCAAAGCATATTGTCACGTCTAAATCAATGCTGCATAGCTACTAATTCTTTCATGCAACAAGAAGTTGTGAAAAAAAATCCAGCTTTAATGCGTGCTCTGTCTTATAATCTTGCAGTATTTAAGAGGAATCTAGCTTACTTTCAAGTTGTAGTGCCTATGAAAGAAAGGAAATGGTTAACAGCATTAACAGAAATAAGCAAAAATCCGTACTTTGTTTCTGATTTTATTTCTCGATTTAGCAATATTATCGAACGTCGAATTCAATACTATGTGAAGGGGAATAAATCAGTTTTTGACATGTCTTATAACCTCCAGAAAAAACGAAAAATTCCCAATTAGTACTATCACAGTTTCATTAAAAAATAATAGATCCTTACGTAGTCAGAATGAGCCTGAAGGTTAATAAGCCAGTACCGCAGGGCGGAAGTCACGCATTCACGCATTCAAAAGTATTATGGAATAAGCTATGAGAGGGATTTGAAATGGTTGCTCTATTTATGCCGTGGCGTGCTAGTCAGGCAATAAGTATCTGTGATTACCCCTACTTACAAAACAAGGCAGAGGACAGTCTTGCTGGAGGTAGGAGGAAAGTGCTAATCAAGCAAAACTTTAGTTGTGGGTCATTGCCCACTAAAATAACAGTTATAAATCCGAATAAGCTAGAGTATTATTTACGAAGTATGAGGGCTTAGAGCTTATAAAATCTGCCCAGCACGGCTTCATGTCGCCCTCTCTGGCTTTATTGATATTCAAAACTCCGCACTCACCACACAGTTATGATAACTGTGTGGTGAGTGCGCTGCTACCTAATTAAGGTTTTTGGCAAATCCTAGAGTTATCTATTTAGTCAAAATTGGGCAAACTAAAACTACACGACAATTAAAGTGCAAAATGGTACAAAGCGTTATTATAAATCTGCCCTTTCTGCTTGTTTGATCTAGTATGCTGCACCAGTTGTAATAACCGTTTCGGTTGCAAACTGCCAGATCATGGTTTCAATCCTCTAAAAGAGGACTGAAAAAAGCTAGGACAACGATTGAAATTTTCACAAAAGCTTACCCTATAAGCTTTTTGACTTGTGACTTCTGCCTGTCCGTACAAGTTTAGAAAATCATTTCTCGGCGCAATAATTCAAATATCAGTTTGAATGCACTTTTCCTGCCAAACACTTACAACCTGCTTTTGGATTCAAATTCTCTATGTCAGACCCCAACATTGGTCGCTTACTCAGCAAACGCTACCAACTCCAGGAGTTAATCGGTACTGGAGCAATGGGTCGGGTTTATCGTGCTAAAGATACTTTGTTGGGAGGTGTACCTGTTGCCGTTAAGTTTCTCGCTCTATCAATCCAAAATGAAAAGCTGCGATTGCAAGACCGCTTTGAGCGAGAAGCAAAAACCTGTGCTTTACTAGGGCAAAAAAGCATCCACATTGTCCGAGTTATGGACTATGGCGTAGATGACAATAATACCCCGTTCTACGTCATGGAATACCTACAAGGACAAAGCCTGAACAATATTATTCGCAAGCAACGATTGCCTTTACCAAGATTCCTGAGTATGGCGCGTCAACTCAGCCTGGGGTTACAGTGCGCCCATGATGGTATCCCAGTTGATGGCACAATTTACCCAATTATCCATCGCGATATCAAGCCAAGCAATATACTGGTGATTCAAGATCCCAGTTTCGGAGAATTGGTGAAGGTTCTAGATTTTGGTATTGCCAAGTTATTACAGTCAGATGGCGACCATACAAAATTTTATTTGGGGACACTGGCTTATTCTTCTCCCGAACAGATGGAAGGTAAAGAATTAGACAACCGTGCTGATATTTATAGTTTGGGCGTGATGATGTTTGAGATGCTCACAGGCAAAATGCCACTGGTGGCACCAACTCACTCTTTTGGATCATGGTATAAAATACATCACTATCAAAAACCACGTTCTTTTGCTGAGGTTGCGCTGGGATTAGAACTACCAAAAGAAATCGAAAATTTGGTGATGAGTTGTCTAGCTAAAGTACCACGCGATCGCCCCCAAAATATCGCTGAAATCCTAAGAGTTTTAGCATCTCTAGAAAAGCCTGAGCATACACGCATCCCTAAGCAAGGCAGCCATGCTCTAGTTCCTGCTACTATACTTACCCCTAAGGTTGTTGAACTAAAGAAAAAAGCCGATTTGCCGCCATCCTGGTCAAACGATGAAATCGCTCGTACCATTTCCTGGCCCGAAAATAAACCAATTGCCGATATTGTGTTTCCCCAGCCCATTCATACCAATGGGGAGGTTTTACCAGCTCTGTGGGTGATGCTACCGCAAGAGGAAATTCAAAAGCGCTTACTCTGTACCCGCTATAACCAATTTCTTTTCATTTCTATTCCCCATCCCATGCTGCTATGGATTACTGTCATCTACAACCGCAAACATGGCGCTAAATGGTTACCTTATTACCTTGATTTCAAAACCAGTCTTGGTCAAGAAATTGCCCGTTTACTAGAGCATAGAGGTTACTACCGCCTGTTGTTCTTTGCACGAGAAACACCAAATCGCTGTACCCATATCTTACTTTCCAGCATCGCTTCTGCCCAGCGCCAACGACTACAAGAGTGGGTCGCAATGAGCAATACATTGATGTCCTCTGCCGACCCGAAATTTAGTAAAAGCTTACTCAAAAGAGAGTACGAAAAGATTAAGCCTCAAATTCTGGCAAAACTGGAAAATATTGATACAGATTCTCCACACGATCTTTCCAGCTAAGAATAATTTCTTAATGTTACATATCTTAAACGCAACTAAGGGGTGTTACTCCAGAAATGTAAACTTTTATAAACAAAATATATATAAACATGTAAGTTCTAGTTATATGTATAGAGAGTCAAATCACAAACTGTCAAAGCAGGGGGATCTAAATTCTCTCTAAATCTTCCTGTGTAGATATTCCAGAAGATTATAAATTTACGCAGGTGTGATTCTCAGACTAGACGAAACAAAAACAAGTTTGGCTAAACCAAACAATGAATTTAGCCTACAAAGCTAAAGTTAGGTCTAGACTCCAGTAGATGTGCCGTAGACAATGTTTGCTCATTCTTAGTTAATTTAGTGAGTTTAACTTTTGCGCCACTCTTGTGTAATTACTTATCGAAGTTGACGCCCCGACAGCCCCAGCTCTTTTCCTCTTTGGAACCAAGCAAGAGAAGGAGGTCGTCCACTGCGACATCAGAACGACTCTATGCCATAGTGGAACCGGAATCTAAGCCCCACTGGTGCTTAAGAAGCTCTTGATAAGTTGCCTCGCGCACTACCATTTGCTCATAGAGCTTGACCAAAAAGTCTTTAGCTTGCTCGTGGCTCATATTTTGCACCTGAGTAGAAAATGAGCAGATACTGAATTGCTGTTCCAAGGATAGTTTCATTGGTTGGTTCATAATTAACTCCGAAAAAACAACGTGTAAAGGTGATATTAGGTTACAGAAGTCCAAATGGGATAATAATTGGACTTTTAACTGTCCAACTGTTGCTCCGTATTAAGAAAGATAACAACTGTTTGACAGATTTGCCCACTTCCTAAATGTGGAATTTTTCTGCTCTGATATCTTGCACCTAATCCTACTGATATACCACCCAAGTCAGCCGAACCATATTCCGGAAAATAGGCTCTGTTTGGACTCAGATAGGTATAACTACCTTTCTCACTCCTTGATGGTTTGCACAACTCTTCTTTGAGGAGAAGCTTAGGTGCTATCCTTAGCCCTCAATAGTTTTTCTGTTTCAGAAAAACTAAGATGCTGTCTGGTCCAATATGGAGGAAACTCGCAGGCTAGGGATTTTAAGGAGGTTGGGGAATGAATGGTAATAAGCTTGAATTATAGTCGCTATACCTTATTACGTGCAAGATGTCAAGGCTACCAATTTATGCAAATTTAGCCTCATTAGGGAACTTTGGAGGCTAAAAGTATTTGTATCAAATTGTAAAAAGGAAAAATGCTCACGCTGAACAAATTGCTGAGTATATTTACTTCATTTGTCAATTGTCCTTTGTCCTTGGACAATGAGAAATGACTAATGACTATTTTCTTCGAGTGAGACGATGATAACTGTGATGTTATCGTGCCCTCCATGCTCTTTGGCAGCCTCAACTAGAGAGATGGCCGCTTTATCAAGCCAAGGAGTATTTTGGAGGCAGCTAGCAATCTTCTGTTCGACAAGTTCTTCTGTAAGGCCATCGCTACATAACAGCAAGCGATCGCCAATTTTTACATCCAGTGGTTGCACATCAATCTGATGCAAGTCTTCACGCCCCAAACAGCGCGATAATACATGACGAAAAGGATGTAACCGTGCTTCATCTAAGGTGATGTCACCGATTTTGATTGCCCGTGCTACCCAAGTGTGGTCTTCCGTTACCTGTTCTAATTGCGACTCTCGGAAGCGATACAGCCGCGAATCGCCAACATGAGCGCACCAGGGCGACTCTGGGGAGCGAAAAATTACCGCTACAACCGTTGTACCCATGTCGGCGCGTTGAGGATGATTTTGCTGATCGTGCAAAATCGCTTCATTGGCACCCCACAAAGCTTGCTCTAGCAATTCTTGAGAAGATTTAGAAGATTGCCAATTTGCCACCAAATACGCCTGAATTTCCTTAATGGCAATCCCACTTGCCTCCTCACCTCCGGCATGACCACCCATGCCATCGGCGACAACGAAAAACCGCCCATCTGGGTCGATATAGTAAGCATCCTGATTATTAGAACGAATAAGTCCCGGATCGCTAAAACCCGTGAAATTAAGTTTCATAAATTTTTTTTGCAACCAACAATTAATACATACGATCGTAACGGTCGAGGCGTAAAAGTAGCCGGATCAGGATCACTGAAAGCCCTGCTGCAATTAAACCTGGGACTAGTGCCCACCATGCATGATTACTAACCACTAAGATCGTAGCTGAAAGTGTGAAACCACTGATTAACAGAGCATAACTTATTGAGAGCTGAATACTGCTCTGCCGCCGCAACAGCCGTTCAGTTTCTATAGAACGAACGCGCAAGCGTATGTCTCCCCGTTCTAGCTTTTCTAGCGTATCCTCTAACCTACGTGGTAGACCAAAGGCAGTACTACTTACCTGAGCTGCTTGACGACTTAATTCGTTAATAAAGCTATTCCCCTCAGAACCATTCATATCGGTCATAAGCTGCATTGCGTATGGTTTGGCAACTTCCATAAAGTTAAACTCTGGATCTAAACCTTTGCCTACCCCTTCTAAGGTAGAAAAGGCTCGCATCACAAAAGTGAAGGTTGCTGGAAATCTAAATGGCTGATTATAAGCTATTTCGTAAAGATCGTCACTGATTGCTGCGACCGATTGGTTTTCAAAGGGCTTATCCATGAAATGATCCAGCATGTACTGGACGGAACGCTTGACTGGCCCCATATCATCGGTTGGGGCGATCGCACCTAAATCGATTAGAGATTGAACAACGCGATCGCCGTCTTTTTGGGCAATACCAAACAGTGTTTGCATCAATCCTTCGCGGACGTTGGCTTTAATCCGCCCCATCATCCCAAAATCGTAGAATATTAAAGCCCCACTTCCACTAACGGCAATATTGCCTGGGTGGGGATCGGCGTGGAAAAAGCCACTATTGAGCAACTGTATTAAATAGGCTTGAGCGCCTTGACGAGCGATCGCCTTTCGATCCAAACCTGCTGCTTCTAAAGCTTCGTATTGGCTAATTTTTATTCCAGGGAGATATTCCAAGGTCAGCACTCTGGACGTGGCGTAACGCCAGTATATTCTTGGGACATTCACCCAATCGTAGCCGCGAAAGTTCCGGCGAAAAGTATCAGCATTACGACCTTCGTTAAGATAATCAATTTCTTCCCAAAGAATGCGACAACACTCTTCGTAAATACCTAACCAATCTCGCCCCTTTCCCCATTTGGGATGGTTTTGAAAATAGCGAGTAATTCCCTTGAGAATTTGTAAATCGATTTCAAATAACTTTTTTAGTCCAGGACGTTGCACCTTGATAACAACTGATTCCCCACTATGCAGCACAGCTTTGTGTACTTGCCCCAAGCTAGCAGCAGCTAAGGGAACAGGTTCAAAATTATGGAAGAGTTCAGGAATTTTCTTGCCTAGTTCTTTCTCAATGGTCGCTTCTACTTGCTCATAGCTAAATGCTGGTACTTTGTCTTGTAGTTTGGCTAGTTCTTCTACGTATTCACCTGGGAATATATCAGCACGGGTAGAAAACAATTGCCCGACTTTGATAAAGGTTGGCCCTAAGTCCAGCAGAGTATTGCGAATCCAAACCGCTTGAGTTTTGCGTCTTGCAGCTTGCTTTGCCTCAGTTACTCCACCCGCGTAACTCCAAGATTTGTTGTATAGCCAAAGCTTGAACATTAAGGTCAAGACAAAAGACCAAATGTCCACAAAACGCCGTCTGCTAGAGTAGTTTTCCCGATTCCAACGGTATGCCTTATCTGAATAACCTTGTTCCATATGCTTTGTGTACCGTTGGTTTGAAACCGAATCATTTGGAAGAAAAGACACTCTGATTCCTAAACTGTTTTTGATCAAGTGCCATTTGTCTTTTGTCCTTTGTCATTTGTACATAATTTTTGACCAATGACTAATGACCAATGACTAAAATAAAATTATGCAGAAGCTCTGCGATAATGTTGCAATTCTGTGCGTAACAGGGCAATTTCTGCTCGTAATTCATCAATATCTGCTTGCAAGTCAACTGATTCAGAACTGGCTTGCCCACCACCTGTAGTAGCTTGACCACCATTAGCAGCTTCTGCTGCCCGATTTGCCCGCTCTAGGACTTCATCTGTAAACTGGCGCAACTGCTCTCTAGCTTCCGCATCAAATCTGCCCAAATCACTCAAAGCATCGGTCAAGGCGACCTCTAAACGCTCATTAACTACTTCAGCTACTGCTCTGCCGACGAAAAAGGCTTGCACAAGGGGGTTACTCATAAATTTTTGTGACGTTGATCCGCAAGAGAATTATAACTTGCCAGTATGCTTTACGGCTTCTGCTGAGGAGTTAGAGATTTATGTGACGCGATGTGCTACTTCAACCCTGGTGAATAGAAGATACTGTTGGTCGATTTACGAGCGGTTAAACCCCCCATCCCTAAAATCCTGGTTTTGCGTTGCTTTCCCGCTCTGTAATAAATTGCGGGCTAATAGCTAAAGTGCGTTGAAACGCACTGAAATTAAGATGGATTGGGGCTGATGGGTTAGATCCCCTATCACGCCAACAGTCTCATAGAATTGGCAAAGTGATAGGGCACACAAACTAGAGCTACACCGATCTGGGATAATATTATATATCGTGACATTCCTGCAACTGTCGATAGTATTGCTCTGGTGTACTGGGTAAATAGGTTGCGATCGCCTGCTTCGATACTCACCTGAATTTTTTGAAACAAAGTTCTATCCAAGCTGAGTTCGTAGGTTAAATTCTCAGCTAACAATATTGATTTTTTCGGCATTTTTCTCAAACCTCAATTCGCAAACTTCCACCCGCGTGATCACAAAATAAACTTAGCCGCAGACACTTACCAAGCCGTTCAATGTAGATACGAGTAATGACAATATTTTAGTGCATGACTATGTGAAGTAACCCTGTCAAACTAGTTGCGTTTATTCTTCGTTGACATTTTTTCCTTGGGCGCAACAGGTGTTTGGTACTACTTCATTTGTGCTATCTCGTTGGAGTTGTGATCAGGTTTGATATTGACTACAGTGTAGCATGAAGGAATTTCGGAAGGGTAGCGATCGCTTTTTCTTCTCTGTGCCCTCTGCGTCTCTGTGGTTAATAAAAATTTTTCACCGCAGAGGCGCAGAGAACGCAGAGGTTCAGGAGGAATTTTGATAAAGATGTCCTGCATCTATAACTAAGCGATCGCCTACTACAAGACTGCTAAAATAAATCCATAACTACTTGATGCCATATCCATTCTATGACCATTGCTCAAGAATTAGATTCTCAAGAAGGCATCTGCCAAAATGTTATATTTCCTCCAGGTGATCTATATAGTGACGAACCTCCCTTGGAAAGCGAACTTCATCTAGAGCAAATCATCCTCTTACTCAAATGCCTAAAATGGCTATGGCGAGATAGAAATGATTTCTATGTGGCGGGAAACCTGACTATCTATTACAGTCCACGCCAACTTAAATCAGAACACTTCCGAGGCCCAGACTTTTTTGTAGTGCTGGGAACTGAACGCAAAACCCGTAAAAGTTGGGTAGTCTGGGAAGAAGATGGCAAATATCCGAATGTAATTCTGGAAATTCTTTCGCAATCAACAGCTAAGACTGACAAAGATTTAAAGAAAAAAATTTATCAAGATACTTTTCGCACCCATGATTATTTTTGGTTTGACCCTTACACAGAAGAATTTGCGGGATTTCATTTAGTAGATGGAGAGTATCAACCTTTACAAGCTTCTGAACAAGGACATTTGTGGAGTCATCAGCTAGGGTTATATCTGGGAATTTATCAGGGTCTATTGCGGTTTTTTACACGAGATGGGCAACTAGTACCAACACCTGAAGAAACGGCAGAACAAGCACAAGAAACGGCAGAAGAAGCACAACAAAAGGCAGAACAGGCACAACAAAAGGCAGAACAGGCACAACAAAAGGCAGAACAAGCACAACAAAAGGCAGAACAGGCAGAACAAAAGGCAGAACAAGCACAACAAAAGGCAGAACAAGCAGAACAAAAAGCAGAACGTTTGGTAGCAAAACTGCGGGAGTTAAATATCGACCCAGAGACAATTTAGACTACTGCGAATGGCTACGGCACGCTACGCGATCGCATATAATGCCATAGGCTGATCGCTTCACTAATTCATTTAGGATAGTGTTGTGCTAAAAATTCCTCAGCCTCAAATCTATCTTTAATCACTCCATCCAAGGTAGCAGCAAGTAGATCATCTAAGATTTGCCGATACTGAGGCCCTGGTTTGTAACCAAGTTTCTTTAAATCATTGCCATTCAATAGTGGCTGCACATTCGCCCAAACTGTAAAATATTCCCAAATCTGATGTCTAATCTCTCGCGGACTTTGCACGGCGATTAAAATCAGCATTGGTAAATCATACTGTCGCAACAACTGCACTACTTGACTGGGGCGTTGCAAAGTGGGTAATAATGTCATCACCTCAGTTTGCACTTGAGCTAAGTTCTTCAGCCTAGCAATGCTATCCTCTGGCAATTGCAGATTTTTTGCTACTTTCGCCGGATATTCTGGTGCTAGGTGGGCGATTAACGTTTCTAAGCGCATTTCCCAATGGATAAGGGTTGGTTGCGGGTCAAATCGCCGCAAGCAGCGTTCTAGCAAACGTAATTGTCCGAGAAGTTCTGCGTCTAGCTTCAGGGTAGGATGGATACATTGCAATGCCCCTAAATTATCGAGGAACTGCAAAGCCGATTTCCAGTAAGGGGCTTCTAGGATGTGCTTTAATTCAGTTTTCAGTCTAGTTTGCAGGGCTGGAGTTCTGCTATTCTCTTGAGCAGTGCGATCGTAAACGCCACTGTTGATGGCATAGCGGATAAACTCTTCAGTTTGTGGTTCAATCTCAAATCCGAAGCGCACGGCAAAGCGCACACCACGATAAATGCGGGTGGGGTCTTCGATAAAGCTATTGGCGTGTAAAACCCGAATTTGCTTGGCTTGTAAATCGATTAACCCGCCAAAGAAGTCAAGTAGGGGCGCAGCATGTTGCGTCCCTACACCAGCACGGGGAGTAGTGAGGCGCAAGGCGAGGGCGTTGATGGTAAAATCTCGGCGATACAAATCTTGACGAATAGAACTCGCCTCAACTTCTGGATTTGCTGCTGGATAAGGATAAAATTCTGTTCTAGCGGTGGCAATATCTACCCATAGAGAATCTAATTCTGGGTCTTTGTGCCACAACAAAGCCGCAGTTTGAAAAGCCCCGTGGATTTCTAAGCGGGACGAAGGGTAAAGTTGTTGTAGTGCCTTTGCTAATTCCACACCAGCACCGACATCTGCTGATTTATGAAAACCATCAACTACGAGGTCAATATCTTTAATCATCAAAGTGTCCGATGCTTGGGCTAATAGCAAATCGCGCACTGCACCCCCCACTAGATAAAGATGCCAACCCCGTTTTTCTGCCTCTTGCGATGCTGTGGTGAGTAATTGCCACAATCGAGGAGCAAGTTTATTCTGCAATTGAGGCAGACTAAGATTACTTTCTCCCCTTCTTCCCGTCTTTGTCTGTTCCTCTGTTCCCCTCTCCTCTTCTCTTTCCTGATGTAATTCCCTCAATACATCAGTACGAGTGACAATACCAACTAACTGCTCATTCTCCATTACTGGTAAGCGTCCGATATCATAAGTCACCATCACCGACTCAATTTCTGGCAGTGTTGTATCTGGCATAATTGTTTTCAGATTTCTTGTCATGTAACCCTTAACTGGCGCATGACTAAATCCGTGGTGCAAGGCGATATCAATATCCCGCCGCGAAATAATACCTACCAGTTGCTTTTGAGCATCAACTACAGATAAACCAGAATGTCCATAGCGTAATAAAATGCGCTGTGCTTCGCCAATTGTGGTTTCAGGCAGAATCGTGCGGACAGGAGAAGACATCAAATCCCTAGCGGTGGGGGGATGGGGAATTTGTGCTTTTATTCCGTCCAGGAGTTGTTTTAATATTGCTTGCGAATCTACTTTGCGTAGGTTCAACGATGCGGCTTGCGAATGACCGCCGCCGCCCAAAGGTTGGAATAATAGGTTGAGATTTGTTTTGGGAATTTGCGATCGCCCAATTACAGTTAAGCGTGAATCACTTTCACCCAAAGGATACTCATTAGCCAACAGTATGGCATCAATTTCGGTTAATTCCACGAGTTCCGATGCCAGACTCGATAACCCCGGCACAAAACCATCTGTTTTCAGAGTTACCCAAGCAACCGTATATCCATGTAGACAGAGATATGCTAAATTTTCCAGCGCCTCAGTTAATAGCTGCTGCAATTGTAAAGACAAGCCAGGGTCACGGTAGGTAGAAATTACTGATAAACTGGCACCTTGTTCCATCAACCAAGCCAAAGCGAAAGCATCCTGTGGTGTAGACTGGTCAAAGGTCAAAGAGCCAGTGTCAACGTGGATACCCAAAGCCATCACAGTTGCTTCGGCAGTAGTTAGGGAAATTTGCTGTTGTTGTAATTGCTCAACGATTAAAGTTGTCGTGGCTCCTACTGAGGAAATATGCGATCGCGTGGCGGGAATATCTGATTCTTGTCCTAAGTGATGGTCATAAACTATAATCTCTGTAACATGGGGTAAATCTAACCACTCGGCAGCTTTACCCAAGCGATCGCGCTGTTGCGTATCCACCACAGTCAAAGAACGAATTTTTTCTGGATTCACCGAACGGCGTTCAATCAACGGATATTCATCCCGATGCAATGCCAAAAAATCCCTTACAGGAGGGTGAGAACCGCCAGTCAGCACAATCTTACTTCCCGGTAGTAGGCGCGTTAACCCTACCGCAGCCCCTAGTGCGTCAAAATCTGCTGTTGTGTGGCAAAGAATTAAATCCATAGTATTAAGAGTCATTGGTCATTGGTGCTTAGACAAAGGACGAACGACTAAAATATTGTAATTTTTGGTAACTGAAAAATAAGAAAAAAGTATCAGTGTCGCTCTTTAGCTAAAATGGACAGAAGCCTCACCCTTTAACCCTCAGAGTCAGCACCCTAATTCTCAAATATTCTGAAATAGATGATCACGGCGTTGTATGATTTAAGTGGTTACTCGCCGCCACGGCCGTTGATACACCTCGCTTACTGCCCTCTGGGAAACCTACGTGAAACGTTAGACAACGGGAAACGAGTAGGCATCCTTTCAAAGAATGCAAATTTACCATTGGTTGACACATCAGTGCAAAAGTCATAAGCAATTCATCCTGTGTCGTAAAATTTGTGGGGTACGAAAGGAAGAAAAAATCAAATTTTTGACCGTGGGGGATCACGAGGACATAAAACCAGGGCTTCTGGAAATGTCCTATGCAATAGCAGGAGTCACGCTCGTTGCCTACACTGTACACCTTACTGTTAGTGTAAGACATATCACTATTTCGCTGTATTGGGAGAAGCAAAAATGACCATAATATTCCAATTCGCTTTGATAAGCCTAGTCCTATTGTCTTTTGTCCTGGTTGTTGGCGTTCCCGTTGCTTACGCCACTCCCCAAAATTGGGTTGAATCTAAAAAACTGCTCTGGGTTGGTTCCGCCGCCTGGATTGGTTTGGTATTTTTAGTTGGCTTGTTAAACTTTTTTGTCGTGTAGGCGACGGCTTCGGTCTGGCGCAGGCAGATAATATAAGAACTAGAGGGGCAGAAAAGCCAAGGTCAAAGACCAAAGGAAAAAAGGAGAGATTTTTTCGGATTTTCTTTTTTCTGACCGTGCTTTCCTGCTCCTCTACATTTAAATTAAGAAATGTATATTGGCCAGAAGTATAGTTGATTAAGAGGCAGTCATGGCAGTTTTCGAGGGAACTTTTACCCAAACGGAGCCTTTGCGGTTTGCAGTGGTGATTGGTCGATTCAATGACCTTGTTACCGGAAAGCTGCTAGAGGGATGTCAAGATTGCTTGAAGCGCCACGGTGTAGACCCTAACCCCCACGGTAATCAGGTGGACTATGTTTGGGTTCCAGGAAGTTTTGAGGTACCTTTAGTAGCTCGCCAACTAGCAATTTCCCATCGTTATGATGCTGTAATTTGTCTAGGTGCAGTCATTCGAGGGCAAACACCTCATTTTGATTACGTATCCTCAGAAGTTTCTAAAGGCATTGCTGCCGCTAGCTTTCAAACTGGGGTGCCAGTAATTTTTGGCATTTTGACAGTAGACACTATGCAGCAAGCCTTAGAACGGGCAGGCATCAAAGGTAATCATGGCTGGGATTATGCCATGAATGCCCTAGAAATGGCCAGCCTGATGCGGCAACTGCGTTCTAACCTGGCAGAGCCATATTCTCGTAATAGTCAGTCTTTACCAGCCTCTTTTCAAAGTGCCAGCGTCGGCAATTTAACTGCGGAGTCAGAAGAACTGGGCTAAGGCGTCATTAGTCATTTGTCCTTTGTTATTAACTAATGACTAATGACTAATGACTATATTAAGGGGTTGACAATTACAGATAAATCTGAGATATTAAGATATGGTTATCGATTGCGGGTATAGCTCAGTGGTAGAGCGTCACCTTGCCAAGGTGAATGTCGCGCGTTCGAATCGCGTTACCCGCTTCCAACTAAAACCTCTTGGAGTTAAAAATTCCAAGAGGTTTACTGTTTATTAGGGTGCGTTGAAGTGTTCGTCGATTCGCGCTGCACTCCTGTGAACCGCTCCGAATGTGGACAGACAGATCGAGCAAAAAAATCGTCTACTGTCGCCATTTGAATATCGCCCACTCAAATCGATCGCGTTGCCCGCTTGCTAAGAAATATAAAACCCAGCTTTAGAGTAGTCTAGATATGGATTACCTTGGCTAGAATCTTTATAGGTGTAATCAATTCGTTTTATGTAGGGTGTATTACACTGGACTAAAGGTGGCTAGTTAAATAAAGTGTTTTCAGGTGCAAAGCGTCTTTTAGCAGTGAAATTAGCCATAATCTATTTGGGCAAAGAGTCACACACACGCTCTAGATATTTTGGCAATTCCCGCTCTTGAAACGCTTGTGAACTGGAAGGAATAGAGATTGGACGTAATCTTGATCTCACCTTGATAACTGGATACTAATATATAGTGACCCAAAGTAAAATTAGCGGGTTTGTTGGTGTCTGTTATTTATGAGCGTAGCCTTCCCAAACGATTTGTTTTAGGAGTGGTCGCCACGTAGGCTTAAAATCGTACCAGGTGTGTCAGCACAATAAATGCCCAAAAAAGCAACCACATTACCTTGAAAGCGACAAATGAACACAAGGAAATTTTTAAATAAGATTGCCAGCTTTGGGGAAAGACTACAAATAGAGAACCCCGTAGTGATATGGCAATTACGATACTTAAAGTCGGCTACATCTACTGTTTGCAATTATGGCGACGTTTGTATCGCCTGCCCATCTATATAAAGAGAGAAGCCTCTAAGGCATTTACCAAGGGATTATATTCTCACTGTTCGTGTAAAACTCGCTCAAGTTATTAGAACGCTTGTGCAATCTCAAAAACCCGAAAAAATCGATTTCAATACCGAATACCCCTGTCCCTGCCGTCGCCGGGGTCAGTTAATTCCGATTACGCTGACAGAAGCATTTGGTTGCGATCGCTGTCAGCAAATCTTTGTCGTAGAAGATAATGGTCACGTCCTAGAACAGCTTTCTACCACCTATCCCTACAAGCGGGCTTGGCGTTGGATGGGAAATAGTTGGCATGTTGTCCATCCCCGCTTGGGAGAAAGCTATCTGCCTGTAGCGCTGGGCATTATTTTCGTGCTAGTGATTATATGGCTCCCATTAGCACTGCGATTGGCAAATGGTTCCAGCATTATTGCTTGGGCAATAGTGGCGGTGCTGTTGGCTATCCTACCAGCACTAATGGTCTGGCTTACCTACAGACGTTAACTCAATGACTGTTGAAGTTTTGGATGACCACCCCGAACCGATTACTAGTGCCCAACGAGCCTATCAAGCTTCCCTAAAGTTGGGGATCACAAAGGGAGCAGACCGGAGTCGTGCAGTACTGGCGATGGCACAAGCTCTTGAGCGCTCATTTGACGACATTCTAGAAGCCAACACCTTGGATTTAGAAGCCAGTCGGGAAATGGCAGTGCCTGAGTTGATATTGGACTGGCTGAAGCTGACTCCCACAAGGCTAGAGATGACCGTGGACATTTTACAACGGTTAGGGGAATTATCAGATCCGCTACGGCGCGTCAGAACTGCTGATTATCAACTGGAAGATTCCCAAAGTTACACCCAGTTAATGCCCTTGGGAGTGATTGGATTTATTTATGAGGCGTTCCCGGATTTAGGGGCGATCGCGGCGGGTTTTTGTATCAAAACTGGCAATTGTCTAATTCTCAAAGGCAGTACTGAAGCTAGCCATTCCAACGCGGCGATCGCTGAGGTACTGCAAAGCGCGATCGCCCAAGTTGGTCTACCTCCGGGCTGTCTAGAACTGATCACAGCAGAACATGGTGCTTCGATTCGGGATTTAGTCACCCAAGACCAGTACGTGAATCTAGTGATTCCCTACGGACGTTCCAGCTTGGTACAGCAGGTAGTACGACAGTCAACTTGCCCAGTTTTAAAATCAGCAATGGGTAACTGTTATCTCTACTGGTCGCCGAATAGCAGCTTAGAAATGGTGCGCTTAATGATTCTTAATAGCCATCAGAGCGAACCAGACCAAGTTAATGCCATTGAAAAGGTGCTCATTCATCGCCAAGCCTTGCCATCATCTTTAGCAGTTCTGTGGAACAGCTTAATGGAAAAAGGTTTTGAAATTAAAGGGGATGCAGAACTAGTAAAAGCCTTTCCCCAGTTGCATCTGGTGAAGGAAGCCGAATGGGGAAATCCTTATTTAACTAGGACAGTAGCTTTTAAACTGGTGGATAGCTTAGAGACTGCGATCGCCTGGATTAATCAACACAGCAGTGGGCACGCCGACTGCATCGTTACTGAATCCTACCAGGAAAGTCGGCAGTTTGCCTTAGGAGTTAACAGTGCTTCTACTTACATCAACACTTCCCCGCGTTTTTCCCGCAACCCCTCGCGGGGAGATTCAGTGTTTCTCGGCATGTCTAACCAAAAAGGTCATCGTCGGGGATTTATCAGCCTGGAAACCTTGACTACCGTTAAGCACATTGTTCAGGGAAATGGCAGATTTTAAATAATTCGTAATTTTGGCAAAGCGACTACCGCGTTGTATCAAGCATTGTTAACTTGAATGGCTCTGTCAAAACCCTAGTACCGCAAGGCGGAAGTCAAAAGTCAAAAGTTTTGTATACCAAGGCTTTTGCAAGTTTTCAAATGGTAGCTTGATTTACGCCGCGCTGTACTAGCTTCCTTTGTAGTCCAAAACGGACAACCAGAAGCACATCTAAGTTAAGTGAATCTTACAAGCAATCAAACAAAACCCTCCAGATTCTATTTGGGGGGTTTTAATAAGCTAATCGTTATTCATTTTTCCAGGATGATTCGCTTTTAATAAGGGCTTCAGCCCTGCTTTTATACAACTTAAATGCTCATGAATTTATCACGGCAAACGCATCTTAATTGTTACTAATATTGAGAATGAGAAACTAGAGTAAACTATAGCAATCCGAATTTAATCATGAGACGGAATGCCATAAGGCAATTCTAAAAATGTTTTTAACCACTCATACTTCTAGTGAGGAAGGTGAGTTAGATGTTTATGTTGAACTCTGTTTGGGGTGCTAGAAGGGTGTTACAGAAGCTTTGTGCGGTACTGTTGATAATACTAATTGATTCGGGAGTTAGGGTATGGATGGAAACAGGGGAGCCAAAATTTCTTTCATTGAGGAGTTCTTGGAGCTTTATGCTGCTGGAAGAAGGGATTTCTCTGGACTGAGCTTTAGCTATATTTACGGTGACTACTCTTTGTTGGAAGGAGTCGATCTCAGTGGAATTAATTTGGCTGGAGCTAACTTGGCTCAATGCGGTTTTATTGGTACTAATCTCAGCAATGCTTTCTTGGTTGGAATTGACGTTACGGAAGGCTTTCTTGATGATTGTAACTTGAGTAGGGCTGATTTGCGAGGTGCCAATTTGATCAAAGCTAGGTTATATCGTACTGATTTGCGAAGGGCTGATTTGAGTGACGCCAACTTGACTAGGGCTAATTTGGCTGGAGCTATTGGTCCAGCCATCCTCAATCATACCAATCTGGCTGAAGCTGACCTCACAAACACTGTTGGTTTTATGCACAAGAATGGGTTGGAACTCCGTCAAGTCAGATATGGCAACATTGGTACTTTTTTCTGGAATACCATCATGCCCGATGGAAGTATCGAAACTGGACCTGTCTACATTGCTGACTGGATATGATAGGTTGTCAACATTATCCTCTGCTGCCATCAAAGGAGCAGTAGTAAGTAGTTGATTTATCTCTGTTAATATTTGCGGATATAGCAATCCTATCTGAGTTACCAAAGTTGCAATAAAATTAAAAAAAGGTGGAGAGTAGGAAAAATTCAGGAGTAGTGTAGACTATTCAAGCCGGAAGCGTAGGCATAGCCCGTCGTAGACATCGCCTGCTAAAGGCTACACTGAATCAACTTTCCCTAAGAGTTATTTTGGTATTTCTTTGCAATACTTAACTTCCCTCTAATTAAAAAAAGTGAACATAGATTAAAAATGATAACTAACATCATAATTTATTAAGTTATTCAGGCTAAATTGAGAGTATGCTTAATAATTGAAATTTAGTTGAGAATTTAAGTAACTACGTGCAAATAAACTTAAACATTTGTTGAGTTTTTTATACTTTCCCATTTGTTTGAGTGTTAAATACTAAAAAACAAAGTTTGTTTGTGCCAACTTACTAACTAGGTTGTCGAGCAAGGCGGGAAAAATCTGACCAGAGCCAAGTACTAACAGCGAAGACAAAAGTAAACTTCACAAAAATTACGTAAGATGATCAGAAGAATTTTGCTGGCTGTATCGGGATTGGGACATGCAGAAGAAATGCTCAAAACCCTAAAAGAAATCCCTTCAATTCAATCTGCAAAAGTTACAATTTTGCATGTTGTTCAAGCACAAAATGCTGCTGCTAGCATGACAGCTAAATGGGAAAATGGTGGTAAAATTCTGGCGAATGCGATTCAAACTTTGAACTTAGATCCTAGCCAGGTTTCTTCAATTTTGCGTGAAGGCGATCCCAAAGATGTGGTTTGCCAAGTAGCTGATGAAATCGACGCTGACTTGATTATTATGGGTTCACGCGGGCTGAAGCGGCTGCAATCGATTTTATCGAACTCAGTCAGTCAGTATGTTTTCCAACTATCTTCTCGCCCCATGTTGCTGGTAAAAGATGACATTTATGTGAAAAAAATTAAGCGCATTATGGTGGCAATAGACAACTCTGATTCAGCAAAAAATTGCTTGAAATTGGCTCTGTTTTTGTTGCGAGATATTCAGGGTGGCCAGTTAATCTTGGCAAATATTACTACAGATTTAGGCGGGAAAAAATCGGAAATAACTGAGGTTAACTCAGACAAAAATCCAGTTTTGGCAGCTGCTGTTGCAGAAGCTGAAAAACAGGGCGTCCAATCTCGTTCTTATATCAGCAGTGGCAAACCTGGTGAAGAAATTTGTCGCTTGGCAGAAGAGTTGAATATAGACTTATTATTGCTCGGTTCTCCAGATCGTCGTCCATCGATCGCTAAAAGTTTTGTTGATATAGACAGACTTATCGGATCTTCCTTGTCTGATTATGTTCGAGTCAATGCCACTTGTCCGGTATTGTTGGCACGGACAATCGATTAAAGTCAAAATAGAGTTAGCCGTTGATTTCTACAAGCGGCAGACTCGGCAGATAAGAGTCATGAGTTATTAGCTGCATATTTCACGCTCATTTGTCTTAAAATTAAATAGCCGCCGTCGGTGCTAGGGAGGCTTTAAACGCCTGTGGAGAAGTTATGCTTTCCATCGCCTGATTTTCAGTCATCTGATACCATTTTAGATTTTAGATTTTAGATTTTGGATTGTAAAAAAGTTAGTGCATAAGCTCTTGGGCAATCCATCTGTCGCAATCATTTTTCAAATTGGTCTGAGGTTCAAAAATAAAAACCCCTACACTATTGGCGCAGGGGTTATTTATTTTATACACAAACTCTTAACTATCTTTTCCACCTTCGCGGCTAGCAGTTTGGATGTATAGAATTAGTAAAAACACGGCGGGAACGAGTACGAACAAAATGCTCGCTATGAACCCCAGGTCATTAACTTGCATGGCAAGAAAGCCTCTCTTAAATTTCCAGTCAACAACATTAGAATAGCATCTTGAACCTCGCATGACTAGAAATCACGCGATTCCTGCTTCAACTATCTCCGCCTGGAGTAATCCAGGTCTTATGAGTTCTCCACAGGCGTTTAAAGCCTCCGGCGCACCGACGGCGGCTAGATTTAATTTTAACACGATTCCACTTCATTTATAGAACGCCTAACTCATGACTCTGATGCCACGAGTGTGGGGCTTGTAGAAATCAATGACAGAATTATACCAATTCAAAATTCAAAATTTTCGCGTAGCGTCTCCTAGAGAGGAAACTCAATTTTGGTAAGTATTTTGACTGTTGACTGGATACAAATTGAAACAATGGCAGATTTGAGAATTTAAGGCTTCGTGACTACACTGACTGGGCCATTCACTAAAGTTTGACAGGCAAGGCGGTAATTTTCCGGCTTTTTCTTGAATTTCCGGTTTTCTACGTCTGTGCGGGGGGAAAGATTTTCTAGTCCTTCGACTATCTCGACAACGCAAGTGCCACACTGACCATTTCCACCGCAATTTGTCATCTTGCCAATTAATGTATATATATCAATGTTATTTTGCATCGCTTGCAGCCGGAGATTTGCACCATCCGCCGCCACTACTTCTTTATTCTCTTTAACGAATTTGATATTACCCATAACTGATTCCTCCTTGACTCGAAGCTTGGCTTTCAAGGCTTCATATTGGCATGGCTTAATTCACATCTTATTTATTATATTAATTCATTGCAAAATATTAATAAATATTAACTCTGCTCAAACATGATGCCACAAAAAAATAGGACAGGTACTCTACCTGTCCTATGAATTGAAAAATAGATTAACTTACCTAAATCCCACGGCTGCTTGCCAAACAAAAGCAAGCAACAAGAAGAATACGGGAATGACTGGGAGAACGTCCACCAAAGGATCAAAGATTTGATAAGCTTCAGGCAGTTTTGCTAATAAAATTGCTGCTTCCATGTTTGTTTAAATCCAACTATCCAACACAGCTTTCATAATTGAGAAATATCTTAACATGGTTTGAGTCTTGATCATTGGTCAATAGTCATTTGTGATTTGTAATTTCCCCTTCATCTGGTGCTGATTGAGATGAGTTGAGCCAGTGACCAAATTCTGTGGTGAAGCGATCGCTCAATATTGCTTCTCGAATCTTTTGGGTAAAGCGAATTAGTTCGGTAATGTTGTGAATGCTCAACAAGGTATAAGCTAAAATTTCCTGCGCTCGCACTAAATGAGATACGTAAGCACGGCTAAAATTTTGACAAGTGTAGCAGGAACAAGTTTCATCTAATGGCGCAAAATCTTCACGAAACTTAGAATTTTTTAAATTCCAGCGTCCGCCCTGGACTATTGCCGTCCCATGTCTGGCCCAGCGTGTGGGAATTACGCAATCAAATAAATCTACGCCAGATGCGATCGCGATCGCCATTTCCCGATAAGTACCCACACCCATCAAGTAACGCGGCTTTTCGGGGGGTAAAAGCGGTGCTGTCACTTTTACAATCTCAGCCATCATTTCCGGCGGTTCTCCCACACTCACGCCACCAATGGCATATCCGGGCAAATCCAACTTAGCCAAAGCTTGGGCCGCACGGCAACGCAAATCCAAATATACGCCCCCCTGCACAATCCCAAACAAAGCCTGCTCACTGTGTTGATGAGCCGTTATGCAGCGTTCTAACCAGCGATAAGTGCGCTCAGTTGCAGTTTCTACCTCTTGGCGAGTCGCCAGATAGGGCGGACACTCGTCAAAGGCCATAATTACATCTGCCCCCAAAATATTTTGAATCTCAATGGAGCGCTCTGGTGTTAAGTTAATAATTTGTCCATCATGGGGCGATCGGAAAGTTACGCCTTCTTCAGTAATTTTTCGCATCTCGCTTAAGCTGAACACCTGAAACCCACCCGAATCTGTGAGCATCGGCCCGTTCCAACCCATAAATTTGTGCAACCCACCACCCCCAGCCACGATCGCTTCTCCTGGTTGTAGGTGAAGATGATAAGTATTGGATAAGATCATTTGTGCTCCAGTATCTCGTAGCTGGGCTGGGGTGATAGTTTTGACATTTGCCAGCGTTCCCACTGGCATAAATCTGGGGGTTTCTACAACACCGTGAGGAGTAAAAAACACTCCTGCTCTAGCTTTGGTTTGGCTACAGCAAGCAAGACATTGAAAAGAAAAATTCGCACTCATGCCATTTTGGATTTTAGACTTTCCTGCGGAACGCTACGCGAACGTAGTGAGCCTCAGCCGAACGATTTTAGATTTTGGATTGTGAAACGCTAATTGGTAAAGAGTTTCACAAATCCATAACTAGCAGCCATAAAACCAAATGGTATTAGGGCAAAATTAATATTATTTGGCTAAATTATCGACAAACATCAGTATAGATGCAAGGTATTTGCCAGAACTTGATCGATATAGCCCTCTCAAAACTCGCTTACCTGGCGACCTATTGTCGCACTCATAAGCTATCTTAGGTCTAAAGACACGCTCGTTTTATTTTACGCCTACCGGGTGCTTCTATAATTGTTATTTAAAAAGAATCAGAACAGTCATCGTCAATTTCTGCATCCCACCTGGCTGAGAGTACTTGCTCCATCATCGCTTCTATGGCGCTGACATTGAAGTTTCGCTCTCGTCGCTCTTGTAAAGGGGTTGAGCGGGGAATCAACCGCAGACACACCCCTTCTTGCATCAAATCGAAGTAGGTTTCTTGTTGCGGCGACTGTTTTAGTTCTAAGTAATCAAAACTACAAACATTCAGATATAGCGCGTGGTTAGCCACTAAAGTAGACCTTTGCGGATTAGCAAAAACTTCCATCACATCCCCTTCACCCTCGCTCAGTACCTTATCTTCTTGGGTGTAGATGTAGTGGACTCGACCTAAATCTGCCAGCAATCGCCGGATGTCGAGCTTATTCACAATGATTCCCGTGTTAATAATGCACGGAGCTGGTATCCTGGTGTCGGGTAGATGGTGACTCATAGGAAAATAGCGATTGAGCTAAAAAGAGTGACAACATAGCTAAACTGTCATAATTGAATAGCTTGTTTACTCCCACATTTAAAAAATATCAATTTTGGGGGGCAATCGTCTAATTAATTTGGAGTAAGCTTTTAGTTAACGCATACAAAACACAAATTTTGATCCTTGATGGAATTTTAATTTCCGGAATCTTTTGTTTTTTTGTATATAAAGTTACTGTTCTTACCTATTTATTACTTAGACTAGCATAACAAAATTTTCAGGGAGAATTTCTAATAGAAGTAAATCTTATCTAAAGCTTTAAAGTCCGCTCATGTCGGTTGTACGGAAATTATGACTATTATCCAGCAATTTACCAAATATTAATGTAATTCTGATGACGAAACAGCAACAGTGGTGGAAAAAGCTGTTGTTAAAGCTGGCAGCTAGTATTATATTTTACACTGTTATTCCGCTACCGTATTTGAACGGATTGGACTTTCGGGGAGTGGCACGTAGTGCTTCGCTTGTGGGCTTGATAATTGGGGGAATTTTAGGGTTACTGGATAGGGGAATGGATTATATTGGTATGCCAGTGCTAACTCGTAGTGCTTTGGTAGTAAGTGTTTGGATTGCGATAACTGGAGGACTGCACTTAGATGGGGCAATGGATACTGCCGATGGTTTGGCAGTGGGCGACCGAGATCGGCGACTGGAGGTGATGACAGATAGTGCCACAGGTGCATTTGGGGCAATGGCAGCGATCGCCTTGGTGATACTGAAAATAACAGCATTGACGGATATACCAGAAAACCGTTGGTTGTTGCTGATGGCTGCTTGTGGCTGGGGACGCTGGGGACAACAGCTGGCCATCGCCCGATATCCTTATCTGAAACCAACTGGTAAAGGTGCATTTCACAAACAAGCCATTCGTTCTTACAAAGATTTGTTACCGGGATTGTTGTTGTTGTTTGGTTTGAGTGGTTTACTTTGGCTGATAGATAAACAGCAGCTATTTCTCGCACTGACAATGATAGTCGCTGGAAGTGCGATCGCTACTTTAACTGGTGCGTGGTTCAACCACAAATTAGGCGGACACACTGGAGATACTTACGGCGCAGTCGTTGAGTGGACTGAAGCCTTATTTCTTTGCGTGCTGACCGCCTTTTAAGATGTGGGGTGTGGGGTGTGGGGAGTGGGGAGTGGGGAGTGGGAGTAGGGAAAGCAGGGGAAGCAGAGGAGAATACCAATGCCCCATGCCCAATGCCCAATGCCCAATGCCCAATGACTAATGACTAATGACCATTTCATTTAATTGGTTGCAACTTTGTCACCTTGAGCTTAAAAGCCCCAACCCCAGTTTCCCCAAAAGACCGGACACGGATAACATAATTGCCTGTCTCTACAATGCGAGTAAATAGTAGGGAATTGCTAGTGCCATCAGGGCCATCATCATTTTCTGCCAGAGTCGAACCATCAGGTGCCAGTAGTGTGATGATGCTGTCAAAGTTTTCAGATGACAGGTCAACTGCTAAATTATCGCCCTTCTGTAACTTCACTGTGTAATCACGGGCAAATCCACCTTGACCTGTGGGAATGTCTTTGTCTGAAAGGCGATCAGTAATTTCAGTAGTGTTAGATAAAGGGATTGGACTATACAACTTATTTTGAGCAAAAGCTGCACTTGTACTGATGCCTATTGCCAGCAATGTGGCAGGAATGATCATGAGTTGTTTTAAACCCGCCGCAAAAACTTTATTCATACATTTCAAGCAATTTTGCCACAAAAATAGGGTAATTCGGTCAATTTATGCATTTATTTGTCAAAGCTTGCCCATTAATTCTTGATTTATCCGTCTTTGACCGTAGTGGCTACTGCGACTAATCCTAAGACCACAATTCCATACTGACGAAGTGTTTGCACAGCAGACCTGGCAGTAGCACCAGTAGTATAAATGTCGTCCACTAACAGCACTGGGACATTTGGAGGATGACGGCGAAAAACTTGGCCAATATCAAAGGCTTTGTCCAAGTTTTTTTGTCGTTTAGATACCGACAAACCAAACTGCGCTTCAGTTTCTCGCACTCTTGCTAAACCGTTTAGTTTCAATTTTAATCCGGTTATTTCGCAGAAGCTTTGTGCTATGAGTGCGGCTTGATTGTATTTACGTTGCTTTTGTTTGCTAGCGTGGAGTGGGATGGGAACTACCACAGGCCGGCTATCTCGGCTCGGTGAATTTAACAACCATGCTTCTCCTAACCATTGACCCAAAGGACGAGCTATTTGGGGTTGATTTTCGTATTTCATCGCCGCGATCGCCCGTTTCACCGGGCCACTATACTCCCCCCAGCAAAACACTGGTATTGGTTCTTGCCATAGAGAAATTGAGTCTTTAAGTTGACATTTTTGCAGTTGTCTGGTGCAGTTTTGACAGAATTCTTGGGAAGTTGCACGTTGACATAGGGGGCAATGGGATTGGAGAAAAAGATTGAGTAAGCCTGGGAGATTTTTAATCCAAGTATGCATTTAGGGCTGGTTGAGGAATTTAACATACACGCGATCACACCTTGTTGTTTTTACTCCGGTTGCGGGAGTGTAGCCGTTGCTTTCATACAGCTTGACTGCTTCCACCAAAACGCTGGCGGTTTCAATCCAAATTTGCCCAAATCCACGCACTGCGATCGCTGCTTCTAGCTGTTGTAACAAATATTTGCCCAGTCCCAAACCCCTGATACTGGGCAAAAGATACATTTTGCGGATTTCTACAGCTTTTTCCCCACGATGTATGGGGTAGTATGCTCCAGTACCGACTAACTGGCTTTGGTGTTCAATTACCCAAAACTCTCCCCCAGTAGCTAAATAACATTCCTCTACTCGCAGCACATCTCGGTCAGCGCCCTTTGGTTCCCAACCTAGTCCGTATTCTGATAATACATAACTGATGACTTCGGCAGCTCTAGTGCGATCGCTTTGCACCCAATCACGGATTATAAAATCTTGATAATAGTTTTTCATTACCATTTGCTGGTCAAGTTTACAAGGGAAAATTTTTCCGCATCTATATCCCAATTTACCCAGCAAATAGCAATTCTTACAGAGTCGATTTCAGGCGGTACTTTCAAGGCGTGAATTCTGCCAGTACTGAAAAAAGTCATCTTTAGCTGACAATTCCTAGATTGTTGTAGATTTCGATGAGATTGCCATCAGGATCGCGAAAATGAGCTGTGCGGATTCCCCAGCCTGGGCGATCTTGTGGTTGACTCACAACAATCGCATTGTGAGCTTTTACTTGCTCATAGACCTCATCCACGTTATCGACTGCGAAAATCAAGACAATTTTATCTCGATTGACAACATATGAAGGCTGTTCGATTCTTGGGACTACTTGGGCCATTAATTCTTTTTTGAACAAACCCAGCTTGAGATATCCGGTATTAAACTCAGCATATCCGCTATCTTCATCGCCCCAATCTACATCAAATTTCAGCAGATCGCGGTAGAACAGAAAAGAATCTTTGTAGTTGGAGACAAGCAGTCTCAGGTGTGTTAACTGAAGCTTCATATCTGTTGCCTTAGTCTACTAACTGTGAATTCTAGGTTCTGGATGCAAAGTCGCCAGCAACTCGCTTTCGACAATTGTTAATTCATCAAGCCGTTGCATGACAATTTCTTTGTCGAAATAAGTAGCAGCTAAAACCCAATATATACCGTAGTGACGCGCTTCGGATGCCATTAACCCACGATAAAATTTTCCTAACTCTGGCTCTGGACGGTGAGCAGATAATAGCCTCAGGCGTTCACTAGAGCGAGCTTCAATTAAACCAGTGAGTAAGGAATCCAGAAATTGCTCAGGTTCTTTGGGGCGTACTGTAGCTCTTAAACCCGCGCCCTAGTCAGACAATACAAGGATTTTAGATTTTAGATTGACCCCAGCAATCAAGTCAGGGGCAAGCCATTTAATTTTAGATTTTGGATTAAAGAATTATTCTCGCGTTTAAATACGTTCGCAACTCTACCAGACGCTCTTGCGAAGAGACCTTTTTAAATAATGGAACGCAAGAATCTTCTCTTCTTAGGCAATGCCCAACAATTCCATTTTCCAAAATTTAAAATCTAAAATTCGGTGAGGCGGTGGTAACGGCGCGTCATTAATTACCAAAAGCTGACAAGACTTCTAAATGGCTCCTATTTGCTGTCTTGTCCACGCACGAAATGCTTTCATTGTCGCATTTCTGCCATTGGTTTTACTCAGCATTAAATATTCGGGAATCACTTGGCAAATTGGGAGATTGGGGAAAATAGAACTGGTATTTGATTCTACATATTTTCCATCGAACAGCACGTTTATTTCTAACTTGCTTCCATTCCATCGCCATAGTTCTGGTACTCTCAAAGCTTGATAATTATTGAAACGAGTGCGCGAGGTAATATCAATTTCAATAGCCAAATCTGGAGGCGGGTCGATTTCTAAATTTATTCTATCTTTGCCCCTAATTCTAGCTTCATTTTGGATATAGAAACAATCATCTGGTTCTACCCCAGCATCCATACTTTCTTTATCAAAAGTTGTAGAACCCAAACTCCAAAATTCTAAATCCAGTTCTTCTAATAAAACTTTTACCAAGTCTCCAATAATAACTTTTGCTACTTCATGCTCTGGCAATGGAGCCATTATTTCCAGTATCCCTTGACTATAACCTATCCTAAAACTGCGATTGTCTCCCAATTCTGCCAAAATCCGTTTGTATGCCGACCAGGAGATATCTTTAATCAACAACTGATGACCGGCTCTAACAATTAGTTGGTTGAGTTCAAGTAACATAGCAAATTTTTTCCTCTTTATTAATCTAACTTAACCCAACCAGTATTTCCTCCAGGATAGTTCTTTTCTGATAAACACAGAAGAAGTTTTCAAACATCCTCTTAGCCCAATGAGAGTCAATCTTACTGCTGCCGTTCCTCCATCTCTTGAGTAGAAATCATACTGCTAACTCTCTCTACATCTGCCATCATCAAAACTGCTCCCTGCATTTCAATACCAAGCAGGGGAGTGATTGCCAGGTAACATTTTATTTGCCTACCCCGACGATTGGTAGCATCAAGGATCATTTCTTGAAACTGCTTTTTCCCGGATAGGGAGTCGCGGATGGCCGATCGCAACTGCTCGACGGGTAGCCCAATATCTAGGCTGAAGATAGACTGTCCTAAAACTTCATCAATTCGCAAGCCCCATAAATCTTCTACCATGTAATTCCAAATTGAGATATTAAAGCTGCTATCAATTACCACTATTCCAGTTTGGAGACTTCTGAGAATAGAGCTGAGGAAAATGTTAGTGCGATTAAGTTCTATGGTGCGATCGCTCAGTTCGTTATTAATTGTTTGTAATTCTTCATTAGTAGATTGTAATTCTTCATTCATCGTCTCCAATTCTTCATTGGTAGATTGTAGTTCTTCGTTGGTGGTTTCTAATTCTTCATTGGTAGATTGTAGTTCTTCGTTGGTGGTTTCTAACTCTTCATTAGTAGATTGTAATTCTTCGTTGGTGGTTTCTAATTCCTGTTGGGAGCGTTGCAGCGCCTCTTGAAGTTTAATGTAACGGGTGACATCATGAAAGGTGATGCTGACCCCTAAGAAAGTGGTGGCTGTTTCTTGCAAAGGCGTAATCCGCACATCCAGATATTGCGTTTCTGTGTTTGAGAAATAGCGCTCTACATTTGTCAGAGTCACAGGGCGGCGTTCAGTATAAGCCCGTTCAATTAGCGATCGCAACTCAATTGGTCGATAGGAAAGTTCCAGATCCTGGAAGGGACGAGCTAAATCTTTGGGAGAAAGGGCGAACAAAGTCCGCGCCTGCTCGTTCATCATTACCAAAATGCCATTAATATCAATGATTACTTGGGCAATTGGTGCTGTGTCAAAACCCATATCTCGCAGCCGCAGGTGTCGAGACAAACGGCTGTTAGATTCTTCATCTACTGAATTTGCCATAACTAAGAGGCGAGCGCGGATATTCACCAGCGATATCTTAGTAAATATCCGGTTTTTTAAGTCCATTGGTGTAAACAGATTAGAATGCATCACTAGCATCTCTGCTTTCCCCAAAAACAGATAGCCATTATCATTTAATGCAAAATGAAACCGGGCTAGAATTCGCCCTTGAGCCTCAGAATTAAAATACATTAATGTATTGCGGCTGACCAGCAAATCTAAGCGCGAAATGGGCGCATCCTGAAGCAGATCGTGACGACCAAAAATCACTGAGCGGCGCAAGTCTGAGCGGAAGACATAGCAGTTACCGACAATTTCAAAGTATTTCTGCCGCAGTTCATCTGGCACCGCCTGGACATCTTTTGCTGAATACATAGCAAAACGTGCGTGGTTGAGAGCATCTTCATCTACATCTGTGGCGTAGATTTTCACTCGTTGGCGAAATTCCTCTGCTCCCAATATTTCAGCCATCAATATTGCCAGGGTATAAGCTTCTTGCCCAGAAGCACAGCCAGCGCTCCAGATGCGGATTTGGTCAGAAGTTTTTTTATTCCGAATCAGATTAGGCAATATTTGCTCTGCTATGTATTCCCAAGCTGATGAATCTCGAAAAAAATCCGTGACGTTAATTAGGATAGTGTTGAAAAGATAATTGAATTCCTCTGGATGAACTTCTAGGTAGTCTAGATACTGTTCAAAGTTCTCTATGTTAAATGACTGCATCCGCTTGCTTACCCGACGCATCAAACTCGAGCGCTTATAGCCTGTAAAATCAAATCCCCGGTTTTGTCTGAGATAAATCAGTAGATTTTCAAATTCCGGATCTTTTTCTGCGGAAGTCATACCAATTTGGGATTTTAAATTAAAAGTTTTTCTATTCAGTCGTCTTTAGACGACTTTAATTAGCCTCAGAATGAATTTTGAGGCAGATGTTGGGACTGATACAATATCTTAGTTTAGTTTATTTCAATATTACCCATAACCAAAGTCACCAGAGTGCTGGAGATTTCATCAAGGGGGAGAATAAAATCTACGTTGCCAGTTTGAATTGCGGCGGAGGGCATCCCGGAAAATTCGGAGGTTTCTACGTCTTGGACAATGACAGTACCGCCCATTTTTTTTATCGCTTCTACTCCCATCGCGCCGTCGCTACCTGTTCCAGTTAGCACAACAGCGATCGCTCTGTCTTTGTAAGTGGCTGCAACTGATTCAAATAACAGGTCAGCCGAAGGACGTAAAAAATGTACTAATTCCGACTGTGATAAGGAAAGTGTGCCGTCACCGTTAACTACCAAGTGACGATTAGGTGGGGCAACGTAAGCTGTTCCTGGTGTAAGGCAATCTCCCTCTTCTGCCTGCTTGACAGTAAGAGTCGTGCGCCGAGTCAGAATTTCTGCCATGAACGAGCGGTATTGGGGGCCGAGGTGTTGCACAATGGCGATCGCGGCTGTAAATTCTGTCGGTACACTCGATAGCACTTTAGCTAAAGCAGTCAGACCGCCTGCTGAGGCTGCGATCGCCACAATATCAAAGGCAGCATTACTAAAGTGAGGTAGATCATTGTTCCCATCCTCTGCCATCTGAATCATTATTTTGCGGCTAGGACTATCTGCTAAACTTTTTTCCTAGCAAATAGCGTTAGTCAAGTTACAATTTTGCATCCTTTAAATTATAGAGTATAATTTAACTAATTTAGCATTTATTTATTTATTTAGTTCATGTCTTAATCTTCCTGTTCTAGAATGCGTTTCGCCTGTAAAATTTGCTGCCTATGTTCCTCACTAACTGTCGGGTATTGCAGATTTAGTTCTTGCAATTTTGTGCAGATAATATTGGCGACTACTAGGCGTGTAAACCATTTGCGATCGGCAGGAATAATATACCACGGTGCCCATTTCGTACTAGTATAATTAAAAATTTCTTCATAAGCATTCATATAATCATCCCAGAAAGCTCGTTCTTGGACATCGCTATCGGAAAATTTCCAATTTTTTTCAGGATATTCAATCCGTTCTAAAAAGCGTTTTTTCTGCTCTGATTTCGAGACATTTAGAAAAAACTTCAGGATGATTACACCATTGTTTACCAAATGCTTTTCAAAATTATTGATTTCTTCAAAGCGCTGCTTCCATATCTTCTTTCCCTCAGGTAAATGGGGAAGTTGTTGTTTCTTAAGCATTTCTGGATGGACACGAACCACAAGCACTTCTTCATAGTATGAACGGTTGAATATCCCAATTCGGCCTCTTTCTGGCAAAGCCTTCGTTGTTCGCCACAGGTAGTCATGGTCTAATTCTTCTGCACTAGGCCCCTTAAAACTAAACACCTGAAATCCTTGCGGGTTCACACCAGAGGTTACATGTTTAATTGTGCTATCTTTGCCAGCAGCATCCATCGCCTGAAAAATAATCAGCAAGGCATAGGTGTTTTGAGCGTAGAGAATATTTTGGTAATTTCCTAGTCGTTCAATATCTGCCTGTAATTTGGTTGCAGCATCAGCTTTTTCATCAAAATCAGTCTTATAGGCTGGGTCATAGTTTTTTTTCAGAGAAATCTTTGAACCTGGTGGAACAATGAAAGCATCATGATTCATGTATAAAATTTCCTAACGGCTGTTTATACCGAAGCACATTTTCAAGTGCTAATTTTTAAAAGTTATGATTTATTAATTAAAGAATTTTCAATCAAAATTCATAACTTTTAACGAATTCTGGGGGTTTAAGTCCCCGTCATCGCCAAGTTTGGTTATAAAAATTAATTATATTAGCGAGTCCGCATACTCGTGCGTCCAAGCTAGCAAGAGCATCTGTCTGCGACACGCTATTCGCGAACGTAGAAAGGGTCATTAAGAATTATTTCCGTCGCTTTGGCATAGGACGCATCGCTTCACGTCCCAAGATAAACATCCCCGTAACACCCAAACTGACAAACCAAACATATTGATACCAATATTGCCGAATCTGTTCAACCGTACTGAGTTTTGGATGAAACGTGTTTAAGTACAGCAGCAGCACTAATATCATCAGCGCCCCAAAACCAACAAAGCTGAAGCCAACACAAATTCGTACAGGTCGCAGTTCAAAATCACTAATACTGTCTAGGTCAATTTCTGCCAGTTCCTTAAAGGAATCATCAGCCAAAGATGAGCTTGCTTGGAATCTATTGCTGAGTTTTGGTGGCAAAATCGACGACAGTGTTGCTACGGTTGGGCGACGTAGGAAAGCCTCAGTATCTCGCAACAATTCCAGTGGCTTACGGGTAGTAGTTGGTTGAGCAAACTCTATGTTGTCTGTAGCAGTTGGGGCATTGGCTTTGCTTTCAAAATCCATAGCACGCCTCGAAAAAACCAGGATATACATAGCCTAACGAATCAGGAGACAAATGCTTATCGCCGTTTACCGAAAATTTGGGTTTAAAGCCCCGTCCTTCCAGGACGGATTTATATTCTATTATATTTTTTATCTGCAATCTTCTGTGATAAAATATACAGATGATAGTAAGAGAAGCCAAGCTACTAAACGGAACCAAGGAACAATATCAAGCTGTTGATGATGCCATTCTCGCTGCCCAATTTATTAGAAATAAAGCAGTTCGCTATTGGATCGATAATCAAGGGGTTGATAAAGCTGACTTATATAAGCTGTGCAAGGACTTAGCTGCATCGTTCGACTTTGCTTTGAAGTTAAACTCCGCAGCCCGTCAAGCCAGTGCCGAAAGAGCTTGGACTTCTATCTCAAGTTTCTATAAGCGTTGTAAAAAACAGGAGAAAAAGAAAGGTTATCCTAAATTTAAAAAGCATTCTCGTTCAGTAGAGTATAAGGTGTCAGGTTGGAAACTATCTGATGATTGCAAAATTATTACTTTCACGGATGGCTTTAAAATTGGTTCTTTATCTGTATTCTGCAATTCATCTACGCGAGAAGACCTTCATCGACTTAAAATCAACCGCGTCCGTGTAGTCAGGAAAGCGGATGGGTATTATGCCCAATTCTGCTTTGATGCTGACCGCAAGGAGGTAGGAATATATACAGGGAATGTTGTTGGGTTGGATCTGGGGTTGAAATATTTCACCAAAGACCAAAATGATAATGCTGTAATTTATCCGCAATTTTTGAGAAAGTCAGAAGGTCGACTTAAAAAGCGATCAAAGCGGTTAAGTAAAAAGTTTCTTTTAGGTAAAAAACCTCAATCAAACAACTACCATAAAGCACGTAAACGACTAGGTAGAGTTCATCTAAAAATCCAAAGACAGCGTAAAGATTGGGCTATAAAACAAGCTCGATGCGTAGTTCACTCTAACGATGTGATTGTCTATGAGGATTTGAAGATTGCGAACATGGTCAAAAATCACTATTTGGCTAAGTCGATTTCTGACGCTAGTTGGTATCAGTTCACTCAATGGTTAGACTACTATGGTCAAATCTGGGATAAAGCGGTAGTAGCGGTATCGCCTAATTATACATCCCAAGATTGCTCAAATTGTGGTCGTCGAGTCAAAAAAGCACTTAGCACCAGGACTCATTCATGCCCTAAATGTAGTATGGAAATATGTCGCGATACAAACGCGGCGATTAACATCCTGAAAAAGGGTATGAAGATATTAGGATCTGAGTGGCAAGACAACAGTACTTCTGGGCAAGAAGAATCTGCCTCTATTGATGAGGGAAAGCATGGGGAGAAGACCACCAATACTATTGATGGGAAACCTGATATAGCAAGCGGATTTCTGTGAACCATGAATTAGAATCCTCGTGCGTTTACGCCGAGGAGTATGTCAATCGTCCATCTCTTTTAATGTAGCTAATGCCGATGGAGATAAACGACTTAGATAGCGGAATATCCAGTATTTAAAGATAGTATTTAAAATCACAGGAAATGTTGCAATAAAGAAAAAGATTACATTTCTAGTTGCTGGCAGACCTAAATGTTCTGCTAACCCTTCAAGAATGACTTCCCACCCATCTGGTGAGTGAAACCCTACAAATATATCTGTCAACAGAATAATCAAAAAAGCCTTAGCACTATCGCTGAGACCAGAGACAATGGTATCCATAAAAGACTTGAGAATCACAATTTCTCTTTTGCTCAGAGCGATAATTAAACCGAAAGAAAAGAGTGAGATTAAATCTGCAAAAACATTGCTAAGAGCGCTACTACTTTTAATGTGAAAATTATCAGCTATTTCCATTGCTTTGTCTTTAATTCTTCCTTGGATTACCTCTGAAGAAAGTGGAGGCGCTTGCTTGACTAAATATTCAAATTTCAATTGTTGCTGATAATTATGTAATTCCTGGAGAGCTTCTTTTTCTATATCAGAATTAAGAAAAACTTGAATTTTATTATCTCCTCTAACCCTTTCTAATATGGGAATTACTAAAAAATATTTAGATAAACTCTGAATTAAAAGGGGTACAATAATTAGAGTAATTAGAAATCTCAGAGCAATTCTTGTCCTATTTCGAGAAATTCGGTAATTCCTCATAAATTCTTCTTCTGTCTGCGGGGCAAAATCTGCTTTAACTCTATTAACTTTTTTGCCTATAGAACTCGGTAATGCTCCAGTTTTTTGAGATGGAGGTGTTGCTTTAATATCATTAATATTAGATGAGTCTGGCTGTTTGTTAATTTTGCTCCGGTTAATTTGTATGGCTTGAGAAGTTGATAGTAATGCGCTATTATCAATTAGTTGATCTTTGATAGCGTACTTCTCTACAACTTCATCAATAACCTTCAATTTTTCTAATAAAACAGAATTAGATATATTGACAATTCCCCGACTAAGCCGGAACTCTGCAAGCCTAAACTTGATAATAGTTAAATTTTTATCAAGGTATCCTTGCCAGTAAGACATCACGTTTTCAGTATATTTTACTGATTCTAAAGATATTTTTTTGTTATCAAAATGTTCTCTCTCAATATTTTTAATTCTTTCAGCTGCTTGTTGAGCTTCTAAGAGTGCCCTTTCTGGCGTATCTAAAAACCAATGGTTAAGCGATCGCAAATATTCTCTGATATTTTGGCGAATGAAATTTGCTGTTTTGGCGAATGAATTTTTCATACATATATGACTCTTTATATAATGTGTATTATAGTTATGCAAGCATTAAAAAACTCGTGTCTCCGGTTTTTGTAACAGAAAATTAACTATGAGAAATTAATTTATTTCACTACTATAAATAAGGTATGTATACTATGTGTCAATAATATGACATGGTTCAAAATTACACTTTACAGGTTGATATAGCAGGCTTTGTAGCGACTCACCCTGTTAAGAATTTTTAGCCTTATTTAGAAAGATTGTCAAGGAACTAAGATAGATATATCTTGAGTTAGTTTCAGTAAGCTTGTATAACAAGTATAACTTGAGGATTTTTGATGGCAAATAAAGTATCCTTATCCTGTCCTTTGTCAAAAACTTGCCAGATGATGATTTGATGCGATATCGGCACAAAATAAAAGTTGGTAACAACAGCAAGCAAAAAATTTGAACCCAGAATTTATTGGCAATATGAAACTCAGTCTGTGCATGATTGTGAAAAACGAAGCAGCAACACTGGCCAAATGCCTGAACAGTGTTAGGAAAGTGGTGGATGAAATGGTAGTCTTGGATACAGGCTCAATCGATCGCACTCCCAATATTGCCCAACAACTCGGTGCAAAAGTCCATCATTTTAAATGGTGTAATGACTTCAGTGCTGCCCGCAATGCAGCTCTAAAATATGTCAGTGGTGATTGGATTTTGGTATTAGATGCTGATGAAACTCTGACAGCAGCAATTGTACCGCAATTGCGAGAGGCGATCGCTAGAGATGAATACCTACTTATCAACCTCGTCCGCCAGGAAGTTGGTGCAGAACAATCTCCTTATTCTCTGGTTTCTAGGCTGTTCCGTAATCATCCAGATATTCATTTTGACCGTCCTTACCATGCCTTAGTAGATGATAGTGTGTCAGCAATTTTAACCAAAGAACCCCATTGGCAAGTAGGTTATTTACCAGGGGTGGCACTTTTACACACAGGATATCAAAAAAGTGCGATCGCTCAAAATAACAAATATGCCAAAGCAGCTACGGCGATGTCAGGGTTTCTCGCGACTCATCCTGATGATCCCTATGTTTGCAGTAAATTAGGGGCATTGTATGTAGAAACTGGGAAAATTTCCCAAGGTATGGAATTGCTGAAGCGCGGATTACAAAGGGCGACTGCAAGTCGCGGCTACACAAACCAAACCCGCGTAGGCGGGTTGGAAAATCCTCAGTCCGTGCAGGCGGACTTTGGTCGTGTAGCCGCAGGCAATTCTATTCGCCAGGGTGTGGAAGAAAACTACGATATTTTATATGAACTCCACTATCATTTAGGCATTGCCTACAGTCGGTTGCAAAAATCCCCACAGGCTATTTCGCACTATCAAGCTGCGATCAAATTGCCAATTTACCCCATGCTCAAATTAGGAGCATACAACAACTTGGGTAACTTACTCAAAGCAGCAGGAGATTTCAACGGTGCGAAAACTGCTTACGCCACAACTTTGAAAATTGACCCTACTTTTGTTGTTGGACATTATAATTTGGCGATGATATTTAAGGCTTTGGGTTTATTTACAGACGCGATCGCATGTTATAAAAATGCAATCGGGTTAAATCCCAATTATGCCGAAGCGTATCAAAATTTAGGGGTAGTGTTGCTGAAAGTTGGCAATCATCAAGATAGTTTAACAGCTTTTAGAAAAGCGATCGCCCTTCATGAAATCTATAATCCCGAAGAGGCCAAAAGACTACGCCAGGGCTTGCGGGAGATGGAGTTGATGTAGATGTGAGGGGGCGTTGGGCATAGGAGAGATTAACAATTCACGCATTCACGCATTCAAAACTAATATGAATATCGTCATTGTTGGTGCAGGGCCAGCTGGTCTATTTTTAGCCCATCGATTACTCGCCCTTAGCCCAAGCCATACGGTACAACTCTATGACTGTAATCAAAATCCGACTGATTTAGAGTATGCAGACAGTCGGGGATTCGGCTTGGGATTAGGCGCAAGAGTACAGCATTGGTTGAACAGTATTGAAGGGCTAACAGAGCAGTTAGCCTCTGAAGGGATTGAATTTACGGGCGCTAGACTTATTTTGATTCCGCGTCAAACTCTGTGTGCTTTACTCGTGCGTTCGCTACTGACATGTTATGGCAATCGAACCTCTGATGAGAGTTCACGGCTATCGCTACACTTTAACGTTTCAGTCGTCAATGTTGATCTCGCAGGTCGTAAGGTCGAGATTGAGAGAGAATCTGGTTATGAAACAGTAGCCTATGATCTGCTAGTGGGCGCAGATGGAATTCACTCGACCATCCGAAGTGCCATGATCATCTCAAAACCAGACGAAACCGATTTTCAACAGCAGCAACGACCACAGGTATGGAAAGTACTGCAACTACCCATGCAGCCAGAACTACAACAATCTCCACCTCGGATCATTCGACTTGAAAAGCGAAGCGCTCAATTTGGTCTTGTTTTTGGTGCCTGCTTACCGCAAAAAGATGGTAATTTTAGTGCGTTGATTTTCTGGCAACCAGTAGGCAGCAGTGATCGGATCAATCCCTGTGGAATTACAACCGTAGAGGAATTACAGCAGTTATTACAGGAGATGTTTCCAAAAAACTTGGTTGCACCCAAGCTTGATGTCGATCAAGCTGCGGCATTCCTGGCAGCCCAGGCGGGGCATGAATACTGGAGTAAATCTCGCTGCTATCATGACTTGGATGGTCGGGCAGTACTGATTGGAGATGCTGCACATGGGATGTTTAGTCTTTTGGGACAAGGTTGCACCGCCGCGATCGCGGATGCAGTTGTCCTTGACTCATTGCTTGGGCAGCACGGCGATCAATTATCGATCGTTTTACCTGAGTTTTCTGCTCAACAAGTCGAAGAAGGTCATGCTGCTTCTGACCTGAGCCTGATTGCATTAATCTTTTACCACGGTTGGTTGGGGCTTCTCTACAAAGTTACCACGTTGCTATGGGTCGTTGTACTAAGACAGCCAAGCATCTTTGCTCGGCTCAATCAAGTCTCTGCCAACTATATACAAGTGCTGCGCGAGAATAGCTTGTGGATATGGTTTGCGAAGAAATTGCTCCTAGATTCACCGAAAGTATAAGCACAGGACTTACGCACGAGTTACGGAATAGCGTAGACGCAGAGGACACAGAGAAATCAGAGTTTGAGAGATATTTTGCGTAAGTCCTAAAGCATTGAGACGAGTTGTGTAGACTAATGCTGATTCAAATCTTCGGTCAATTTTGCTGTTGTCATAGTGATTATTAATTGTGATAAAGCTGAAATTGGGTGGCGATATCAGCAGCAAAACTTTGTCGTAAATCCCAAGGTGTTAAGACTTCAACTTTTGGTTGCCATGCTCGTAAACGCATGACGATGTTGTTGTCTCTGTGTTCGTTATCTTGATAGCGGATGAATACTTGATAGTAAGCATCTGTTGGCGATCGCTTGCTAAGGATTTTTAGTAAAGCCTGCTGTTGTTGAGGCTGTTTGATTTCACGTTTAATTAGACGCTGTACTTGCTGGTAACTGATTTCTTCAAAAGTTTCGTGGCGTTCAGTACCTTTAACATAGCGATCGCAAAACTCTTTTTCAAATCGCAGTAACATCAATTGTGAAGGTAAGTAGAAATCAAATCCCCAAGCTTTAGACATTTTTAAAGCAATATCATCTGGACTAGGCAAGGATGTTTGCTGAAACTGCTGTTGTAGATTCACAGGTAGATTAGGGTTTGTCCAGTCTAAAGGAATCATACTTTGAATATGGTCAAGGCGAAAGTTATACCAATCACTTTGTTTTCCAGGGCTTTGTCCATAGGCACACAGATAAACCGCTCTCTGTACGTAGTAGATGCATACGGGATAAACGATACAATCAACCTTGTCCCTAAGTTTGGCACTACCATAAGTAAGTTCAATCGGTGGAACTGGAGTTTTAGCCCAAAGTTGTCTTAACTCGTATTCCCAATCCCCAACCGCGTCTAGGGTACTACGGGGAATCACATAATCGAGTTTCAAAAAAAAGCGTTGGACACCATTGATTTTTTGAGAATGATATTCTGCGATCGCTACTAAATCTTCATGCATGAAGTTCAATTCATAAGCAGCAATTTTGGTAATGATAACGTCATCTTTAGCAGTTATGGGATGTGGTGGAAACTCGCACACCCGGTAATATTTCTGGTATTTGTATACAAGCCAACCCAGTTGAGCGAGAATTTCCAAATCAGCTTGCAAGGAACGCCGAGTTACGCCAAACAAACGCTGCTGTAACAGTTTATCTAAAGTCGATGCGTCAATACCAGTGTAAGCAAGTATTGATTTCTGCCACTGGCTAGCAACTATTCCTGTTTTTTCATTAAACAACCATTGAGCTGTGGTTTTGGCACAGGGGCAATGAGAGTCATGTACGAGGGGAATTTCTTCTCCTTTAGGATGTGTGGGACTAAAGAATGCATTGCGCCAGTCTGCGTAAGAAAAAGAGTCATCTAAAATTATACGGTCTTGATTGTCACCGTAGAGCGATGCTCCTTCGGAGCCGTATAACGAACGCAGCCACACCCACAACCGAATTGCTCGCAGCAGGTTTTGCTTAAGATATCCGCGTCCTAAGCACTGCAATAGTTCAACTTGGGGAACATCCTGAAAAACTAGTTCAGACACCACCCGAATCTCGATAAATATAACAATATTAAGATACATCGTATTGGAAGACACTCCTTCCAAGTGCGTGTATGATCTACCCATCAAATAAAGCTTAAAGGTAATGAGTACGTACAAAATTGAGCTAAAAGACGGAATTTTACGTGTAAATTTTGGAGAACCTGCCCAAAATGACCAGATTGTAAAGGATGCAGCAGCCAGATTGGAGGAAATGGCAACATCAGGAGAACTTACAGGAGGGTCGTTACTCAAAATTAATGGGCCTATTTCTATCCCTGTAGCATTTGTTTTAGCACATAAGCTTGCTCATATTTACGGAGCAGTTGCTTTTTACGATCCGAAATTAGGTAAATATGTCATTTGTATCACACACAATCCATCGTATAAACTAGGAGACTTAATTGATTGATATTTGACTGATGGAGGAGGTAAATGTAGTTACTAACAAATTGTATGACAACGTATCACATAAGTCTGGAAGGCGACGTTCTAAAAGTCAAGTTTGGTAAACCTGCTAATGGCGATCAAGTAATACGAGATGCAGCGATACGTTTAGATGAAATGGTCGTATCGGGTGAACTTTCTGGAGGAAAACTACTAAAGATTGATGGCCCAGCATCTGTGGCTGTGAGTTATCTGATAGCCCATAAGATATCTCAGCTTTATGGTGCGATCGCTGTTTTTGATCCTAAGATTGGTAGACCAGGATACAAGACTTTTATTACAGCGATTTCTCAAACTCCGGCATACAAGATAGGCGAACTAATTGAAACGGATGAACCCCACAAGAGTAAACCAATTCTCAAACTTGTGCTTTGTGGCCCGCCACAGTCTGGTAAGTCATGTCTGCGTGAAGGTTTAAAGCAAGCAATCTCTCAGATTGAAGGCGCACCGTATCCTTATGTGATTACAGCTTGTCCTGATGGCGAAGGTGCATGGTTTTCTGATGCCGCACGGCGAGATCCAGATTTAGCAAGACGATTGAAGGATGAGTATAAAGCCCAGTTCACCCCAGAGTTTGCACACAAAGCTGCGGGTTGGGTACGGAGTGCTAATACACCACTCAATATCATTGATGTGGGTGGGAAAATTACTGAAGAAAATCGGTTGATTATGCGTGAAGCCACTCATGCAGTGATTTTAGCAGGCGATCGCGGCAAGGAAGAAGTTCCGCTATGGGAAGAGTTTTGTCGGGATTTGAATATACATATCATTGCCAATCTTCATAGTGATTATCACGGAAACGAAGATGAGATTGTTAGCCAATCACCATCGCTAACTGGTAGTATTCATTGCCTCAAAAGGGGAGAGGATGTTTCTTCTCGTCCGATGGTGCAGGCTTTGGCGCGGGTTTTGGTGGGGTTGTGTGGAAGGTGAGGGAGAGCAGCGATACCTACGGTAAGCTGCGCTAACGCTTACTATTCCAGTTCAGATAGATTTTGCAGTTTCAGTAATCAAAAGTTTTTATGGTGGCAAGTTCTGAAAAGGTTGCGTTACAGGTTGTTCAACAAGCGATCGCTGCTTTGACTAAGTGGGCAGATCGTAATATTGAGTTACCTTTCAAGTTTCAAGTTCTTGATGAGAAAGAACAAAAAGCAGTTGATAAAGCTAAACATATTTTAGGCTGGAAGGATAATATAAGTGTTGGTATATTACGGCTACTATTTGACAAAGTTAATTTATCTGATGAATCCAGGACGGAAAAAAAAGAACCAAATTATCATCAACTGCAAGAAATTAATAATGACAATACCGAATATCCTAATATTCCTTATCCTTTAGATTTAAAATCTATTGAACAACAACAGCAATCTTTTAGACAGAAAATCAAAGATGAAGCCTTACCTACTCTTAATAGCAACGGAGAAAACCTTTCTTTATTGATGCTGATTTTAGAAAAATTTGGTTCATGTCTCAGCTTTGGTGAATCTGATGTAGCTTTAGTAGATATAGCAAGAAGTACAGCAGCCGTTGCAGTAGCTTTATTGAATAATCCTACTGAAAATATTAGTTTAATTGCTGGTGATTTATCAGGAATTCAAAAATTTATTTACACAATTTCTTCTGATGGTGCGCTTAAGTCAGTACGAGCAAGAAGTTTTTATTTAGAGCTAGTTACAGGAGAGATTATACAGCATATCCTAGAAGAGCTAGAATTACCTCGCACTAATATTATTTATGCAGGCGGGGGAAATTTGTATTTACTAGCTGTTGCGAGTAAGAAAACAGAGGAAAAAGTTAAAAAAATTCAGGATAACTTTAATAATTGGCTTAGAAATAAATTTCAGAAGAAAATATTTTTAGCCCTTGACTATCGAGACTTTTCTGCTAACGACGTAGCAAGTAAGGAATTTTCATGTCATTGGAATAATGTAATTTACCAACTCAATAAGCAAAAGATGCGTAAGTTTTATAAACAGATAAATGATTTACTTACGCTGCGTGATAGTTTTGGCGATCGCTGTCGTGTTTGCCATAGAGATGATACGACAGATTTAGAACAGTTAAATACTGAAGAAGATGATTCTGTTCTTGCTTGCCCAACTTGCCGTGAAATGTTCCAGCTAGGCAGTCAGTTATTTAAAACTAAAGCTGTTGTGCGTTCTCGATGTGATGATATACCAAATAAGCAATATAAACTTTCTGTTCCAGGTGGTTTTCATTACTTCTTGCTGGAGGAAGTACCAAAACAACAGATTCAGAATGATGAAACACTGTTTTTAATCAATAACTGGAATATCAAGGAATATTATTCTTCTAACTCCGTACTGCTTTTGTTGGGTAATTACGGTAAAGAAAGTTCTGAAAACCCAGGAAATTTTATCCGCGCTCATGAATTAGCAAAAAAATCAACAGGAATCCAAAGAATTGGCTATCTACGAATGGATGTAGATAATCTAGGAAAAATATTTGCTAAGGGATTGGGTGATAATCACACCTTGCCAAGACTTGCAGGATTATCACGTCAGATGAGTTATTTTTTCAAAGCATATCTGAATAGTTTAGCTAATAACAGAGCTACTAATTTACCTAAAAATGCCAAATATTTAACTTCTGAATCTAACAGTAAAGCATCTCCTCGACTCAATCTTTTATTTATTTATGCGGCTGGAGATGATTTATTTATTAGTGGTTCTTGGAATGATTTAGTTGAATTTGCTTTCGATGTCTACCAATCTTTCCGCGCTTACACAGGGCATAATCCATATATTACACTTTCAGGAGGTATTAGTATTAATGATGTGAAATATCCTCTTTACCAAGCTGCGAATGATTCAGGTGAATCAGAAAAGAGGGCGAAAGCAAATGATCGGGATAGTTTAGATTTATTTGGAGAGGTTTTTAAGTGGGATGAGTGGCTAGGAAAAAGTAATGTATCAACAGTTGATATTCAAGTTATTTCAAAAGCCAAATTATACATTAATAAAGATGAATACATGGAGTTATTCGGGATTTTACCTTTTGTACATAAATTGTTGAATCATCCAGATTTAGATTATCCTGAAAGCTTCATTCGTAACCTTTTGGTAACTGCTGAAGTCCAAGAATTAGCATTAAAAGAGGCAAAAAATGGAAACAAAGATGATATTAAATATTTTCTCCATCTACCAAAATTAGCTTATGCTATGTCAAGATTACCTCAGAAATTACGTACCCATGAAGATTTTGCACCTATTCGGCGGTCTTTTATGAGTCCATATAATGCACCTTATTTTCGGGCGATCGCCACTTGGATTGAATTACTTACTAGAAAAGAAGCATAATGACAGAACCAATACGACCTAAATCACCAGTCAAATTAGATAAAGAATTGGCAGTCTCTAAACCTGCAATCAAAAAATCTGAAGATATCAGTCAAGAAATACTGAAATATATCACATCCACATCTGAAGATTTTAAATCCCTGAAGGATTATCCAATTCGTCAATTAGTTCAAGACGCTCAGGTTTTCGGCCCAGAACTTAAAAGACAAAAGTTAGAGACAAACCAGATTCGTAAATTTTTGGATGCTATAAATCGTCTGAAGGCAAAATTTGGTCAGGATGATCAAGAAATTGAGCATTCTGATATGACTGAAACAGAGAAAGAAAATGCAAGATTTGCAAAGGTTAAAGATGAAATAATTTTGCTCAAGCCTAAACTTGCCTATGCAGCCGCACGACAAGATGCTGTCAAATCATTGAGTAAAGTAATGTCAGCTGCAATTGACAAAGTATACACCAAAGAAGACTTTGATCGTCTTGTTCAATTAATTGAATCAATTATTGCTTATCACAAAGCAGAGGATGGAAAGTAATTATGTCAGCATCAATGCAACAAAAACCATTCCTTGGTAAATTACGTCTTACAAGCACACTCCTTGTAGAAACAGGTCTACATATTGGTGGTGGTGGAGAAAATCTTGATATTGGTGGGCTGGATAAACCTGTAATTCGTGACCCAATTACTAGACATCCTTACCTACCAGGATCATCTATCAAAGGCAAACTACGCTCAATTTTGGAACGCTTGCTCAATAAACCACTAAACCGTACAGGTGGAAGCGGTACATACCGCTATGAAAGTGATGATTTAGAAGATGGTTACACGGAAATAGATGGACAAAACATTCCGTATGAAGGCGCTCATAGTTGTAAACTTAGCCGGATTTTTGGCTCTACAGGTGGCCCTGGAAGTGGAGCAAAAACTTGGATAAAAACTTCTATCGTGGAAGCTCAAGGTTTAGAAGAAAAGGGTACTAAAACTATTAAAGATGAAAAATACACCAGCACTAAAGGTCGCAACGCACCTGCTCGATTAATTGTTCGTGATAGTCATCTTTTAATAAACTCAGCTCAAAAGCTGAAGAAAATTGATACTGGGTTATATATGACCGAGTGGAAGTTTGAGAATGGCTTGGATCGAATTACAGCAGCCGCTAACCCAAGACAAATAGAACGAGTACCAGCAGGTTCAGAGTTTGGTTTTGAGTTAGTTTACACAGTTGAGGATGCTAGTCAAGCAATCGAGGATTTAAAGAATTTAGCGATCGCTGTTGCTATTTTAGAGGATGACGCTTTAGGGGGACATGGCTCAAGAGGTTATGGCAAAGTCAAATTTCAGAACTTTAAATTTTCCTACCATGACATAGAGCAATATCGCCAAGTTGTTAGCGGTGGGACAAGCTTTCTAAATCCTATTTCTCTAGTTGACACCTCAGAATTATTAAGCAGATTTAGTGAGATTCAGGGATTACTACCAGGGAGTTGAACTACAAGATGAGCATTTGGAAGTTAGCAAGACTCAAATTTGGGCGTACCCTTGCCCATTTTGGTGAACTAGGAATTGGGCTGGAAAATACTAGTGAACGAGTGCCATCAGATACTCTATTTAGTGCCTGGATGAGTGCTTATGCGAAACTTTTTGGCAGAGATGCGGCTACGAACCTTTTAGAGCAATTTAATACTCAATCAGAAGCACCATTTCGCCTCAGTTCTACTTTTATTTATCAGAAAATAGAAAAAAAGCTGATTTATTACTTACCTCGTCCCTTAAGTTTTCCTCCTAATTATCCAGTTGGAGATGACTTGGACTTTACCAAAGCCTACAAGGGTTTGAAGTATTTACCTCTAGAAATCTGGCAACGTTGGTATCAAGGGGATGGATTCACAGATAGTGCAGAATTACAAGCAAAAACAAAAGATAAAGCAAAGGGAGAGTTAACAAACGCAGGGACTTTTGACTATAACAAAGCCTTTGAAATCAGTAAAGTTCCAAAAATTGCAGTTGATCGAATCACCAGCGCAACAAACATCTACAATACAGCGTTTGTACAGTATAATTGGACACCAAATAATCAACAAACTGATGATATTGAACCTTTAGCAGGTTTGTACTTTTTGGTTAATTTCTCCGATTCAGATTTAGAAAACACTTTTTTTGCTGTTTTAGATTTTTTGGGTGGTGAAGGTATTGGCGGTGAAAGGTCTAGTGGTGCAGGTCAATTCAAAGCAGAACGAGATGAATTAAGCACACTTTGGCAACAAATTATTGATTTTACTAATGCCAATCATCACAGTCTAATTAGCTTATTTTGGCAACATCCTTTACCTGAAGAATTCTTAAATAACGCAAGTTATGAATTACAACAACGGGGCGGTTGGCTTGCTTCTTCTACCTCTGATGGGCGACAATTGCGACGTAAATCAGTACAGATGTTTACCGAAGGCTCTGTGTTTTCAGTTCTGCCACAAGGACGACTTGCTGATGTAACCCCTGAGAAATTTACAGACCACAAAGTTTATCGCAGTGGTATTAGTTTAAGTTTGCCAATTAAAGTACATGGAGAATAGTAATGGTTGCTTCTGAAAATATTCTCTATAAACCAGAGGTATATGAAAGCAAACGAATTCAAATTACCAGCCCTATTTTACATATAGGATCTGCTGTAAGTAAACTGAGTCCCTTTGAATATGTTACAGATAGTAAGCGAGTTTATATACCTAATCAAGAAGCACTTGCTAGAGCTTTTAAAGAGCAGGGGCGTTTAAACGAATATATTCGGCGAATTGAAAATCAAGAGGACTTGAATTCGCTACTGGAAGTAACTTTTGGAAATGATTGGCAAACTGCTAAAGATTCCAACGGAGAAGCTATTTTTCCTAAGCATACCAGTAGCTTAAGGTGGACGGAACAGAAAATAACTGATCTTCGCCCAATGATTCGTAATGGTTTTGGACAGTTGTATATCCCTGGTTCTTCAATTAAAGGAGCAATCAGGACTGCGATCGCTTATCATCTGCTTAAGTATGAAGAGAAATACCAAGTAGCTCAAACAAATAGAGTTAGTGAAATAGAAAGAATATTACAAGAAAGGCTAGTAACTGGAGCTAAGTTTTCAGATAGGGAGAAAAAATCTTTAGCTAAACCACTAATGAAGAGTTTATTTTCAGAGTTTATCCTTAGAGATGGTGATAATCCTATTGGTAAAGTCGGCGATGCTAATACAGATTTTATGAGGGCAGTTCATATTACTGATACTGAACCACTTTTAGAAATAAGAAGACGTGACAAGCAGGGAAAATATCGCTTTTTTAATCTGCCTATTGCAGCTGAAGTCATTGTTTCTAGTCACTTTTCAGACTGGAAAGCAAAATATAAAGCACCTATTTATACTGAAATGGTGAAAAATGTACAAACTCAGTTCACCATCAGCCTAGATAAGAAAATGTTGTCTTGGTTTCAACATACACAAGGTATGGATATTCCTTTCAATAATATTGATGACATACTGGAAATTTGTCAAGAATTTGCTCAAGACCAGTGGGATGAAGAACATGACTACTGGCAATTAGTTCAAAATAATCCTTATGCCAAGGATATAAATCGTCAACCAATAAATTTAGACTTCAATACCATTCGAGATTTTTATGAACCTGGAAATTGTCTTTACAATATCAGGATAGGTTGGGCAAGTGGAATGAATGGCACAACAGTTAATTTATTATTTGATGAGGAACTTAGAAAAGATATTCGTGATAATTGTAGTTCTAAAAGCGCACCTAGTTTTGAAGCTCCAAAATCTAGGCGTGTTGTAACTATATCTAGCAGAGAGATTAAGTTTGTACCGGGTTGGGTCAAGTTTAAGGTACTCAAAGTATGCTAATTAATTCAACATGGACATTAAGCGTATCCACATCAACAGTATTACCGCGCTCATATCACTTGAAATTAGTAAAGCAACTACACCAACAGCTAAAATTAGAAATGGGAAGTGAGATAATACCCTCAGTTTCTTACTCAGGAATAACGGGCTTTTACTCCACATCCAGAGATTTTGTTACCTTTGATCCAGAAGAATTTTACCAATTATCCCTATCTGGATTAAATCAAACATCAGCCAAAGCTATTTCTAATCTGAATCTTTCAGACTCATTAGAATTCCTCGGTGCAAAATTCAACGTCATCAACCGAGAAAATGAAATTACCAGCTATGAAGAACTCTATACAAACTTAGTAGGAAATGAACCAGAACCTATTACGCATTATGACTTGTGCTTTATCAACCCCACAGCTTTTTCTCAAGGTACAACAAACTTACCCCTACCTCTACCCATATTAATGTTCCGCAGTTGGTTAGAACGCTGGAATAATTTTGCACCTGTTTATTTAGGAAGTGATGAATTAATTGCTTATCTTGGTAACGCTTTTGTACTCAAAAATCACAAAATTCAAACGCGAAGTTACCAGTTACATAAAGGTTTTGTAAATGGATTTGTTGGGAATGTGACTTTACAAGCTCTCAATCGTGCTGATCCTTTATTGGCAAATGTGGCTAATTTATTAGTCCAATATGCGCGTTTTTCTGGTACGGGAATGAAAACTCGTTTGGGTATGGGACAGACATTAATAAAATAAGCAAAGAAAAAGAAAATCATGAGACAAATTATAACTTTTTTAGGGCTTTATCCACGGGAAACCACATATAGTTTTGAAGGTAAAACTTATAAAGGTGAAGTTTTTGCAGAAGCAATACGCCAGTTTTGCAATTATGATTCTATGTTGGTTTGTGTAACAAGTGAAGCCAAAGACAAAGCTTTTCCCGTATTGGCTAAATTAAACGATCTACGTATTAAAGCAGTTGATATCCCAAATGGTGAAACAACTGAACAAATGTGGGAAACTTTTAAAATTATTACTGATCAAGTTCATGATCAGGATTCTGTAATATTTGATATTACTCATGGTTTACGTTCTCTACCCTTTCTTGTATTCTTATTTGCTGCTTACTTGAAAGCAGCTAAAAACGTTACAATTGATGCTATTTACTATGGTGCATTAGAATTAGGTAACTTCAAAACTGGCTTACCTGCACCAGTAATTGATTTATCAGAATTTATCGGAATGCTGGATTGGTTAACTGCAACTGAGCGTTTTGTGGAAATAGGAGATGGACAGGCGCTTGCAAATTTACTTAAAAGTGCTATTCCTTTAGGTGTTGAACTGCGTGATAATCCTGCTAGCAGACCTTTAAAACATCAACTTAACAAAGCTGCTGAAGCTATTGAGAGTGTTTCATTGGCTTTGAATGTAACTAGACCAATTGAGACAATGCAATCAGCTACTCAGTTGGAAGAGACTTTGAAACAAGCAGCACCTAGCTTTGCTCAACGTGCCAAACCATTTTCACTTTTGGCAGAAAGGATTGTTAAAGAGTATGGACAATTTGCTCTAGAAGACCCAACTGATCAAGAAGAATTAGCTGAAAATTTATGGTTACAGTTACAGATGATTGAGTGGTACATTCAGCGAGATAGAATTGTACAGGCTGTAACTCTAGCGCGTGAATGGTTAATTTCTGTGTTGGTGCTTCGATTTGGTGAACTAATGTTTGATTCCGAAAAAAGTCGAAAGTATGTGGAAGGTGCTATAAACAATGCTGTTGAAAAGAGTAAACAATTACCTCGTTCTATTACTCCTAGCCGTTGTGATGAACAATTTACAGCTTTGTCAGAAGCAGATGAACTGATCAAAATTTGGAGTCAAATGGCTCAACTACGTAATGATATTGCCCATGTAGGCATGAATCTTAAACCCGAAACCGCAGCAAATCTCAAGAAAAGAACTAAATTAATCTATCCACAATTGCAAAAACTTGGACAGCAACTACTACCACAGCGAACAACTACTGAGTAAATATTTTTATCATTTAACCCTGATTACACCACACCACTCGCAACCAAATGCGATCGCACCTACAGGTTTAGGGAAAACCGAAATGCGATCGCACCTTTTCTCTTCGCCAAAGCGCTCAACATTGACTTCCCCAACAAGCTTATATACGTTGTACCCATGATAACTCTAGCCAACAGCTTGCGTCAGGGGGCAGAAATCCTGGTAGAAAGCTGGTCACATTTTCATCAACTACCCCGTCCCCTAGTAGGCAAAGCAAGCGATGCCTGCGGCGGGCTACGCCTACGCAGATAATTGGCGGAGTATGACAAGATTTCTACTACAGTCATTACATTTACCAGAAGCCAGCTTGAGTAAAGATATCTGTTATTTGCGATTGGCTGGTGGCACTATAGGTCAACCAGTACTCGTAGATATGTAAACTTATTGCCTTTGACTTGATTAACTCTTCATACAATCAGTATATACTACTATTGCTCTACCAAATTACCGTACTATATGCTGAAATTTATAAATACATGCTTTGGGAAGGCAATTGAAGAAAGTAGGAGAAGTTGAGATATTTCTGAATCTAAGGATTTATATATGGATATCAATACCCAGTGGCTCAAAACAGATGTACTTGTCATTGGCGGTGGTACCGCAGGGACAATGGCAGGTATCAAGGCAAAACAAGCGAATCCTGATGCAGATGTGCTGATTTTAGAAAAGGCTAACATCCGTCGCAGTGGTGCGATCGCAATGGGTATGGACGGAGTAAATACCGCAGTCATTCCCGGTCATTCCACACCAGAACAATACGTGCGCGAAATCACCCTTGCTAACGATGGCATTGTCAACCAAAAAGCCGTTTATCAAACAGGCAAATTAGGTCACGAAGTCATCCAAGAATTAGAAAGCTGGGGCGTAAAATTTCAAAAAGATGCCCAAGGCAACTATGACTTAAAACAAGTACATCGTGTGGGTAAATATGTCTTACCTATGCCAGAAGGTAAAGACCTCAAACCTATCCTCACCCGACAAGTTAAACGCCACAAAGTCAAAGTTACAAATCGCGTCATGGCAACCCGTGTGTTAGTCAAAGAAGGACGTGCTATTGGGGCGGTGGGATTTGATGTCAGAAACGGAGATTATATGGTCATTCAAGCTAAAGCAGTCATCCTGTGTACAGGTGCTTGTGGCAGATTAGGATTACCTGCTTCTGGCTATCTCTACGGCACTTATGAAAATCCTACCAATGCTGGAGATGGCTATTCAATGGCTTATCATGCAGGAGCAGAACTCAGCAATATTGAATGCTTTCAAGTTAATCCTTTAATCAAAGATTACAATGGCCCCGCCTGTGCTTATGTTGCCGGCCCTTTTGGCGCTCATACTGCTAACGCCGAGGGAAATCGCTTCATTAGTTGCGACTATTGGAGTGGTCAAATGATGTTGGAAATCTGGAAAGAATTAAATTCTGGGAAAGGGCCAGTCCAACTTAAAATGACCCATCTTGATGAAGATACAATCGCTGAAATTGAATCCATATTGTGGGCGAATGAGCGACCAAGTAGAGAACGTTTTCATCAAGGCAGAAATGAAGATTATCGCACTCACGGCGTAGAGATGCACATTTCAGAAATTGGCTTATGTAGTGGTCATAGTGCCTCTGGTGTATGGGTGAATGAAAACGCTCAAACAACTGTCACAGGTTTATATGCAGCCGGAGATATGGCCAGCGTTCCCCATAATTACATGATTGGGGCATTTGTTTTCGGTCGCATAGCGGGAACTCATGCGATTGAATATATCCAAAATTTAGATTTTATCGAACCAGATACAAATTTTTTAGAAGCTGAAAAAACTAGAATTTATGCACCTTTAACTCGCCCCAATGGTGTACCTCATACCCAGGTAGAATATAAATTAAGACGTTTAGTTAATGATTATCTGCAACCACCGAAATCAGGTAACAAAATCGAGATTGGTTTAAAACATTTTGTCCAATATCAAGAAACATTAGATTTAATGGGCGCTCGCGATCCCCATGAATTGATGCGTAGTCTAGAAGTTCACTTTATTCGTGACTGTGCAGAAATGGCAGCCAGAGCATCATTGTATCGTCAAGAAACTCGTTGGGGTCTTTATCATTACCGTTTAGATTATCCAGAAAAAAATGATGATGAATGGTTTTGTCATGTCAATTTAAAGAAAGATGAATTAGAGCAAATGGTCTTGTTTAAGCGTCCTGTAGAGCCTTACATTGTAGAAGTAGATATAGTCAAAGAATTTTACAATGTTGCCGTTAAGTGAAATGACCATTAAAATAAAATGCTCTTTTTCGATATAGTCCAGATAATACCAATATTTCACAAAAATGTCTTATGAAGCAATAATTTTTGATCTCGATAATACACTATTGAATTTTGAGATGTGTGAACGCCAAGCTATTCTTGGAGCGCTTGAAGATTGTGCAGTATCTTTAGATTTAAATGGAGTCAGTGAGACTATTTTTCTTCAAGTCTTTGAAACTTATAATTCCAAGTATTGGAGACAGCAAGATATCTTTTCTCCTAGTGAGTTAATCGAGATGTCTTACCGAAGTACACTTGCTCAATTAGATATACAAACAGATAAAATCAGCAATCTTAGTCAAAGTTTTTGGCATATTTTTAATCATTCTGCTGTTATGGAACCTGATGTAAATGAAGTACTAACTGCTCTCGCAGGTAGTTATCGTTTGGCTGTGATTACGAACGGTTTTGTATCAGCGCAACTACCGAGAATGCAAGCTGCTGGAATTGAGCATTTTTTTGAAGAAATTGTAGTTTCTGAAGCAATTGGTTTTGCTAAACCATCTCCTGAAATATTTCATTATGCTTTGTCTAGATTAAATTTAACACCAGCAGAAGTTCTTTACGTTGGAGATTCTCTAAAGCACGACTATGCGGGAGCAACACAAGTCAAAATAGATTTTTGCTATTACAACAGAAAAAATCAAAATTTACCACAAGAAGTAAAACCAAAGTTTATGATAAGTGATCTCTTAAATTTGCTGGAATTGTTTAACTAACAGGTTTTTGATTTATTCATCTAAAGTTAGATTTTAAATGGGTTGTTTTAAATTATTTTGAGAAATTTTCTAATATGTCTATATATAATTCAATTGGTCAACAATACTCAAAAACTCGCGTTCCTGATATCCGTATTGTCAATAAATTAATTGATTTACTCAATTTACCCAAAGGTAGCATTATTGCTGATATTGGCGCTGGTACTGGTGGTTACAGTCTAGCGCTAGCTAATAAAGGATTTCTTGTTAATGCTGTTGAACCTTCTATAGTAATGCAAAAACAAGCAGTAGAACATCAGCAAATTAAGTGGTTTACTGGTTATGCAAAAAATCTACCTCTACTAGATAACTCTGTTGATGCTGTTGTAAGTATCCTGGCAATTCATCACTTTTCTCATCTCGAAAAAGCTTTTCAGGAAATGCACAGAATAATTAGAGATGGGGCAATAATTTTGTTAACTTTTGATATTAGATTAGCTCAGAAGATATGGCTTTATGATTATTTTCCGTTTTTGTGGGAAGATGCGTTACAATTTTTACCACTTAACGAACAGGTTAATTTAATTCAGAATAATACTAAAAAGCGTGTTGAAGCCATACCCCTTTTATTACCATACGATTTATCTGATTTATTCGCAGCAGCAGGCTGGAGACGGCCAGAGTTATATCTTCAACCAGAAGTACGTGCAGGAATATCATCTTTTGCTTTAGCTAATCAAGATTTAGTAGAGCAAGGAGTAAAGTTACTTGCAGCAGATTTAAGTAGTGGAGAATGGAGCAAAAAATATGGTGATATTCACAATTTGACAGAGATTGATATAGGCTATCGTTTTCTGCGTGCAACGCTGGATAACTAAATAATTGTAATTTAAAATTAAATTATGATAAACAAAGTTAGTGTAAGTGAGAAAATTAAAATTAGACAAGCTGAGATTAAAGATGTAGAGAGAATTGCTAGTCTTTGCGAACAACTTGAATATTCTGTGACAAATCAACAAATAGAGCAGCGCCTTACTAAAATTAAAAATAACGATGCTCATATTGTGTATGTTGCTACTCTAGAAGATGAATATGTAATAGCTTGGGCGCAGGCTCATATTTGTGACTCAATAGTTATTCCGACTCCTGCAATTATTTTGGGATTAGTTGTAGATAAAGGCTATCGTCATCATGGAATTGGACGTTTTTTGATGCAGGAAATTGAACAGTGGGCTTCTCTGGCTGGATGTGATAGTGTTCTACTACGTTCTAATATTAAACGCAAAGAAGCTCACTTGTTTTATGAGAAAATTGGTTACACCAATATAAAACAGTCACTGGCTTTTCATAAACAATTGGTTTGGTAAAAGAATATGCAGTTAATACAAACATTTACTACTCAGCGTCTGCTTGCTGAACGTCTGCGATTTAAACATTTGAATGAACTTCATCGTATGCATCAAGATCCGCAAGTTATGGCAAGTTTGGGTGGTGTTCGTTCTGATGAGGAAACACGGCTATTTATTCTAAATAACTTGAACCATTGGCAGCGTTATGGATTCGGATTATGGGTATTTCGAGACAAAATTAATAATCAGTTCGTTGGTCGTGCTGGTCTTCGGAATACTGATGTAGAAGGTAACGATGAAGTAGAATTAGCTTACGCTCTAATAGCTAAATTCTGGGCTAAAGGGTTAGCAACAGAAATGGGTGAGGAAATATTGAAAATTGGTTTTGAACTGCTGAAGGTGCCAGAGATAGTTTGCTTTACTCTAACGACTAACAAAGCGTCACAAAGAGTTATGGAAAAGTTGGGGTTTCAATATGAGCGTGAGATTATCCACGCAAGTTTACCGCATTTGTTTTACCGCTTAAAAGTTTAATTACAAAATAAGGGAGAAATTTTATGGCTTTAATCAATCAAAGAATAGATGTTCCTGTAATCGTTGATGAATCGAAATGTTTAGAAAAATGCACAGCCTGTATTGAAGTGCGATCGCTATCTCGCGTAGGTTGGGTGGAACGTAGTGGAACCCAACACATGATATCGGGAAAGCAGAAAATATTTACACTATAATAATCTCTCAATTTCTTGGATAAAATTAATACTAAACCTATTTTATATATTTAATTATTCGCTAAGATTAATATCGCTTGATGTTGGGTTACGGCGCAATACAAATAGTTCATTTTGTTGCCAAGATACTAACTTGCGCCTCCACCCAACCTACAATAACTTGCGCTTCGGCAAGTTATCCTTGGGGGAGGTTTTTGAATTTCGAGATTGATGTCGAAGGGGGTTACGGATTGGATTAAATTGTTCCAGAGGTTGAGAGCAGTAGAATTGATTGTAGAAAGTAATTGAGGAATTGTAGTATGACCGATCTGACTGCTGAAGAACTGCTCAGACGCTATGCTGCTGGAGAGAGAGACTTTATAGGAATCAACCTGGCTGGAGTCAACTTGAGTGGTCTCGACCTGAGTGAGATTAACTTGACTAATGCCGATCTGAGCCAATCGAATTTGGTCGGCATCAAGCTCCGAAGAGCAAATTTGCGAGGGGTTAATTTATATCAATCTGGTTTGCTTGATGCCGACCTTACTGAAGCCGATCTTAGAGATACCATCTTGGAAAATACTGGCTTTGATCGCGCTAATCTCAGGGGAGCTATTGTGGATGGTGCTATCCAGGATGCCGTCTTGGAAGACACTATTATGCCCGATGGGCAAATAGTAACTTGTTATCCCTGGGAAATGCCACAATGAATTTGAGAATTCGTCTTGATTTTCTTCTGATAGAAGATTGGCAGTGCGATCGCTATCTCCCGTAGGTTGGGTGGAACGTAGTGGAACCCAACACATGATATCGGAAAAACAGAAAATATTTATATTATAATAATCTTTAAAGTTTTTGATAAAATTAATGCTAAACCTATTTTATATATTTAATTATTCGCTAAGATTAATATCGCTTGATGTTGGGTTACGGCGCAATATAAATTGTTCATTGTGTTACTAAGATATTAACTTGCGCCTCCACCCAACCTACAATAACTACGAATAGATTATTCATTTCCTACATCTTCGGGAAATTCTATCTCTATTCCTAAACCCCAATCTATATCGTAAATTCCTTTGTTTACATACAAAATGAAACTTGAATAATTCCAATCTTTAGGTGCTTTAACATATCCATGCTTGACAGGATTATAATGAATATAATCAACATGATAAATGAAATCAATTTCGTCTTGAATTTGATGTTCCCAAAATCGGCGTTGCCAAATAGCTTTTTCACCTTTCTTTCGACGTGATACAGAGATTTTCCCTTGATATTGAATATCACAATGATGGGTAAAATAATTTTTTATTAATCGCCAACGATCCGAAAAATCACTGTCTCCTGGTGGTAACGTCCAAATACAGTGTATGTGGTTTGGTAATATGACAATGGCATCTACAATAAATGGAGATTTACTCATTACTTCTCTGAATGCTTGTCTTAACAGCAGAATATTCTTTGCATTACAAAGAAATTCCCGGCGGTTATGAGTAACAACGGTAAAGAAAAATGTACCTCCTTCTATCTTGGCTCTGCGATATTCCATAATGCCTATAAACAACCTACAATCGTGAGATAATTCATGCAAGCTTACCCCATTTATTTTACCGTTTAGCAGTTTCAGTACAAAATCATGGAGTTATTTTATGGCTTTAATCAATCAAAGAGTAGATGTTCCTGTTATCGTTGATGAATCGAAATGTCTAGAAAAATGCACAGCTTGTATTGAAGTTTGTCCCTTGGATGTGTTGGCAAAAAATCCAGAGACGGGGAAAGCGTATATGAAATATGATGAGTGTTGGTTTTGTCTACCTTGTGAAAAAGAATGTCCAACCAATGCAATTACAGTACAAATTCCATTTTTATTACGTTAAATCTTCTCTTATTTTTTTCTGTGGTAAAAATTAATGAACGATGACCTCAAGCATTGGCTAGAAATGTTGCGATCGCCTGATATAAATGATCGTCTAGTAGCTGTCAAAACCTTACAACATCTAGGCGATGAAGAAACAATAGACGCTTTAATCATCGCTTTGAAAGATGAACATATTGCTGTTCAAAAAATAGCGATCGCTGCCCTTTGGGAAATTGCCAATCCTGTTGCCATCCCGGCTTTAATTGAATGTCTTACTTCAACAGATTCAGAGATTCGTACTGAAGCTGCCTCAGCTTTAAACGAGTTAGTTACACAAGATGAATTGTTACTTTTACTAGATAAACTACAAAGTAATGATCTAAATTTTCAATTAAATATTTTAGTGCTTTTGCGGAAGATACATGACATTCAATCTTTACCCGACATTTTACCATTTTTAGAATCAAAAAGTCCTGAGTTAAGAGAAGCAGCCGTTACCACACTGCGATATATCAATCAACTAGGAAAATGTCCACAAGCTTTAAATTTAATCTTTGATCAAGAAGCAAATGTACGTCGTGCTGCTGCTTTAACTTTAGAACATTTACAAGATACAGAAGTGATTACAATACTTTGTCAAGCCCTCACAAATGATAGTGACTGGCAAGTTCGCCGGAATGCAGCGAAATCTTTGGCTATTCAGGAAAATTCTCAAGCGATTTCCGCATTAGAAATAGCTTTAGATGATGAACATTGGCAAGTGAGGAAATCAGCAGCACAAGCGTTGCAAAAAATTCCAGATATTCAAGTTATGCCGAGATTAATTCAAGCATTAACAGATGAATATGCAGATGTACGGAAAGAAGCTGCGATCGCACTTGGGAATTTAGCTCATCCTGACGTTATTAACCCCCTGCAACAAGCCTTAGATGACCCTGACAAAGAAGTGTCCATCCAAGCGCAGCGGGCAATTCAGAAGATTAAAACAGATAGAATAGTCTCAATCGAGGAGAAATAACATAAGGGAAGTGCAATGGGAAATCTATTTCCTGGAATCGACTATGGCGACGACTAAAAGATATTATTTAGAACAACCATAATTGCAATACAAATAATTATGACGCACGCATCGTTTGAAGAGATGCAAGATTTGACAAACATATTTTTGTGGAGTTATAAATGTCTTACCACCCATCCCCCTTTCAGCATTCGGAAGATCCAGTAAAACCAGATACTAATCCCCATCAGCAAGAGGTCGTCCAACTCCTCAAAGAGGTTATCGAGCCTACCTTAAAAAAGGATATCATTAGTTTGGGAATGGTGCGGAATCTCCGCATAGTTGATGACTATGTTTACTTGCGTTTATATATCGGTTCCCATCAGCACCAATTACAGACGGAGATTCAATCTAAATTATCATTTCTAACTTGGTGTAAAAAAACTTACATTCAAATTTGTACAATTCCTGGCGTAAAAACAACCCTAGCAGTCTCTAGTGGTAAAGGTGGTGTGGGCAAATCAACAACAGCCGTCAATCTAGCCGCCGCTTTAAGATTACAGGGTGCAAAAGTTGGGCTATTAGATGCTGATATTTATGGGCCGAATGTGCCGCAAATGTTGGGTTTAGGACAAGCTGATATTCAAGTAATTAATACTCCTACAGGTGATAAGTTTTTACCTCTAGAAGTTCAGGGAATAAAAGTGATGTCAGTTGGTTTACTTGTAGAAGCAAATCGTCCTTTGGCATGGCGTGGGCCTGTTTTGCATAAAATTATCACTCAATTTTTGCAAGATGTGGAATGGGGCGAATTGGATTATTTATTAATAGATTTACCTCCTGGAACAGGTGATGCTCAAATTACAATTATCCAAGAAAGCCCCGTTTGTGGAGTTATTCTAGTGACAACTCCTCAGCAAGTAGCGATCGCAGATGTACGACGCAACATATATATGTTTCGCCAAGTGGGCGTTCCCGTGCTTGGCATCATTGAAAATATGAGCTATTTAATCTGTAGTGATTGTGGCGTACACACGCCAATTTTTGGCAGTGGTGGCGGCGAACAACTCGCAGCAGAATTACAAGCACCACTGCTGGGGAAAATTCCCATTGATCCCGATATTTGTAGCGGTGGTGATACTGGAAATCCGATTGCAATCAGCGTAAGGAAAGCCCGCGATTCGCCTAGCGTCTCCTTGGCGCAGCCTCTCGTAGAGAAGAGTTGGCATCGCACTTCACCTGCAAGTGAAGTTTTTGTACAAATTGCCACTGCGCTTGATGCAACTTTTACCAATTGTAGACAAAGGTAATTGCCAGAAGCTTGCTGTGACTAGGCTGTTGTTTGGACGGGGGCATTCTTCAATTGAATCTAACTTAGGTTGATAGCCTAAAAATACATTTATGTGTTAAATCTCTTAACATCAAGTTTTCACACAATTAAGGTGACATCAGATGCCGGATATTATAGATACTGCGATTAATGCAGGTTCTTTCAACACCTTGGTAACAGCTATTACTACTGCTGGTCTTGATACTGCACTTAAGGGAGATGGGCCATTTACTGTCTTTGCACCAACAGACGAAGCCTTTTCCAAACTCCCATCAGGGGCTGTAGAAGAACTACTAGAGGATGTCATTAAGTTAAGAAAGGTTTTAGAGTACCATGTGGTTTCTGGCAAGATTAAGGCGGCTGATTTAGTTCAGTTGCAAAAGCTAACAACGACCGAGGGAAAAGATATCAAAGTTAATACTGAGAATAATGTTAAGGTGAATGATGCTTACATTGTGACTTCCGATGTGGAAGCTGACAATGGTGTTATCCATGTTATTGATAATGTGTTATTCCCTGAATAACTTTCTTGAGACAGTTGCGTTCGTTGAAATTTGTCATTTCAATCGGATGAGCATTTAATTTTTTGCGTTTGGTGGCAATCAAAATGACCCAAACCAGATATGCTTATTCAGATTGAATAGTTAATTAGGACTTACGCACTGTACAAATGCATCGTGATCCCAATTAAGGATCTTGAGGAAATTTTCAGGCTTTTCTTAATTATCCTGCGATGCCTACGGCGGTAAACTACGTAAATAGATCATGCTGTAGGGGCACAGCATTGCTGTGCCCATACGAAAAATATGGTTTTTAACCTTGATTTATATTTGGTATTTATTGTCAATGCGTAAGTCCGATAATTTTTAATTTCGAGAAGCGACTTGACGTACCGCTTTCAGATTAATCACAAACTAAATTCTGCTGCGCCATCCTCATCCACATCTGCATCCTTACCCACAGCAGTAGCTTTAAATTTAGAGCCATGAATTAATTCAGTAAACGCAATTCCTGGATTTTGGTGAAGAATATTCAGCACACTCATAAAATCTCGCACAATTTCCCCTGGTGTAAGTAATGCTTCTGCACCCAAGCGATTAATAATTTCTTGCACAAACTCCTTCAACTCACGATTTGTCAAAGTCTGTTCATACCCAAAATTGAGAGCATGAATCTCAGCTAAACGTTGCAGAAGCGTCAAAATTTCTGCTTCACTCAATGGATTTAGCCGAATCACTGGCCCTAAATATTCCTGAACACCAGATTGTGCAACAAAACGGCTTTCTTTTGTACGTCTTTGCCAAGCTTGGTCTGCAAAAAGTCCCCGTTTGGGGTCTTCTAAAAATTTAGTTGTTCCACCAACAACAATGCCAAGATGTTCTGCTTTGCACTGCATGGTGTCGTTAAACATTGCTAGAAGTCGATTATAATTCTTTTCGCGCGTGACTGTAGTAGATATTTGATATAAATGTACGGCTTCATCAACTAGAATTAACAGCCCTTTATAGCCAATCTCAGCTACAAATTTCGCAAAGAGTTTTATGTAGTCATACCAACTATCATCATCAATAATAACGCGTACTCCTAAAGCTGCTTTCGCCTCAACTTTAGTAGTAAATTCTCCCCGCAACCAGCGCATTGCCGCATTTTTTAAATTATCATCATCCAATCGGTAGCCACGCCAATAAGCAATAATCACACTACCAAAATCAAAACCGTGAACTAAGTCTTCAATATCCTGAACTACTTCCCTAATTTTCGATTCAACTTGGTCATCAAAACCATCCTCATTCGGACGCATTCCAGTTTCTTTAACCACTTCTTGTTGAATTTTATTAATCCATCCTTCTAAAATAGAGACTAAAGCACCACCATCAGGACGAGTTTTTGTAGCTAGGTGGCTGATTAATTCTCGATAAGTCGCTACACCTTCATTCTTGCTTCCAGTCAATCGGCGTTCAGGGGATAAATCAGCATCAGCTACTACAAAACCTTGCTCCATAGCCCGGTTGCGAATTAGTTGCAGTAAAAAACTTTTCCCGGAACCGTAGTTACCAATTACAAAGCGAAATGCTGCTACACCTTCTGCAATATCATCGAGATTTTGTAATAGGCTTTTTAGTTCTTTTTCTCGACCTACTGCTATATATTCAACTCCCACTCTTGGTACTACCCCCGCACCAAGGGAATTGATTAAAGCAGTGGAGATTTTTTTCGAGATTTTGAGCTTGGCCATGTATTACACTTCACTTTATTCTAAACGCAGTAAGTAAGTAGGTAAGGTACATATTCACCTTACTACTAATTTGACGACTGCAATAATAATTTAATTTGAGGAAGCATGTCTAGCCATAAGGTCTTCATACATTGCAATTATCTTTTTGACATGCGTCATATGTTCTTGATAAACTTCTGGACTTTCCGAATCTGTATTAATTATTAATTCACCAATAGTATCATTTGCGCGTTCATTTATAGAATCAATTAATAGATTCGGCATAGTGATGTTTGCTTCGGCAATTTTTTTAATAGCAGCATTGGGATTATCTTGTTCGACTATAGCTTTTAATACTTGTAACTCATATCCTGGGAGATTTTCTCTAAAATTAGTCCATTCTTCAGGTAAATTCCCCGATGTATCAACTTCCGAAATGTCACTGACGGCTGAAGTTCCAATTATTTCCGAAAAAGGGAACAATTCAATGTCATCTTCTTGGGAATTGTCAGACAAAGGCTGTGGATTAAAGGTTTCTACTTGTTGGAGTAATTCCCATACTTGATTTTGCAATGAGTCTCGTTCTTCTTGCAATAATGAAACTTGCCCTTGCAACTGCTGTAATTCGGCTTTTTGTTCTGCTAGTTGGGTTTGTGAAGAATTCAGGATAGCTTGGATATTTTCTCTTTCGGCTTTTGCCGCTATCAGCAATTGATTTTTTTGGTTTGTCTCAAGTTCTAGTTCTTGAATTGCAATTCGCAGTTCGTATAATTTTTCTTCTAATTGGGGTTTGAGTCTGCCTAAAAGAGTTAAATTGCTTTCAACTTCTTGTTTCTCCTGCTGGAGTTCAGAAATTTGACTTTGCAACTGCGTGATTTCAGCACGAGATAGATTAGAATTCGACTCTAGACGGCGCTTTTCTGCTGTAAGGATAGAAAAAGCATTGTTCAATTCCCCTTGATTTTTTTGCAAGTTATTAATTTCAATTTGCAGACTATTGATTTCGGTTTCTAACTGCTTTTTTTGTCCAGCAAATGTTCTTAATTCTCGATGTAGACTATCCCTTTGGTTACGGGTTTCTGTTACTTGATTTTGCAATTGTTGTGACTGAGCATATAATAAATTATGATGTTCTTCGAGTTGATTTATTTCTCTGAGAACACGAGCCTTCAATCCCTCCATATCTTTAATTCGCTTGCGGAGAGAACCTAAAACAAACATTTCATAATTTCTGCGTCGCTTATCTACGAATAATGCTGCTGCATAGATAGTAACGGCAGTAATTACACCTGTGAGAAAGGCTTTATTAAAATCCCAGTTTGGGACAAGGCTAAGGCCAAAACTCACACTAAAGGCAACTATCCCTAGTATAAATCGATTACTGATCATTACTGATTGCATATTGCTGGTTTTTAGCGTACTTAAATTATCAGAATAAGTAGTTCTTAAGGTCATTAACCCTCTCATAGTCGTTCTGAAATCTTTAGTTGTAATTATTGGTGTATAACATTGTTCTGTAAGTAAGAAAAAAGTGCAATCATTAATGAACTAATTTTAATCTGAAGTTTTGGATGTATCCTTATTTACATGAAATCTTAAGTCTGCTTTTAAAAAATCAACAAACTGCCGTGCTGTGCGTCCAGAACGACCATTATGGCGAGTTGCCCACTGTAATGCTTGAAATTCCAAATCTTCTTGGGTAATATTAATTTCAGCTTGTGCGGCTAAATGCTCTACAATCTTTAAATAAGTTTTCTGATTGGCTGGTTCAAAGGTCAAGGTTAAACCAAAGCGATCGCTAAACGAAAGTTTCTCCTGCATCGTATCCCAGGCATGGATTTCCTCGTTATCTTTAGGTGCAGGTCTATCCACAAAAAACTCCCGAATCAGGTGACGGCGATTGGAAGTAGCATACACAACTACATTTTGAGGACGCGCGGTTAAATTCCCTTCTAAAACTACCTTGAGGGCTTTAAAAGCATCATCATCTTCTTCAAAGGAAAGGTCATCAACAAAGATGATAAATTTTTGTGACGCCCCCCGTAAATGTTCCACAATTTTTGGTAAGTCTTTTAAATCAGATTTTGACACTTCCAACAAGCGGAGGCTGCGATTACTATATTCATTCAACAAAGATTTCACCAAAGAAGATTTGCCAGAACCGCGACTACCGTAAAGTAATACATGCAGTGCCATTTCTCCTGATAATAAAAACTCTGTATTTTTTAGCAAAGCATCTCTTTGAGACTCGTAACCAACAAGCGCACTCAGCTTAATTGGGTCAGAATACCGGATACCGATAAACTGGCCAGCTTGCCAGCGTAAAGCGCCATATTCTGCAAATAAACCAGAGCCACATTGCCGATAATAAGCTGCTAACTCTTCTACAGCATCACCCCAATTATCTAACTTTTGTAGATATGTAGCGAACTTTGTCTCTACTCCTATCAATTCTTGCTCTTTATACCACACTACTGGTGAAATCGGCATATGAGCTACAGCTTGTACCCACTCGCTCAAAGAAGCGCTGCTACATTCATAAAGACTTTGCAATATTTGTAAATCATGTTGAACTGCTACTACTAAAGCTGGGGGCAAATCTTCAAATTCTCGTACTTGGGCCAGCTTTGTAAAAGGATTCTCCGAGAAGAGGAGTTGAGTAATTAAATAGTCTTCCCAGTTTTGATTTCTAGCAGCCAAAGTGTGGAAATAACTGCCGTAGGCTTGGAGGCAACCCCGTGCATCAGACTCAGTGTAACGTATAGCTTGCAACAGTTCCAGAAATGCCTTCCCCACTTCGCCTTGCAGAACAGACTGGTAGAGTAAAAGTGAGGCTGCTTGGCGTTGGAGATATTGAACCTTTGTATATAAGGAAGTACTTGCTATTGGCATCGCTTGATTATCCATCAATAAACTGTGTGGTATAGCTAAATAGCTATGGTAAATTGTCTGCTGACCCTGGCAGTAAAGTCAAAGTCTACATAGGTTTTAACAATGAATTTAAGTATAATTGCTGCTTTTGGTTACGGCATATTAGCGATCGCTGGTGGCATTATTGGCTACATCCAGGCTAGAAGTAGGGTTTCACTCTTAAGTGGCACCATTAGCGGTTTATTACTAATAATCGGCGCTTTCTTTCAACTCCAAGGGCAAACCTGGGGTTCGATTTTAGCAGTGATAGTTACTGCTATTTTAGTAGTCGTGTTTACAATTCGGCTGGTAAAGACACGCAAGTTTATGCCTGCGGGATTAATGACGATTTTGGGTATGTTGGCTTTGGGGGTGATGGTGAAGCAAATGGTGGGGAATTGAGGGGTGAAATTTAAACGCTCCAGGAGCGCAAAGGGAAGCCCGGAGGTACGCAAAGTAGGCAATGCTGTAGTTAGCGCAAAATCTCGTCAATCATTCGGTTCGCCTGGGAAGCATAGCCACCGCCAAATAAATTGAAGTGATTCAAAATGTGATACAGGTTATAGAGCGTTTTTCTCTGCTCATAGCCTGGATTTAAAGGAAAGACTTCGTTATAACCTTTGTAAAACGCTGCGGGGAAGCCACCAAACAATTCTGTCATGGCAATATCAACTTCGCGATCGCCAAAATAAGTTGCTGGATCAAAAATCACGGGTTCTCCTGATGTTGTACACCCAGCATTTCCGCCCCATAAATCACCATGTACTAAAGAAGGTTGCACCTGATGATTTGCCAATAATTCAGGGATTGCTGCGAGTAATTTTTCTTGTTGGGGGAAATTTCCTCCCCGTCGCCTTGCCAACTGAAATTGATAACCCAGGCGATGTTTAATATAAAATTCTGTCCAGTCTGCTGTCCAAGTATTGATTTGGGGCGTGGAACCAATAGTATTGTTAATTTTCCAACCAAAACCTTCGCTACTGCTAGCTTTATGCATCGCCGCCAACTTGCGCCCCATCTCTTCCCATCGCGGAGCGTCTCGTAGAGAAGAATTGCTGTTACCGTTACCAAGTTCTAACCATTCCAGGACGATGTAGCTAGAATTCTCAGCTACACCCCAACTTAGAGGATTTGGGACGCGAATACTAGCTGTTGCTAGCATTTCCTTTAAACCCAATGCCTCAGCCTCAAACATCGCAGCTTGGGATGCTTGGTTAATCTTGACGAAGTAGGTTATCTCACCATTGGAAACAGCATAACCTTGGTTGATACATCCGCCACCAACCGATCGCTGTTGCTGACTCTGGAATTTTTCGCCTGTCACTTGGCTAATATGAGTATCGATTTGAGTCCACATGATTAAATAATTGGGGAGTGGGGAATGGGGAGTAGGGAGTGGGGAGTAGGGAGTGGGGAGTAGGGAGTGGGGAGTAGGGGATGAGGGAGATGAGAGAGAGTGAGAATTTTAGATTTTAGATTTTAGATTTTGGATTAAAGAATTGAAATTTAATCCAAAATTGAATTGCCCATTCCCCATTCCCCACTCCCCACTCCCCACTCCCCATTTCCTAATTTACGGCTTGACGACAACTACACCATAAGCATCTGGAGAAAGATACTCTTTGGCTGCTTGCATCAAGTCAGTTGCATCTTGGCTCTGAATATCATCTGGGTAGTTAAAGGCGGGTTCCAAATCTCCCACCAAAGACTGATAGTAACCATACAACCCAGAGCGATCGCTTGGTGTTTCATTGCCAAAAATAAATCTGTTTGCTACTCGCCGGCGCACACGGGCAATTTCTGATTCTGATACCAACTCGGTTTGGACTGTGCGAATATGTTGTGCGATCGCATCCTCTACTTGTGCTAAATTTTCCACTGCACATTTAGCTGAAATATAAAATGTCCCTTGCAGCTGATTGCTCATGTTGCTCACAGAAATTGAAGAAACTAATCCCCGTTCTTCTCGTAAATCCCTCACCAGTCTTGATGTCCGTCCGTGTCCCAAAATTCCGGCTAAAACATCCAATCCATAGGTGCGATCTAACTGGGCTATTCCTGGAACCCGCCAAACCATGACTAGTCTTGCTTGCTGGAGACTTTCATCTACAAATTCTCGACGCACAATTTCTGTAAATGGTGGCTCAGTAGGCAGAGACGCGATTAATGGCGTCTGTACTGGAGAGTCCTGAGCTTTATTAGCTTTTGTAAATCCTTCAGCAACGGTTGCAATTAATTCTTCCACAGGCAAATTGCCCACAGCTACAGCAGTAATTGATCGGGGTTGATACCAATTAGCATGAAAATCCCGCATCTGCTGAGGTTTAAGTTCGGCGATCACCGATTCTGGCCCCAATACCGCACGGCGATAAGGTAGCTCATCAAAGGCTGTCTCCATCGCCCGTCGAAATGTACGCCGTTGGGGATTATCCTCTGAACGCCTAATTTCTTCTAAAACTACTAATCGCTCACGTTCAAAAGCATCATCAGGAATACTCGCATTAGATACTACATCTATTTGTAGTGGAGCAAGATCGGCAAAATCTTTGGGGGCAGTGGTTATATAGTAATGAGTATAATCTTGGCTAGTAGCGGCATTGGTAACAGCACCCCGTTCTTCAATTCGACGTTCAAATTCGCCGCTAGCCAGTCGTTCTGTTCCCTTAAAAATCATATGCTCTAAAAAGTGAGCCATGCCGTTAATCGCATCAGATTCTACTGCTGAACCAACTTTAATCCATACGTTCAGGTTTACAGCTTCAACTGGCATCTGCTCCGCGATAATTGTCAAACCATTGGGCAACTGATGCAGGGTTGGGGTATTAAGACGAGAAAATTTCCGCAGGGTTGAAGTCATTGCTACTTGTGTGAGGAGCTACGTTACCTCTTTATCTTATCCGTGACCGAAGAGACAGGGGAGCAGGGGGCAGTTCTTGCTGGGAGCAGGGGGAAAAAGAGTTTGAGCCTTGTTTACAAATAATGCGTATAAAAGGTTTTACTACGCAAAACCTGTCCCTCTCAGACTCAGGTGCAATCAACAAATGCGAACCCCGAATCAACAAATGCGAACCCTAAATCAACAAATGCCAACCCCGAATCAACAAATGCGAACCCTAAATCAACAAATGCGAACCCCGAATCAACAAATGCGAACCCCAAATCAACAAATGCGAACCCCGAATCAACAAATGCGAACCCTAAATCAACAAATGCGAACCCCGAATCAACAAATGCGAACCC
>NZ_JABXKP010000090.1:0-117817 GCF_017114985.1 Nostoc sp. JL33 | reverse complement strand
AAATCAACAAATGCGAACCCCGAATCAACAAATGCGAACCCTAAATCAACAAATGCCAACCCCGAATCAACAAATGCGAACCCTAAATCAACAAATGCGAACCCCGAATCAACAAATGCGAACCCCAAATCAACAAATGCGAACCCCGAATCAACAAATGCGAACCCTAAATCAACAAATGCGATCGCCAAAATAACATTAGAAAGGGGAAACTAAGACATCTAATTCCCTCCCCTTTATAAGGGGAGGGTTAGGGAGGGGTAATTCAATAACCTACGTGTATACCATAGCCGACTCAGAGAGGGACAGACTTGAACTTTAATTCAAGACAGGGAGAGGTTTGTGGAACTAACGAGAGTAAATTTCACAAAGTTTTCCCACTTAACTTTTATAGAGATTCTGAGTCTATCCCTTGTGCTTCATACATCTGTTCGGTAAATAGTTGAAAATCTATCTAGTTTGCACACCTTCAAAGCTTCAGTGGCTTGTGAGTATCCTGTGCATCAAATAAATTGCGATCGCTCGCGGATTTTGGGCAACCAAGAATGCTGTTGGCGTACTAGTAGATAGATTCCCTGTAGAGACGGCGATTTATCGCGTCTCCCTAACCGTCAAAATGAATTTTACAGACCACTAGTGGCAAATAGTATACCTGCAAATCTGCGCCGCGCTGCTTTTGGATTCCTCAACTTAGCTGTGATATTAGCGCTTTTACCTGCCAGTTTGCTAGCTAGTGGGCTGTGGCAAACACTGAGAGCAGAGGCGACTTTTATCGCTAGTAGCTTGTTTGCGTTGGCTAGCAAAAACCGCAGGCATCGCAGCTGTATTATTGCTAATCACTCAAAGAAACAAATACAAATATTGATTCAACCAAAAGCAAAAATGGTATCCTTGATTTAAATTCAAATTAATGGCGATGGAGCTCGCCAAAACCGCCTTTCCAGTCCTAAAAATCATCACTGAAAGGCTAATGGCTCCTACTTTCTTCGCTAACTGCGGGAGGGTAGGGCTTGGCTAAACACATTACCTGACTCCCCTGTAGAAAGTGTAAGTCTACAGATGCACCTCAAGAAGTCATGGGATGTTAGCCAGTGTATTTATGAAACGCCTTCGTCAGTTTGAACCGTTTATTGCATTACCCCATCTAATTAAATGGTTGCCTATTTCCTTTGTGGTTGGCATTCTTGCTGGAACAGCTTCTGCGGCTCTTTTAGCATCATTGGAATGGGCAACTAATTGGCGAGAATCGCACCGGTGGATTATCGCCTTACTGCCCCTTGGTGGCTTTGTGAGCGGTTGGATTTATCATCAGTTTGGCCGGACTGTAGAAGCCGGAAATAACCTTTTACTTGAAGAAATCCATAACCCCAAAAATATTATTCCCTTCCGTATGGCTCCTCTTGTTTTACTAGGAACAGACCTGACGCATTTATTTGGTGGTTCAGCCGGTCGTGAAGGTACAGCATTACAAATGGGTGCAACTTTTTCAGACCAGTTAACTAAAATATTACATTTTCAAGGGGCTAATCGGCGGATTTTGTTAACGGCAGGTATAAGTGGAGGATTCGCTTCAGTTTTCGGTACTCCCTTAGCTGGAACCGTATTTGGTCTAGAAGTTTTAGCAATTGGTAAAATTAATTATGACGCGCTTTTTCCTTCTTTAATTGCTGCGATCGTTGGAAATCAAGTAACCTTACTATTGGGTTTGCATCATACAGCATACCAACACGCTCCGTCTACACCGACGCTTACAATTTGGGGACTGATTTCTGCGATTATTGCAGGTGCAATCTTTGGAATAACTGCCCGATTTTTTGCTCAATTAACTCACAAAATCAGTCACTTCTTTAAAGCCAAGATATTTTATCCTCCAATGCGTCCTTTGATAGGCGGGGCGATAATAGCAGCAATTGTTGGATTGAGTGGAACAACCAAGTACATTGGCCTTGGTATCCCAACTATCGTTGATTCTTTCTACACTCAGCTACCTCCTTGGGATTTTGCAGCCAAATTGGGTATGACAGCTTTAACTCTAGGCGCAGGTTTTAAGGGTGGGGAAGTAACCCCTTTGTTTTTTATTGGTGCTACTTTAGGTAATGCTTTGTCGTTACTTTTAGCATTACCTACACCACTGTTAGCAGGAATGGGATTTGTGGGTGTGTTTGCGGGTGCAGCAAATACACCTTTGGCATCCACCTTAATGGGAATTGAACTATTTGGTCTGGAATCAGGGATATTTATTGCTATTGGCTGTGTAGTAAGCTATTTATTTTCAGGTCATTCAGGAATTTACTCTGCACAACGTATTGGGTTGAGTAAATACTCTGCTGTATATTTAGAAGAAGGGGTGACTTTGGCTAATTATGGACGAAAAAAAGTTGAACCAAAAATTGATTTACCTGATGATGATGATGAAGGAAGAAGTAATTATAAGGAATAGTTTTTTGATGCAATTAATGGATATTGTTAAAAATGAAGAGTCATGGATTTAGTAAACTAGTTACCTTTCTAAATCAATTGGAACAAGAGAAAATTAGTTACACTTTAGCCCATCATCGGGATGAGACTATTATGGTGAATGTGGCGGTGGCTGGGGAACGATGGGAAGTAGAATTTTTTGAGGATGGTTCGGTTGAGGTAGAACGATTTATTAGTAGTGGAGAGATGAATGGGGAGGAGGTTTTTAGTGAATTATTTGCTATGTATTCAGAGCCAGAAAACCATTCTGCCAAAGTTACCCAAAATGCTAAGTTTACAACCACGACATGAAGGCGATCGCCTTTAAATACGACTACCAACATAAAGATACAAACTATTTAACTTGGCATTTATTGAACTTGTTCCTGGAATGCGAAATGTCATTGCGAATGAAGGGTTCGCGGTAGCGTCTCGTAGAGAAGCGGAATGAAGCAATCGCCGGGGTTTGGGATTGCGTCGGAAGCCTCGCAATGACCTTATAATATGTAATGAATTCTGCACAGGTACTTATTATTTACTGAATCATTGCTTCCAATTCTTCCAAAGCTTGAAAACTTCCTACTTGCCAACTACGTTCCACGGCTGCCGGAATAATTTGAGTAATAGCTATATCTTCAAAATTAGGACTGGTGTTAGATTTTATGTATTTCCCCTCTTTCAGCAAATAAATAGAAAGACTCCCGCTATCGTAAACCCATAGTTCTGGGACTCCAATGGCTTCATAAGCATCAAGAGTAGTTTTCGATGTGACATCAGTCTCAATCGCTAAATCTGGCGGCGGGTCATCAGGTTGTAAGCGACGATGACCAATCATTTGTTGATAATTCTGAATATAAAAGCAAGCATCAGGTTCAACTCCTGCTACACCTTGCCGTTTAAAGGTGGTGGAACCAAAAGGTTGATATCTGATATTTTTAGCCTTCAGCAATATTTTGACAATATCAGAAATTAAATCTTTGGGTATTTCATGTTCTGGTAAAGGAGCCATAATTTCTAAAGTCCCTTGACTGTAGGCAATTCGTATAGTTCTTTTTTCTCCCAATTCTTGTAAAATAGATTCAAATTCTTCCCAGCTAACATCTGGAATAGTCACCGTGCTACCAGGTGCTAACTGCATTTGGCTAACAGGTTTGAAAACGGGGATAGCAGCAGTCATAACCAAAATATAAGTAAGCTGAATCTCAATAATTATCTATCAGGTTGCGGTGGATAATATAGCCCACCGTAACCTTTAGACTAATAGAATGAGTTTAACAAAAGCGGCTAAAAGCGATCAGCTTACACTTTAAACTTCTCGGTAATCCGCTTCATTGCCTCTTCGACATTTTCCCGACTGTTAAACGCCGAAATACGGAAGTAACCTTCACCCGCAGCACCAAAGCCAGAACCAGGTGTCCCCACAACATTGACAGTTTGCAGCAACTTATCAAAGAATTCCCAACTGGACAAACCATTAGGCGTTTTCACCCAGACATAAGGTGCATTCACGCCACCATAAACTGATAATCCGGCGGCTGTGAGTTTCTCGCGGATAATTTTGGCGTTTTCTAGATAGAAACTCACCAATCCTTTGACTTGCGCCTGTCCTTCTTCAGAGTAAACCGCTTCGGCTCCCCGTTGGATGATGTAAGAAACACCATTAAACTTAGTAGACTGGCGGCGATTCCAGAGTTTCCAGAGTTCCACATCCGAACCATCGGCGGCTTTTGCTGTGAGTGTTTTCGGTACCACAGTTAACGCGCAACGGGTTCCTGTAAAACCTGCATTCTTGGAGAAAGACCGAAATTCGATCGCAACTTCCCTTGCACCTTCAATTTCATAAATTGAGTGGGGAATCGACGGATCGGTAATGTAAGCTTCGTAGGCTGCATCAAAGAAAATAATCGAGTTATTAGCTTTGGCATAATCAACCCATGCCTTGAGATATTCCTTGGTAGCAGTTGCGCCAGTCGGGTTATTGGGAAAGCAGAGATAAATTAAATCGACTTTCTTTGAGGGAATCTCGGCGGTGAAGTTGTTCTCAGCCGTAATCGGCAGATAAACTAAACCCTCAAATTCGCCTTTATCATTAGCATCCCCAGTATTTCCCACCATAACGTTAGTGTCTACATACACGGGATAAACTGGGTCAGTAACGGCAATTATGTTGTCATGACCAAAGATTTCCAAAATGTTGCCGGTGTCGCACTTGGAACCGTCGGAGATAAAGATTTCCGAGGCATCGATCGCAGCTCCCCGTGCTTGGAAATCTTGAGTAGCAATTTTTTCTCGTAACCAAGCGTAGCCTTGCTCTGGGCCGTAGCCTTTGAAGGTATTGCGATCGCCCATTTCTTCCACAGCTTTAATCATCGCTGTGCGGCAAGCCTCCGGCAGAGGTTCGGTAACATCACCAATCCCCAACCGGATGATTTTAGCATTACTGTTCGCTTCCGCAAAGACATTCACCCGCCGAGCAATTTCTGGAAACAGGTAGCCCGCTTTCAGTTTCAGGTAGTTGTCGTTAATAGTTGCCATGTGTAGATTATGAAAAACGCCCTCAAACAGCTTACTGCTAATTTATGAGGGCGGGGAGTGGGGAGTGGGGAGTGGGGAGTGGGGAGTTAGGAGTTAGGAGTTAGGAGTTAGGAGTTAGGTATTGGGAAGAATTCTTGCCCAATGCCCAATGCCCAACTAGATATTTATCGGCTGTTTACTATTTCCTGATGTGTAATAACTGTTGCGATCGCCAATTCCTGAGTGGGTAAGGATTCTTGACCTGTAATCAATCTGGCTCCGCGATGACGGGTGAAATAGTTCCATGCCCACTTAATTATCACTACTAATTTGTTGTCAAATTCAATTAAGAAGTAGATGTGAATCAACAGCCAAAACAGCCATGCAAAGAAACCTTTCAGCTTGATAAAACCCAAATCTACCACAGCAGAATTGTGCCCAATCATCGCTAAACTACCGTGATCAACATAAGCAAAGGGTGGCAAACTCTCACCTGCAAGCCGATGCTGGACTAGTTCTGCTACATATTCACCTTGTTGCTTCGCTACAGGTGCAACACCAGGTAATGGTTTATCATTTTGATGAGAAAAATTTGCTAAGTCGCCAATTACAAAAATATTCGGATGTCCCTTAATACTCAAGTCAGATTCAACGATAATCCGTCCAGCGCGATCGCATTCGGCACCTGTGCGTTCTGCTAGCACTTTTCCCATTGCTGAAGCTTTCACACCTGCTGCCCATAATACCGTTTTTGAGGCAATCTCGCTGACTTGTTCGCCTTGTTTGAGGGTAACAAGATCATTTTCAATATTCGTTACCAATGTTTTTGTCTGGACAATCACCCCCAACCGCGTTAAAGATGCTTCCGCTTCTTGTGATAACTCTGGTGCAAAGGGTGGCAAAATGCGATCCAGACCTTCTAATAGCAAAATCTTGGCTTCGGATGTGTCGATGCTGCGGAAATCTTCTTTGAGAGTTTGATTTGCTAATTCTGCGATCGCGCCCGCTAATTCTACACCAGTCGGGCCACCACCAATAATTACAAAAGTTAACCAGGCACGGCGTTTTTCTGGATCTGTTTCTTTTTCTGCGGCTTCAAACGCTGTAAAAATCCGGCGACGCATTTCTATGGCATCTTCTACAGTTTTCAAGCCTGGGGCGAATTCTTCCCAGTTGTCTTTGCCAAAGTAGGAATGCTTGGCTCCTGTGGCGACAATTAACGTATCGTAAGCTATTGCTTCGTCACCCACAATCACTTTTTGCGCTTCTGGATCAATATTATTCACCTCTCCCAGCAACACTTTCGTATTTTTGCTCTTGCTGAGTACAGAACGCAACGGCGAAGAAATATCCGCAGGAGATAGCGCACCTGTAGCGACTTGATATAAGAGGGGTTGAAATAGATGAAAGTTGCGTTTATCAATCAGAGTAACGTTTACTGCCGCTTTGGCGAGTGTTTTCGCCGTATAAAGTCCACCAAAACCACCGCCAACAATTACTACTTTATGAGGTGGATTATTGTCAAGTGAATTTACCATAAGAAATATTATCCTGTATTCCGACTATTGTAACTATTCTTAACAAATTTGTATCAATATTGTCATCATATATTTTGTATTGCTTTTTACATTTGAAGAATGATTAAAGTAATCAAAACTACAGGATAAATAGAACTTTTCAAGATGGAGGCGCAGACAAGATAGCGTTTCTAATAAAAGTCAGTCACAGCTTAACCGAGAACCCCATCCCCAACCCCCTACTTGCTTGCGAGGAGGAAGCTAAGATGTACCTCATGTGTGTGATTAGGAAACGCTATTATCTCCCCTCTCCTTACCAAGGAGAGGGGTTGGGGAGCCAGTGCGTTGCGGGGGTTCCCCCCGTTGTAGCAACTGGCGTGGTGAGGTTATGATGTACTTCATGCACCTGAGAGCCGCTATAAGAGTTGGGAATATTTGAATCGCTCTTTGCTTATGTAAATTTACTAAATATAGATGTAATGTTTGTATAAACTTACTTGGAACTAGTTGGTTCTGGTGTTTGTGTCAAACGTGGTGAATGAGTTCGCCGCCAACGGATAAAGCCATAGACAAGAGCAGCAAAAATTAACAAATAGGGACTGTAAACAATTAACCAAATACCCAGCTTGAGTAAGCCAACGGAAAATGCACTCAAAGAATGGGTAGAGTTATTCCAAGTTTCCTGAACTTGCAAACCAAAGGCAGGTTGGGGACTGGTGCTAGAAACTGCTGCTTCTAGGTTCAGCGTAATAGTGGAATAAGCAACTTGATTTTGTAGGCTTTTTAGTTGGGCATTAATTTGTTCTATTGTTTGTCGGACATTACTCAACTCTTGGGCAACACTAAGCACATCTCTAATTGAACCCGCCCGATCCATAATTTTTTGCAAATTGACTTCAGTTTTCTGCAAATTGGTTAATCTAGCTTGGAAATCCACCAAGCGATCGCCCACATCTTCCGCAGTGATATTACGACTCTCGACAGTGCCCAATTTAGCTAATTGTTCTAAGGTAGATTCCAGCAGATTTTCTGGTATCCGCAATTGTATTGTTGCTGTGTAACGCAGGTTGTCGTTTTTGGGTTGTTGTTCTTGCAACCCGATTAAATCCCCTTGCTGTTTATTGATAATTTGCGAAACAGCATCAATACTCTTATCTACAGAGTTGACTCTCAAAGACATTGCTGCCTTTTTGATCAGTTGGGGACGAGAACGGGATCTTGGTGCAGCTTGCGTCTTTTGGGAAAGACTGCTTTCACTAGCCGGTGCGATCGCTTTATTTGCCGCGCCATCGGCTGCAATTTCAGGTAAAGCCTGATTTGCTGACTGATGGGAAGAGGCGCAACTGGTGAAAATTACGCCTCCTAATAACGCACTCACAAATAAAGCAGACGTGCGCGGCAATTTCATCGAAGTATACATAATCTATCCCCAGATGGATGAAGTTAAATCCAGTATTACTGAAGTAAAACTCAATCCATGTATTGTTGCGATTTATGTAACAGGGATAAAGTTTTGTCCAAAGTCCAATTATTATTCTTCAATTAATGTTTTTTGCTCAGAGAAACTTGCTAACTCGGATGCTAAAGTCTCTTCTAATACATCTATAATTGCGTGCGGATCAGTAGGGGACTTCATCATTTCAGCCTCCGGGTCAGAGCGATTTTTGACATTAGGAATATCTTGGCGTAATTCCTCAAGCAAACCGATGAGTTTAGCGATTTTCTGCTCAGAGAGCAGGTTAAGTTGAAGACTAAGCTGCGCCCGTTGCTCTGCTAACTTTTCTTGTCGCTCTTGTTTAATCAATACCCCTGTTGTCACCAACAATGAACCCACAGTCAGGGAAAATTGTAACCAAGGAAATGGAAGAGGATCAAATCTTGGTATGCCCAAACGTCGTGGTAAGATATTGGGTGTTACCCACAGAATAATCGCAAGCACGATGCTATACAGGAATGCAGGACGACCAAAAAAGGCAGTTACCGTTTCTACAACCCGTTGGTGTTGTGGTACGTCTTTTTCAGAACGTCTGTGCAATGCGATGATAGTATCGATATTTTTACTAATAGATTCCGGTAATGGGGCAGTGGGCAGAATGTTTTGACGAGGTGTTTCGCACGATCCTTGCGGTGAATCTTTTGGATTTGGTTTATCTTGGGAGAGCATTGGTAGTCTGACCTGATGAATGATTATTTCAATTTACTAACTCAATTTAAATCGCAATTCGACTGTTATATGCTTGATTAATCAATCAAGTTTGAACTAAAATTGAAGGTAATAACGTTATAGTGTCTACTGGAACCGTTACCGCAGGTAAGTTTCAAGGTGATATGGCAACCAGGATCGCACTCTCGCTATGCCGAAGTCTTAGAATGCCTTTCCTCTCAAAGAATCACCAGCGTTACTAACCCCATACTAGGGTAAAACTTCCGATTTCAAATTTTTAATAACGAAGCTTCCCTGATCGGAAACACTATTATGACTCTAGGGGGCGGTGCTGATGATTTTGGGTAACTTAAGTAAATTATTTGTGTAACCTGTCAAATTAACTACTAAGTTATCGCGTTGCCCTATACGTTCGGTTTTTTGAATATATTCCCGATTTGAGAATTAGCGATCGCATTAGGGATTTCCTACAAATAAATTATTCAATTTTGTGGGGTGGGCAGCGTTCGACTGAGCGTCTTTGCACTGAGCTTGTCGAAGTGTCACGCCGAAGTCTTGCCCGCCCATAGCCAAAGGCGGGCACCCACCCCACAAGAAGTAGTTGAGTATTTTTTTATTTGTCAGTGCCTTATGCAAAACCTTTATCCAGGGTATCTTTCGGACATTTATGACAGCTAAAAATTTTAATGCAGTGCGAAACTTCTGAATCTAGGTTTTATAAGGCTTTGAGCAATATTGTGAGAAATCCGGGTAACAGTTCATCTGTGGTTACTCAATTTGAGGTAGAATCAAAAGTCTGCCAATTGACGATGCTTGCTGACAGGAGATGCTTCTATGGCCCGGATGTATTATGACGAAGATGCCAATTTAGACCTTTTGGCTGGAAAAACTATTGCTATTATCGGCTATGGTTCCCAAGGTCATGCCCACGCTCTCAATTTAAAAGATAGTGGTTTGAATGTGATTGTGGGATTATATCCGGGTAGTAAGTCAGTAGCAAAAGCTGAAGCAGCTGGATTAACTGTGAAGAATGTTGCAGATGCTGCCAATGCTGCTGACTTCATCATGATTTTGTTACCTGATGAAGTTCAAAAAACGATTTACAAAAACGAGATTGAACCCAATCTAGAAGAAGGGAATGTGTTAGCCTTTGCCCACGGTTTCAATATTCACTTTGGGCAAGTTGTACCACCGGATAACGTCGATGTGGTGATGGTAGCACCAAAAGGGCCGGGGCATTTAGTACGGCGGACTTATGAAAGTGGAGAAGGCGTACCATCGCTGTTTGCAGTTTATCAAGATGCCAGTGGTCAGGCACGCGATCGCGCGATGGCATACGCTAAAGGTATTGGTGGTACTCGCGCTGGTGTTCTCGAAACTACTTTCCGCGAAGAAACTGAAACAGATTTATTTGGCGAACAAGCGGTATTGTGCGGTGGTTTGAGTGCTTTAATCAAAGCCGGATTTGAAACTTTGGTAGAAGCTGGTTATCAACCAGAATTGGCTTATTTTGAATGTCTGCATGAAGTCAAGTTGATTGTTGACTTGGTTGTGGAAGGTGGTTTAGCCAAAATGCGCGACAGCATTTCTAATACTGCTGAATATGGCGATTATACTCGTGGCCCGCGAATTGTTACCGAACAAACCAAGGCTGAAATGCAAAAGATTCTCAGCGAAATTCAATCTGGGCAATTTGCACGGGAATTTGTTCTAGAAAACCAAGCTGGTAAACCAGGATTTACCGCTTTGCGTCGCAAAGAAGCTGAACACAAAATTGAGGAAGTTGGCAAAGATTTACGCGCTATGTTTAGCTGGTTGAAAAAAGCTTAATCATTCAAAGATAGAAACTGGAGTTTTGTGACTGTAATTGCGGAATTTTTTGGAAAGAAAATATAACTGGAGAAAGGGAAAGTCTATAAAGTCATCGTCAATCGAGATTTTATGGTTTTTAACGTTTCTCAGAAGTCCCCAGGCTGAATGTATTCATAGCCTGGGGATTGTGAGCGGGTGTTGAGGATTACTAAGCGTATTGATTTTTTGCATTCGTAATTATTTCGTTTAGCATCTTCCTCTCTTTTTTAGAAATTACGCAAAAATACACGCGCTCAGGGGCAATTCATGAATTGCCCCTACCAGAAAATCATTCTTTTCGGCTATTGTTTGCGAAGCTCTAAGGTGAGTAATTAGCAACTTGGATTAATATATTTTTGCACCTATTCATAGGAGGAATTAATTTTATATCTAGAGAATGTTTTTATCACAAAAGAAAGCAAATAAGCTGTTAATAGCAACATAACCGATGGGCTGTTGGAATAATTTTTGCATCGCTCATCTTTCCACGACTGTCTTGATCATGCCCAATAACCTTTAACAGGTTGTCGATGATAGCACAGTCCGTAATTATTTCGTTTAGCATCTTCCCCTCTTTTTATCTCATTGGAGGGGATTTTATTATTTGAGTAACCATGCACGATACCCCAGCGTAAAGCTCTGGGGTGAGTAACTAGCAACTTGGGTTATTTAGAAAATAATGAACATAATTTCATGTTTCATTCTCAGTAATCTCCTTTTAAATGTCTTGAGTTTATTGTGCGATCGCTATGTTCAAGATTCAATATATTCATTTCATGACACAGCTTACAAATCTTGAGCAATTCTAAAACCAGCGTGTTGATAAAAGTAGGGACGAAACCAATTGCGATAGGTTGGTAATGCCATTGAACCATTACTAGCCCAAGAACCGCCGAGCATCATCTGATGTTTGCCATCAAAAAAGGGTGCTGCTTGATCTTTGTAAAGCGGATGAGGTTGAAATCCTGGTAGGGGGTTGAAAGTGTCCCCCAGCCATTCCCAGACATTTCCTCTGAGATCATAAAGCCCACAAGTACTATTAACTGATTTGAACATTCCCACTGGGCTGGGGGAAATGAATTGTAAGTTAAGATTATGATTACTTGATAAGTGCTTATCCTCACAGGTAAGTAAGGCTTGATTCCATTCTGCTTCAGTCATCAAGCGAATTTCTGAGCCTTGAAAGCGACAAAATGCGATCGCTTCGTAATAGTTGACTTCTACAGGCCAATCTAGGGGTAAGTCTATTTCGTCGAATGTGGCTCGATAACGGTAGCCATCCTCGAAAGGTATCCAGAATTTGGGATGTTGGACGTTGTAGAGTTGCTTCCAATTCCCAGATTCACTATCCCAGTAGTCGGGATTGTTGTAACCACCAGCTTGAACAAATTTCAGATATTCGCCGTTAGTGATCAGATATTGACTAGCTAAAAACGGTTTCACTTCAACAGTGCGATCGCCATATTCGCTATCCCAACCATAGGTAAGATCATCCTTGGGTTTTCCTAGTTTCACCACACCACCTGGAACCCGGCGCATTTCATTGTGAGGAATCTTCGCGTTACTAGGTGCATAATTCCAGCCTTGGGGACGTTTTAGACGATCAGTAGGCAATTGACGCACCAGCATCGAAGAGGTTTCAAAGTGAATCCGACTATGTTCTATTCCCATCAGCAAAGCCCAGAAGGGATGCTGTTGATGAATTGGGAGATCCAGGGAAGTATTTTGAATAACCTTTGCGATCGCCTCTCGTGCCTTGTCCCGATATTGCCAAACTTTTTCGACATCAGGCCAGCTAATCCCTTGCATAGCTGCGTCAAGTTCTGTGGGTGTATGTGGATCAACTCCGATTTCAAATAGGGTTTCGTATTGTGAATTAATTCTAGCTTTTATTAAACCAACACCAATTAACTTGTTGATGAAAAAAACAGCTGAGTGACCAAGATAAAAAATTAGACGGTTTCTTAAAGGATCAGGGTTAAGATAAAAAGTTTCTTCCCCAACCAAACTTTTCATCAGTATTTCTTCAAGTTCCCAAGCATTCTCAAAGTAGTTGAGCAGGCTTTGTGAACTGCAATCATTGAGTGTGGGAACTTGAACTGATTTCAGTTTATTTATCGTTGAAACTAAACTCATGATAGATATTTTTCACAGAACATTATGGTACAAATTACAAAAAAAGTGTTACTTATCACTTTTTTTTGGTGTCATTATGATCCGACAATCTGCTAGATTTGTAAATAGATAAACAATGTATTTAAAAATACTAAAACTACGGTTTCCCAGAATAAATAATATAAATAATCTATTAGCGTTGAACAAGTATAGGCGAGGTTAAAACATTCATTAACTGTCTTAACTTTGTTAATTTTAAATTTTAAATTCCTAGATAAGCGACGTGACTTGAAAGTTGTATCAGGTTAAAAGCTGTACAACTAAGTAAGTTGGCATCATAAAACCAAACTATGTAAAGAAAGATAAACTAGGCTAAAACCCTCTTCCCTCCAGCATAACTGCCTCCAGCCTTATCCTAACGACAAATTTTTACGTCCAGCTACTTAATTAGAGAAGCATACGGCGATGCCTTCACAGTAGGCATCGCGGATTTTAGATTTAATCCAATCTAAAATCCCAAATCGAGTTACCGATTCACCGCCGCAGCTTCCCGTGCTGCTGCTGCTTGATCTGGGTGGATACCCAAGCGTGTGAGATTAATCCGACCTTTGTTATCAATTTCGCGCACTTTGATAATCACTTCATCGCCCACTGCTACTTCATCCTCAACTTTGCCAACGCGGTAATCAGCAAGTTGTGAGATGTGGATCATACCTTCTTTTCCAGGCAGGAATTCCACAAATGCACCTATCGGTATAATCCGAGTGATGCGTCCGGCATAGACATCCCCTTCGTTCAGCTTGCGGGTCATGCCTTGGATGATGTTTTTGGCTCTCTTGGCCTTATTCTCATCCACAGCAGAAATTGTCACCGTGCCATCATCTTCGATGTCAATTTTAGCACCAGTTTCCTCTGTGATCCCCTTAATAGTCTTGCCTCCAGGCCCGATAACCAAACCAATCATGTCTGAATCAATCTTGATTGTTAACAGACGTGGGGCATAGGGTGAGGTTTCAGTACGCGGCGTGTCAATGCAGGCGAGCATTTTCTCCAGAATGTGCAACCGGGCTGATTTGGCTTGGTGGACGGCTTGGGAAATAACGTCCAACGACAGACCAGATATTTTCATATCCATTTGCAAGGCGGTAATCCCGACATCCGTCCCAGCAACTTTGAAGTCCATATCGCCCAAAAAGTCTTCAATGCCCTGAATGTCGGTGAGGACTCGCACTTCGTCACCTTCCTTAATCAGACCCATTGCCGCGCCACTGACGGGTTTGAGAATTGGCACACCAGCATCCATTAAGGCTAGGGTGGAACCGCAGACTGAACCCATTGAAGTGGAACCGTTGGAGGAAAGTACTTCCGATACGATGCGAATCACGTAGGGAAATTGTTCCTTTGAGGGTAACACAGGTAGTAGCGCTCGCTCTGCCAATGCCCCGTGACCAATTTCGCGCCTTCCTGGAGATCGCATTGGCTTGGTTTCCCCGACTGAGAAAGGCGGGAAGTTGTAATGATGCAGGTAACGCTTGTGTTGATCTAGCTGCATGTCATCGTTGAGGTTTTGGGCATCCCCAGGTGTACCCAGAGTACAAGCGGATAATACCTGAGTTAGTTCCCGGTTAAATAAACCGCTACCGTGGACTCGCTTTGGTAAGACACCAACTGAACAAGAAACACGACGCACTTCATCGAGTTTACGACCATCAACACGAACATTATCTTCGATGATTTGCCGTCGCATGAAGTATTTGGTAATATCTTTAAAAGTGTTACCAAGTGCCTTGCTATTTGCAGTTGCGGCAACTCGAATTGGGTCTTCTTGTGACAATTCGGTGATCGTTGTGGCAATTTCATCCTTGACGACATCTAAAGCGGCATCGCGTTCGGGTTTGGTGAAATGAAATTGAGAGAGGATTTTTTTAATCTGGCTACTAGCGCGATCGCGGATATAATTTTCTAGCGTTTGGTCTACTTGTGGTGGTGCTTCTTGCACAATTACCAGACCCAGTTCTGCGACTAAATCTTGCTGCGCTTTGATTAAGTCCCGCACTGCTTCATAACCAAAGTCAATCGCCTCGATAATATCTCGCTCTGGCAACTGATTGGCTCCCGCCTCCACCATGATTACGCCATCTGGTGAACCTGCTACGACCAGATCCAAATCTCCAGCTTCAATTTCTGCATAGGTGGGGTTAATAATGAAATCATCTCCCACTAAACCAACCCGCACTGCTGCCATTGGCCCATTAAAAGGAATCTGGGCAATCAAGGTAGCGATCGAAGCGCCTGTAACTGCTAACACATCGGGTGGAACTAACTCGTCCATCGACAGCGTTAAGGCAATAATTTGCAGGTCATCCCGTAGCCATGAAGGGAACAGGGGACGCATCGGACGGTCTATAAGACGGCTGGTGAGAATTGTTTTTTCTGGTGGGCGACCTTCCCGCCGCATAATCCCGCCGGGAATCCTACCTGCGGCATATAGCCTTTCTTCATAATCTACTGTGAGGGGAAGAAAATCAATGCCTTCTCTGGCTTGCGATCGCGTAGCCGTCACTAAAACGGATGTGTCCCCTGATTCTATCAAAACCGACCCACCAGCCTGGGGAGCTAGTAGGCCCACTTTCAGTCGAATATCCCTTCCATCGAAGGATATTGACTTATCAACTTCTGCCATTCAGTTTTTTTTCCTTCTCTTTCGCTATTCTCTTTCTGTGGCAATCCTAACATTTATGCACTATGACTGACTTCTGGTATATACAAAGATAAAAAGATCAGACTTGTTGTTCAACCCAAAGCGCGATACATGATCACCGCGTCTACTGCCTGTTCATTCCCTAGCTTTGCTGCACGCGGAATCCGCCCAATGATCTCAAATCCTAACGACTGCCAAAGTCTAATTGAAGGTATATTAGTTTCAAAGACCAAATTGAACATTACTGCCTCATAGCCAAGGTTAGCTGCTATCAAAAGCATCGCCTCTCCCATGAAGCGCCCTATCCCCTGACCGCGTAACCCAGGTTGTACAATAAAACCAGCGTTGCAAATATGGTTACACCGACCAAGAAAGTTTGGTTTTAAATAAAACGCCCCTAATATTTCTTTTGGTTTGTGTGTAGCATCCTGAACAGATGTCCTGACAACAAAGGCATCCTTATTCAACCAGTAAGCTGAAAATTCTGCTGGAGATAGAGGTTGCTTTTGGGGATAAGTTTTACCTTCAACAATTACAACATTGAGTAATGCTCTTACAACCTCCTGTTCTTGATGATGCATATAATCTAGTTCCACTAATAAACCATTTTTTACAACTTTAATTAGGGGAAAAATCATGATTAATAATGTTTATGTAGAATAGTTGCTGAAGTCAAGTATGTATTGTATGCAAAATTTGACTAAAAAATCTTATTGATAAGATATAAAAAGTAGAATAATGGCGATTTTAATTCTTGAGTTTTGGGAAAATCTAAGTAGTTAGCAAATGGCGATTTTACACGGAAATTGGTTACTAAAAAATCAAAAAGGTTGCTTATTTATTTGGGGAGAAACTTGGCGATCGCCACGAGTAAATTTCGAGCCTAATGAATCTGGAGATATACCACTACATCCATTGGCAATGACATCAGTTGAGTTGAGTGAGTGGTTGCCTTCCCAGAAAATGGCAATTGCTAACTTCATTCAGCAACCCCAAGTTGCGACCGCTACTACTGGGCGAACACGCAAAACTGCAAGTGCTACTGAGATAAGTTTACCAACGCATTCGCAAATAATTGCCGTGCCAACTTACATCCCAGAAGGCAGTGGCGAAGGAACAGCAGCGATTTTCCCTGTACATTCTGCCAGTTTGGGACTAGACACAGACTCCCCGCAATATTTGCAACCGTGGCGAGTTGAGGGTTTTTGTCTCAACCCCAGCGAGGCAGTAAAATTTCTCACTGCTGTTCCCCTAAATGCTGCTAACGGAGAAGATGCCTTTTTGGGAGGAGATTTACGCTTTTGGTCGCAGGTTGCCCGGTGGAGTTTAGATTTAATCTCGCGGTGTAAGTTTTTACCAACAATTGAGCGGCAATTAGATGGTGCATTTGCTGCTAAATGGCAAGTACTTCTAGACAGTGCTGTAGATGGAACCCGCTTAGAAAAATTTTCTGCGACTATGCCGTTGGTTTGTCGGACTTATCAAGAGGGAGTGGGGACTTGTACTGAGCGAAGCCGAAGTAGTGGGGAGTGGGGAGTCAGGGGAGATGGGGGAGCAGGGGGAGAAGAATCAATAACCAATGCCCCATGCCCAATGCCCAATGACCAATGCCCAATCTATGTAGACTTCCCTACCAAACCTCAAGAATTACTTTTGGGATTTCTTAACAGTACGATAGATGCCCAAGTGCGAGGGATGGTGAGTTCTCAGCCTCCAATGGAAGCTAAGGCGATCGCATCTTTACCAGTTGCGGTGCGACAGTGGTTGCAAGCTTTAACCAGTGCATCTCATACCGTGAATGCAGATGCAATTGAAGTGGAACGACTGGAAGCGGCACTGAAGGCTTGGACTATGCCGCTACAATACCAATTAACTCTTAAAACTCTATTTCGTACTTGTTTTCAACTGCGTTCTCCAGAGTCTGGCGAAACAGATTGGACATTGGCGTATTTCCTACAAGCGGCTGATGATCCTGAATTTTTGGTGGATGCGGCAACTATTTGGAACAATCCAGTTGAACGATTGGTTTATGAAAATCGAACAATTGAGCAACCACAGGAAACATTTTTGCGAGGATTGGGGCTAGCTTCCCGATTATATCCAGCGATCGCACCCAGTTTTGAAACCGAATATCCCCAATCTTCTCGGATCACCCCCATCCAAGCTTATGAGTTTATCAAAGCTGTAGCTTGGAGGTTGGAAGACAGTGGTTTGGGAGTAATTTTGCCTCCCAGTTTAGCGAACCGTGAAGGATGGGCGAACCGTTTGGGTTTGAAAATTACTGCCGAAACTCCAAAGACAAAGCAGGGACGTTTAGGATTGCAGAGTCTCTTGAATTTCCAATGGCAATTGGCAATTGGTGGACAAACTATTTCCAAAGCAGAGTTTGATAAACTTGTGGCTTTAAATAGTCCGTTAGTGGAAATTAACGGCGAGTGGGTAGAATTGCGTCCCCAAGACATCAAGACAGCCCAAACCTTTTTTACTACTCGCAAAGACCAAATGGCGCTTTCCTTGGAAGATGCCTTGCGTTTCAGTACAGGGGATACCCAGGTAATTGAAAAATTACCAGTGGTCAGCTTTGAGGCATCTGGGGCATTGCAAGAGTTGATTGGGGCGCTAACAAATAATCAGGCGATCGCACCTTTGCCCACACCAACAGGCTTTCAAGGACAGTTACGACCTTATCAAGAACGTGGTGCTGCTTGGCTGTCCTTCTTGGAACGTTGGGGTTTGGGCGCTTGTCTCGCAGACGATATGGGATTGGGTAAATGCGTAGCTAATGATACTCTAGTAAATGTAAATGGACTGTTACGCACAGCCGAAACAATCTGGACAACTCACGCCAGAGAAACAGAGTTTGACGGCGAAGGATTTTGGGCTAACCCCACAGAGGAATTACTAGTTAATTCCATAGATGAAGAAACTGGCAAAATTGTCCAGGCGAATGTCAGACGGTTGTATCGGCAGCAAGTCTGCGAGAAATTACGAAAAGTCACCCTAGAAGACGGTAGCAATATCACCATCACTCATCGTCACAAGCTGCTAACAAGTAAAGGTTGGACAAATAACTTACAGGTGGGTGATTACGTTTGTGTACCAGGTAAAACGCTTTGGAATGGACAACCACAAGACCCTGATTTAGTCAAGTTTCTCGCTTGGCAAATTGCCGAAGGGCATGAACTACCCCATGTGGGAAGAGTTACAATATCCCAAAAAGACACCAGAGTACTAGAGGATCTACTCCAGATTTGCCAACGCATTCAAAAGCGCTATAACCTCAAAATTAACAACCCTAATATTTCTACCTTTCCTAACAGAGTTTCTAATCTTCGAGTTAACAGCCAAGCCTATCGGCAATTCTTAGAAGCTAAGGGTTATGTTTGGGGTAAACTCTCGGCAGAAAAATCTATTCCGCCCTTCATTATGCAGGCAGACTTGGATAGTGTGCGGATATTTTTACAAAACTATTTTGATGCTGAATCTGCTGTTGTTTTGAGTATGGGGAGTATTGAGATTGCGACAGCTTCAGCTTTACTGATTCAGCAACTTTCTGCACTGTTGCGTCGTTTCGGTATTGGGTTGCGAATATCGCCCAAACTGAAATGTGCCACTAATGGAACTCGTACTTTACGCACCTACTATATTGGTGTGATTGAAGGAAATTCTGCCCGCAGATTTATCCAAGAAATTGGTTTTAATAACTTAGAAAAACAGAGCAAATTAGAACAAATTTGTCAACTAGTCAGCAACACAAATATTGAAGGAATTCCTGCTTCTGATATGGTTGCCCAAACAGTCATAGCAACAGGGCTACCGTTGCAGCATTTTGGGATGCACAACACTGTTTACATTAATGGTTCACAGCAATTTTCTAGAGATAGTTTACAGCCAGTAATAGCTGGGATAAACCGCATTATTAGTGGGGAAGCCCAAGAACAGTATCAGCTACTAAAACCTTCCAAGTGGACAACTCAAACCCTGACAGCCTATGGCAACCTAGATGTAGAACAGTTGAGCTTAACAAGACAGTCTTTGCAATGTCTTCTCGACCAAGAGGTATTTTATTGCCGGATAGAATCAATAGAGGAGATAGATTATGATGGATGGGTTTATGACTTTGAAGTTAGCGAACATCATAATTTTGTCGCTAACAATATTATCTGCCATAACACTGTCCAATTCATTGCTTTTCTGCTGCACTTGAAAGAACAGGATGCACTAGAAAATCCAACACTATTAGTTTGTCCAACTTCTGTTTTAGGCAACTGGGAAAGGGAAGTCAATAAATTTGCACCAAGCCTGAAAATTTTGCAATATCACGGTGACAAACGCCCAAAAGGTAAAGCGTTTTTAGAAGCTGTGAAAAAGCACGATTTAATCGTTACCAGTTACTCACTACTTCATCGAGATATCAAGTCATTGCAAAGTGTTTCTTGGCAGATAATTGTTTTAGATGAAGCGCAAAATGTAAAAAATCCAGAGGCGAAGCAGTCAAAAGCAGTACGGCAATTATCAGCGACGTTTCGGATTGCGTTGACGGGTACACCTGTAGAAAATAGACTACAAGAACTCTGGTCTATTTTAGATTTTCTCAATCCAGGATATTTAGGCAATAAGCAATTTTTTCAGCGTCGGTTTGCCATGCCAATTGAAAAGTATGGTGATACGGCTTCTTTGACTCAGTTACGTTCATTAGTGCAACCATTTATACTGCGGCGATTGAAAAGCGATCGCGACATTATTCAAGACTTACCAGATAAGCAAGAAATGACCGTATTTTGCGGTCTAACTGGTGAACAAGCTGCACTTTATCAACAAGTTGTAGAACAATCTTTAGTCGAGATTGAATCTGCTGAAGGATTGCAACGTCGGGGGATGATATTGGGTTTACTAATTAAACTCAAACAAATCTGCAATCACCCAGCCCAATATTTGAAAGAAGCGACATTAGAGCAACATAATTCAGCCAAACTTCTGCGACTAGAAGAGATGTTAGAAGAAGTTTTAGCAGAAAGCGATAGAGCTTTAATATTTACACAATTTGCTGAGTGGGGTAAATTACTTAAACCCTATTTAGAAAAACAGCTTGGGCGAGAAATATTCTTTTTATATGGTAGCACCAGTAAAAAACAACGAGAGGAAATGATCGACCGTTTCCAACACGATCCTCAAGGGCCACCGATTATGATTCTTTCTTTAAAAGCGGGTGGTGTCGGGCTGAATTTAACACGAGCAAATCATGTATTTCACTTTGATAGATGGTGGAATCCAGCCGTGGAAAATCAAGCCACAGATAGAGTATTTCGGATTGGTCAAACTCGGAATGTGCAAGTACATAAATTTGTTTGCACTGGGACTTTAGAAGAAAAAATTCATGACATGATTGAAAGTAAAAAACAACTAGCTGAACAAGTGGTGGGTGCAGGTGAAGAATGGTTAACTGAAATGGATACAGATCAACTTCGCAACTTACTAATACTTGACCGCAGTGCAGTAATTGATGATGATGCAGAATAAGTTCGTAGTCAGGACTTTAGTCCTTGATTTTAGCGCTAAAGCGCTCACTACGAACCCGTGCAAATTAGCATAGCAAACTACTAAGGTTTTAAATTTATTATGACTAATGACACATTACAAGCTAGTCGAGAATGGTGGTCACAACAATGGCTAGATTTGCTAGATTCTTATCGGTTTAAAAAGCGTTTAGAACGGGCAAGAAATTATGCTCGTCAAGGAAATGTTCTCAGCATTGAATTTAAAGGAGCAAAAGTATTGGCTAGGGTGCAAGGTAGTGAAGTAGAACCTTATAAAGTTTCCCTTTCCCTTGAACGATTTACCGATGAACAGTGGAGTTATGTAATTGAAACCATGTCCCAAAGGGCAATTTTTGCTGCCAAGCTACTAGCAGGAGAAATGCCACAAAATATAGAAGAAGTGTTCACAGCTAATGGTCTTTCGATATTTCCATTTACCCTTGCTGATATCCAGAGTAAATGCTCTTGTCCTGATAAAGCAAATCCCTGTAAACACATTGGTGCGATATACTATCAGTTAGGCGATCGCTTCAGTGAAGACCCTTTTATATTATTTCAATTGCGCGGACGTACCAAAGAGCAAATTATCAGCGATTTACGTCAATTACGTAGTGCTAAGATTCAACCCAATACGCCAGAAACGCCCGATATTCAACAGTCAATTCCTAATAATAAATACTTGGTAAAAATTGACTCATTCTGGCAATACAATGAGCCACTAGAGTCATCATTGGTAGTGATTGCGCCGTCCACTAATGAGATGGTATTAGATGTATTAGGAGCAATCCCCCTAGCGAAGGAAGAGGAAAATGCAGTAAATTCAACTTCGAGTGATCTGGTAATGAAGTCTTTAAATACAGTTTACAGAGATGTGAGCCAAAAGGCTTTTTTAGCAGCAATGAATGTGGGAGCAAGTTGATATTAATTCGTAATTCCTAATTATTTTTCGTGAGATTGTTGTAATTTTAGTTTCAGACCAAAGTGCTGTAGTACAAAGAACTATCTGCAAAGATAAAATTCTCAAAGCCTGTTGTGGAAAGTGTAATCACATTTTTATTGTTATTAAAGCTGATGTTAGCTGGGTTTAGGGCATTGCCTGAAATTACACCAGAAAAAGTGAGTTGAGAGCGATTGAAAGCACTGAGGTCTAAGGTGTCAAAACCTTTTCCACCATCCACAGTCCCAGTACCAAACCCTTTGAAGTAGTCATTTCCTACATCTAGATCAATGTTGATACCGCCACCAATAGTAACTTTTTGTAGAACTCCATCAATGGTACTGGTGGATGTAATTTTATCATTGCCATCGCTAGTCTTGATAGTTCCTTTTCCATAAATGCCATAGGCAGTACCACCAATTGTTGCTGTAGCCTGTCCGGTAAGGATGTCACAACCATTCCCAGTATCAATTACTCCATCGTTGAAGATGCCATAGGCGGTGGAATTTGCGCCTGATATTTTGCCAGTACCAGTAATTGTGTCGTTGCCTTGCCCTGTGGTGATGGTGGCACCTTTGATGTTCTCGATGCCAGTTCCACGACTGTTGTCCTCGTTCAATAAGCCGCCAGTATCTGTGCCAGTATCTGTGCCAGTGCCTATGATAATGTCATTTCCGTCTCCAGTATCCAGTTTCTTACTGTTAGTGATGCCAGTTCCAATACCGCCGCCAAAAAAGAAGTCACTTCTAGTACCTTTACCAGTGCCTGTGATCGTGTCATTTCCGTCCCCAGTATTGAGACTGCCATTATTGCTGATACCAGTCCCTAGACCGCCACGGCCGATCAAAAGTCCGCTACCGGGAATGCCGGCAATACCGATGCCTGTGATCGTGTCTTTTCCATCTCCGGTATCCAGTTGCCCACTGTTGCTGATGCCAGTCCCAAATCCACCGTTACCGCCATAATGGTTGCCATAACCAGCGCCGCCCTGACCAGTGCCAGTGATAGTGTCATTGCCCAACCCAGTATTCAGTTTGCCACTGTTGCTGATGCCAGTCCCAAATCCACCGTTGCCGCCCCAGGCGTATGAACTGCCGCCGCTTCCGCCGTTGCCGCTAGTGCCATTGCCGATGATAGTGTCATTGCCCAACCCAGTATTAAGGATGCCAATGTTACTGATGCCTGTCCCTGCACCGCCACTGCCGCCAACAGTGCTATCACTCTCACTCTCATTCCCGCCGTTGCCTCCAAGACCCCCAATACCGTTGCTGATGATAGCGTCGTCGCCCGACCCAGCATTCAGATTGCCATTATTGCTGATGCCGATTCCAGCACCACCTTCGCTGCCATTGACGTTCTTACCGATAGCACCAGCACCATCACGGCCTTTACCGCCAGTGCCGTTGCCTTTAATGGTATCCTTTCCTGAGGCTGTAACAATGAAACCTCCAGTTAAAATATCAATCCCAATTGCTGGAAATTTATTTAAATCTTGCCCAACTAAAGTGTCGGAACCAGCAGTGCCTGTGAAGTTGGGTGGAACCGTAAGTCTAGGCATAATTAAAATTCTGTAAATTTAGATTAGTATGGTCAGTTCGCTCATTTGAATTATAATATCGCTTGGCTCTGCCTTTTGACGGACATGACTACTTTTCTTCAACTCACCTATTAATCTATTATCTCTTTGTAATGGTAATCTTTGTGTTCAGGTAAAGCTCTGATAATTTCCAAAGTAGTGCGATCGTAAGCTAACTTTGCCGCCCGATGTCCCAAGTCTTTTAGAAGATTTTCAAACTGTTGCCAGCTAATGTCGTAAAGCATTACTCGGTCTGCTCGATTCTTGGCGACTGTCATTGTTACGATCTCCAGAATATTTTATTGTCCAAACTCAAGCCTAGCCTGTTCTACCAAATTGGCTGTCACAATCTCTTGACCTGCTTCACGAGTCAGCTGTTCAATTCTGGCTTTAGCTTGGGCGCGGACAAAAAAGGGAATATTTTGTAACTTTTCTTTAGCTTCAGCTGTCCATCGCAAAGCATCAATAAAATTAGAGTCGCTCATAGTATTAATTACCTTGATAAGTCGCTCACTTTAATCAACAGATTACTAATTTTCCGATAAAAAAGCCCTTGCTTTTATGCAAGAGCCTCTAAATTATTTAGTTATCAGTGATGAAATAAACCTTACAACCTAGTCAAGGTCGTTCATGAACATCACTGGCTCAGTATCACGGTTAATTCCTTTCTCAAAACCACCAGCAGCAGCTCGTGCGCGACCAGCGTGCCACAAGTGACCAACTAGGAAGAAGAATCCTAGTACGAAGTGAGAAGTCGCCAACCAAGCGCGAGGAGATACGTAGTTGAAGGAGTTAATCTCGGTAGCCACACCACCCACAGAGTTCAGAGAACCCAGAGGAGCGTGGGTCATGTATTCAGCAGCGCGACGAGCTTGCCAAGGCTGAATATCGTTCTTGATTTTTTCTAGGTCAAGACCATTGGGGCCACGTAGAGGCTCCAGCCAAGGGCCGCGGAAATCCCAGAAGCGCATGGTTTCACCACCGAAGATGATTTCACCAGTGGGAGAGCGCATCAGGTATTTACCCAATCCTGTGGGGCCTTGGGCAGAACCGACGTTAGCACCCAAGCGTTGGTCACGAATCAAGAAGGTCAAAGCCTGGGCTTGAGAAGCTTCTGGACCGGTAGGGCCGTAGAATTCGCTGGGGTAAACGGTGTTGTTAAACCAAACAAAGATTGAGGCAATGAAGCCCATCAGAGAAAGAGCGCCCAAGCTGTAGGAGAGGTAAGCCTCACCAGACCAGATGGATGCACGACGTGACCAAGCAAAAGGCTTGGTAAGGATGTGGAAAATACCGCCAGCAATACAGATAAAAGCAACCCAGATGTGACCACCGACCACATCTTCCAAGTTATCGACGCTGACAATCCAGCCTTCGCCACCGAAGGGAGACTTGAGTACATAACCGAAGATGACTGCTGGGTTCAATGTCGGATTCGTAATAATACGAACGTCACCACCGCCTGGTGCCCAGGTGTCATACAAACCACCAAAGAACATTGCCTTTAGCACCAACAGCAATGCGCCGATTCCCAAAATAATCAGGTGGAACCCGATGATGTTGGTCATCTTGTTCTTGTCTTTCCAGTCGTAACCAAAGAAAGAAGAGTATTCTTCTAAGGTTTCTGGGCCACGGACAGCATGATAAATACCGCCAAAGCCAAGGACAGCTGAGGAAATTAGGTGGAGTACACCGACAACAAAGTAGGGGAAGGTGTCGATAACTTCACCACCAGCACCAACACCCCAACCCTGACTGGCGAGGTGAGGTAACAAAATCAAGCCCTGCTCATACATGGGCTTTTCAGGGATGAAGTGAGCGACTTCAAACAAAGTCATCGCTCCAGCCCAGAATACAATCAAACCAGAATGGGCAACGTGAGCACCCAGTAGTTTGCCAGATAGATTGATTAAACGTGCGTTACCAGACCACCAGGCAAACCCAGTAGATTCTTGGTCGCGTCCAGTGCCGCCTAAGATATTTGGTCTATTAGAGAGCGTTACCACGTGGTAATACCTCCTCAGGGAATACAAATTGTTCGTGGGGTTGATCTTGAGGAGCCATCCAAGCGCGGATACCCTCATTCAGCAAAATGTTTTTGGTATAGAAGGTTTCAAACTCCGGGTCTTCCGCCGCCCGTAATTCTTGGGAAACGAAATCATAAGCTCGCAGGTTGAGTGCTAAACCGACGATGCCGACGGCGCTCATCCACAAACCTGTGACTGGCACGAACAACATGAAGAAGTGCAACCAGCGCTTGTTAGAGAAGGCAATACCGAAAATCTGTGACCAGAAACGGTTTGCCGTCACCATTGAGTAGGTTTCTTCCGACTGGGTTGGATTGAAGCCGCGGAAGGTGTTAGCACCATCACCGTCTTCAAACAAGGTATTTTCGACTGTGGCACCGTGAATCGCGCACAATAAAGCACCACCCAATACCCCAGCAACACCCATCATGTGGAAGGGGTTGAGTGTCCAGTTGTGGAAGCCTTGCAGGAATAACAGGAACCGGAAAATTGCCGCTACGCCAAAGCTGGGTGCAAAGAACCAGCTTGATTGTCCCAAGGGGTACATCAGGAATACGCTGACGAATACCGCAATCGGGGCAGAGAAGGCCAGGGCGTTGTAAGGACGGATACCTACTAGACGCGCAATTTCAAATTGCCGCAACATGAAGCCAATCAAACCGAAGGCTCCGTGCAGGGCTACGAATGGCCACAAGCCACCCAGTTGGAACCAACGGGTGAGGTCGCCTTGGGCTTCTGGGCCCCACAACAGCAATAGGGAATGTCCCATGCTGTCGGCAGGGGTGGATACTGCCACTGTCAGGAAGTTAGCACCTTCTAAATAGGAGGAAGCTAATCCGTGGGTGTACCAAGAGGTGACGAAGGTGGTGCCGGTCAGCCAACCGCCTAGTGCTAGGAAGGCGCAGGGGAATAATAATATCCCTGACCAACCTACGAATACGAAGCGATCGCGCTTGAGCCAGTCGTCTAGAACGTCAAACCACCCTCTACTGGGGGCGCGTCCAACTGCGATGGTCATCGGACTAAAATCCTCTTTTTTTACTAAAATTGCAACGTTTCTAAGGCACTACGGTCAGCCAGTGTAACCGACTGCCGTGAGGTATTAACGTTTTTTTTGACAATCTCAACAGCCTGAAAGCAACTGAGATTCTGAGAGCTTGCCGACCAGTGAAATCAGCATTTCTCAGGCTTATGACATTACACGTACCATCGGCTAGTAATCCAGCTTGTGGTAACTTAATGATTCTTAATTTATCACACTACTCCGGGTTTTTGCCTGATATACACCAAGCAAATCAGGCATAGATCACAAAGCTTATAAATAATATGAATATCAGAAATTTTACAATTTGACACAACTTTTCTCAGAAATCTGAAAAAATTTAATCCAGATGGACGTAGATAGGTAACTCATTCCCAAGAGGTGAAAAAGAGCCAGGGACAGGAAAGCAGGGGGTAGCAGGAACAGGGAGAGGCGCAGTTGAGTTTTTGTCAGCAATGTTTGGTAAAATGTGGATGGTTACTTCGCCGCCACGATCGCTGATACACCTCTGGAAAACCTATGTGAAACGTTGGACAACGAGAAAGGAAGTTGGCACATCTTGACTAATACAAATAGCCTAAATGGTTTGTCCCATAGTGCAAGTAAGCCAGCATCATCCGGGACAGTTAAGATTTGTAGGGTACAGGGTCAAGAATTCATAGTCTGCGGCAGGGTATCCCGTGGACTCAAAATACAGCTTCAGTGCCTACGCACAGCAATAGCCGGATTGGCACAGATGCCTACACTGAATGCTTTTGCGTACAGTGTGCTTTGTATCTCACAGCGATTATCTTACGGGCAATGGTAGTTCAATGACGGTATCAACAACGATTAACAAAGGCGATCGCCTCCTGCATCAAAATGTTCTCGGTTCTCGTCGGTTCAGTAACTACTGGTGGGCAAGTATCGTTACCTTGGGAGCAAGCGGCTTTTTCTTGGCTGGGATATCCAGTTATTTAAAAGTTAACTTACTCATAGTTTCCGATCCAACTAAACTGATATTCATCCCTCAAGGATTGGTGATGGGGTTATATGGCACTGCTGGCTTGCTATTAGCCACATACCTCTGGCTAGTGATTTTATTGGACGTGGGAGGCGGTTACAACGAATTTAATCAGGAAAATGGCACAATCAAAATCTTCCGTTGGGGATTTCCTGGGAAAAACCGCCGAATTGAGATTGACACTCGCATAGAAGATGTGCAATCTGTGCGAATAGACGTCAAAGAAGGTCTTAATCCCCGTCGCGCACTCTATCTACGCATTAAGGGGCGGCGAGATATACCCTTAACACGGGTTGGACAACCGTTATCTTTAACAGAGTTGGAAACAGAAGGCGCAAAGTTAGCCCGCTTTTTGGGAGTGTCACTAGAAGGACTCTAAGGGAGTGGGGAGTGGGGAGTGGGGATGAGGGAGCAGGGGGAGTAGGGGGAGCAGGGGAGGCAGGGGAAGAAGAATTATTGATTAATGCCCAATGCTCCTAGAAACGATAAAATACTTTGGTTGAATCAGTAATTGGCAATGCGGTTGAAAATTTCACAATTTTTGCTTTCTCTTGTGATCATCAGTGCCTTGATGTTAGGAGGATGTTCAACACAGCAACTCGCTTCTAATACGTCTTCTCCAACCTCGACAGCTACCTCGGCCACAAGCGAGGCAAGCACCAAGAAAACTACTGAAGCAACATCTGTATCTCAAACTAGTAGTGATATTCCTGGACTGACAGATTTACCACGGCTCGAAGGCAAGGCTACTGTGGTGCTAACGGTTAAAGGCTCGCCGATTACTATCGAAGTAGACGGCATCAATGCCCCAATCACAGCTGGCAACTTCGTGGATTTAGTGCAAAAGGGTGTGTACGATGGTTTAGCTTTCCATCGAGTTGAGCGCGGAACTGAGCAACAACCTCAGCCCTTTGTAGTTCAAGGGGGCGATCCCCAAAGCAAAGACCCGAAATTTCCAGCAGATAGGCTGGGAACAGGTAGTTATATTGACCCAAAAACGGGAAATATTCGTTATATACCTTTAGAAATTAAGCCAAAAGGTTCAGATACTCCGATTTACAATAAACCATTTGATGCTAGTGCTCAACCCGTCGTATTGCCCCATAAGCAGGGTGCAGTAGCGATGGCGCGATCGCAACCACCAGATTCTGCTTCTGCTCAGTTTTACTTTGCTTTGGCGGATATAGGGTTTTTGGATGGTAGCTACGCCGTGTTTGGCAATGTCACTCAAGGCTTCGATGTCGTGAACAAAATTCAAAAAGGCGATCGCATTGACTCTGCTAAAGTCACCCAAGGTGCTGAAAATCTGAAAACACCTCGACAGTAGGAGAAATCAATTCAAAATTCAAAATGAAGATTGAATATTTGAATAGGGGAAGATTCCTGACTCGCAAAATTCAAATTGGTTAAGGTTTGTGTTACTGGTATTGGTTTAATTTCCGCCTTGGGTGGAAGCTTGGAGAATAGCTGGCGAAATTTAATCGCAGGTAAATCTGGAATTCGATTACATCAACCATTTCCAGAACTTACACCACTTCCTCTAGGTTTGATTGGTGAACAACCATCTGAGTTGACAATGTTAACTCAGATGGTTGTTGCTTGGGCTTTGCAAGATTCTGGGTTAGTTCCAGATGCAGCTGATTGTGCTGTAGTCATTGGATCGAGTCGCTCTTATCAAGCGTCTTGGGAAATGCTGGCAAGGCAAATGTATAGTGACGCAAAGAATTTCCCCGTGTCCTCTTTGGGAAATTGGCTAGATACATTACCTCAGATGAATGCGATCGCAGCTGCGCGACAAATCGGTGCATCAGGAATGGTTTTGGCACCAATGGCAGCTTGTGCAACTGGAATTTGGTCTATTGCCCAAGCAGCTTTGCTTATCCAAACTGGGCAATGTCAACAGGCTCTAGCTGGTGCAGTAGAAGCGCCGATTACACCCTTAACTTTAGCTGGGTTTCAGCAAATGGGTGCTTTGGCGAAAACTGGGGCTTATCCCTTTGATTTGCATCGGGAAGGCTTAGTGTTGGGCGAAGGTGCAGCTGTGTTTGTCTTAGAATCAGCAGAGTTGGCAAAGCAGCGTCAAGCAAAAGTTTATGGTGAAATTCTCGGTTTTGGCTTAACTAACGACGCATATCATCCCAATTCACCAGAACCTGAAGGAAAAAGTGCGATCGCTGCCATCAAACAATGTCTAGAACGTAGTTGTTTGTCACCAGCCGATATTGATTATATTCATGCTCATGGCACAGCTACTCAGCTAAATGACCGCATAGAAAGCATGGTAATCCAGCGTTTGTTTCCCCAAGGAGTGGCAGTTAGTTCCACCAAAGGAAGCACAGGTCATACACTAGGAGCATCTGGAGCTTTAGGTGTAGCTTTTTCTCTTATGGCGTTAAAGCATCAAATTTTACCACCTTGTATAGGATTGCAGCAGCCAGAGTTTGATTTAGATATCGTTACAGGAGCACGCCTAAGTAAAATTCAGCACGTATTATGTTTGAGTTTTGGCTTTGGTGGACAGAATGCCGCGATCGCATTGGCAAGATAAAAATGATTGATAAGCTTTGTTTAAGCATTTCTTGCAAATGTATAAGCAATTGCTGCTAAGGTTGAAACATTTATAAGTTTTGCTTAAGTATTTCTTGCAAATGTATAAGCAATTGCTGTAAATATATAAATATTTGTTGCAAAGGTTTAAACATTTGTTGCTAAGGTTGAAACATTTATAAGTTTTGCTTAAGCATTTCTTGTAAATGTATAAGCAATTGCTGCAAATGCTCAAGCAATTGTTGCTAACGTTGGAACATTTACAAGTTTTGCTTAAGCGTTAGTTATAAATGCTCAAGCAATTGTTGCTAACGTTGAAACATTTACAAGTTTTGCAATACCTTTGCCAATTTACCTTCGCTTCCTGCCTCCTGCAAGAACTGCCTTCTTCAATTTGCTAAGTCAAAGAAAATATAAAAATGTAACAAAAACTACAATATTTCGATTTTCCCAAAAAACAAGGATAAGCTAGGCATATATGAGATCCGGTTCGTAAAGATACCGTGATTAGGAGAAAATTTTATGATTTCAAAATCCCTGTTGCTGCCAGAACCTGCTTCACCAGCGCATATATGCCCATTTGATCAAGCATGTAGCTACTTAGAAGCGGCAGCTAAAGAATTAAATTTAAATCAGGGTTTGCTGGAAATTCTCAGCCACCCGCGTAAGGTTGTCACGGTTTCCATTCCCGTGAAACTAGATGATGGGGAAATACAAGTTCTCGCTGGACATCGCGTGCAGCACTCGGATGTTTTAGGCCCATACAAGGGCGGAATTCGGTACCATCCGGCTGTGACATTGCGGGAAGTATCCGCTCTGGCAATGCTGATGACCTGGAAATGTGCCTTGTTAGGTATTCCTTACGGTGGTGGTAAAGGTGGCATTGCCATAGATCCAAAACGCTACAGTGTTGGCGAATTAGAGCGAATCAGCCGCCGTTATATCAGCGAGTTGATTAAAGATATTGGGCCTGCCGTAGATATTCCTGCACCCGATATGGGTACTTCTGCGCGTGAAATGGCTTGGATGATGGACACTTACTCTGTGAATGTCGGTCATGCTGTGCCTGGGGTTGTAACTGGGAAACCGCTTTCTATTGGTGGTTCTCTGGGACGGGAAATGGCTACCGGACGTGGTGTAATGATTATTGTGCGTGAGGCGCTAGCAGATCAAGGCAAATCCTTGGCAGGAGTGCGAGTAGCGATTCAGGGTTTCGGTAACGTTGGTAGTGCCGCAGCAGAGTTACTATATGAAGCAGGCGCGAAAATCATCGCTGTTTCAACTGGTGCTGGGGGGATATTTTCCGAAGTTGGTCTTGATATTCCCAAGTTGAAAGTCTACGCTGCTGAAAATCGCAAGAGTATTGTGGGTTTCCCGCAATCTGTACCAATTAGCAATGCAGATTTATTAACTTTACCCTGTGATGTCTTAATACCAGCAGCTTTGGAGAACCAGATCACTGAAGAAAATGTGAATCAGGTGCAGGCACAGATTGTGGCAGAAGCAGCTAACGGCCCGGTTACTCTTGAGGCTAACTTAGCGTTAGAGGCGCGGGGTGTGACAGTGCTACCGGACATCTTGGCGAATGCTGGCGGTGTGGTAGTCAGTTATTTGGAGTGGGTGCAGGGTCTTTCCTACGTATTTTGGGATGAAGAGCGCGTCAACCGCGAAATGGAGCATTTGATGGTGCAAGCCTACCGCAAGGTGATTCACCAGTCGGAGGTACGACAAATTTCTTTAAGGTTAGCAGCTTACACGTTGGGGGTAGGTAGAGTGGCTCAGGCGCTGACTGACAGAGGTCTTTATCCTTAAGTTTTTATACTTAGTACAACATTTGATTAATTCGTAGCGAATTCTCTGCGTACCTCTGCGCCTCTGGAGCGTTTAAATTTCAATCCTTAATTCGCCACGATATTACGCAAAGCTGTACTTAATTGTTGATGGGGCAGAATAGATCATTGTCGGGAGCAATTTTACTTGAACCGCCAGTGATTTATCTGCCTTTTCTTGTTGAGCGATCGCTATAACATGACTACTACACTCTGGAGTAAGTCAGGACTTACGCATTGACAATAAACACCAAATAGGTATAGGCGAAAAACCACATCTTTTGTAGGGGTTTAGCATTGCTAAACCCTTACAGCATCGTCAATTTACGACCAAAGGATAATTAAGAAAAGCCTGAAACACCTGTTTTTGTTAATACACATCATGATGAATTTGTACAGTGCGTAAGTACTATAAGTTTGCCTACCTTTAACAAGCTGATATTATTTGCTCAAGGATACTCAAAGCTAGCTTACGACTGAGAAGGTGCAGCAGCATGAATCAAGTCTGGCTTCTCGTCAACAGGAGGACGCTCAACAGTTTGAGCCGATGTGGGACGTTGATGGCGTAGTTTACCGCCGTAGGCATCGCGAGTTTGGATCTGCACAGGTTGACGCGTCTCAATTGACTGGTAAAGTGCTTGAATGATCGAAACATCAATCAACCCTTCTGTTCCAGATGGCTCTGGGTCTTTATCTTGCAGAATACAATCAGAGAAGTAGGTAAATTCAGCCGCTAGTTGATCGTGATCCTCAAAGGTACGCTCTTGGGTTTCACCATTAATTGTCAGGTAATGCTTTAGTTCTCCCTGCCAAGCATAGGCAGATTCTACTCGTAAATCACCTTGAGTACCTACAATCTGATAGGTCGAAACACTTGCTCCTCCAAAGCTACAGGTAAATGTTGCCAATCGCTCATTGGGGAAACGCAAGATGACGCTAGTCATTTCTTCCACTTCGCTGAAACGTTGTTCTCCGTTATTGGCAGCTACAGCAAATACTTCAATTGGTTCATCTTGGAATAGATAACGCGCAGCATTAAGGCAGTAGATGCCAATATCATAGAGCGTGCCACCACCTGTAACATCTCGTAAACGAATATTGCCTTCTTCTACTTGCTGAGTAAAAACCGAGTTGAAAATTCGTGGTTCACCAATTTGCTTTGAACGCAAAATTTCGACTGCTTGTAAATTGGCTTCTTCTAAATGTAAACGGTAGGCAATCATCAGCTTCACATTATTATCATTGGCAGCTTTAATCATTGCCTCACACTCTTCTTGTGTTACTGCCATTGGCTTCTCACATAACACATGAATTGCCTGATTAGCAGCCCGCACAGTGTAGTCGCAATGCAAGTGATTGGGCAGGGCAATATAAACGGCATCAACCTCACCGCTTGTTAGACAGTCCTCATACTCATCGTAGGAGTAAGTATACTTAATGCCATACTTTTTGCTGAGTTCTTCGTTTTTAGTGGGATCATCTGAAACCAGTGCGACTAATTCCGAGTTTTCGGCGTTGGTAAAGGAAGGTAAGGCAGCTTCTTGGGCAAACCAACCTAAACCAACAACGGCATAACGAATTTTACGCTGATCATTTGTAGCAGTCATTTTTATACCTCATGATGAATGAATAGCTTGGTAATTTTAATGCCCTAATTACGTGCAACTTCTGGCTAACTATTTATCTGCTTCAATTAATGAAAGAATGTCTGTTGCTTTAGTTTTAGCTATCTTTCCCCTTCATTAATAATCGATTTCTAGGGCTGAGAATTTGGAGGTTGATGAATGATATCTCGTATATTCTCAGTGACTTGGTAAATTAAAACCTCATTCTTTGAGTAAGCTTTAGTTTAGACTTAAGGAATATTTCTGGTATTGCACCCTAACTGAAATTCATAACCTTGGCATGATGGATACTGAGTATGTAGCATTAGCAGCCCAAGGTTACGACCCCAACCTGGAACACCAACTGAAGATTTCCCCACAGACCAATCGCTTATATAATCAATCAACCAACAACTCAACTTTCTTTATTATGATAGTGTCACAGCGAGTATTTTTATTTTGGTGAGAGATTGGAGGCAAATCTGAGTATTCACAACCTGAAGCACAATTGGTGTAAAAAACACAGTGTGCCTAATACAACTTATTGGAGTTTAACAACTGTATGGTGATCCAAATACAACCATCAACTCAGACTTTATACGACCAAGATTATTACCTTTGGCTCAGGACAACCATCAACCAACTTCGCACTAATCAGTTTTTATCTGTGGATTTAGATAACTTAATTGAAGAGTTGGAAGATATGGGCAGGAGCCAGAAGCGAGCAATTGAAATTTTATTAATTAAGCTTCTTGAACATCTACTAAAACTCAAGTGTTGGGATGAGGAACGAGAACGTAATCAAGGGCATTGGAAAGGGGAAATTAGGACTTTTCGCAGAGAGATTAAAAAAGCTCTTAAAGATAGTCCTAGCTTAAAACCTTATATTTTAGAAATATTTGATGAATGTTATAAAGACGCAAGGGCAGAAGCAATCGATGCCTACGGCGGTAAACTACGCTCTCAACTTTCCATTGACATATTCCCCTTGATACCCATTGGTTCTTTAGAGCAAATTTTAGATGAAAACTGGTTTCCCGAATATAACCACAATCATCATGCTAAAGCTGATTAGAATAGATACTTAATATGATTTTGAACAGCCCTGAGCCATATGTGAAGACGATGAGCGATCGCTATTTTTACCATGTTTATAATCGAGGGAACAATCGCCAAGCAATTTTATTTGAGCATCAGAACTATATTTACGACGCAATCCTAATGATGCGATGGCCTTCTGAAAACCTTATTTTCTCGTCTAACTGAGGGGTTATACCCCCTATTCGCCAGATGTATTCACTATCGAAGTTCTTTTTTCTGGACGGGTGCGTAAAAAGCCATCCATTTGTAATACTGGGAACACAACGTCTCTAGTGGACGTAGAAATAGTGGTTAAAGTCTAATCCACAGAAAGTGAATACGCAACTTGGGTTTCCATAGGAGTATGCAGCCGTGCAGCCGGACTTAATAGGCTTGGAAATTAGTAAGGGGGAACTAAGACGTTTGACTGGGTTCGATCCAGAAGACGTTTTTCGCCCCTCGATTATGCGAGATAGCAAAAAGCGATTAGGGTTTTTCATCAATGAAATGCTGGTGATGCTGGCGCTAACCCCGATAATTGTTGGCTTTATTTACGCGTTTATTATTCTGCCGACAATTGGTTCTTCAATTAAATTCGGAATTCTCTTACTAATTTTAGTGCCAATCCCGATATTAGTGGGGCGATCGCTATGGCGGCAATTGACCTGTCCTGAAGGACTGACAATACTTTTAGATGAAGTTGATAAATATCATGACCTGATCCATGCCATAGATATTAATGACCAATTGGCAGCATCAGGAAACCTAGAAAGCAGTATCCATGACCGAGATAAAGTAACCGCCGCCCTACAACTGATTAGAGAAGATTTAGTCCGCGCTTTGAAAACGGAACGAATTTTGCGAGATAATAAAAAATTGCTTGCTAATAACCAAGAGTTATTTGTGAATAATTTAGCCAGTCTGCAAGCTTTACAACTTAGTAGTCAAGCAGGCGAATATGCTCAACTGCTGAATCAATCATTGCAAATTGCGATCGATGTGCAAGCAGAAATCAGAAAATTACAGAAAGGCTAAGTAGATGTTTGTAAAGCTTGGGCGACTAGAAGTCACAGCTACACGAGACAAAACCTGCCTCCGCAGGTTGGAAAACCATTGATTTATTAGTCCACGGAGGTGGACTAAGCTTTGTGTAGTAGCGACTTCTAGTAAAGCTTGGGCGACTAGAAGTCACAGCTACACGAAACAAAACCTGCCTCCGCAGGTTAGAAAACCATTGATTTATTAGTCCACGGAGGTGGACTTCTCTGCGAGACGCTGTTCGCGTTCGCTTGTGTAGACGAGCCAATGCGTTGGGCGGCTCCGCCGACTTGTTCGCGCAGCGTCTCCCCTTGGGAGAAGCACTTGGCGTGCGGTTTCTAACCGCCCTTTTAACTTTCCCAGAAAACGATCGCCCCGTTGACTTAAATGAGCAAAAAACCCAAAATAATTGTCTTGGATGATGATCCTACTGGTTCTCAAACAGTCCACAGCTGCTTGCTGCTAATGCACTGGGATGTGGACACTTTACGCACTGGGTTGCAGGATGATTCGCCGATTTTATTTGTGCTGACTAACACTAGATCGCTAACGCCAGAGTCAGCTACATCTGTCACCAAAGAAGTTTGCCAAAACCTGAAAATTGCCTTGGATGCTGAAGGAATTGACGATTTTCTGATTGTCAGCCGTTCTGATTCTACTTTGCGGGGACATTATCCCATTGAAACTGATGCGATCGCACAAGAACTTGGCCCCTTTGATGCTCATTTTCTCGTACCAGCATTTTTTGAGGGCGGACGGATCACCCGCGACAGCGTGCATTACTTAATTATTGGCGGTGTACCCACCCCAGCCCATGAAACTGAATTTGCTCGTGATTCAGTCTTCAGCTACCATCACAGTTACTTACCCAAGTATGTCGAAGAAAAGACTCAAGGACGAATTAGTGCCGAAACTGTAGAAAGGTTTCTCCTGGCCGATATTCGCGCTGGTAGTTTGTCACGCTTGTTACAACTCAATGGTAATCAGTGCGCTGTCGTAGATGGTGAAACTCAAGATGATCTCAACCGCTTTGCAGTAGACATATTAGCAGCAGCAAGTCAAGGGAAACGCTTTCTGTTTCGCAGTGCAGCCAGTATTTTAACAGCTTTAGCCGCTTTACCACCCCAACCCATTGCTGCCGAAAAGATGGCGCAGTACGTGCGACAAGGCAAACCAGGTGCGGTGATTGTTGGTTCACATGTGGAAAAGACTACTCAGCAATTATCAGCGCTGTTGCAACTAGAAGGAACAATGGGGATCGAAGTGAATGTAGCGCGATTACTTGATGATGGGGCAAATCAATCTGCGGCACTGCTAACTGAAATCCAAGAAAATACACGGGCAGCACACGAAGCTGGCAAAACACCAGTGGTTTATACTAGCCGTCAGGAACTGAGTTTTAAAGATGTCAAGACACGATTGGAGTTTGGGGCAAAAGTTTCAGGTTTATTAATGGATATTGTGCGCGGTTTACCATCTGATATAGGATTCTTAATCAGCAAGGGTGGTATTACCTCAAACGATGTTTTGAGTACTGGACTAGCTTTAACTTCAGCCCGCTTACTTGGTCAAATTTTAGCTGGTTGTTCAATAGTGTTAACGCCATCCGATCATCCTCAGTTTCCTAATTTGCCTGTGGTGCTGTTTCCAGGTAACGTCGGCGATGCTGATGCCTTGGGGACAGTTTATCAGAGGTTAACCGTGCCAATTTGAGATTTTATATTTGAGATTAAAGATGATGTCGGACTAACGTCCCACTATGCCAAGACCCCTTGTGGGTGATACAAATCCAAAATCCAAAATTTAAAATCCAAAATCTGTTCCTTGTCTTTTGGCTAGTACTGCATGAATTCTGATTCTGCGATTCCCAATTTAAAGTCAAATTCTGCATCTCCTAATGCAGACCCAAACTCTATCCTTTCTGAGGTAGAGGTAAATCCTACTGTTTCTGATGTAGAGTCAGATTCTATCCTCCCGGATGCTGAATTAAATTCTGTCCTCCTTTATTTAAAATCAAATCTTGCTAACCCCGATGTAGAGTCAAATTCTGCTAACCCAGATGTAGAGTCAAATTCTGCTAACCCAGATGTAGAGTCAAATTCTGCTAACCCAGATGTAGAGTCAAATACTGATAACCCAGATGTAGAGTCAAATACTGATACGGCATCAGATTTTATCCTTACTGATTTAAATCCCGATGAGTCAGCATTACCAGGGTATCGCCTAAATGACAATACTCAAGTCCAGTTAAAAAGTAAGGAGGGACGACTGTTATTAATTTTGCCCCCGGAATCTCAAGTATCAGCCTCAGAACTGAGCTGGTCTGATATTTGGCAACAAATAAGGCAACGTCTGAATGCAGGCGATCGCTTCCGTATATCTAATACACCTGTGCATCTGATGGCACAAGACCGCCTAGTAGATGCCAGACAACTACAAGAACTTGGCGAGGCTTTAAGTGAAGTCGAACTCCGGCTAATATCTGTCTCTACAAGTCGTCGTCAAACTGCGATCGCTGCGGTGACTTCTGGGTATTCTGTAGAACAACTCCAGCCCGTAAGTTCTCTGGTTTCCGAGTCAACACCTACAGCCATACCCCAGGCAGATGCCCTCTATCTGGAAATGACAGTCCGTTCTGGAGTAGAAATTCGTCATCCTGGTACAGTAATTCTCTTGGGAGATTTAAATCCAGGTGGTATTGTAATTGCAGATGGAGATATTATAATTTGGGGCCGTCTACGTGGAATCGCTCATGCTGGGGCTGGAGGTAATAGTGAGTGTCTGATTATGGCCTTGCAAATGGAACCAACCCAATTGCGGATCGCAGATGCTGTAGCTAGAGCACCAGAAAAATTACCGATGCAATTTTCTCCAGAAGTGGCACATATTACGCCCCAAGGAATTCGCATCGCTAGGGCTAGTGATTTTTCCAGAAACCAATTTACTAAGATCAATTAGCAGCTTTGAATATTTACTTAAAAGATGAAGAATACAAAGGATGAAATATAGCGGTTTTCATGTGGATGGAATACACTACTCTAATCCCTAATTTCTTTCCCTTAGGGAAGTGTATTGCACACAACCGAGCGTAGACGGGGAGTGGCTTGTCGTCAGACATCGCTATAAAAAAATATTCATACCTCGCCCGAATCAGGGAGACCAGATATTTCTTCATACTTGATACGATACTTCATACTTTATACTGCAATTTACTGTTTTATATTTCCTGAACCCTCATTGACCGCATTTCTATCATGACTCGCATTATTGTGATTACCTCCGGCAAAGGAGGAGTGGGTAAAACCACAGTTTCCGCAAATCTGGGCATGGCTTTAGCCAAAATGGGACGTCAAGTTGCCTTGGTTGATGCGGATTTTGGTCTGAGAAATTTGGATTTGCTGCTAGGGCTAGAAAACCGCATCGTCTATACTGCGGTGGAAGTCTTGGCCAGAGAGTGTCGCTTAGAACAAGCCTTGGTGAAAGATAAGCGCCAACCCAATCTCGTACTCCTGCCGGCAGCCCAAAATCGCTCCAAAGATGCAGTCACACCAGAACAGATGAAGTTATTGGTGAATGCACTAGCGCAAAAGTATCAATATGTGATCATCGATAGCCCCGCCGGCATTGAAAATGGGTTTAAAAATGCGATCGGCCCGGCAAAAGAAGCGCTAATTGTCAGCACGCCAGAAATTTCCTCAGTTCGTGATGCTGACCGGGTAGTGGGGTTACTGGAAGCACAAGGTATCAAGCGTGTTCATTTAATAATTAACCGCATCAGACCCGCAATGGTGAAAGCAAATGATATGATGTCAGTGCAAGATGTTCAGGAACTTCTCGCCATTCCCCTGATCGGGGTAATCCCTGACGACGAGCGTGTTATTGTATCTACCAATCGCGGCGAACCCTTAGTGTTAGCGGAAAATCCCTCTTTAGCTGCCACAGCCTTTGAGAACATTGCTCGTAGATTAGAAGGGGAAAGTGTCGAATTTCTGGAGATCGACTCGTCCCAAGACAGCATCTTCGCCCGTCTACGAAGGTTGTTGTGGACAAAGATTGTTTAACTTACTTTTCCAGTCTTCGCGCCAGACCTATTCGTAATGATTGAACTTCTAGAACGACTTTTTTCTCGCGGTACTGATAGCAGTCGAACTCAAGTCAAGCGTCGCCTGCAATTGGTGATTGCTCATGATCGCGCTGATTTAGATCCTCAAACGTTGGAAAAAATGCGGCAAGAAATCCTAGATGTAGTCTGTCGCTATGTCGAAATTGAGACAGAGGGCTTGGAGTTCTCTTTAGAAAGCAACCAACGAACCACAGCTTTAATTGCTAATTTACCCATCCGCCGGGTGAAAGGTGTCATACCTGAGTGGGAAAGGGGTGATAAATAAGTCTTTATAGTTTTAATCTTAGAGGATGTTTTAAAAGTCGATGCGGGTCAAAAATTATACGAGCCGCTACAGTTACGGCTTGTTATGAAGCTATGAGTATTGCTAGATACAGGGAAATTGGTTGCTGTAATTAATCGCCCTAACAATTCTTATAACTCTCGACCACACTACGAATTTTTAAGTGAAAATACTGGGTGGGAAGTATGTTTTTACTGATATAACCAAAGATAAAGGTTTTGAGGTTCTTTTTGAAGAAGTACGTAACTGAGAAACTTCTGAAGACTTGCTCTTGAAATATCTAAAACTTTGATCATTCGACTAGATGATTGTTCCAAAATCAAATGCTGTACAACAGAAAATATAGTTTTTCCAAACCTGTAGCGAAACGAAGCAATCACAAGGGTTTGGGATTGCTTCACTTCCTTTGCAAACTGCTGTAAATGTTTTTGCATACCCACTTATGACTCAGCAGCTAGGATATTGAGGACGGCTTCTACCAAGTAAATATTTTTGGAGTGTTGGAAGTGTTGGGCGATGCCAAAGGCGGCAAGCTACGCAAAACTAAATAATGCTACTTATATTTTGGGATAATTAATAGTTAATAATGATAACGAGCTTGTAAAAAATTTATTTCATCATCTTTTACAAGATATACAATTCTATGTTCTTGTGTTAAACGGCGAGACCAAGTATTAGGATCTAAATATTTTAAAGGTTCCGGCTTACCTTTCCCCTTAAAAGGATCTTGACAAGTCTCTTTGACAAGATCCAAAACTTTAAGGGTAACTCGTTGATCATTTTCCACCCAAAATTTTAAGTCTTCTAAAAATTCAGGTTGAAATACTGTTTTTCTTTGCTTTGGAGTTGTTAGAATTTCTTGTTTTGATTGGTTTTTGAGGTTCTTCTTTTTGGTCAAATCCTAACTCCTTACTAAGATCATCCAAGCTTTGAGATTTCACAACTCCTGATTTAGCTCGATTTAAAGCTGTTAGCAAACGTTCAGCGTTACGGGGGGAACGTAAAAGATGAGCAGTTTCTAGAATACTAGAAAGTTCATCAACAGGTATTAAAGCTACACTTTCAGCATTACGACGTGTAATGATTACAAAATCGCGTTCTGAAGTAACTTTCTGGCACAGTTCAGACAGGTTTTCTCGTGCTTGTGTGTAAGTATAACTAGCAGAAACCATAAGTATCAAAAGTTCCGTTTTTACTTGTAAATTGAATTAAGTACATTCTTGCTTAACCTGTACAGAAAGTCTGTACAGGTTGATGCTTTTATCGTAACATAACAGAAATTGATAAAGTAAAATTTTCAAAAAACCTAGTCAAGCAATTCTAACTAATTGGGGTCAAACAATTTTGGATTTTGGATTTGCGATTTTGGATTAACCTCGCCCACAAGAATTATCCTTATTTTATGCAACGCCAAAAAAAATCCCGTTGTCGCCAGTGACGACAACGGGAGTATATAAGATTTTCTATAAACTATCGGTAGGCGACTTGTGGGCCTGCCCAAATTTCTGTAACCTTTTTACCAAAGGTAATCGGCTGATCATCGTCTGTTGTCGTTATAGTCTTGCCATCATTAGCAACTTGCATTAGTGGCCAGTTTTCTTCGCCCAATTCACCCGCACGAAATAGCACATGATCCGGCTGGCTTTTACTCCAACCTAACAATACTGCAATTTTTTCATGATCTTCCTCATGAGCAGGAGCAACTGTGTTAGCGTGATTTTTTTGCCGATCCCAAATCACTGCACTATCTGTAGAATCACCTGTGTTAAATATACCTTCAAACTTGCGTGCTAAAAAGCGATCGCCTTTTTCCGACCAGCTAACTGGAACTAATACCCCAATCTGACCATTGGTATCACTTTCTTCTGACGACGCCGCCTTTACAGCCTTTACGTTTAATAAAGGATCGCTAACAGGAGTAGTCGAAGCCATCACCCACAACCTTTTGGTTTGCATATCTTGGACAAACAAAACGCTGGTGACACGGCTGTTGTACATTTGGGGTTTTACCTCTAGTTGCACCCGGCTATAAACAGCATATTTACCATCTGGAGAAAGCACCGGTACGCTGCGGTAATGACGCACTCCCGAACCACCCTTGGAACCAATAGCCTCTTGAGTCGCTGTAATCCATTTCCAAGGAATAGGATGAGGACTACCTATGGGATCTATTTGTTCTGCTTGGGCTTCATTGCGTGGTTCAGCAACAGGTACTTCCGTCGTTGTACTTGGTTGTGATTCTCTAAGAGTTGGTGCTACTTGAGTTGCTGTCAATGATTCAGTAAAAGACTTTTCTCTAGAGAGAGAATTTTCTGGGACTTTCAAAGACTTGATATTAGCAGCTTTGAGTTTTCGGATTAAATTAAGTTGACTAACAGCAACATCTGTTAATGGCGCGAGTTCAACTGCTGCCAAAGGATCAGGAACAGCTAAATCGCTGTTTGACGCAAAACTATCTGTTTGAGCCAAAGACTCAATTTTATCCGTTGGTAATACTTGCGGTTTTTGGACAGCAGTCTTTTGTGTGGGCACAGAGTCAAATTCTTCTGTTAACGAGTTGATTTGATCTGTTTTTAATATTTCAGCTATCTCAGGTTCCCCAACTACAGCTATTTCCTTTGATACAGAGTCAGACTCTCCAGTGATAGAAGTGAGTTTAGCTACTTCGGATCTGACTAAGGCCGAGTCACCCGATGCCCCTAGTAAGGGTGCGAGCAGTATCACAACGACAACGTAATTAACAAATGGTTGCACGCGAAACCATCCTGACAGCAAAAGGGGTTTAAGCATTTGTAGACTCTCTAGAGGGGCGGTTGCTATGTGAGAAGCAATACCTATGCAGCAATGGGGCAGGCGGTAATTATATGTATAACAAGAAACTAAAACCTTTGACGAGATATTTCCTTGAAAGTTTGCAGAGGTTTACAAAAATTAAGTATCATTGTCTACATTTTTTATTGCTCAGGTACTGAATGTTTTTTGGCAAAAATATGCCAGTATAGTAAATGTGCTGAAAAATCAGTAATTACTACAGGATATATAATGTTCCTGTTGCTATACCTAACCACGCCAAAAATAACTATTGGTTAAGGGATATTCAGGGTATATTTTAGGCAATGACGCTGGCAGGCAATAGTGAGATTTGGCTATCGGGGATCGTACTAGCGATCGCTAGTACGCAGCAAACAAGCCAGATTACACACTAAATATAAAAGTCTAAACCCTGATAATGGGAAACGTGAGGTGTTACGTGAAAAGCTCTGAAAGCGGACGCATAACACATCATAGCTCAGAAAATACTGCTGTCAGCAACCCAAAATTATAAATTGCAATCTCAACTACAAAAATAGCTAGAAGACGCAATAGTTTTATAGAAACCCAACTGTATTTAACGCTAATTTGGGAAAAAGGAACAGGAACACAACTTATTCGGTAGATGCTCTAGCGGCTCGTGACGAGACACCACTAAACGGTTAGGCTTCTCCTTAGGCAGATGCAGTTTATACTAGCTGTTGCACTTTTCAACTTAACTATTAAGTTAATCGAGCAGCCTTTGGTTTCACCAATACGAAAATATTGTACCACCAAATAACCGATATTTTTTACATAAATCAACTCTGCTTTGCAACTGCCGTCTAGAATACAGGAGCCGGCTAAATCCTGGCTTGGTGAATTCTGTTTCAACCTGCAACTTACATGTTGTCAGTTATCAGGGGCGCACTTACCATTAACTAATGACTAACGATTAACAACTAATTATTAATGAAAATTGTATTCTTTGGTACACCACAGTTTGCTGTGCCCACGTTTGAAAAGTTATTGAATCATTCAGAATTTGACGTGTTGGCAGTTGTCACCCAACCAGATAAACGCCGGGAACGCGGAAATAAACTTACGCCAACACCTGTAAAAGCGATCGCTACTGCTCACAACTTACCAGTATGGCAACCCGAACGGGTGAAAAAAGACACTGAAACTTTAACCCAACTCAAACAATTAGATGCAGATGTGTTTGTTGTTGTCGCCTATGGACAGATTTTATCGTCAAAAATCCTAAATATACCCAAGTTGGCCTGCATTAATGTGCATGGCTCGATTTTACCGAAATATCGCGGTGCAGCGCCGATCCAGTGGTGTTTGTATAATGGTGAGCCGGAAACGGGGATCACGACCATGTTAATGGATGTGGGGATGGATACCGGCGCAATGCTACAAATAGCTACTACACCCATTGGATTACTGGATAATGCCCAAGATTTAGCCGACAGACTAGCTGCCATCGGTGGGGATTTGTTGGTAGAAACTCTGTTGAAGTTGGAACGCCAGGAAATTCAACCAATTCCCCAAGATAATTTAGCAGCTACTTATGCACCTCTGATTCAAAAACAAGATTATGGTTTGGATTGGTCAAAAAGCGCTATCCAATTACACAATCAAATCAGAGGCTTTTACCCTAACTGCACCGCTAGCTTTCGTAACAAAGAGTTGAAAATCACCGCCTCTGCTCCCCTTGGTTCTGTAGGCGATGTCTGGCGACAAGCCGCTCCGCGTCTACGCGAGCTACCATCAGAATTACAAGAATTAGTGCATAAATTGCCTGATTTGTCAAATGGATCAGATAGACCGGGAGTTGTAGTGAGCATTGCCAAAGGAATTGGGGCGATCGTCCAAACTGGGGAAGGTTTGTTGCTGTTGCGAGAGGTTCAGCTAGCTGGTAAACGTCCCCAGTCGGGATGGGATTTTGTTAATGGTACCCGCTTAACTGTGGGAGAAGTTTTTGGTGCGGGGAATTGAGGAGTTGCCAATTTTAGATTTTGGATTTTGGATTAAAGGAAAAATCTAAAATCCAAAATTAAATAACTCCTAACTTTTCATAAAAGCGGCAAGATTCGCAAGGGCCATCTGGGTTGACTGCACAGCGAATGATTTCTGAATGAGCATTGTAGTGGCAGGTAGCATCACCGATTACCCAACGTCCCGCTACCAAACTTTTCTCAGATGGTCGTTTAGCCGACTGTACATAAATGGCAATATTATGTAAGCGGTAGCGCCCAGATTGAAGTTGATATCTATGGCGGCGCTCTAAAACCGCATAGGTTTTACCTTGAAAATCGAGATAGTTTCCGGGTTGGGGTGTCCAATCAAGTTGCACTCTACCAAGAGACTCACGCGGATGCGTTAGAATCACTTCGGTTTGTAAACAGTCTAGCTCCATAAGCTTATGTTATTTGATTTACATTATGCAATCGCTTTCTTTAGCTTACCGAATTTAGATTAGAATTAATAATTGACTCTTATTGTGAGAAATGTACATAGACTAAAAATGCACATCTGTGTTACCCTACATAATATTACGGCAACCAAAAGTTAGGTAAGATAGATTTGCCCAAGTCGCGCCAGGTTTGGTTGAGCGATCGCGCCATTTGTATATGCACTTCATCCTCTTCTACAGCTAAAATCTCAGATGGCTGACCTAATCCCAAATAAGACACCACCAAATTCGCCGCCTCCAAACCAGTAACATAAGCCTTTTCTTGTGACCAAGAACCATGACGGTTCACAATCCAATCCCCACTCATAAACACATTCTCAAAACTTGTCTTAGCAGGTAACATATAACGATAGCTACCAGGTGCAAAATGAGTCACCGCCTGAGGCAGCCTAATTACACTGCTATCAATTATTTTTGCCTCTCGAAACGCCGGCACACAAGTTGCTAAATAACCCTGAACTATTGCTAAAATCTCTTGATCACTCAAACTGAGAAACTGATTCGCGTGATAAAAATCAGCTTCAATTACTGTTCCCGGCTCATTTTGATATTCATCATGTAGAGCATTCAAATCAAAAAATGTCCAACCTGTAGTTGCGTCGAATCCAAAGCAAGCATTAGAAGGACGAGGAATATCAATTTTGCGGTCAAACCATAATCGCGTTGCTAAAACATCAATTGCTCCTAAATTGCTCAAATTACGGAATTCTTCACGGCTTTGTAAACTAGGGCTAGTTGAGACAATTTTCTTCATACCCGTGATTCCAACCGCAAAAATCACGGCATCTGCTTCAATTACTTCATCACCGCAAACCACACCCTTGGCTCGATGATTATTATCAACAATTAAGTCTGTAACCCGGCGCTTGGGTAACACTCGCACACCAGCTTTTTCGATACGTTCCACCCAAGGACGAAATATCTTTTCTCCAACAGTTCCCCGACACCAAACTACATCAAAATCCGGTTGATGAGCCAGAATAAAAAAGTAAAGCATCCCTAAAGTTGCTGCGGCTGAACATTGTTCACCAGGGGCAAACAAGCCCACTAATAACATTGGTTCAAAAGCCTCGCGGTAAAGCCGTGCAGAAACGTTAAAGTCTTTGAACAATTCACGGGCAGTTACAAAGTCATAGCGCCGCCAAGCTGCATCAGAATTGTCAAAATCAACAACAGCATAAAGTAAAGGTAGAGCACTGAGACGGTCAATTAGTGGCAGCCGCTTAAACTGAGTGTAGATAAAAGTTCCCAGTGGGGAGGGGAGTCGCGGTAAGTCTTGAAAAATTGGTGATTCAACTTCCAAACCTGCTGGGGAATATTGCGAAGAACGAGTCCAAGTAGTAAAAGGATTAATTCCTAATTCATTGATTAGGGAAAAAATATTTTTGTAAGGATACCAAAAGCCATGAATGCCAGCTTCAACAGATTTTCCTGCGGCTGTTTGCCAACCTGCCACCAATCCACCAGGATAGGGGCCTGCTTCTAGAAGTGTCACATCATAGCCTTGTTTTGCCAAATGGTAGGTTGCTCCTAAACCAGCCCAACCTGCGCCTACGACTACCACCCGTTTTTGTTGTGACCCTTGTACCATCACAGCCTCCAATTGTTGCAGTCCATCAACTAATGTATACGAACTTGTGTTCTGATTCAGATGACGGGTTGCTATTATAGCGGGTTTCCCTTTGGATGCAATAGGCGCTTTGGTAGCACACCTGTCATGCGTGTTAACTTAACATTAAAAGGGTAAATGGAATTGCCCTAGCTCTGAAGAAAGCCTAGTTGAAGGAGTTCAGGAAAAATCACTTGCGGTTAATCCTGAGTTAAGAGTATAACAGAAAACAGACTTAACTATTCATGGGGAATAATCATAATGACTCAATTAGCAAATGGAAAATTCAGTCTAAATGACTTTGAATTGCGAGATGGCATTTATTTTCCTAGCGACTACGAACAGTTGAATAATACTCAACATAAAAAAACATGGGACGCAATTGGGAAAACATATTATGGTTCCCAACAAATTGAAAAAGTTGCAGATACATCGCCGATGAAACAAGATTACACGCTGCTAACGGGCACGCCTGGAGGTACTTGGAATAAATTCCCCTTGAATAAATTTGTTGGTTCTGTTTTAGAGATTGGTTCTGGTTATGGTCGCGCACCGTTGCATCTCTCGAAAGCGAAAAACTTGAGATGCGAAAAATATTATGGTATTGATATTTCTGAGCCTTTATTGCGGCGATTAATCAAGGTTAAACAAGAATATAATTTTTTCCCAGAAGCTGAATTTAACTTGATTTGCAATTCTGCGGAAATATTGCCTTTAGAAGATAATTCTATAGATTTGGTAATTTCTAACTGCGTCTTTATGCATATCCCAGATGCACAATTAAGAAATTTGTTAGCTGACATATCTCGCGTACTAAAACCTGGTGGAATTTTTGTTTTTAATCATTCCTTCCACAACAAGTCCTGTCCTTCTCATATTATCCATAATTTTGTGAGAAAGCTGAACCCATTTGTCAGAAATCCAGTTTATCTCAAGCAATATTCCGCCTCTGAAATAAATGAAATGTTAGCTACTGCTGGGATGAAAACGAAATGTCCAGAATACATTGTCGAACCAACAGAAGAATATGCAATTTTGCCGGAAACTATTAAAGCAATTCCAGTACCATTTGCTAATGCTATCAACAGAAGTCTCAAGCCATCAGATAGTTTAAAAGAAACTTTGGCTTATGGTTTTAGTGCCTACAGCAGTAAACTCGACTAATTACAGCTATTTTCGTCTATTTGAACTTGTCGTAGGGGCACAGAGAAAAAGCTCATTAGTGTCAACTTAAGCCCAAACTCATTTAAAATCTCGTTTCCAGCCAGAGGCTGGAAATGCAGTTCCTGGTGGTGCCGCAAGTTACGGAGGCGGAGCCTCAATGAGGGGCATTCCCAGTCTCCGACTGGGAACGAGACAATCTTAAAAGCTGGTTATAGGCTGGTTTTCACCTGAAGTTGACACGCATGAGCAATGCTGTGCCCCTACAGCGTTGTCTAGTTTTTGCCATTTTCTTTATTGTTGGTGAGGTAATTTACCAACTTTTACCAACACATTTAAACTAAAGTTGGTAAATTAGGGATTAGTTGAGCTAATTCTTCCCCAGACAACTATGCCATTGGATTTATCCCCCCTTTGGATATCACTCAAAACTTCATTACTTGCTACATTTATCACCTTCTTCTTAGGTATCGCTGCTGCCTATTGGATGCTGGGATATCGTGGCAAAGGTAAATCGTTGATTGAGGGTATCTTTATTGCGCCACTGATTTTGCCCCCCACGGTTGTCGGCTTCTTGTTGCTGCTATTTTTTGGCAAAAATGGCCCTGTAGGGAAACTCATGCAGGCTTTTGACTTCACCATCGTCTTTACTTGGTATGGTGCAGCGATCGCAGCAACCGTAGTTTCTTTCCCTTTGATGTATAAAACTGCATTGGGAGCTTTTGAACAAATAGATGGTAATCTGCTGCGAGTAGCTAGAACCCTTGGTGCAAGTGAAGCCACAATCTTTTGGCGCATCAGTTTACCCTTAGCACTACCTGGTATTGTCGCCGCGACAATGTTAGCTTTTGCCCGCGCTTTGGGAGAATTCGGGGCGACATTGATGCTGGCTGGTAATATTCCCGGACAAACGCAGACAATCCCAATGGCGATTTATTTTGCTGTGGAAGCGGGAGCAATGAATGAGGCGTGGTTTTGGGCGATCGCAATTATGGTAATTTCTCTCTCTGGAATTATTGCAGTCAACTTCTGGCAAGAATTGAGGGAAAAGAAGGGGGGAGTAGGGAGTGGGGAGTGGGGAGTGGGGGGAGCAGGGGAAGCAGGGGGAGAAAATCTTTATACTCCGCAATCTAGCTTTGAATCTGGTGGATTGTTAGTCAACATTGAAAAAATACTTCCTAGCTTTGATTTAAAAGTTGCTTTCACTACTGATCAGCAACCCTTGGGATTGTTAGGGGGTTCTGGAGCAGGTAAGAGCATGATTTTGCGCTGCCTTGCGGGGATAGAAACGCCCACTAGAGGACGCATAGTTTTAAATGGCAGAGTTTTGTTTGACTCAGAACAAAGAATTAATTTACCCAGCCGCGATCGCCGCATTGGTTTTTTGGTGCAGAATTACGCTCTGTTTCCGCACATGAGTGTGGCGCAAAATATCGCTTTCGGCTTGCCCAAAGGACTATCGGCTGGGAGTATTAGAGTGCAGGTAGAGGAGCAATTAATCGCGATGCAGTTGCAGGGATTAGGCGATCGCTATCCGCATCAACTCTCTGGGGGACAACAACAACGGGTAGCTTTGGCAAGAGCATTGGCAAGTCAACCGGAAGCATTGCTTTTGGATGAACCGTTTTCGGCACTTGATACACATCTGCGTAGCCAATTAGAGCAGCAAATGACAGAAACTCTTGCTGGCTATCAAGGTGTGACTCTATTTGTCACTCATAATATGGAAGAAGCTTATCGGATTTGCCCGAATCTGTTGGTATTGGAGGATGGTAGAGCCGTTCATTATGGCTCAAAATACGATATTTTCCAGCATCCAGCTACTGTGAGTGTTGCTCAACTCACTGGGTGCAAAAACTTCTCCCGTGCTGTTCTCCAGTCATCGCAACAGGTGGAAGCGACTGATTGGGGTTGTACTCTTCAAGTAATTGAACCTGTAAAAAGCGAATTATCCCACATCGGCATTCGCGCCCATCAGTTCATTTTTACCAACGACTCATCACAGGAAAATACTTTTCCCTGCTGGGTAGTACGAACAAGTGAAACGCCTCATCGAATGACGTTGTTTCTCAAACTACATTCGGCTGCCAAAAATTCTCAAGATTACCATCTGCAAGCTGAAGTCTTCAAAGAAAAATGGGCGACTATGAAAGACCAAGCTTTTCCTTGGTATGTGCGTTTAGATCCTCTGCGCTTGATTTTGATGGAATGAACGCAGACATGCACATCGCAATCCCAATTCCACAAACATAACCAATATGGTGTACTGTCACGCTTGCAGCAAGATTTAGAGTTGGAGGTAGAATTGGGTTCTGCTTTTTTGGCTCCACCAGGGTTGATTGTCATACCATTAACGAGTAGTGCAATGGAAAATGCGATCGCGCAATTGTGGAAACAGGGATATTTTGGTGCACTAAAGCTGTTAGCCGAAGTGGAAGAGTCACATCAGGTGGCGTAAGGAGAGGAAGTATGCTGATGCGATCGCTTCTAATCCCGCAACAATTTTAAGTAATATTAATTATTTTTAAAGTATTGGTTTAGACTTGCATCAACCGATAATTTTAAAAGTCCTTACTTCAAGCGCCCAGTCCCCAAAGAGTCTGAGCGCTTGAATATTAGGTTGCAGATAAACTTCTGCGAGGTAGCCGAATTATGCGGGCATCATGTGCATACTTCTGCAAGATTCTGCACACTTGCGGCAAGCAGCAGCACATTCCATCATTTTCGCGTCATCGCTCATCATCTCACAGGCCATTGCAGTGCGATCGCACATTTCGGCGCAAAGCATACAAGTGCGTTCCATGAACTCAGAACCGCTCATCATCATATTCATGCACATCATGCACATTTCAGAACAATCGCGCATCATGCTCATCATGCTCATCATGCTCTTGTCCATGTCCTTACCACCTTTGCTCATGCAGTAAGTCATGGTTTCCATGCACATTTTGTGACAGTCCATACAAGCATCCATGCAAGCTTGCATTTCGGGAGTCATCGTTTCAGTCATCATCATCATCATCATCGGAAATACCTCCTGATTTTTTGATGCATAACATAAATAGTGTCCTTGCAAGGACTAATCATAACATTAATCCTATCCTTTTAAAGAGTCAATGGAGTTTGTAATTCAGAATTTGTAAGCCTACTTTCCCGATATAATTACCGGAAATTTGAACGAATCCTACACTAGCTTAGTGTGGTTTTTCTGGGGATTACTATGCATTAAGGCTTAGAAACCCCCGTTTGTAAGTGGGGTTTTATTGAGCCAGTCAACTTTCCATCAGCGATCAAAAGTTAGAGTTAAATCTGGATCGAAAATAATGTCATTTTTTTTAACAAACGCCTATATAAAGCATTTATGAACTTATATGAATCCAGGATTTATTAACTTCTATTAACTTGAAGATACACACCCTTAAAAATTCGTAATTCATAATGGGATTTAGGCCCCACTTAAAACAAAGTTACCTCTGGAGGTAGGGGTCACAAAGCCTATGCTTAATTACGATTAATAAAGTTTACAACGCCGAATAAAAATTCCTCTTCCCGACTCCCAATTTTCAAGCTAGAGCATTTTCTAAATCAGCTTGTAAATCTTGCTGATGCTCAATTCCTACTGAAAGGCGGACTAAATTATCCTTTATTCCTCGCTTAAGTCGTTCTGCTTCTGGTAAAGAACCGTGGGTCATTTTAGTAGGGTAGCAAAGCAGTGATTCTACACCACCCAAACTTTCAGCCAGCAAAAATAACTTGAGTCGAGAAGCGAATCTTTCAACCTCAGCAAAACCACCTTTTAATTCCAAACTAATCATCCCCCCAAAGCCAGACATTTGCTCTTTTGCTAATTGATGCTGTTCATGACTGGATAACCCTGGATAATAAATGCGCTCAACTTTTGGATGCTTTTCTAAAAATTCAGCCAAAAACAAAGCGTTTTTTTCATGTTCTCGCATTCTCACAGCCAGAGTTTTAATTCCTCGCAGCACTAACCAACTATCAAAAGGACTAGGAATCGCCCCGATCGCATTTTGATAAAACTTCAGTTCGGTGTATAGTTGTTCGTTAGATGTGATGACTGCGCCACCAATAATATCGCTGTGTCCACCTAGATATTTGGTAGTGCTGTGAACCACAATATCAGCACCATTATCTAACGGCGTTTGAAAATAAGGACTAGCAAAGGTATTATCAACTGCTAATATAATATTATTTTTACGGGCAATATTTGCCAGTGCGGCAATATCAATAATTTTTAACAAAGGGTTAGTAGGAGTTTCAATCCAAATCAACTTAGTATTTGGTTTAATAGCAGTTTCAAAATCAGCGATGTTATCAATATCTACATAGGTAGTTGTCACACCCCAATTTTTTACAACCTTTTCTAACAAACGATAAGTCCCACCATACAAATCATCACCAGCAACAATATGGTCGCCACTTTTTAGTAGACTTAATACTGTGGTAGTTGCAGCCAAGCCAGAGGCAAATGCCAAACCAAATTTTCCATTTTCAATAGAAGCTAAAGCCGATTCTAAAGCAGTACGGGTGGGGTTTCCCGTGCGAGAATATTCATATCCCTTGTGTTTACCTATGGCTTCTTGTTCATAAGTAGAAGTCAAATAAATGGGAACAATTACAGCGCCTGTTTGTGGATCTGGTTGCTGACCTTCATGAATTGCTCTAGTCTCAAATTCCATGATTTTTCCTTGATTATTCTTGGGTTTGACTAATCCAATATCTGATTAAATCGGCTCTGGTAATTAATCCAATGGGAACATCATCCCGCTTAATAATAATTCCTGTGGTTCCTGATAACAATACTCGATAAGCTTCAGAAATATCAACTTCTTCATCAAGCATCGGTAGAGGTTTACCCATGACTGCGGAAACTTCCTGCTTAGAAAAGTTGATCCCATCATGGAGAAATTTCATTAAAGAGGCTTCATTAACGCTTCCGACTACATGATTATTATCAATCACAGGTAGCTGGGAAATATTTAACTTTTGTAGGTAGTTTGTTGCTTTGCTTAAGGTATCACGGGGACTGACAGCAACTAAAGAAGGAAAATCTGTTTTTTGAGCGAGAATTTCGCCAACTTTGATGCTTTTTACTGTTGTACCTTCCCAAAAACCATTTTCCTGCATCCAGGCATCGGAGTAGATTTTATTAATGTAGTTTCTTCCCGTATCTGGTAATAGGGCGACAATATACTTCGGCTCTGTTAATCTGGCTGCATACTTGAGCGCTGCGGCTACTGCTGTACCACAAGAACCTCCTACTAATAAACCTTCTTCTCGTGCTAAACGACGAGCCATATTAAAAGATTCTTTATCGCTAACCCGAACCATTTCATCGACTAATTGACGATTAAATGTCTTAGGAATAAAGTCTTCACCAATTCCTTCAACTTTGTAAGATTTAGGGGTATCGCCAGAAAGAATTGAACCCTCTGGGTCTGCACCAACAATTACTATATTTGGATTTTGCTCTTTCAGATATTTAGCAACTCCTGAAATTGTACCACCTGTGCCCATCCCGGCAACAAAAACATCAACTTTACCATTACTATCTGACCAGATTTGTGGGCCTGTAGTTAAATAATGCGCTAAAGGATTATTCTGATTTTCAAATTGATTTGGTCTATAGGCTCCTGGTATTTCTTTGGCGAGTCTTTCCGCTACACCGTTATAACTTTCTGGCGAGTCAGGCGGTACAGATGTGGGAGTAACAACTACTTCTGCACCATAAGCTTTCAGTAGGTTGATTTTATCCTGGCTCATTTTATCAGGCATGACGAAAATACAGCGATACTTTTTCACGGCTGCAATTAGTGCCAGTCCCACTCCAGTATTACCTGCGGTAGCTTCAATAATAGTACCACCCGGTTGCAGTTGACCTATTTTTTCTGCGGCTTCAATCATCGTCAGGGCAATTCTATCTTTGGTACTCCCGCCAGGATTGAGATATTCTACTTTGGTATAAATAGTTGAGTGAATGTCTTCGTTGATTTTGTTTAGTCTGACTAATGGAGTTTTACCAATTGCTTGCAAAATGTTATCGTAAGTAGCCATAGTTACTCCTGGTCAAACAATTTTGGATTTTAGATTTTAGATTTTAGATTGACCCCAAGCAAGCAAGTCAGAGGCAAGTCAAGTAATTTTAGATTTTGGATTAAAGAATTGTTTCACGTAGCTTGCTTCTCGCGGAGCGAGTATAAATTCGGGGGCTTGTAACCCTTTTTAAATTTTGGATTTTGAATCTTCTCTACGAGAGGCTTCGCCAACAATCCAAAATCCAAAATTTAAAATTCGGTCAGTTATGTTAAATAAGTGGTTATGGGTCTTTCATGTTGAATAGATTGGGATGCTTAAGAGAAACGAACCACAGAGGCGCAGAGGGGCGCAGAGAGAAGAAATGAATGTTAGGATATGGGTTGTAGATTTGATTGCAGTTTGAGTAAGCGATCGCTCGCTGTTTGTAATGTCTCAGGTCTTTTGCTGAAGCAAAATCTGATCAATGAATGTCCTTTTTCTGGTTGCCTGAAAAAGCTGGAACCGGGAACTACGGCAACACCAATATCTTTAATTAAATGGTAAGTGAATTCTATATCTGTTTGGTAGCCGAATTTGGAAATATCTGCAAGAACGTAATAGGCTCCTTGGGGAACGAAATAGGGAATCCCTACTTGATCTAGAATCTGTAAAATCCTCTCTCGCTTTTGGTGATAAAGTTTGGCTAGTTCTTCATAATAGGATGGTGGCAGTTGCATGGCGGCAACTCCGGCTCGTTGCAATGGTGCAGGAGCGCCAACGGTGAGAAAATCATGAACTTTGCGAATCGCCCCTGTCAATTCCGGGTTTGCCAAAATGTAGCCAACTCGCCATCCTGTGACGCTGTAAGTTTTGGAAAGACCATTAATGGTAATTGTGCGTTCTTCCATACCGGGAAGGGTTGCTAAGGCAATATGTTGAGTGCCGTCATAGAGAATATGTTCATAAATTTCATCAGTGAACGCTAACACATCCCATTTTTGACAAAGTTCAGCAATTAGGGTGAGTTCTTCACGGGTGAAGACTTTACCGGTGGGGTTGTGGGGTGTGTTAATAATAATCGCTTTAGTATTGGCATTGAAAGCTTGACGCAACTCTGATTCATCAAATGTCCAATCGGGGGGATGTAGTGTCACATAACGGGGTGTCGCACCAGCTAAAATTGCATCGGGGCCGTAGTTCTCGTAATACGGCTCAAATACAATTACTTCCTCACCAGGATCAACTGTTGCCAACATCACAGCTGCCATTGCTTCTGTGGAACCACAGGTAACGGTGATTTGGGTTTCGGGATCGATATCTAAGCCCAGATACCAACGAACTTTGTTGGCGATCGCCTGACGAAAGGGGCGATCGCCCCAAGTAATGGCATACTGATTTACATCTGCCTCTATTGCCTGATATGCTGCCTGTTTCAACTCCAAGGGACAGGGAAAATCAGGGAACCCCTGCGCCAGATTCACTGCATCGTATTGCAGCGCGACCCTGGTCATTTCTCGAATCACCGACTCTTTAAACTGGTTTGCCTTCGCTGATATTTTTTGGCGCTGAATCTGACTCATCCCTGTACCTCGGTTGATCTCTATTGCCCTTAACCTTGAATTCCTGTAAACCAAACAAAACCCGTAATATTGATAAATTTATCGTAGTATACTCAAATTCCAGATCCAAAGGGAATGCAACCTTATAATCTATATACTTAATTATTGAGATTAATAGTCAATTATTGAAGATACTGATCCAGAATCATCATGAAATCTTTGCACCGTCCCGATCTCTATAGCTGGTCTAATTTCAATCCGGCAAGAAATATTGATTTCAATGGGATTGCCTGGATTCGCCCAGATGGCAACATCTTGATTGACCCAGTAGCCCTATCAAACCATGATTGGAATCATCTGAAATCCCTCGGTGGTGTAGTTTGGATTGTGCTGACGAATTCTGAGCATGTCAGGGCAAGTAAAGAAATTGCCGATCAAACCTATGCTAAGATTGCCGGGCCTGTGGCAGAAAAAGAAACTTTCCCTATACATTGCGATCGCTGGCTGTCTGATGGTGAAGAATTTGTGCCAGGACTTAAGGTGATTGAACTCCAAGGCTCGAAAACTCCGGGTGAATTGGCTCTGTTACTGGAGGAGACAACTTTAATTACAGGGGATTTAGTACGGGCACGCAAAGCAGGTAGTTTAACGATTTTGCCAGATGACAAGCTGCTGAATCGAGAAGACGCTGTTGCTTCTGTTCGCAGGTTGGCTCAACTGAGTCGGGTAGAAGCAGTGTTGGTGGGGGATGGTTGGCCCGTCTTCCGCGATGGAAGCGATCGCTTACAGGAACTTGTAGCGACGCTGTAAATCGATGGGTAGCACAGCTAGCTGTGCTACCCTACAGGAGATTGCCGTTTAAATAGATGAAAAAGGCTGTAAGAAGAATTGTTTGGATCGAATTCTCCTATAAAGCAAAAGGTCGGAACTGACTTTGACTCTCGCATGATGCTGCGGTGTTTGTCACTTGCTCGCCGCGCTTTAGGACGTACTTCGCCAAATCCCCTAGTGGGAGCGGTGATTGTCAAGGATGGCGAGATTGTCGGCGAAGGGTTTCATCCTCGTGCAGGTGAGCCTCATGCAGAAGTGTTTGCTTTGAGGGCAGCAGGCGATGGCGCTCGTGGTGCAACAATCTATGTCAGCCTCGAACCTTGCAATCACTACGGACGTACTCCCCCTTGTTCTGAAGGATTGATCCAAGCAGGGGTAGCAAAAGTAGTCGTGGGTATGGTTGATCCCAATCCACTGGTAGCGGGAGGTGGTATTGCCCGTTTACGTGCGGCGGGGATCGAAGTCTTGGTAGGAGTTGAAGAATCAGCTTGTCATCAGCTAAATGAAGCTTTTGTGCATCGCATTCTCTACAAACGACCTTTGGGAATTTTAAAATATGCCATGACTTTAGATGGCAAAATTGCTACCACCTCTGGTCACAGCGCCTGGGTGACAAGCCAAGATGCCCGCAATGAAGTACATCAAGTGCGGGCGGCTTGTGATGCAATAATTGTCGGCGGTAATACAGTTCGACAGGATAATCCTTATTTAACCACTCATCAGGTGGGGGCACATAATCCCCTGCGGGTGGTGATGAGTCGCCAGCTAAACTTACCGGAAAATGCCCATCTTTGGCAAACTGCGGATGCTCCGACTTTGGTGTTGACAGAGGAGGGTGCTAATCCCGATTTTCAAGAACTGTTGCGAAAACTTGGGGTGGAGGTGGTGGAATTAACATCACTTACACCAGATAATGCAATGGCGTACTTATATGAGCGAGGTTTTTGTAGCGTCTTGTGGGAGTGTGGTGGTATCTTAGCTGCTAGTGCGATCGCTCAAGGAGCAGTGCAAAAAGTTCTAGCATTTATCGCCCCGAAAATCATTGGTGGTAGTATTGCTCCCACACCTGTGGGCGATTTAGGGTTTACTACCATGACTGAGGCGTTGTCTCTAGAACGTGTTCGTTGGCGTGTAGTCGGCTCTGACTGCTTAGTAGAAGGTTATTTCCCCCAAAAAGCCAATAGTCAATAGTAATAACACTTGACTATCAATCAATTTATGGTGATTTTGTATTGGCGTAGCCCGCCGTAGGCATCATCAACACTGACGTTCATAAGCAAGATCACGTATAAGGGCTAGCCGAGATTGGATGTAGTGGCACAGATAATCAGTTTCGTTAGAATCTAACAACACTTGCGTTTCGATTTGTTTCACTAACCACTGTACCAAGCTAGCATCATCCAGTTGTAAGAGGAGCTTGGCTTGGGCGGTTTCAACCACTGACCAAAGCTGACGCATAATCGTAGGAGTCATTAGACCTCAATTGAATAATTTAGCTTTGCTGTCTTCAGATTACACAATTCCAATGGCAATTTACGACATGAATGTAGAAGCTGAGACAAGTATTATTAAAAACTTAATAATGGTATTTATAACTTTATGAATATTAAGAATTTAAAACTCCGTTTTGAAAAGGGGGATTGGGTATGGGGCATTGGGGATTGGGCATGGAGCATGGGGCATGGGAAAAATAGATTTTCATGGGTTTAGTTGCAAAACCTAGAAAACAAATGTACTAATTATAAGAAATGGGTTTTTGTGCTTGGGAAGACTGCAATTGTTTTGATTGTTGCCCAATAAAATCAGTTTTTGAAGGACTATATTGAATCCTAAATCTGTCTTATGGGATACAAAAATCTAACTTTTGAGGACAATGTTTCCCAGGAAATTAACACCTTTTGGCTGTCGATGGACTCACAAAATCATGTAAATCTACATCCCAAATGCTGATGTAAATAAAATCACATTGTTGGCGGATAATCTGACCCTTGACTGAGCCATTCTTAAAACTAAAGTTATCCGACTGGCGCTGTTGTACCTGTTTGAGTCCCTGCTTAATTTCTTCAGTGGCTTGCCCATCTAACATTCCATTCAAGGTAGTCTCCATTACCTGCGGGTCTACCGATTCGGCAAAAGATACCTCAGTTTGACGTAGCACTTTAGAATTACGATCAAATAAGTAGCCAAGGTCAATTTTGTCTGGCACTAGTTTGTAAACGACAGCACGAGTCTTGCCCCATGCGCCTTTTAAATCTTGATTTGGTTTGCCGAGGGTAGCTTCTACGATGTTTCTTGGTGTACCTGTAGGGAATGCGGGAACGCTTTCTCTGCTGCTAGTGGCGGCTAATTTACTGCGCGGCTTCTTCTGTGGCGTGGAACGCGGTTCTGGTGTAGGAACTGGGCTGGCATTGTCCAAAGCAGGTATCGCCTCCTTCTCTGGTTCTGGCTGTGGTGTGGATACTTCTACTGGCGCTGGAGTATCTAAAATTACAGGCTTATTTTTTGGCTGTGGTCTGGATACAACCGGGGAATTAGAGGTTGGCAAAGGATCGGGAATTACTGGCTGTTCTGGTGGTGAGGTAGGTACAACTGGAACTGGAGAAGTTTGGGAAGAAACAGGCAAATCGCCAGATGCAGGAGTGGAAGGCAAAGATTCTGGCGATCGCGTGGGACTTGTGGCAATGGTTGTTTCTGGTTGTTGCTGACGAGTGATGCTAGAAATTGCTACTGCACCAAGCAAGCCGCCGATCAGCAAACTACCAACAATCACAGCAGATTTTTGCCAGTTTCCACTCCTGTTAGGCGCGGGAATCACAGAATTTTTTTGCGGCGAATATAATGCCTGGGTTTGTCGAGTCGATGTCGTAGGGGGAGAAGAAATGACAGTGGAAATATTTGCAACTAACTCAGGAGATATATTACTAGCAGACTGCAAAGCGTGTAGCATTTTACTAGCAGTGCTGTAGCGATCGCCAGCATGAGGCTTAATTGCCTGATTAAGTACCAAAGCCAATTGGGAAGAGACGTTAGGGGCGTGCTGCTGCCAAAGTATTTCCCCAGTTTTGAGATCAGTTTGTAATTCTTGCGGGTGTTTGCCAGTCAGCAGATAAATCGCCGTTAAGCCTAAGCTGTAGATATCAGTACTGTAAACTGGGCGGCCAACGGCTTGTTCGCTAGGCATATATCCAGGCGTACCAATGACAAGCGATCGCGTCGGGTATCCTGGAGAATTCACCACTGAACGGATTGTTTCTTTAACTGCACCAAAATCAATCAAAACTGGCTTACCATCAACAGAACGGAGAATAATGTTTTCTGGCTTGATATCCCGGTGAATAATGCCTTTACTGTGGACATAATCCAAGACTGGAAGCAGACTCAAGAGAATTTGCCGAACAGCAGTTTCACTCTCAAATCCTTTAGCTTCGACAATTTTTGTCAGGGTTTGGCCGTGAATCCATTCTTGGACGAGGTAAAATTGCCCGTTCTCAGAAAAGTAGGCGTAGAGTTTAGGAATTTGCTGACTACTTTCACCCAAATATTCCAAGGTTGCTGCTTCCCGTTCAAACCGTTGTTGGATAATTTGGTAAGTTTGCGGGTCATTGTTGGTTATCGGTTTGAGTTGCTTGATCACACAGCGACGGCGAGAAGGCATATGCACATCTTCTGCTAGAAAGGTTTCGCCAAACCCACCAGCGCCGATTACCTGGATAACTTGATAACGATTGTTCAGCAGGGTTATTGTCATGAAAAATTACCGAAAAATTGGGTCTAAAGCCCCGTGCTTCGTTTCACGGCTTTTTATTAATTGATTTGGATAGCTTGCGGATAAGTTTTCGCAGCACATCTGTCTGATTTCAACATTCAAAGGAAAGCAGTATTGCTTGAGCAATTTTTTCTCCTCAGCACTAACTTTGAAAAGTAATAAATATTTCCGGCTTAGACATTGACTTCATACCGCTATTTGAAGTATTTTTATTATAGTGGAAAGGTAATCAACCACTTTAAAAACCTCGCATCTAGCGATGCACTCAACCATGAAAACCTAAGCTATGGGGTTCCACAGAGGAATGTTTCTGTGGGTAAAAGTTTAAAACACCATGCACTCTTTGAACCAATTATTCCGGTTTGAACTGTACTGTAGGGCATACAGAAACAGGGTGTTGAAATACACCGAAAGACTGAGGAGAAAACCATCTCTGGTTATAGTTTTGCAAAAAATTGTAAGTAAGTGGACTCGTTGAATCAGTAATTCCAAGGGGTGACTCTGGAAGAATCACCGCTCCTTCAGGACGGTGAGTATGTCAAAAGCGTAGACAAGCGTACACATTCCGCCTCTGGGCTTGTCGTCAGACATCGCCCTTTCAAATGTACATCAGAAAAGTTTATCAGTTATCGATATTGAATTGAGAACGCCATCCGTTCCCAATAGTTTTAGGACTTACGCCGTGTACAAATTCATCATGATGTGCATTAGCCATGCATAGGTTGTTTCAGGTTTCGTATGAGCAATGCTAAACCCCTACTAAACCCCGTTATACATATTTACTATTTATTGTCAATGCATAAGTCCTAAGTTTATTGGTAGAGTGAATCCCTTTAGCGATTTCCAACAAATAAATTACTACTACTTGTGGGGTGGGCATCTTGCCCGCCTGTGGTTAAAGGCGCTTGTATCGCCCGCCCCACAAGAAGTAGTTGGATATTTTTTTATTTGTCAGTCCCAAGTGCGATCGCTTCTTTGGATGGAGAGATTATTTAATATTCATCACCATAAAAACTCTATTTTGACCCTTTGTGAGGTGGCATATACTAAGTGAACTCTATAGTCTCAACAAACTCTAAAATACTCTCCTTAATATCTTCAGCTTCTTCTTCAAGAGAATCGGGAGTTTCGCCGTTAATAAAACTGTGCTGACTACTAACTATATACAAAAATTCACCCCTGATAAAGGTGAGCAGCCCCCGGTAAGCGTCTAATCTGATCGCAGTTCCATTATTTTCTTGTTTAGAAATCGTCGAACCTTTGGGCATATCGATTAACACATAGTAAGCGCCTCGCAAAGTATCTTCCAGATATTCGCTATACTCCACAGAAGCATCTGGTACATTGGCAAAAATCGCCTGGGGTACATACTTGTCTACTAAGATTGTTTGTAAATATTCTTGTTGTCCCACAGACTCCAGTTCCTCTAACTGTTCTAGAGGGAAAGGATAATAATCGATTCTCAGCAAAGTACCGATGTCATCAGAAAAGCCAACTACTCCTTCCTGACTTTGAATTCTACCGCCCTGCTGCGGATCAACTGGAATCGGCACTGTAAAATTCTTTAAGGGAGATTCATAGGTCTGTTCACTAAAATCTTCTATGACTACTGTTTCATCTTCGTCGTCTGCTTCTTCTTCTGCTTCTTTAAAGGCTGCAATTACCTCTTTGATGATTTCCTCTGCTTCTTCATCCTCAAGTTCCAAGGCTGCTTGTAGCTTTTTGAGGTAGGCTTGTTTTGATTTGGGGATGGCCAGTTCATCATCTAAAAGCACTATCACCCCAGCCGCAAAACCATCCAGCACTAATTCATCTGAGAGAGATACTTTGGCGACATTAAACAGAGGCCCAATTCCCTCTTGTTCTGTAATGTCTATGAGTCGATCAACTATTTCTGTGATTTCATCTTCTGAGTATTCCTCAAAGACCTCGAATTCCCAGAGGATACCCGCTAAACTTTCTGCATCTACATCTTCAATGGATGAATCAGCGATCGCCGTGACAACTGCGATCGCCGCCACCGCTTCCTCTGGACTTAGCGATTCCTCTGATGTGTTTGCTGAGTTAAAAACCTTGTCATATTTGGTCATAATTGCTACCTGGATTAATTGCTTAATAGTAATAACAGATTGAAAGCGACAATGGTCAGTTTACCTTAGTCAGTGCTGAGTCAGGTAAAAGTACTCAGCACTCTTGCTCAATGAAGCAAATATTCTAGATAAATGGGCTAATACGTGGTTTAATCAGTATTGCTCAGGTATAACGAAACCTTGTTGACTGTACTAAAATCTGTTGTCGAATATACACTTAAACACTAGCTAGGCTCAATATTTACCGCAAGTCACTTTCACGAGATATTGTAAATTTTTGTGATGAAGTACTTACTGTTAATAACTGCTATATTCCTTTGTTTTTATCCTCTAGCAGATGAATTATATCTATCGATAGAATTATAAACTAGCTAGCGATAGATACCTACACCGTAAGACGGATGTCATAATAGCGAAGTTTGTTTTGTAGTGACAGACAATACTCGAAACGTTGTACTGTTACTTTTACAAGTGTCAATTGCATGAAAGTTTGAGTTTTTTTATGGTAAAAACCCCTCCATCTCAGTTTTCACCAGATCAATATAAAGTTGATTCTGCACAAGAAGAATTAGAAGTTATTATAGAAACACCAGCATCAGAAACTGAGATTGATCTAGAGTTTCTTTACACTAGAGATATTGAATTTCGTCAGGAAACCATTTATTTTCTTGTGGTCGATCGCTTTTATGATGGCGATCCAGATAATAGCGAAGGTGCAAACTCAGAACTGTACGATCCAACTAAAGAAGATTGGGGTAAGTACTGGGGTGGCGACTTGCAAGGTGTGATTGACAAATTGGATTATCTTAAAAACATGGGAGTGACAGCCCTTTGGTTAACTCCACTGTTTGAGCAGGTTGAAGAGTTGTTTGTTGGCAATGCAGCCTTACATGGCTATTGGACAAAAGACTTTAAGCGGATTAATCCTCGCTACATCGCTGATGGAGAGAACCCTTCTTTAAACGCTACGCAAGAAGAAAAAAATACTACCTTTGATCGGTTAATTACAGAACTGCACAAGCGGAATATGAAGCTGGTGCTAGATATTGTCTGCAACCATAGCAGCCCTGATACTAGCGGTAGTAAAGGTGAATTGTATGATGATGGAGTGAAAATTGCTGACTTCAATAATGATGTCAATAATTGGTATCACCACTACGGCGAAGTCCAAAATTGGGAAGACGATTGGCAAGTACAAAACTGTGAACTATCAGGTCTAGCAACCTTCAATGAAAACAATACCGAATATCGGGAGTATATCAAGTCAGCAATCAAACAATGGCTAGACCGGGGTGTGGATGCACTGCGGGTGGATACTGTCAAGCATATGCCGATCTGGTTTTGGCAAGAATTCAATGGCGATATGACCAATCACAAACCAGATATATTTATTTTTGGTGAATGGATTTACAGTAATCCTAGTGACGATCGCTCCGTGGAATTTGTTAACCACTCAGGCATGACACTTCTAGACTTTGGCTTGTGCGTGGCAATTCGAGCCGCACTAGCGCAAGGTTCAGAAAACGGATTCCAAACAATTCAATACATTTTTGACCAGGATTATCGCTATAACGGGGCAACAGAGCTAGTTACCTTCATCGATAACCATGATATGTCCCGCTTCCAATCGCTGAACCCCGATCCAGCGATGTTGAAGGTAGCGATCATCTTAATTATGACATGTCGCGGTATTCCCTGCATTTACTACGGCACAGAACAGTATCTGCATAACGATACTGATGGCGGTAACGATCCGTACAATCGCCCGATGATGGAAAGTTGGGATATTGAGAGTGAGATTTATCGTTGCATCCGGCTGCTGTCTGGCTTACGGCGACTGAATCCAGCCGTATCAATGGGTAGCCACTGGCAAAAATACTTAATACCCGACGTTTACTGTTATGTGCGCCGCTATCGTGATTCCGTGTGTTTTGTCGCTTTAAACCGGGGAGGAGAAGTTATATTGCCAGAAGTGGACACAGAATTACCCGATGGCGAACATACCTGCGTTGTGACTCGCAATAAGTATGATGTAAAAGACGGCAAGATTTATAACCTAGTACTAGAAGAACGGGGGGCGCTTGTTTTTAGCCATGTTGGCGAACGGATAAAAGCACAGACAATTGTCCGCGTCCAACTTACTGGCGTGGATACCCAACCCGGTGAAATCATTGTGGTGATGGGAGATTGCCCAGAGTTGGGTAACTGGGATATCGGTAAAGCATATCCTTTAGAGTACATCAACTCAAATACCTGGTCTGCGGAGATTCCCTTTGATGAGAGTGCTGGTAAGCTGATTGCTTATAAATATGCCATGTGGCGGGAAGGGCGATCGCCTCTGCGGGAAAATCTCGTAAATCGTCGCTGGGTGATTGCCAAAGAAGGTACTGTTAAATGGCGTGATACCTGGGCATCGGGAAGAGAATCGTAGAAATATCAAATGAAGTATGAAGAGTGAAGGATTAAAATTTTGATTCTTCACTCTTTTGATGTATATTGTGTAACAAAAAACACATAATGAAGTGTGCTAACCCGTAGTGTGCGCCATACTAATGTAGTAGTTAGCTGCTTTAGTAATTTTGTACTCATGAGACTCTTTTCCTACTGCCTACGTTATGATGATGGCGCGGCTCCTAACCCATTCTGGGAACTTTGCACTCTTGCAATTTGCAAGCCTGTTATCCGACGAGTAGCAAGCATTGGAGATTGGGTTGTAGGATTTGGTTCTACACAGTCGCCAATTGGGAATATCGCCGATTCAGTTGTATATGCGATGAAGGTAACGGACAAGATGACATTCCAAGAATACGATGAGTTTTGCCAAGTTCATAGTCCTCATAAAATTCCAAAGTGGGACAGCAAAATATTCGAGTATCGTGTTGGCGATTGCATCTACGATTACAGCCAAGCAGAACAACCAGTATTGCGACCCAGTGTTCATGACATCAGTAATCAAGAAACAGATTTAGGCGGTATAAATGTTTTGATGTCACGGCACTTTTACTACTTCGGTGACAAGGCTGTTCAATTACCTGCTTTGCTCACTCCACTTGTTCATAATAACCAAGGACACAAATCGACAGCAAATGACCCATACGTAGATGAATTTGTAATCTGGATCGATAAATTAGGCTACACGCCTAACCAAGTACATGGTGAACCCCAACTAAAAAACGAATTTATCTTCAACCCACATATCAACGGTTGCTGTGCCGGACGCAACCTGCAAGATAACGATGCTGATGAGAGGAGTAATTGCTAGATTACTTTTGTAAGATTATTTGTAGGCTAGGATTGAGCGAAAATATGAGAAATTTCGCTGAAAGCAGAGAGGATAACTGTTGATGAGTAAAGCAACACTCTACAATCAGGACTTTCTTCTGTGGACGCAGCAACAGGCTGAGTGTCTGAAGAAAGGACGCTGGGCTGAGTTAGACGTTGAACATTTGGTAGAGGAACTAGCGGCTTTGGGTCGGAGTGAACAAAAGGAACTTGGAAGTTATTTACAAGTGCTTTTAATGCACTTACTCAAATGCCAATATCAATCAGAGCGAAAAACCAAAAGTTGGGTTAACACAATCTCAAACTGCCGAAACAAAATTCAGGATTGTCTGGAAGATACTCCCAGCTTACAGCGCTTTCTAGAAGATTGGGAGTGGATACAGAAATATTATCGCCGCGCCCGTCGAGACGCAGCAAATGAGACTCAAATACCAATAGAGACTTTTCCCCTTGAGTGTCTTTTTACTATTGAACAGGTTATTGAACCCGAATTTTTTGTTTAGTTACAGCGTTTTTTAAGTTCATCCTGTATCTTGTTTTTAAAACAGCGCGATGTTGGTTCGGAATGTCGCGATGTTGATTCCGAATGTCGTGATGTTGATTCGGAATGTCATCATGTTGGTTCGGAATGTCGCGATGTTGGTTCGGAATGTCACGATGTTGGTTCGGAATGTCACGATGTTGGTTCGGAATGTCACGATGTTGATTCGGAATGTCGCGATGTTCCTTAGACATGTCGTGATATTGGTTACAACTGATCTGGATCTTCTCCCAAGTCTCGCAATCGCTGTGCTAATCGCTCGGCGCGTTGTCGTTCGGCATCGGCGCGTTGTCGTTCGGCATCGGCGCGTTGCTGTTCAGCATCGGCGCGTTGCTGTTCGGCATCGGCGCGTTGTCGTTCTCCTTCCTCTGGCAATAACACCACATTGCCTGCTTCATCATAAAACCTTAACCAGATAGCAGGGTCATCTTCCACTTTGCCTTGCCAAGTGCCCAACCATAGCCCCAATGTCTGACACCATAACCAACCTTGAGGATTTGGGGACAATATTTGGTAGCCTATATCTGTATTTAAGTGCCATCCCTGCAAAGAATTGGGCTGCAACGGATGGAACACAAAATAATCTTTTGTCTTAAACACCTGTTCGTATAAGTGCTTTTTTGCCCCCAAATCTACTGCTTTTGTGGAGTCGGACAACAACTCAACAATCACATCGGGGTAGCGTCCCTCTTCTTCCCATACCACCCAGCCTAACCGCGTTGGATTGCTATCGACATCCAGCACTACAAAAAAATCTGGCCCTCGAAAATCTTGATTGCGGGCTTGCTTGCTACTGTAGTAGACAAACATATTACCACCTGTGAAGAAGTTGGTGCGTTCTGCCCAGTGATGCTTAAGGGAACGAATCAACAGATTCATGGCGACGCGGTGGCGGTTAGTTTCCAAAGGTTCTCCGTCATCAAAGATTAAATCTGTGGGTGGCATGGGGGGTTGCCAGTCCAGAATGTCAGTTGTAGGATTGATTACTTCGGTGGTGATTTCCGGTGACATAGAATCGGTTTCCTGGGCGGTAGTTATCCAGTTGACACAAGACTTGCTTGGCTTTAATTATAGCGTTGTGGGCGGTAGCCTAAAGAAACCTCACCCTGGTTCTGCTACGCTTTCACCTGTCCCTCTCCGTGAGTTCGGAGAGGGATTAAAGTCAGGACTCTTTGAGGTTTTTGTTTAAATTTAGCTACGTTTAGCTTACTCTCCAATACAATTGCTACAAACACTAAAATTAAACAAGGGAAAAATATACTAGTACAGCACGGCGTAAATAAGCCACCCATTTGTAATGTCTCAAACCCTTGCTAAAACGTAATTACGAATTACGTAGCTTGCTTCTCGCCTTTGGCGAGTATTACGAATTACGCGAAGCGGTACTAGCGATTACGTACTCAGAGACTGAACATCAACTCAAGAGGTAATACAGATGGCGACACTATCGACAAGCACTTTATCTAAATCTGCCAAAGAGCGATCGCTCATCTTGTGGTTTGATGAAGTTGGTATTGCTGATATCCCTGTAGTTGGTGGTAAAAATGCCTCACTGGGAGAAATGATTCAACAGCTAACGCCCAAAGGGATTAACGTTCCCGCCGGATTTGCTACCACTGCTTACGCTTATCGTCATTTCATTCAATCAGCAGGGTTAGAAGCAAAGCTACGCGAACTCTTTGCTGACTTGGATGTTGAAGATGTCAAAAATTTACGAGAACGAGGAAAGAAAGCGCGATCGCTATTAATCCACACCCCATTTTCTGTAGAATTGCAGCAGGCGATCGCCACAGCTTACGATAGTCTCTGCGAACGATACAACGCAGAGACAGATGTTGCAGTCCGTTCTAGCGCCACTGCTGAAGACTTACCCGATGCTAGTTTTGCTGGACAGCAGGAAACTTACCTCAACGTTGTTGGTACCCAAGGAGTTTTAGCAGCTTGTCATAAATGCTTTGCTTCCATATTTACCGATCGCGCCATTTCTTATCGCCACGCCAAGGGATTTGACCATTTTAGCATTGCTCTAGCTGTGGGTGTGCAAAAAATGGTGCGCTCTGACTTAGCAACTTCTGGGGTGATGTTCTCCATTGATACAGAAACCGGATTTAAGGATGCGGCACTAATTACAGCCGCCTATGGTTTAGGTGAAAACGTTGTTCAAGGGTCTGTAAATCCCGATGAATACTATGTTTTTAAACCAACTTTAAAAGCTGGTTTCCGCCCAATTATCGATAAAAAATTGGGTAGTAAAGAACTGAAAATGATTTATGATGATGGCTCCAAATTTACCAAAAATGTGGCTGTATCCGCCAGCGAAAGAGGCAAATTCGCCCTGAGTGATCAAGAGATTTTACAACTAGCAAGTTGGGCATGTTTAATTGAAGACCATTATTCCCAAGTCCACGGCATTTCCACTCCAATGGATATCGAGTGGGCAAAAGATGGCATTACTAATCAACTTTTTATTGTGCAAGCGCGTCCCGAAACCGTCCAGTCGCAAAAGACAGGAAATGTGTTGCGGAGTTATCGATTGTTATTGGAGACTGGGAACTGGGGACTAGGGACTGGAGAAAAATCTTCCCAATCCCCAATACCTCTAATTACTGGACGTGCGATTGGAGAAGCTATTAGTCAAGGAAAAGTACGTCTAATTTTAGATGTTCAGAAATTAGGCCAGTTCCAAGCCGGGGAAGTTTTGGTGACAGAGAGAACTGACCCCGATTGGGAACCAATTATGAAACGCGCCAGTGCAATTGTCACCAACTCTGGGGGCCGAACATGCTTTGATGGAAAAACAAAGGTTTTAACCAATAAAGGTTTTATGACCTTGCGTGAGATTTATGAGCAAGGTTATGAAGGTTTGCTAACTCTATCATTAAATACCCAGACGAACAAAATAGAGTGGCAACCAATTCTTGATTCAATGAAAAGACAATCAAAAATGATTAGTGTCAGCGTCTCTCAAACAGGTAGAGTTACTGACAACTGCTTGCACCTGACTCCAGATCACAAAATGATTAATATTAGAGGTGGCGAATATCTAAAAACTGAAATTCAAGATATGCTTGCAGTCCAAGAAATGGTGGTAGTAGCAGAAAATATTCCCCAGCTGGATGCGCCTCAAAAAGGAAACATCAAGATGGCTTACTTCTTAGGAGGTATTATCACAGATGGTTCGATTTATAAACGTCGTACTCGTGGAGAGGTACAGTTTATCCAAAAGGATACTTTGCCAAAGCAGCAATTTATAGCTGCTATGCACGAATGCGTGAATACACTTTACAATAAATCATTTGTTGCACATCAAAAAAATGCTTCTTCTGGATATATAAGAGGTCAATTAGTAGTAGGTGAAGCAACAGCTTATAGACTATACTCTAAACAAATATCTCACGACTTGTACGACAAGGAGCAAAATATTGTTAATATATTGCTCAAAAACTCTGTGGAAGTTGCTTATAATTTTCTGGCAGGTGTAATTGATGGAGATGGCTGTTACTTTAATAATCGCATTCATATATATGTGTCAGAAGAACTTCTATTACAAGCTGTAATTGTAGCTTGTTTAAAAATAGGTACTGTTCCTCAAGTGACGAAAAATAGAGGAATACACAATGTACAATTGGTTGAGAAATTAGCAGAAATATTGCAGTTTACCAACAGAGTTCAAGGGAAAGTTAGCGATAGAGTAATACAAACACGCTTCTTTGCTACCAAACAACTATTTGGTGAGAACGCCACAGGACAGATAAAACTCAGAAGAGATAATAATCTCCTGATCTCTGACAAACAACTACAGAAAATTGGCAAATTCCATCAACTAATTGCAGGCGATATTCGGATGCAACGGGTGGTTGCAGTTGATCAAGATACTCTTGATGATGATGTGTTTAATATTACAGTTGCCGAACATCATAACTATGTTGTATTCACCAGCAAATATACACCAGTGATTGTCTGTAATTGCCATGCAGCAATTATTGCGCGAGAATTGGGTGTACCTGCGATCGTTGGATGCGGCAATGCTACGGAAATTTTGAAACCCGGTCAAGAGGTGACAATTTCTTGCGCTGAAGGCGAAGAGGGAAAAGTTTATGCAGGTTTATTACCTTTTGAAGTTGAAGAAGTCCGCTTAGAGAACTTACCCCGCACTCGCACTCAAATTTTAATGAATGTGGGTAATCCCCAAGAAGCATTGAGTTTATCAGCAATTCCCAACGATGGCGTAGGTTTAGCGCGAACAGAATTTATCATCGCTACCCAAATCCAAATTCATCCAATGGCGTTGATTCACTTTGATTTGTTAAAAGATGAATTTGTGAAAGCTAAAATTGCTGAGATTACTGGACTTTACGACGACAAACCCCAATATTTTGTAGATAAATTAGCCCAAGGCATAGGTAGAATTGCGGCGGCATTTTATCCTAAACCAGTAATTGTCCGAACCTCAGATTTCAAAAGTAATGAATATGCCAACTTGTTAGGTGGGCGACAGTTTGAACCCCATGAAGAAAACCCAATGCTGGGTTGGCGGGGGGCGGCGCGTTACTATGATCAAGGTTACAGAGAAGCTTTTGCCCTAGAATGTCATGCCATCAAGCGGGTAAGGGAAGAAATGGGTTTGACAAATGTGATCCCGATGATTCCTTTTTGTCGCACTCCCGATGAAGGGCGTTTGGTTTTGGCAGAGATGGCAAAAAATGGTTTAAAGCAAGGTGTTAACGACTTGCAGGTTTATGTGATGTGTGAGTTGCCGAATAATGTGATTATGGCTGAGGAGTTTGCTGAGGTATTTGATGGCTTCTCCATTGGTTCCAATGATCTAACTCAGTTGACACTAGGGATAGACAGGGATTCGGCATTGGTAGCGCGGTTATTTGATGAACGCAGTGAGGGTGTAAAGCGAATGGTGAAAATGGCCATAGAAGCGGCGAAAAAATGCGATCGCAAAATCGGTATTTGTGGGCAAGCACCCAGCGACTACCCAGAATTTGCTCAGTTTTTGGTTGAACAAGGAATTGACTCGATTAGTCTAAATCCAGATTCAGTTTTAAAGACGATGCTGGAAGTGGCAAAAGTCGAGGGTAGTAATTTGTAATTTGTAATTCGAGTAATTTATGCCAGCTAAAGACCGCTACCACGAGAACTTGAAGAATGCCCTAATCAAAGATGGCTGGACGATTACCGACGATCCTTTTCATCTAAAGTGGGGAAAAAAGGATCTTTACGTGGATTTGGCAGCCGAAAAGTTACTCATAGCAGAAAAAGGAACGCAGAAAATTGCTGTTGAAATCAAGACCTTCAGTGGTGACTCAGAAGTGGCAGACCTTGAACAGGCAATTGGTCAGTACTTTACTTACCTTGCTGTAATCTCTCGCAATTATCCAGATAGGGTTTTGTATATTGCTGTTCATGAGGATATTTTTACTGACATTTTTGAGGAAGAACCACTTGGTAAACTTATATTGGAAGACTACAAAATTCCTCTGATCGTTTTCAATCTAAAGCGGGAGGTTATAGTCCGATGGATACTTTGGGACAATACAGACAGATAATTTGCAGGATTCTTACTGAACACACGAAAATTCCTTACTCTTACGGTGATATTCAGCATGAAACTATTTTTGATAAAGAACAGGATCGATATTTGGTGATGATTCTTGGTCGAGAACCAGTGCCTGAACTTTCTGTGACTGCAACACGGCGCGTTCACGGGTGTCTGATTCACATTGATATCATTAATGACAAAATTTGGATTCAACGTGATGGCACTGAAGAGGGGATTGCAAGGGAACTAGTTAGGGCTGGTGTGGCGAAGGATCAAATTGTATTGGGGTTTCGGTCTGAAGAACTGCGGAAAGATTCAGAATTTGCGTAGTTTACCGCCGCAGGCATCGCATAACTAACGGTAGTTGAACTTCTGGATAACTTTTGACTGCTGAACCATAAGTATCTTACTATTTTGCAGAATGGCGATTTAGTTTAGTCAAAGGTAAGATGACAATTCTGTTGGAAACCGAACGCTTGATTATTCGCAGTTGGATACCCGAAGGCGATGCCGAGCAAGCGTTTGTAATTTATAGTGACCCTGAAGTTACGCACTTTCTGGGTAAAGCCTCTCGCCCGGCAAGCATTGAGTCACAGCGTCAGCGCTTGATTGAAGGTACTCAGCGATATCACCAACGCAACAATGGTACTGGATCTTGGGCAATTGTCGAAAAGGAAACTACAACAATTGTGGGAACTATCCTTCTGTTAGAATTGCCCGAAAAAGATGGTTTACCCACTCAAGATTATGAGGTAGGCTGGCACTTGAGGCGAGCTTCTTGGGGTAAAGGGTATGCAACAGAAGCAGGACAAGTTATGCTCAACTACGGATTTAGTGTTTTGAACTTGCCAGTGATTTATGCTGTAGTCAAGCCAGAAAATCATGCTTCAATCCGTGTAACAGAACGGCTGGGTATGAAACCACTAGGGCGGACAAACAAGTATTACGGTATTGAACTACTCCTGTTCCAACTAGATGCACCTGAAGAGTGGAGGGGGAGATGAGGGGGATAAGGAAGACAAGGGGACAAGAAGAATAACCATGCTCAATGACTAATGACTAATGACTAATGACTAATGACTAATGAATAATGAATAAAAAGTGGTTCCGAATTGGGATGGTGAGTGTATTTATTCTCTCAGTTGCCTTACGATTTTGGGGACTGGAGCGATTCAACACTCTAGTATTTGATGAACTTTACTTTGCTAAATTCGGTAATAATTATCTCACGCATACGCCATTTTTTAATGCTCATCCGCCGCTAAGTCAATATATTATTGGCATCGGCATTTGGATTGGTAGTCACATTCCTTTTTGGCACGATACGGTAAATGGGCTGACAGGTTCATTGCGATCGCCTTGGACTTATCGTTGGTTAAATGCCCTCACTGGCTCATTTATCCCTTTAGTTGTGGCTGCGATCGCTTATCAATTGAGTTATCGGCGTAGCTTTGCAATGCTTGCAGGTTTGTTCACAGCTTGTGATGGCATCTTTCTGGTTGAGTCTCGCTATGCTTTAAGTAATATTTATATCGTCATCTTTGGTTTGTTAGGGCACTGGTTTTTCTTATTGGCATTAGATAATCAAAATCGGCGACGTTCCTTTTGGTTAGTTTTTGCTGGCATTACTTTTGGTGCTTCAGTCGGTACTAAGTGGAATGGTTTATGGTTCCTGTCAGGTGCTTATCTCGTTTGGATAGCAGCTTGGGTAATTCATTTGATACATTCTTTTCCTAACCCCAAACTCTTTTTTACACCCCCCTCATCTCCCTCATCTCAGACACCGCTACAAAACTTGACTCAGCTAAACATTTTTCAGATGCTGTTTTATCTAGGAATTATCCCAGCTTTTATATACAGCATCATCTGGATTCCTCATCTTCAGCTAGATAAAAGATACGGATTTATCGCAGTACATCAAGAAATTTTGAAGTTTCACTTACATTTAGGTGGCAATAGTCCCAATGTGCATCCTTATTGTGCTGCCTGGTACAAATGGCCTTTGATGACTCGACCAATGGCATATTACTATCAAACGGCTAAAAGTATCACCGAACCGTTACCTGTGATGGGCCCGCCTTTGCCTCCCGGTGCTGGGAAAGTTATTTATGATGTCCATGCAATGGGCAATCCATTTTTGTGGTGGTTTGGTGTTGCTGCCATGTTGTTCTTAGTCGGGATGCTGGGATCACAAGTAGTGATTTTTTTGGTGAAGGAAAAGCGTTTTTCTCTACCTGCAACTCTTAGTGTTGATACTTGGATTGCCTTGTATTTAGTTATAAATTATATTGCTAACTTACTACCTTGGGTGGAAGTGACAAGGTGCGCTTTTATCTACCACTATATGTGTGCAGTGGTGTTTGTATTTTTAGCGATCGCTTGGTTCGTTGATCAGTGCCTTCGCAGTTATTATCAACAACTCCGGGCGCTAGGTGTCACCATTACTTTTATAATTCTAGTTGCTTTTATTTTCTGGATGCCGATTTATTTGGGTTTACCCCTCTCCCCTGACGATTATAAGCTGCGAATGTGGTTCAACTCGTGGATTTGATTAAGAGGTTGTTTAAAAAGTGTATTGCGATCGCTGGTAAGCCATACCGCCACTACCCCTAATTCACAACTTCTCGCCTGACAAATAAAGCCCGATAAACAGGTTCACCCTTTTTTTGCGTACCTATTTCCCGTTCTGTGGGGACTGGTAACGGATTTTCGCCTAACCATTCTCCCGTACCAACTTTCTGATAAGCTGGGTGATCAGCAAAGCGATCACGCATTTCCACTGCGACAAATTCCATATCTGATTGCAGAAATACAACTCCCCCAACCGCAAGATAATTAGCTAATTCTGCCACTAGTTCTGGTTGGACTACACGGCGTTTAGCATGGCGGGTTTTAAACCAAGGATCGGGGAATTGAATTGTAACGCGTTGTAAACTTCCTGGTGGAAGGGAAGATAAAAGGGAGTGCAATGAGTTATTCACATTGCAAAATAAGTAGTGCAGGTTTGTCAAACCTAACTCATAACGTAACTTATTCGCCTCCACTACCAGAGGTTCCCGAATTTCTAAGCCAAGAAAATTCCAGTTGGGTTCTACTTTGGCCATATTTACCAAAAACAGTCCTTTAGCGCAGCCAATATCTAAATGTAGCGGTTGATTTGGCTTTGCATAAATTTTTTCCCAGTCAACGGGACTTGCTGGTGTTTGATACTTTTTACCAAGTGGATTAACATGCTGGCGGACTCGGACTGCTGCCAAAATTTTCTCTCCTTTACGTGAAAATATCCTGTGGTGTCGTGCGATCGCTATCAGTTGGGTTTGTTAACAAAATGTACTAACGCTGAAACTCTTTTTTGATTGATGAACTGTTACAAACGTTTGAAATTGTACTCAACCCAGAAGCGATCACCTAATCAAAAAAAAGCCAAGGAAGCTTTCTATGGGTGGAATAGAAAGGTTAGATTACAAGGAGTAAAAAACAAGTTATTTTTCATATTGTTCTATTTTAAGTGTTATCCGCTCTTTGATATAACAGGCGGTTATTTGATCTACACCGCAGCCCTTGCATATTGTTGGATGCTAAAACATTATTTAGCGGCAAGTCTAGTAAATAACTGTTATAAAAGTAAGAGCTTATAAAGCCAATTTAGATTGTTCTCTTAAATTTACCCCGTTATGTTTCAATTTAAGTAAATTTGCACCAAGCAAGCTTTTAGTTTATTGCTCTTTTTAACTAGCTAACAGCCTATTTATTGTAATTTATTATACCCTTAATTAACTAGATATTTGAGTTAGTTATCTAGGCAAAAAAAAGCAATATATGTTAGGATTGTATCAAATTATGGCAATTATTCAAGAGCAATTTAGAATAATTTTGCGCTTTGTTGAGTAAACAAGCTAAAATCTACGATTTTTGGAGATTTTTAGGTTATGACAACCTCACAGGAGAGGATTATCCCGATAGACTTGCGAACCGAAATGTCGCAGTCTTATCTGGAATACGCCATGAGCGTGATAGTGGGTCGGGCGTTGCCAGATGCCAGGGATGGTCTAAAACCTGTGCATCGTCGCATTCTCTACGCAATGCACGAGCTAGGTCTGCTCCACGATCGCCCCTTTAAGAAATGCGCCCGTGTCGTGGGGGAAGTGTTGGGTAAATACCACCCCCACGGTGACACGGCAGTATATGATGCTTTGGTGCGGATGGCGCAGGATTTTTCCATGCGATCGCCCCTAGTTAACGGGCATGGTAACTTTGGTTCGGTAGACAACGATCCGCCAGCCGCAATGCGGTACACAGAATGTCGCTTGCAAGCTTTAACTAGTGCTGGTCTACTCCACGACATCGAATTAGAAACTGTAGACTTTGCCGATAACTTCGACGGTTCCCAGCAAGAACCCACAGTTTTACCAGCACGGATTCCGCAGTTATTGCTCAACGGTTCCTCTGGAATTGCCGTGGGCATGGCCACCAACATTCCCCCCCACAACTTGGGCGAATTGATTGATGCTTTGGTAGCTGTGATCCACAATCCAGAAATCACCGATCTGGAATTAATGCAGTATGTCCACGGCCCAGACTTTCCGACTGGGGCGCAGATTTTGGGAACATCTGCGATTCGAGAAGCTTACACCACCGGGCGTGGTTCGATCACCATGCGTGGTGTCGCTAACATTGAAACCGTTGAACAGCGCGGACGCCCAGATAGAGAAGCAATTATCATCACCGAATTGCCCTATCAAACCAACAAAGCGGCGCTGATTGAAAAAATCGCCGAAATGGTGAACGAAAAGCGTCTAGAGGGCATCGCAGATATCCGGGATGAAAGCGATCGCGATGGGATGCGAGTTGTGATCGAACTCAAGCGTGATGCTTATCCCCGCGTCGTTCTGAACAACCTCTACAAACAAACGCCACTGCAAGCCAACTTTGGGGCGAATATGCTGGCGTTGGTGAATAGCGAACCCCAAGTACTCACCCTCAAGCAGTTCTTAAGCGTCTTCTTGGATTTCCGCATCGAATCCATTGCCAGACGCACCCGCTACGAACTGCGGAAAGCTGAAGAACGCGATCATCTTCTACAAGGGTTATTGATTGCTCTATCCCAATTAGATCCGATTATTGTCTTGATTCGTCATGCTCCAGATGCACCCACAGCTAAAGGCGAATTAATCACAACTTACGGACTTTCGGAAGTGCAAGCAGATGCGATTTTGCAGATGCAATTGCGGCGCTTGACTGCCTTAGAAGCAGACAAAATTCGTCTAGAACACGATGAATTGCAAGCGAAGATTACCGATTTGCAAGATATTTTGGCGCGTCGGGAGAGAGTACTAGAAATCATTGAAACCGAAGTCGCGCAACTAAAAACAAGCTTTGCTACACCCCGTCGCACGGTGATTTTACCAGGGGAAGGGGAATTAGATGATCGTGACCTCATTGCCAATGAAAAAGCAATAATTCTAGTTACAGAGCAAGGCTACATCAAACGAATGCCAGTCAACACCTTTGAAGCGCAAAGCCGTGCTACCAGAGGCAAAGCCGCAGCCAAGGTGAAAGATGATGATACCATTGAGCATTTTTTGACTTGCTGCGATCACGACAGTATTTTATTCTTTAGTGAGCGTGGTGTTGTTTATTGCCTGAGAGCTTATCAAATTCCAGCGAGTTCGCGTACCAGTCGCGGGACACCAATTGTCCAAATGTTACCGATTCCCAAAGAGGAAAAAATCACCTCGATTGTACCTGTTGACGAGTTTAGCAGTGAAGAATATCTGGTCATGCTCACCAAGGGCGGCAATATCAAGAAAACCGAATTGGCAGCGTTTAGTCACATTCGCGCCAATGGTTTGATTGCCATTTCCTTAGAAGAAGGCGACCAACTGCGCTGGGTGCGACGCGCTAAACCAGAGGACAGTGTAATCATTGGTTCTCGTAACGGGATGGCGATTAACTTCCGGTGTAACCACGAACAACTGCGTCCTTTAAGTAGGGCGACTCGTGGGGTGAAAGCCATGAAACTGAAAAATAAAGATGAACTGGTGGGTATGGATATTCTGCCCGCAGCAATTCTTGAAACTTTGGATACAGTTATAGAAGCCGAAATTGAAGATATCGAAACAATCGAGACAGTCGAAGCAATCGAAACAATCGAGACAGTCGAAGCAATCGAAACAATCGAAACAGAAGATATCGAAATTACCGAAATTAATGAAGAGTCCGCAGAAGTGCCTAGCAGTGGCATCGTTGGCCCTTGGGTCTTGGTAATTACAATGGGAGGATATGGTAAGCGCGTACCAGTTGCCCAATTCCGGCTGCAAAACCGTGCTGGTCAGGGTTTAATGGCAACCAAGTTCAAAAACCGCAAAAATAAAGACAAGTTGGCAACCCTACGCATTGTCAACAACGATGACGATGAAATCATGATGGTGACAAATCGCGGTATTATCATCCGTCAAGCGGTAAATGCGATTTCTATCCAATCGCGATCGGCGACTGGGGTAAGAGTGCAGCGTTTAGATGAAGATGACGCGATTATCGGAGTGGCAATAGTTCCACCTGATGCTGTCGATGCAGAAGAAGCAGAGTAAAAAGCAGAGGGAGAGGTTAACCGCCTTACTCCCTTATTTAATTGCCTTAGCTAGCGGCATTTTAATGGGGCTAACCGTCGCCCCTGTCGGCGCATGGTTCCTAGCTTGGATTGCCTTAGCCCCCCTCTGGGTCTTGGTTGTTAGTTCCTCAAAACGCAAAAACCAATCCCCCCCTGCTTTCCTCTGGGGTATCGGTTATCACGGTGTCGCCCTATTTTGGATTACGGGGATTCATCCCATGACTTGGTTGGGCGTTCCCTGGTTGCCGAGTTTGGCAATCACCCTTTTTTGTTGGGGATTTATTAGTGTCTTGGGAGGGGTATTTGTTGCTGTTTGGGCGGCTGTAATGGTTCGCCTAGCTGGACAAAAACCGTGGCTACGTATACTGATTGGTACAGCCGTCTGGTGCGGCTTAGAGAGTCTGTGGAGTGCTGGGCCTTTGTGGTGGAGTTCTCTGGCTTACACCCAAAGTCCGCATAATCTCGTAATTTTACATCTGGGGCAACTCTCTGGGCCTAATACTGTGACAGCAGCGATCGCAGCCGTCAATGGCTTAATTGCAGAAGGATGGACGAACCACAGAGACGCAGAGGGCGCAGAGAGAATTTCCTTTGCGCCTCTGTGGTTTGTTAATAAATACTTTGCTATTGCCACAGGATTATTAATTAGCTTACATCTGATTGGTTTTATCTTATATAGCCGTCCGATTGCTCAACCCCCAGAAGCGGCCTTGAAAGTGGGGATTGTTCAGGGTAATATCCCGAACCGACTTTTACGAAGTTCTGAAGGGTTTCGTCGCGCTCAAGAAAATTACACCAGTGGGTATATAACTTTAGCAAATCAAGGTGTAGATGCAGTCCTCACCCCAGAAGGAGCCTTACCTATTTTCCAACGTAACTTGTTGGGAACTGCCTTAGTGGCAGCCGTGAAAGAAAAAGGCGTAGTTGCTTGGATTGGGGCTTTTGGCGAACGGGGAGACAGTTATACAATTAGTTTGTTTACTTTTAATAATAAAGCTGAAATTGTCAGTCGCTACGATAAAGCCAAACTAGTACCTCTGGGAGAATATATTCCTTTTGAAGGAATTTTAGGCGGGCTAGTTCAGCGCTTGTCACCTTTGGATGCACACCAAGTTCCCGGTTCAGCAAATCAGCTATTTGACACCCCTTTTGGTCGGGCGATCGCTAGTATATGTTACGAATCTGCCTTTCCTGAGCAATTTCGCCGTCAAGCGGCGGCGGGTGGGCAATTTATCCTCAGTTCTTCTAACGATGCCCATTACACTGCGTCTATGCCATTCCAGCATCATGCACAGGATATGATGCGGGCAATTGAAACTGATCGATGGTCAGCACGGGCAACTAATACCGGATATTCAGCCTTTGTAGATCCTCACGGCAGAACCTTGTGGATATCTGGATATAATACCTATGAAACTCATGCTGAAACAATTTATCGGCGACAGACAAAGACTTTATATGTGCGTTGGGGTGATTGGTTGACACCATTATTGTTAGTATTCTCTGGAGGAGCTTGGCTGGTAATTCAACTGAGGGATACAAAGAAATTAACACTCTCCTGACTGACATCCCTCTCCTTACCAAGGAGAGGGACAGGTTTTGCGTAGCATAACCAGGGTGAGGTTCTTTTAATTCTGTAGAACCTGTGCGATCGCCTGAGAAATCGGTAAGCCAGGACAGCGTTCCAGCCAGAAGAACTCGCCAACTGGGTTGACCTCAAGGAATATATGACGACCATCTGGAGTCAAAATGATATCAATCGCCCCATAGTTCAAACCAAATTCTGCCATCAGTTTGAGCAGCTTCTCTTCCACATCTTGGGGTAAGGTGTATAACTCCCAAGCGTCGAGTAAAGCGATTCCCTGTTTGCGCCAATCGTAACGCGCCTGATCCAAAGCTTGAGAATCAACCGCAGCCGTCAGCACACGTCTACCGACAATAATTGTCCGCAATTCCAATGCTTTGGGGATTTTCTCCTGAAACGTCATTGGGCAAAAACGTAATCCATCGAGGTTGTCCAGATCCTCAGATGAGATTGGATTGGTAAATACGACCTTTTCCCACCCTTGCTGGTCGTAAATAGCAAAGGAAGAAAGCATCTTGGTAATCATACCCTGTTTGCACTCTTGGGCGAATTGCTTCACTGCCTGCGGGTTATTAGTCGTTAAGGTGCGTGGAGTATCTAGACCTAGTTTCCTTGCTACTTGTAGTTGAAGTTGCTTATTTTCGGCTCGGCGAATGTTTGGCAAAGGGTCAAGATGAAACCCCTGAATACTGGCAATCATCCCCTGAATAGTGACGCGAGATTCCTGAATGGAGGCTTGTCGCATTTGCCTATCCATCGAGTCGGGAATTTTTGATCCTATGGCGATGCGTCGATACCAAACTGCTGACACTTCACTCAAATCTAATGTCTGATCATCGACGCTTAGAGTAACTCGCTCACTTCCAGCATAGTAAACATCTAGCTGCACTTCTGTGGGGAATCGGTCTGTATCAAAACGAAATGCTTTCCCGCCTTGAGCTTCAATTGCCTGAATGACTAGGGGAATACTTTCGTTGTCTTGGCTATAGGTAATGATTAAAACAGTCATATTAACTGCCAGTTTTAAATTTTTCAGGGGTAAAGTTATTGCTGGGCACTTGTTGAGAGTAGTGCATCTGCGATCGCTTCCGCAATCGGATAGTCCAAATCTCTCTCCAGCATTCCCCACTCTCCTGTAGGGTTAATTTCCAAAAAAACGTATTCCCCTGATGGTGTTTGGATGAAGTCAAACGCTCCAAAAGTCAGTTCAAATTTTGCCATAAAGGCATGGAGACAAGGGATTATTTCATCAGGTAATTCATCGGCTTGCCATACACAAGCCTCTTTTGTCGCACGTCGCCAATCTTGGGTGGATGCTGAATAAGCAGATGCGTTTAATGCTCCGACAAACAGCTTGCCATTTACATACACTACCCGTAGTTCTTGCCGTTTGGGGATTTGTTCTTGAAACACAACTGGACAATAGCGCAGTGTCTCGGCATCAACTAAATCTTCTTCTTTGACTGCGCTAGTGTACATAAAAAAAGAGGAGCCTTCCATACTGTAAGAAAGAGGTCTGAGGAGTTTAGCAACCATTTTTCCCTTTACTCGCTGGAAAAACTCTCGTGCTTCTTCAGGATTGTTGGTGACAAGAGTCTGAGGTATGACAAGACCAACTTCCGATGCAACCCGCAGTTGGCGTAACTTGTTTTCAGCTGCGTTAATCCGTTGTAAATCATCCACCCACTTAGCTCCTCTGAGACTATCCCAAAAGCCATCTAAGGCGGCTAATGATTCTCCAGTGCAGGCTGCTTGAAATTTTGGAGCCAATTCTTTGCTCAACTCAGGTTGCCAAATACGCCGCATCCATACTGCTTGCACTTGCTCTGTATTCAACGAGCGTAGACGCGGAGCGGCTTGTCCTAAGACATCGCCATATTCCAGTCTATGATTGCTGCCAAAGTTGCTAAAATTAGCCTGGAGTTTGACTGTCATCGGAAATTTATCGGTGTCTAGCCGAAATGGCTGTGCGCCTCGTCTTGACAGGGCTTGAGCAACTCTATCTATTGTGAAGTAATCACCACTGTGGGTAATTAATAAAACTACATCACGCTCATGCTGCATAAAACATCTTGAATTTGTTCTTGCGTTTTCCCTACTACAAACTATTAAGAGGGAAAACCATTTAAAAAGCAAACATCACTAAACCACTAGTAATCATAGAAAGCCAACCCCTATCTGGAGTTGGCATTAACAGCAAACCTGTTGCAAAAAAGTTTTGTGGTAAATTAGAGGGTTGAACAAATCCTCAAAAAGTTAACTGGCATTTTGAAAGTCATAATTATAAATGCCAGCAATAATTAAGTGATAGCGCAATGCAAAACGTTTTCTTTGATCGCGGTATCACTGACTGAAAATCCGAAAGACCAACGCTAGAAAGGATTTAACCTGAGATTGCGGCAAGCGATCGCATCGGGAGCAAGTTGATCCTTAAGCGTTCCTTCTTTGAGATGTTATCATCACAAGTCGTCAGAATTCAGAATGAATTGGAGTCCGACTGGTGGATAGCGCCGCATCTCGTAGAGAGCGTCTGAATAAACACTCCTGAACTTCCGCCTAAGTCCTTATTTTCAGAGGAGGTCTATTGCTTATACTTATACTTTAAATCACAGCTTCTTGGCGTTGACAATCAAAAACAACCATGTAGGAAGCATTTGGTATTTCCTGAGGCAGGTGCCGCATATAGCCATCAGCATCAGAACGACTGCGGAAGCGAGCAACAATCTCTCGTTGTGTATTAGGAAGTAGACGAGCGATCGCCCAAGAATTGAGACGTTCTTTATAGGCAATAGGTTGATTGTCTGATTTGGAAGCTTTGTTATCCGTATTTTCTGGCATAATTATCTTATCCGTATGAAATTTCATGAAGAGCGTTAATTGGTTTCTAAGTAGGAATGCACTAACGCTTTTTTTTTATGCTGCTGCCACCTTGTTATTCGATTATTTTTAGATTGTCAACACTTGGCGCTATATTTTAGACCAACTAAGTTGTAACTTTCGGGTAGCGATGAATCTCAAAGCCTTAATTTGCAATTGTTTCCAGGACACAACAATGCTCAAGCAGAAAGTTTGGCAATTATTGGGTTTGCATAATTTGTATGCCTACACGTAAGTAAAGTCCGTATCAGTGGTAAAAATCAAAATTAATGTCTGAAAAATAGTATTAAAAGCTCAGATAACGTGCGTAAAATTAATCGGCGCGGACACACTCTACAGTGTGTCCGTAAGTCCTATTACTATTGATTTTGACCTAGAGCAAAGCAACTCCTGCTTTGCTCTAGCTATCTCTTCACCACTCCTTATCTAGTAAAGATTCAAATTCAGCTTGTAAGGCGGTTATATCCGCCAATCTTGTGACTAATAAATTATCTTTACCAGCATCACTTAAACGTACTTTCCAATAACGAATACTGTCTGAGTTGTTTAACCAAAACTGAATCACGGTATCTACTACTTGATCCATATTCCAACCCAACTTCGCTGGAACTGATTCCACCGATTCTAGAAACGTATCTAGTGTACACGTATGCATTCCCAAGTATTCCACGCCTTCGTGGGCTGGTTGTTGCCCATTTTGCTGTTGGTGATTAAAAAACTGCAAAAGTGGAGATACGCCTACAATATCAAAAGTGTATTTCATGCTAGTACTCCCAGTTTTAAATTACTTGCAGGGAAGCTTTAGTTTTTTCTAATATAATACCTGACAAGTAACTAAAGCATCTAGAAAAAGTATAATTTTCGTCTATATCATAGGCATTAAATCTCAGTCATAAGTTAGCACTAACAAGCCGAGAGTGCTAATTTATATTAATAGTTTGATTTATCATTAAAGAGTTTCAGCGATTAATTAAGTGGTGTATATAGGACTAGTATTTGATTTTTGAAATGCGCCTAGTAGACCCTCATGGCTAAAATAGTGCATTAGACGTAGACGTAGGTTGGGTGGAGCGGAGCGCAACCCAACATATATTAGGATGTTGGGTTACGCAAAGCCTCCACCCAACCTACAATTTTTTTGCAACTTAAAAAGGAGGGAATTAAAGCAAGCCTTTTTTAGGGGAGTCAGCCGTGTGCATATTTCCCCCATTGAGCGGAATGGCGTAGGTTGGGGGTATCTTCGTGGCTAATTATCACTAACCCAAGCGTATTGCTTTAGATGTAAGGTTGGCAATAACGACGAACAAGGGAAGCAATTAAATCTTTCATACTTGTCTAATTTTCATTGCCTCTACTTTGCCAGTTTCAGAATTTACTTTAAAGAGTTTATATCCTCGTTCATACAACACAGGGGTAGAAGCAAGAGAGGTAGAGTCTTCCAATCGGCTTTTAGGAGGTTTTTTAGGGATATCAAATCCTAAAGTAATCAACCAAAAGCTTTTATCCTCAGAAAGTTCAACTTCTTCAAGTCTTAAAGGTCCTAATCCTATTGAAGAATCCACCAAGTCTTGTATGGCTTTTATGTATTCATAGGCAGCATTTACTGCTATTTTGACATCAATCATAATCTTCCTTGTTCCCTGATATAATTTGCTAATTTTATACTTTATTATAGTAATTTAACCTTGCTTATTGGTAGTTGGTTGCACATAAGTAATAATATCTAGTTTACCTATTTTTTAAGATAATTTTCATAAAAATCAATTTATTAAATCTGAATTGTGGGAAGTGATTTGTAAAAAATCTCTAACTTCTGTTGGTTCGCAAAGAATAATAACTTGCTGATTTGGTGTTAGTTGACTAAGTTTTTCTAGAATTCCAGGACGACGATTAATTGGGTATGACCATACATATTTGAGAAATTCCCAGTTCAATCTTTCACTCTAGTAAGTTGTCTTATCTGGGGAGCTATCTAATCTACCTAGGGAGTCTATCTAGTTTACCTAGGGAGTAGGTTTAGGCGAAATCTTTGGTAAAGTGTTTTATTGCAAACCTATTAAATGGAAGTTTAAGCGCCACAACCCTTGCAATATATGTCAAAAAGTGCTTAAAAGCTAATTTCTCCATTTTGTCACTTGGGCGGGCTAACCTCTGTTTAGTTCCGCTTCAGGACAATCTGATCCCATATCAGGTCTAGATTGTCCAGCATACATGAAGCGACGTTTAATCACTCGCGCCAAACACAAAATCCGGGGAAAATCCAAAAAAATTACTGTATCTGCAACCGACAAACGAACGTCGAGAGTACCGCCATAGTTACCATCCATAATCCAAGATTCTCGGAGGGTTAGGTCTTGGATTATGCTCTGCCATTCAGCTTTCGGAGTCTCAACCCAGCCAGGATTCCAGTACCAAGCATCTAAGTGAATCACTTCTAAGCCTAAGATGGTTCCCAGTTCGCGGGCTAGGGTAGATTTACCAGCACCCCCAGAACCAATAATTAAGATTTTCTTCACCTTAGCTTTGCATCTCCCTTTTCAAGCTCAAGAGGGTAAGCATTGCTCATCCAAATAACCGTCTTCAGCGCAACTCAATACGCCGCTACAATAGTACCACTACAAGGATTATGCCCAAATATTGATATTATGACCACTGCTACAACCGTAAAAACTGAGTATGAAGCGATTATTGGTTTAGAAACCCATTGTCAGCTGAGTACTAACACCAAGATTTTCTCTAATAGCTCTACTGCATTCGGTGCTGACCCCAATACTAACATTGACCCGGTTTGTATGGGTTTACCTGGGGTTTTGCCTGTACTAAATCAAAAAGTATTAGAGTATGCCGTAAAAGCGGGTTTGGCACTAAATTGTCAAATCGCTAAATATAGCAAATTTGACCGTAAACAGTATTTTTATCCTGACTTACCCAAAAACTACCAAATTTCTCAATATGATCTACCGATCGCAGAACATGGTTGGTTAGAAATTGAGTTGGTAGATGCTGAGGGGAACCCTATTCGCAAACGCATTGGTATCACACGTCTGCACATGGAAGAAGATGCTGGAAAATTGGTACACGCAGGCAGCGATCGCCTCTCCGGTTCTTCCTATTCTCTGGTAGACTACAATCGCGCAGGTATCCCGTTAGTAGAAATTGTCTCGGAACCGGATTTGCGTTCTGGATTAGAAGCTGCTGAATATGCTGAAGAATTGCGTCGGATTGTCCGGTATCTCGGCGTGAGTGACGGCAATATGCAAGAAGGATCTCTGCGCTGCGATGTCAACATTTCTGTGCGTCCAGTGGGACGAGAGGAATTTGGCACCAAGGTAGAAATTAAAAACATGAACTCCTTCAGCGCCATCCAACGGGCGATTGACTACGAAATTGAGCGCCAAATCGCCGCCATCGAAGCAGGCGATCGCATTATCCAAGAAACTCGTTTGTGGGAAGAAGGCGCTCAACGTACAAGTAGTATGCGGATTAAGGAAGGTTCTAGCGATTACCGTTACTTCCCCGAACCAGATTTAGCACCAATTGAGGTGACAGATGCAGAATTAGAGAAATGGCAAAGCGAATTACCAGAATTACCAGCCCAAAAACGCCATCATTATGAAAGTGAGTTGGGGCTTTCGGCTTACGATGCGCGAGTGTTGACAGAAGATCGTTCAATAGCGGAATATTTTGAAACTGCGATCGCATCTGGAGCAAATCCGAAAGCTGCTGCAAACTGGATTACTCAAGATATCGCAGCACACCTGAATAAGCAAAAACTCAGTATTACTGAAATCGCCCTGACTGCCACTAATCTAGCAGATATCATCACTCGTATTGAAACGGGTAAAATTAGCAATGCTCAAGCTAAACAAAAGTTGCCAGATTTGCTCAGTGGTATTTCTCCTGAAAAAGCCTTTGCTGGTCAAGAGTTAATCACCGATCCTAGTGTACTAGAACCCATCGTTGATGAAGTCATAGCCGCCAATTCCAAAGAATTAGAAAAGTATCGCAACGGTAACACCAACCTCAAAGGCTTCTTTGTCGGGCAAGTTCTGAAAAAGACAGGCAAACGTGCTGATCCTAAGCTAACTAACGAATTGGTGGAGAAAAAACTAAACGCCAGTTAGTCAACTTTGCTGAGTCAGGGGTGCAGAAAGGCAGGGAGCAGGGAGCAGGGGGAAAATTCCTCTCCTCTGCACCCTTTCCCCATGCCCAATGCCCCATGCCCAATGCCCAATGACCAATGACTAAGTAAGTATTTTCCCGGTGTTCTTCACAGAATCTTCATACAAAAACTGGTGACAACCCGCATACCCAAAATGCTATGCTGTGGTAAGTAGATGCACCCTGATGATCTGGAGAGCTACCTAAGTGGCTCTCTTTTTTATTTTATTTTTGTGGTATTTACGGTTAACTTCATCATATTATTAAAAATAATTTCAATAACTTAAGTATTAACCCTTAGATCATAAATGATAGAGTGTAGTAAGTAGATGCACCCTGATGATCTGGAGAGGAACTCAAGTGACTGTCCTTTTTTGCTTTTGTCTTTCGTCATAAGAAAGGTAAAAACAATTATGCCAATCGCCAACTGGTGGATTATTATTACCATCAGCAAATAAACTCACAACAAAAGGCACTGAGGACTGGGAAGTAGGGAAGTAGGGCGAAACTAATAACTCTTAACTCCTAACTCCTAACTCCTAACTCCTAACTCCTAACTCAGCACTTTTCCAAAGCACAAATTGACCTATCCAACCTGATAGTTGTAAGGAAGAATAATGGCAGATTGGCAAAAAATCACAGGCGGCATCACAGCACCAAGGGGATATCAGGCGGCGGGAATTACCGCAGGGTTGAAACCTTCTCTTTTGCCAGATTTAGCTTTGATATTCTCAGATGTGGAAGCGATCGCAGCTGGTGTGTTCACCACTAGCCAAGTTAAAGCTGCCTGCGTAGAATATTGTCGCCAACGCTTGCAAGCCAAACATAGCGCTCGTGCCATCCTCTGCAACGCTGGACAAGCAAATGCCGCTACAGGGACTCAAGGCTACCTTGATACTCTAGAATCTGCTATGGCAATAGCCCAAGCACTAAACATCTCGTCTGAATCTGTGTTATTAGCTTCCACTGGCGTGATTGGTCAAAGAATTAAGATGGATGCTTTGCGAAGCGGGATTCCCAAGGTAGTAGCAGCACTATCACAAACAGGCTCAGATGCCGCCGCCGGGGCGATTATCACTACAGACTTGGTAACAAAATCCATTGCCCTAGAGACAACTATAAGCGACCGCCCGGTACGAATTGGCGGTATTGCCAAAGGTTCAGGCATGATTCATCCCAACATGGCAACCATGCTGGCATTTATTACTTGTGATGCTGTGGTTTCGCCAGCCCTTTGGCAGCAGATGTTAGCAAGGGCAGCTGATAGAAGCTTTAATTCCATTACCGTGGATGGCGATACCAGCACCAACGACAGCTTAATTGCCTTGGCAAACGGTCAATCTCGCACCCCAGCAATTATAGAATGGGGCGCAGAAGCAGAGAAATTAGAGGCGATGTTAACAGCAGTTTGCCAGCATTTAGCCAAAGCGATCGCTCGTGATGGTGAAGGCGCAACCTGTCTAATTGAAGTGGAAGTAACAGGGGCCCATGATGAACTCTCAGCTAGGCAAATAGCCAAAACCATCGCTGGTTCATCCTTAGTTAAATCTGCAATCTTTGGACGTGATCCAAATTGGGGACGCATCGCCGCCGCCGCCGGACGTGCAGGTGTGCCCTTTGAGCAAGAGAACCTGCAAATTAAGCTAGGGGATTTTTTAATGTTAGAAAACGGGCAACCTCTGCAATTTGACCGTGCAGCAGCGAGTGCTTATTTGAAAAAAGCAGCGGCGGGTGCTTATCTCCAAGAAGATACTGTGTTAATCTCCGTTAACGTTGGCAATGGTCATGGTTTAGGTAAAGCTTGGGGTTGTGATTTGAGTTATGACTACGTGAGGATTAACGCCGAATACACTACGTAAGGGACTGACAACAAATAAATTACCCAATATTGTGGGGTGGGCCGAAAAGCCCGCCTTTCTATACGGGCGGGCTTTTCGGCCCACCCCACAAGAAGTAGTTTAGTATTTTTTTATTTGGAAGTCCCTAAAGTACTCACAACTGTTTGCTAGGTTGAGACTTTAAAATCTTGTTTACAGATATAATACCGTTTCACTTTCAGGTTAATACAAATACGTTGGTAGGGTAGCACAGCTAGCTGTGCTACCCTAAATCATAATAATAATGTCAACATAATAGTTGTTATAAATAAAAACTTATATATGACAAATTACTACTAAAATTAAGTTACAAAAGAAGCGAAAACAGGAACAATGGATGCCTTTAGTACAGGCGACCCCTGGCCTTATCGCCTGGTTCAAGACAAGATTGGCTATGTAGCAGCATTAACCGCAGAAATGTCCGGGGGGATGAGACAACGGGTTTCCATCGCCCGCGCTTTGGCGATTCGTCCGAAAGTCTTAATTTTAGATGAACCTTTTGGGGCGCTGGATGCCATCACCAAAGAAGAGTTACAGGAAGAATTGCTAAAAATTTGGGGCGATAACCGTTGTAGAGTGTTGATGATTACCCACGACATCGACGAAGCACTGTTTTTAGCAGATAAATTGGTAATGATGACCAACGGCCCTCATGCGAAAATTGGTGAAGTCATGGAAATTCCTTTTTCTCGTCCCCGCGTTAGCGAAGCTCCTCTGCAAGAGGCTCGCGCCCGCATCATGGAAGATCCACAATACTACCAACTACGTAATTATGCCTTAGATTTCCTCTTTAATCGCTTTGCCCATGATGATGTAGGTTAAGCTGATCTTCTCCTAACTTTCATTCTAAAAAATGGTTCCTTCCAGACGAGTTTATTTATTGTTGCTTTTGGGTATAGTGACCGCCCCGATCCTATGCCTTTTTCTCAACATTAAAGCAGCGATCGCCATCACTTTGCTATTTGATGCGATCGTTCTCGGATTGATGGTTGTAGATGGTTTGCAGGTACGGCGTTCTCGCGTGCAAATTAGCCGCGAATTACCCTCACGATTATCGATTGGGCGGGATAATCCAGTGGTGCTAAAAGTAACATCACCAAATGCCAACGCCCTAATTGAAATCTGCGATTACTACCCAACAGGGTTTGGCATATCTGCACCCGCACTCCGGGCGATTATTCCTAGTAACAGCACCCAGGAATTGAAGTATACCGTCAAACCGACGCAACGAGGGGAGTTTCCTTGGGGAAATATTCAAGTTCGACAGTTGGGAATTTGGGGATTAGCTTGGGATGATTGGCAAATTCCCCAAAGTCTGCGAGTGAAAGTTTATCCTGATTTACTGGGATTGCGATCGCTCACAATTCGTTTGACATTGCAATCATCAGGATCAATGCGCCAATCTCGCAAAACTGGTATTGGTACAGAGTTTGCCGAACTGCGGAACTATCGCACTGGAGACGATTTACGATTTATTGATTGGAAAGCTACCGCCCGTCGGGTTGGGGCTTATGGTAATGCAATGCCACTAGTAAGGGTTCTGGAACCAGAACAAGAACAAACATTAGTTATCTTGCTCGATCGCGGGCGATTAATGACAGCAAAAGTGCAGAATTTACAGAGATTTGACTGGGGTTTGAATGCAACTTTATCCTTAGCTTTGGCGGGATTACATCGAGGCGATCGCGTCGGTGTTGGTGTATTTGACCGCCAGATGCATACGTGGATTCCCCCAGAACGCGGACAAAATCATTTAAATCAGCTAATTGATCGCCTAACTCCAATTCAACCAGTATTATTTGAATCTGATTATTTGGGGGCGGTGACAAATGTTTTGCAGCGTCAAACTCGCAGGGCGCTTGTAGTCGTGATTACTGACTTAGTTGATGTCACCGCCTCTACAGAACTCCTCGCCGCACTCTCCAAGCTAGCACCTCGCTATCTCCCATTTTGCGTGACTCTGCGAGATCCGCAAGTTGATCTTCTAGCACACAGCTTCACAGATGATGTTACAGATGCTTATGCCCGTGCAGTCGCACTCGATTTATTAATGCAACGACAAGTAGCATTTGCCCAACTGAAACAAAAAGGTGTATTGGTACTAGATGCACCAGCAAATCAAATTGCCGATCAGTTAGTTGAACGATATCTGCAACTCAAAGCGCGAAATCAGCTTTAGCTAATTGCATAGATCCATTAAATGCGAAGTGCTGAAAATACCACCTCGCAATACTTGCCAAAAGAAATGATATCAGGTTCGGTTAAACACTTAATAATATCTGTAGGTTGGGTTGAGGAACGAAACCCAACAAAGCTATTTTTCACGCAAAGAGGGAGACAAAAGACATCTCCAGAAATTAAATATGCGTTATCTATAACCCTTGTAGAGACGTAGCATTGCTACGTCTCTACTCTTTGGGGTTCTTGGGCTTTAGTAAGTAATCAAGCGGACATGATCTGAAACGCTAATCACAATTAAACAACCACAAAATTGTTGTTGCTTAGAGACAATCCAGTAGATAGTTGAGCAAATTTTACCTGAGTAAACCCACCCGCATTGCCATCTTGGTCAAAGTACAGCCCACCTGTAACATTGTCATAGATAAATCGTTGATTGCTTGTCGTTGCAGATGTTCCGATTGTAAACTGACTTATCTGAAGTGAACCTATTAATAAGCCGCCACCAAAACCAGCAGCCGATACCTGAATCAATTCATTAGTCGTGTTGAAGTCATAAAGTCTATCAATGCCTTCATTGTAACTATTGAAAGCAAAGGTATCATTACCAAGACCACCTGTGAGGATATCATTGCCATTGCCACCATCAAGGGTGTCATTGCCATTGCCACCATCAAGGGTGTTATTACCGGTGGCGCTAGAGGCCGAGATATAATCATTGCCATCGCCACCAAAGAGTAGGTTATCGCTTGTTGAACCGCTAGCAATCAAGCGATCGTTACCTGCACCACCGTTGAGGGTGTTCTTGCCAGACGAACGAGAGTCGTATGTGATGGAGACATTTCGGGGGTCGTGCTCATCTCCAGAAGTGTAGCTGTAGTAGCCAGAGATAGAGATATAATCATTGCCATCGCCACCAGAGAGTAGGTTATCGCCTGTTGAACCGCTAGCACTCAAGCTATCGTCACCAGCACCACCGTTGAGGGTGTTATTGCCAGACGAACGAGAGTCAAAGTAGTCGTAGTCATTTCCTTTGTAGTAGCCAGAGATGGAGAGAGAATCATTGTCATCGCCCCCAGAAAGCAGGTTATTGCCTTTTGAACCGCTAGCACTCAAGCTATCGTCACCAGCGCCACCATTGAGGGTGTTATTGCCAAACGAACCAGAATCGTACTCGTCGTCTGGGTATGTGAAGGTGTAATAGCCAGAGACGGAGAGAGAATCATTGCCATCGTCCCCAGAGAGCAGATTATTGCCTGTTGAACTGTTAGCGCTCAAGTTATCGTCACCAATACCACCCTTGAGGGTATTATTGCCCGTACCACCAATGAGAGTATCATTCCCCGCACCACCCCGCAGCAAGTCGTTGCCACTTTTGCCGTCGATTTTGTCATTGCCCCCTTGACCATTGATGACATCATTTGAGTCGTCAAAGCCATTAACATTATTGTCGAGGTCGTTAAGGAAAGTGACTGTGTTCTTGTTGAAGATACTGCTTTGGGTGGAGTTGGCATTGAAGACATCAAAGCTGTCCGTGATGCTAGTTTGCCCATCAAAGAGGATATTGCCCAAGTTTACAGTTGCTCCAGTAGATTTACTGAGGTTATCCAGGTTTTCCAGGGCAAAGTTTTGCAGGATGATTTTTGCACCAGTCGCCCCTTCAAAGGTGATTTCGAGATTGCTGCCATTCTGGGTAAGCAGTAGATTTCGGGGAGTGAAACCAGCACCAAGGAATTTGATCGTATCCACTTCGGCAATGACTGCTGCTGTCGGGTTTGTTCCTTTACCTATGCCACCGAAATCATTGACAGTATCAGTGCCGTCGCCCAAATTGTAAACAAATGTATCCTTGCCGCCGCCACCACTCAGAATGTCGTTACTCTTGTTCGCTGTGATGCTATCGTTGCCTGCAAGACCCTTAATTGTGTCCGCGCTGTTACTACCCAATAGGGTATCATTACCATTAGTGCCAATGATATTTGCCATAATATCTACCTGACTAAATCAATTTTTTCAGTAACTTCAGTTCTCAAGTTGCTCTTAGTGCTGTTTTATGGCACAAAGAACTCACCGAAATTTGACCTTTTCGGCATACTTTATACCTCATCCATTGAGGATTAGTAATATTTCTCGAAGATCACCCATTGACTGGCTTTATCTTACTTAGATGTCTATACTTAGTTAAGCATCTTTGCATACTCTTCATATTATTTGCCAATATATATATAATAAATACTGAACTTTGTGTAATCTTTATATTGTTTTAGTTTCTAGGCAATAAGAAAGCAGAAAGCAGTAGGCAAATGTTTGAAGGAGCGTTAACAATTCAGGCATTCTTGCATTAAAGACATTTTGCCTAGGGCACGCTCTTGGCGTTCAGACGGCGATTAAACCACGACTGAAACTTACAGCAGCGCCTTGCGTATTTTCCCACGGCAGTTCCTTCTCCTGTCAAAGACGCGCAAGGGACAAGTCGCAATACTGCGTAGGTTTTGCCTAAAAATAACTCCAATCTAGGTTGGGTTGAGGAACGAAACCCAACCTACAAATCTTCTCCTGTCAAAGACGCGCAAGGGACAAGTCGGGCATTGCTGCCCAACGGCCTAGTGTGTTGTCACGACTGCGGAAGCGGAGTCAGAGCCACTTTGCTTCCGAGCTAAGTGTAGACGTAGCGTAAAGTTAACTTTGTAACAGAGGGGTCTTAAACCCTTTAATTTCCGATAAAAAAGATTTTGAACGCTGCCATGCCGTAATTACATTGATGAATCGAATCCGAAGTGCTTAAAATAGCACCTCGCAAGCCGTACATAGAGTGATGGCAGAGCGCTAATTAAGATTAAACAACCACAAAATTCTTTTCGGTTAGTGACACACCAGCAGATAATTGTGCAAATTTTACCTGAGTAAACCCACCCGCATTGCCATCAAGGTCAAAGTACAGTCCACCTGTAACATTGTCATAGATAAATCGTTGATTGCTTGTCGTTGCAGATATTCCGATTGTAAACTGACTTGTCTGAAGTGAAGGTTTTGATAATCCCCCACCAAAACCAGCAGCCGATATCTGAATCAGTTCATTAGTGGCGTTGAAGTCATAAATAGTATCAAGTCCTTCATTGAAACTATTGAAAGCAAAGGTATCAGTACCATTGCCACCTGTGAGGGTATCATTGCCATTGCCACCTGTGAGGATATCATTGCCATTGCCACCATAAAGGGTATTATTGCCTAATGCGGCATAGGCGGAGAGAGTATCATTGCCATCATCCCCAGAGAGTAGGTTCTTGCCTGTTGAATAATCAACAATCAAGGAATCGTTACCACCACCACCATTGAGGGTGTTATTGCCTGACTCCCTGCGATAGACTCCTTGTCCGTCGTCCCCGTTTTTGTCGTACTCGTAGCCAGAGGCAGAGAGATAATCATTGCCATTGTCTCCAGAGAGCAGATTATCGCCTGAAGAAAAGTCAACATTCAAGTTATCGTCACCAGCGCCACCGTTAAGAGTGTTATTACCAGTGGTGCTATAAAAAGTTCCTCCGTAGCCGTAGCCGTAGCTAGAGCCGGAGAGAGAATCATTGCCATCGCCTCCAGAGAGCAGATTAGCGCCTCGTGAATAGTTAACATTCAAGTAATCGTTACCAGCATCACCGTTGAGGGTGTTATTGCCTGAGCAGTTATCAAACCTGTAGCCCTCGAAGTCAGAGGCAAAGAGAGAATCATTGCCATCGCCTCCAGAGAGCAAATTATTGCCTGTTGAAATGTTAGCACTCAAGTAATCGTCACCAACGCCACCGTTGAGGGTGTTATTACCACGGGCAAGATTAACGGAGAGAGAGTCTTTGCCATCGCCACCAGACAGTAAGTTATCGTTTTTTGAAAATAAAGCACTTAAGCTATCATTACCAGCGCCACCGTTGAGCGTGTTATTACCAGACACCTCAGGGTCGTAGTAGCCACCAGAGACGGAGAGATAATCATTGCCATTGCCACCATCCAATAGGTTATCGCCTGGTGAACCGTCAGCACTTAAGCTATCGTTACCAGCACCACCGTTGAGGGTGTTATTACCAGACACCACATTGCCGGAGTAGTCACCTAAAGCCGAGAGAGAATCATTGCCATCGCCACCAGAGAGCAGGTTATCACCTGGTGAAGAGTCAACATTTAAGCTATCGTCACCAATACCACCGTTGAGGGTATTATTGCCCGTACCGCCAATGAGAGTATCATTCCCCGCACCACCCCGCAGCAAGTCATTGCCACTTTTGCCATCGATTTTGTCATTGCCCCCTTGACCATTGATGACATCATTTGAGTCGTCTAAACCCGTAATGTTGTTGCCGAGGTCATTGAGGAAAGTCACCGTGTTCTTGATGCCCACGCTAGTATCAATGGAGTTGGCATCAAGGACATTAAAATTGTCCGTGATCCTAGTTTGCCCATCAAACAGGATATTACCGATCGCTGGTATTGTGGGAGAAGCTTTCAGATTCTCCAAGTTTTCTAATTTGAAGTTTTGCAGGATGACTTTGGCATCAGCCACCCCTTCAAAGGTGATTTCCAGATTGCTGCCATCCTGGGTAAGCAGCAGATTTTGGGGAGTGAAACCAGCACCAAGGAATTTGATCGTATCCACTTCGGCAATGACTGCTGCTGTCGGGTTTATCCCTTTACCAATGCCACCGAAATCAGTGATCGTATCAGTGCCATCGCCGATGTTGTAAACAAATGTATCCTTGCCGCCACCACCAGTCAAGGTGTCGTTAACCTTGTTCCCTGCGATCGTATCGTTACCTGCAAGACCCTGAATCGTGTCTGCGCTGTAACCGCCCACTAGAGTATCATTACCGTTAGTTCCAATGATATTTGTCATAACTTTTACCTTCTAAATTGATTTTTACAGTAACTTTAAGTTCTCAACTTTGAATTTGTGCTGTTTTAGAGCATAAAAACTCGCCAAGAGTTGACGCTTTCGGCATACTTTTATGTCACTCTTGAGGGACAGTAATTTCTCTCAAAAATCTACTCTGTTGACCAGCTTGCAACTAGCTTGCAAGTAGCAGCTATTTAAATATCAGGTTCTTCACTACCTTTTATGCCAAATTATTAGTTAAATATCAAAACTAGGCTTAAAAATAAAGGTCAAAAACCTCTCATCAGTGCCAAACCCCTAAAATGTAGTAAATAATCTTTATTTTTCTTGCATCTTCAGGGTTTCATCGCTTTTGTAAATGGAATTTAGCATCATAATATGTAATGAAGATCCAAATATCAAAGTGTCACGCGCTGTACAAATTAATGACCGCGTGGATTAACTCAAATAGGTAGTTTCAGCTTTTTTATACCATCCTTGTATAGAATAGCGCAGGTGTAGCTCAACCCAGCTATCGCTGAAAAAGCGTCGCCAAATCAAGCTTAAATCCCTAAAACTCACACCTCATACTTTAATTTTTTTTTGTCAATGGGTAAGTCCTAGTATCTTAAAAATAGGGAACAGTTAACTTTTGATAGGGAAAAGGATTTTCATCCCCTCGTTGTGAGCTATTGCCCGTTGGTGTCTAGCTTAAAAATAGGGAACATCTGAATAACCTGATACTAACTAAATACTGAATATTTACTTAGATGTCGATAGTTAAAGAACTATCTTCGCATACTCTTTACATTATATGCCGATAAATGCATGTCCTAAGTAATTCTCTTAGTGTGTTCTTCACATTTTTAGAGTTTATAGCTAAGAATTTACCGTTAATTGTGTCAGGTAAGTTGCTGCCTACTAGGGTATCATTACCGTTGGTTTCAATGATATTTGCCATAACTTTTATTTCTCTAAATCGATTTTTTCAGTAACTTTAAGTTGTCCTGGATTGGACTACACCTATACTATGATCAAGAGCAAGCGATGCCTGCGAATATCTTGTATGTAAGCCAGAATCGTTATAGATTGCTAGAATTACAAATGCAGACATGATCCAACTTAGCCAAGAACACTTGCAAACCATCTGCACCCATGCCGAAAGCACTTACCCAGAAGAGTGCTGCGGTATAATTTTGGGCTATCTGGCTAGTGAAGGCAAAATTGTGGTAGAAGTGATGCCAACAGAAAATGCCTGGAATACAGAAGCGGCTGCTGAGTTTCCAGGGGAACGGACAACAGAAAGTAAAAGGCGGCAATATGCGATCGCACCCGAAATTATGTTAAAAACACAAAGGGAAGCACGCGTTAGCGAAGCTCGCTCACTGAACATTATCGGCATTTTTCACTCTCACCCAGATCATCCTGCTATCCCTTCAGAATGCGATCGCCTATACGCTTGGCAAGGATACTCGTATATAATAGTTTCCGTCCAAAACGGCAAAGCTGGTGAACTCCAAAGCTGGAGCCTTGATGATCATCATCAGTTTCAAGCCGAGGCAATTGAAAATATAATTTAACGCCTTAGTTTAAAAACATTCACTCATAGCGGTTTTCGCCGCCACCACAAATGAAAATTCGTCTTCCCCACTCCCTACTCCCTACTCCCTACTCCCCATCTGTATAAGAGATACAGTTTTTCGATAGGATTAATATTCCGCTCTCCCACATCATAACTGCTATGCTCAATCCCAATCTGGACGAAATCCAGTTGACCAAAGACGATTACGAACGCTACTCCCGACACCTGATTTTGCCGGAAGTCGGACTAGAAGGACAAAAGCGCCTGAAAGCCGCCAGTGTACAGTGTATCGGTACAGGTGGACTAGGTTCACCACTGCTTTTATATTTGGCGGCGGCGGGTATTGGACGCATCGGGATTGTCGATTTCGATGTTGTCGATACTTCCAATCTACAACGCCAAGTAATCCACGGTACATCCTGGGTGGGTAAACCCAAGATTGAATCGGCAAAAAACCGCATTCACGAGATTAACCCCTATTGTCAGGTTGATTTATACGAAACTCGCCTGAGTTCCGAAAATGCCCTAGAAATCCTTCAACCTTATGATATAGTGGTAGATGGTACCGATAACTTCCCCACCAGATATCTAGTTAACGACGCCTGCGTATTGCTGAATAAGCCCAACGTCTATGGTTCAATTTTACGCTTTGAAGGGCAAGCTACTGTATTTAACTACGAAGGTGGCCCCAACTATCGTGACCTTTTCCCAGAACCACCACCACCAGGAATGGTTCCCTCTTGTGCAGAAGGTGGCGTATTGGGAATTTTGCCAGGAATTATTGGTTTAATCCAAGCAACTGAAACTGTCAAAATCATTCTGGGACAAGGTAACACTCTAAGTGGACGGTTGCTGTTATACAACGCCTTAGATATGAAATTCCGGGAATTGAAGCTGCGTCCTAACCCGATTCGCCCAGTGATTGAAAAACTGATAGACTATGAAGAATTCTGCGGGATTCCACAAGCTAAGGCAGAGGAGGCAAAACAGCAGATGGAAAGTCAAGAAATGACCGTCAAGGATTTGAAGGAATTGCTGGATAGCGGTGCTAAGGATTTTGTACTGCTGGATGTCCGCAACCCCCATGAGTACGACATTGCCAAGATTCCGGGTTCAGTGTTAGTGCCCTTACCAGATATCGAAAATGGGAATGGCGTTGCTAAGGTGAAGGAAATATTGAACGGTCACCGCTTAATTGCTCATTGTAAGCTGGGCGGGCGATCGGCAAAAGCCCTCGCCATCCTCAAGGAAGCTGGAATTGTCGGGACGAATGTCAAAGGCGGAATTACCGCTTGGAGTCGAGAAATCGATCCGTCAGTTCCAGAGTATTAAAAACGCTTTAGGTAGCAGAGGAAAGCGCAGAGGTACGCAAAGTTATTCTCTGCGTACCTCTGCATTTAAAACCTGACTTTCTGAATTACGAATTAGGAATTAGTCTTAGCTACAGGTTTCACCTGACTCAACAAATTGTGCAGTTTCTCACCTTCAATCACCTCTGTTTCCAACAGTTGAGTAGCGATCGCTTCTAGCAAGTCTCGATTCTGTCTGAGAATCTCTAGGGCTTGTTCGTGGGCTGTTTCCACGATTTCCTTGACTTCGCTATCAATTGCTTTTGATGTTTCTTCACTCACCGCCCGCCGGGGATTAGTAGCACCATTACCCAAGAACATTGCTTGTTGTCCTTGTTGGTAAGCCAATGGCCCTAAGACTTTGCTCATACCATAGGCTGTTACCATCCGTTCTGCCAAGTCAGTTGCTCGTTGCAAATCGTTGGAAGCACCTGTTGTAATACTGTTAAACACAATCTCTTCGGCGGAACGTCCACCTAACAGAGTCGCAATCTGACCCCGCAGTTCTGCTTCATTCAGCAAAAAGCGGTCTTCAGTTGGTAATTGTAGAGTGTAGCCCAAAGCTGCCATCCCACGGGGAATAATCGAAATCTTTTCTACACGACCGTTTCCGGTTGTCAGCGCCCCGACCATTGCGTGACCAACTTCATGGTATGCAACAATCTTTTTCTCAGTCTCGTTCATTACCCGACTCTTTTTCTCCAAACCGGCGACTACCCGCTCAATTGCTTCGGCAAAGTCTTCTTGAGCAACACTTTGACGCAAATTGCGAGCTGCCAATAATGCCGCTTCATTCACCAAGTTTGCCAAATCTGCACCAGCAAAACCAGGGGTACGAGTAGCGATCGCTTTTAAATTTACATCATCTCCTAATTTCACCTTTTGAGCGTGAATCTTGAGAATTGCTTCCCGATCAGATAAATCAGGACGGTCTACCAACACTTGGCGGTCAAAGCGGCCTGGACGCAGCAAGGCGGGGTCTAGTATTTCCGGGCGGTTAGTAGCTGCTAGGACAATCACCGTTGCATCCCCAGCCGCAAACCCATCCATTTCTGTTAATAATTGGTTGAGGGTTTGTTCTCGCTCATCATTACCACCGTAGAAACCGTTACTGCTACGAGACTTACCGATCGCATCTAATTCATCAATGAATACAATACAGGGAGCCTGTTTCTTTGCCTGCTCAAATAAATCCCGGACTCTGGAAGAACCCACACCGACAAACAGTTCCACAAACTCTGAACCAGAGATACTAAAGAATGGAACTCCTGCTTCTCCGGCTACGGCTTTCGCTAAAAGTGTCTTACCAGTACCCGGAGGGCCAACCAACAACACACCTTTGGGAATCCTAGCGCCAATTTGCGTAAACCGTCCCGGAGTCTTGAGGAAATCTACAATTTCCACTAACTCAGTTTTCGCTTCTTCGACGCCAGCCACATCTGCGAAGGTAATTTTAGCTGATTCGCCTTCAACGTAAACCTTAGCTTTGCTCTTACCAATGGAGAGAACACCTTGGGGACCACCACCACCACCGCCACCACGGGCGAGAAAGAATTGCCAAATGCCAATGAAAATCAGTGGTGGAATCACCCAACTCAAGAGGGTTGTAAACCAAGTATTCTTCGGTGGAGGTGTAGCAGCGAATTCAACTCCCTTTTGTTCTAGCAGTTTGGGTAACTCTAAATCAAAGATTGGCGTAGTTGCAAACACCTGTCCCGGCTCGGTATTTTCTGTTTTTAGTTCGTAGAGAATCTGGTTTTGACCAACGGAAACGCGGCTGACTTCCCCTTCTTGTACTTGATGAATAAATAGGCTATAGGGAACACCCGCAGGGCCAGAAGCAAATAAACCAGGCAAAAATAAATTTAAGAGCAGGAATACCCCTGATACTGCCAGCAATATATTTGCAATGATCCGAAACCGAGGTGATTTAGGCTGTTCTTTAATTGCCATAAACGTTACCAATCCTTAAAATGAAAACTGTTGAGAATATGACTTTCTGGGAAAGTCCGCTATTTACCATCCGGCTAGTTGAAGCAGCAGCTTATACTGTTTCCAACCAATCAAAAATTTGGGCTAACTGATCTAGTGTCACCAGCCCATACTGCCAGAGGGTCATGGCTAGAAAGTTCGGTGTCTGTTCGCAATGTCGCAAAGCAAGAGAAATTGCTCCACTAGAAATACCCAACTCTTCTTCTAAAAAATGCACCATTTTATCTGTAGCTTTCATAGCAATGTTAAAAAATGTTAATTAAGTCTTATTTTTGAGTTAGCTAAATAAACTTGCTTAAAGACTGGTGATAAATTCATCACCGATAGCGTTCGCAAAGCCTCTCGTAGAGAAGCCTTAGCGACGTAGCAGCGTCTGACTCGCTAATGCTAAGTTGTTCAATTTGTCTTGATCGTCAACCATACTACCGCTTTTCATAATTTATCCCATGTCGCAATGTTTGCAGCATTTATTATTTATGTAACTAAACTTAACAATTAAATTAATCTTTGGGAACTAACGAGCAAATACGGTTTACCGTACTCAAAGAATTAACACCACTCGAAATCAGAGAACTTGAGTGAAGAGAACGCTGTCAAAAGACATAGGCGTGAAAAAGTAGAGGCGTAGCACTGCTACGCCTGTACAAGGGTTCTGGGTAACGCATATTTAATTTCACGCCTATGTCTAAAGAAAATGCAGAGATTGGGAGATGCAAAGAAAAATTCCCGTGTTTTCTTCCATATCTCCGTATTATCTTCATTTCTCACCAATGATTTATATCTTTAGATAGATATATAAACGATCTAAAGAGAGCAAACCCAAAGCCTACCTGGTTGCGGAAGTAGCGGCCAATTGGTAGTTCTTAATAGTGCGCCCAGTCTCACCGCATCAGAATGGGGGAGAGGAATGAAAGCAATGATACTAAGTTAATCCCGAAGCAATTTTTATTGCCAGTTGATACTCCCTTAGAATCTGCGTCACCGATAGCGTTCGCGTAGCGTCTCGTAGAGAAGCGGTAGCGAGTCATCTCCCTACAGCCCTGCGGGCATCCTACGGCAGGCGCTAGCCTCTCACGAATGGGAGAAGGGGAGACGCTAAGAGCGAACGAGCGTCATAGCCCGTCGTAGACATCGCATCAACTATATATAGGACTCCTCCAAAGATTTTTAAAATCCACGTAGGGTGTGTTAGCGGAAAGTAAGGCACCATTTTAAGCTTTTGGTGCCGTACTATCGTCTAACGCACCCTACAAGACTACTTAGATTTTTTCAAAAACAATTTACGATTCCTATATTCTCGAAAATAAAAAATGTTACCAATGATAATTCATCCTCTTAATATCCAACACCCAAAATCAAGTATTTCTATTCTCTAGCAATCACAATATCGTTGGACTTAATAACTGCATAAGCTTCTTTCCCCTCAGATAGTTCCAATTCTTCTGCGGAAGCTCTGGTGATAATCGAAGTTAATTCTACTTTATGAATAATCTCTAGAGTTACCTCACTATTAACTGCTCCATAAACAACTCGTTTAACGACACCTTTAAGAATATTGCGAGAGCTAACTTTTAGTGATTTCTTTTGAATACTACTTTCTATCTCAGGCTTTCGAGTGTAGCTATCTTCCTGTTTTTCCTGCTGAGTTGGTGGTGATATTGGTGCTAAGGAGTGCTGATTGAGACTACGCACGAGTTCCCGCAGAATCTCAGTCTTGGTGCGTTGAGACTGTTCGCAGAACTCCTCTAGAATTTTCCGCTCGTCCTCTGAGGTCTGAAATGTGACCCATCCTTGTTCTTTTCTTGGCATAATAATATTATCAATTTTGGTTATCTTGGTAAAATTCTACCAAGTATCAATTCGATCTGTCGTAGTAATAAAATTTTTTGTCAGGCTTTTCGGCATTTTTAGCGAAAATTAATCAACTTATTTGATACAGATAAGTACATAAATATTTAATTTTTTGTATGTGCAAAATATTTTGTTACTTGAAAATGTTTAACTGTCACTATCTTTATACCAACTAGGATAATATAACATTGGGTATGGTATTTGTTGGGATAGCGATGCCGACCTAACAGTGCGTCTGGTAGAGTTGGCGGTCTACGCCGAAGCAGGGGTAATCTGGCAGAAAATTCCGATGGCGATCGCATGAGTGCCATAAGATTATTTAACGTGAGTTCACAATAGGGGGATGAAACACCTAAAATCACGTTCTCAAGACCTGCGGAGTTTATTTGAGAACAATATCACCATTGAATACGTGGCAGAACCCCTGAAAGCTATGCCATCTGATGCAAAGGTGAAAGAAGTACTGCATTGGATGCAGGCACAAAATTTTGATGTTATCGGCGTTGAGACGGGAGATATTATTAGCGGTTATGTAGAACGCTCTAGTTTGATTCAAGGCAAAGAAGGCAAATGTGGCGACTATCAACGGGTGTTTCATCCAAAAGAACTAATTGCGATTTCTACCCCACTGATGAAGTTGTTACCCATTTTACAACAAACTCCGCGATTGTTCGTTTTGGACTGCAATCAGGTAAGTGGTATTGTTACCTGTGGCGACTTGCAAAAAGCACCTGCGCGAATGCTACTGTTTGGCTTGGTAACGCTGCTAGAAATGAATTTGCTGCGGCTGGTGCGGATTTACTATCCCCAAGATTCTTGGCAAAAAATCCTCAAACCTGAACGCTTAGAAGTTGCTCAACGGCTATGGCGAGAGAGCCAAGAAAGAAACGAAGCTACCGATTTGTTAGATTATCTGCAATTCTGTGATAAGCGAGAGTTGATTTTAAATCAACCAGAACTTCTCCAGCAACTGGGACTAAAGTCTAAGCGGTTTGGCGAACGCTTCCTCAAGTCTGCTGAACAGTTGCGAAACCGATTAGCTCACGCCCAAAATTTAGTTACTGGCTCCTCTTGGACAGAGTTGATTTCTCTAGCAGAGGCGATGGAAACGCTGTTAATTCGCTGTGAGGAAGTTGAGCTTTAACGTGGCTTATGGAGCGAATCACTCACTTGAGTTCCTGTATAATTGGGAACCCAAGCTTCGGCAAGCGCAAAATAACGTACTCCTTTAAAATTCAACGATGAAGTTGGGCTGCACCAATGCTCAACGCCAAGGGGGATGTAGAGATAATCTTGTGCCTGAACTAAAAGCTGTATCTGGCTGCCATCAGGTCGCACGAAGCCATAGATCATTTCTCCTGCCAACACGTAGAGGGGTTCAGGCGCAGGATGAGTATGGTAACGGCCGTAGGTTGCTATCAGGTGGTGAAGATTGAAGGAACCTGGATGCACATTTAGCAAGTCACACCAGATAGCGCCATTTTCTTGCTGAATAAATTCAAAGACGCTGTTATGGAGTTCTACACAATAACGTTTCTCAGACTCAGTTAAAACATCCTGGTCTAGCAGGTTGGGGAAAAGCAGCGATGTTCCTGGGTCGTAATGTCTGAGTTGAACGCCAAGAGGGGCAAGTTCACGAGCTATTTCGCCTAAATCACTCTCAATTGTGCCGTCGTCAAGTAGTAGGTTAGCCATGACAAAAAGACTAATTAACTGTTAAGAAGAGTATACTCAATTTTGAGATAAAAAGCCACTATTTCCGATTGACAAACCGGGGAATGGGGAATGGGGCATGGGGCATGGGGCATGGGGAATAACCAATGCCCAATTTGCCCATTAACAGAATAAATTTATCCCCAGAATGATGCTCATTAGTACCACTTGCATCTAAGCTAGTACGGGTGAACTATATGCAGCATGGAATGTCTGACTTAATTCTGTTTTGGCATCGGCGCGATTTACGCATTTCTGACAATACGGGACTGGCTGCGGCAAAACAGCAGAGTCCGAAAGTGGTGGGCGTGTTTTGCCTTGATCGGCATATTCTGGAACGCGATGATGTTGCTCCTGTGAGAGTAACTTATATGATTGGCTGTTTACAGAAACTCCAAGAGCGATATGCCCAAGTTGGTAGTCAGTTATTAATACTCCATGCCAATCCTGTACAAGCGATACCAGCTTTAGCCGAGGCAATAAATGCCAAAGCTGTTTTTTGGAATTGGGATGTAGAACCTTATTCACAAGAACGCGATCGCACGATTATAAATGCCCTCAAAGAAAAAGGCATTCAGTTTCTTAACCAAAACTGGGATCAGATCCTCAACTCCCCAGAGCAATTACGCACCGGTAGCAATCAACCTTACACGGTTTACACCCCCTTCTGGAAAAATTGGATTACCAAACCGAAAGCGAACCCAGTAGAAACTCTGCAAAATGTTGAGGGGTTAACAGAAGCTGAACAGGAAATTGCTAAACTTGCAGGAGCCTTGACATTACCATCGGCAAAAGATTTAGGGTTTATTTGGGATGGAGAATTAATTATTTCACCGGGAGAGACGGCGGCGCAAGAACGATTAGAGGAATTTACTAATAAAGCGATTACTCAATATCAAGAACAGCGAAATTTTCCCGCAGTTGAGGGAACATCGCAACTGAGTGCAGCATTAAAATTTGGGGTAATTGGCATTCGCACCGTTTGGCAAGCCACGATAGAAGCACTAGAAAACAGCCGCAGTGAGGAAACAGCAGTTAATATTCGCACATGGCAACAGGAGTTAGCTTGGCGGGAGTTTTATCAACATGCAATGTATAACTTCCCGGAATTAGCTGATGGTGCTTTCCGCGACACCTTCAAAAACTTTCCTTGGCAAACTAACGAAGAATATTTTCAAGCTTGGTGTGAGGGGAAAACTGGCTATCCGATTGTGGATGCAGCAATGCGCCAGATGAATGAAAGCGGCTGGATGCACAACCGATGTCGGATGATTGTCGCCAGTTTCCTCACTAAAGACTTGCTAATTAATCCCCAATTGGGAGAAAAATACTTTATGCAAAAGCTGATTGACGCGGATTTATCTGCCAACAATGGTGGTTGGCAATGGAGTGCTTCTAGCGGCATGGACCCCAAACCCGTGCGGATTTTCAACCCAGCCAGTCAAACACAAAAATTTGATCCAGAGGGGGAATATATTCGGCAATGGGTATCAGAATTGCGCTCTGTAGATACAGAATATTTAGTTACTGGTAAAATTCCATCTTTAGAACGTCATGCTGTTGGCTACCCTGAACCAATTGTGGATCATAGAATACAGCAACAGCAGTTTAAACTGCGTTATCAACAGCAAAAAAGCATTAGTAGTGGTGAGTAAAATTGTGAGTTTTTTAATGTTTATTTATAGGATGTCCGGCTAATCAACCTTCTTTCAAAAATGTTCGTAGTTAGGACTTCAGTCCTGATTTTGTTGGCGTAGCATCTCGTAGAAAGGACTAAAGTACTTACTACAAACCTATGGGTATTGTGGCAGAGATCATATTACGTCTTGATAGGTAAACAGGAAATTGTCCATAAGATGAGCAAGAAGATTAAGTAAATTGCCCCAACCAGCCCAAACTCAATCAGAGGGATATAACTTACTTCGTAAATTCTGCCCAAGCCGCGTTCAGTCAGTGCATAAACGGCAAGTACACTGACTAAAAAGGCTCCGTAGATAGTGCGTTTAGCCGAGATACCCACAGGTAAACCGTGAAGCTGAGTAAGCACCAGAATGCCAAGAAAACCAAAGAGAAATGTTGGCCACTTGCTTTGTCCTAGCATCAACGACACAACGACGCTATGTAAAAGCACTGAAATTTCCAAAGAGAATGTCCACCAACGGTTTACATGGGTGCGGTTAAAGATTAACGACGATTGGAGCAGAAGCAAGAACATATAGAGAAAACCAATTAAGTGCCCCAAAGTCGCTTCCATTGGATGGTACCAAAAGGTGTAGATAGCGGCGAAGGAGAAAAAATAGCCGTGGTACAGCTTGATAATTTGCAAAAACTGTTGATGGAATGGAACAGAATTACCAAAAAATAAACCGCGTCGAGGCGTTTCCAAAATCAGTACGAAGACCAGTAGCAGGACAACCGCACCTTGGGAAGCCCAAATTGAAGTATCTTGAGCTAGAGCATCGTACCAAATATAGGTCTGGAGAAAGTGTAAAGCGATGAATGCACCATTAATAGCAAGCATGAGGTAATTAATCGGGTGCAACGCTGATTTGTATTTCAGCTGCGATCGCTGCGCCCACAAGATACACCCCCAGATGCTAAACTGATGTCCAAGGTACATACCCCAAGCCGTCGCTCGACTCCAAAAGGTTGGTTGGGGAAGTTTCCAGTAATACCAGTTTAATCCTTGGTCAGGAAGTTTGGTGATGCTTGCAGGAATGCTCCCGCCTAGCCAAATTGCGTAGGTGAGGAGGATGCTTACAAATATGCCTAAAAATAATACTCGGCGACCTGTCATACCAATTTTGGATTTTAGATTTTAGATTTTAGATTTTGAGATAAGTCTGATATAAGGCTTCCTTACCTAGATTTTCAGGCGAGACGTTCTGCCTTTGGTTCAGATGCGCTTTTAGTTACTCGCAAACTAAGAGTCAAAGCTACCAGCATTACTAAAGATCCACTCAAAAAAGGAGCAGAACTCCCAAATTTCATAAAACTCAGCCCTGCCCAGGTTGGGCCACCAATCCGTGCCAACGCAGAGCAAGAACTAGCAATACCTAATATTTGTCCTTGCTCCTCTGGTGGTGTCATCTGGGAAATTAGGCTGTTCAATATTGGTTGGCTGACACTAATTCCCCATGCTACAAACGTGGTAGCAACCAACAATAAAATTAAGCTTTGTGAGAATCCAATCAGCAGTAATCCTGAACCTAATCCTAATATCCCCAAGGTAAGTAACTTTATTTCACCGAAATGTTTCTTGAGAAATCCGATCAGTCCTCCTTGAATTATTGTGCTGACAATCCCCATGAAGGCAAAAAGATAACTAGTCTGTTGAGGGCCCCAGTTTAATTGCTGCTTAGACCATAAAGCCAATGTAGAGTCCATAGCCGCAACCGCAAAGGTTACTAAAAAATAGATGCTAGCAAGCAAGCAAAACTGCGGACGCTGTGACAGATGTAGCAAGTTCAGCCGTCGCTGACGGTAGCGATGAGCTTGGATTTTGGCTTTAGTTTCAGAATTTAGAGATTCTGGAAGTAACATCAAAGCACAAAGCAATGCCAATAAAGATAATCCGCCTGCAAACAACGACGGTAGATGAAAGTTAGCGTTGTTCGGATCAGTCCCGATCAGAAGACCTCCAATAGCTGGGCCGAAAATGAAGCCAAGACCAAAAGCTGCTCCGATTATGCCCATGCCACGAGCTCGATTAGTTGGCGTGGTAATATCTGCTATGTACGCTTGAGCAGTAGCAATATTCCCTGCCATAATCCCGGCAAGACTACGAGCAATAAACAAAATCCATAATGAGTTGGCAAAGCCTAACCCTATGTATGCAATTACAGAACCTAATAAAGTAAGTAATAAAATCGGACGGCGACCGTAGCGATCGCTAAAGCTGCCCCATAATGGTGCAAATAAGAACTGCATTAAAGAATAAATAGCTATAAGTAAAGTCGCTTCGTTAGGTTTTGCGCCGAATTGGTCAGCATACAAAGGCAGTATCGGCAGGATAATTCCGAAGCCGAGCAAGTCTATAAATACAGTCAAAAATAAGACGAATATAGCCCGATCATTATTTTTACTCTCCATAAGTGGAATTCCCTTTTATAAAAAATATGTGTAATTTTGATTAGTTTTATGAACATCAGGAAAAACTTTATAATAAAAACCCATTGAATGCAAGCAGTAATCACTTTAAGCAAAATGCTTGAATTTGAGTGTGGTTCAGCAAAATAGCGTGGAACAAACCTACTATAAAAATCAAGCCAATAATACTACTCATGAAAGCAACTATGATCTCGTGCTTCCGTATAGCTTTTTTTATCTTAGCGTCGATGATATTTTCTAATTCTTTGTATGACATTGATCTTAATTTGGGGAAAGACAACAATTATATGCAACTTCCGTACTTACAGAAGTTTCAGTATGTCTGAAACCTCTAACTTATTAAGTGCGTTGGCGTATTTTCAAAATAGCACCTGAAACACCAAAAGCTAATATCGCCAAAGTATAAGTTGGTTCGGGAACTGCAATAATGCTTACCTGATTAATGGCCAAGCCGTATTGTGGAGCAGAACTGCTAAAAACGAGTCGTGAGATGTTTGGAGTGTCACTACGAATCCCCAAGAACACTGCCGAATTATCTAATGCTAGTGACGAAGTACTTAGAACTGAGAAACTACCCAACAGGTTATTGACGTTATCAAAAGCGGTGAGAAAAGTTTCAACTTTTAAATTACTAATGTCTACAGCTATCTGAGTACCAGCGCCAAAAACAGGCTGGGCAAAACTAATGGTCAAAGGCCCGCCGTTCCCCTTAGTACCAGGATCAGCAGTACCAGCAGGAAGAGGGATAAAACCTGCTGGGTCTATACCTCCGAAGAGAACAAAATCTCCTTTAGCGAAGTTAGTCCGAATGCCAGGTGAAGGTAAAGTTTGAAAGATAAACGGTGAAGTAATCTGAGGATTATTAGTTGGAGCTATATTTATATCCAACCCTAAACCACCTGGCGATGTTGCTAAAAAAGAGTTAGGTAAAAAAGCCGAAAAATTAGGAGCAGAGGGATTGAATACTTTACCTAAACTTCCCCAATCAAGTTGATCATTGCCTCCTAAGTCAGCGCGTTCAGTTACTAAAAATGTAGCTGCTTTAACTGGTAATGGAAGAACCGTTATTATCGCTGTAATTGCTGGTAAATATTTCACAAATAACTTAGATAATTGATTTGTCATAAATGCCACAAGGCTTACTGCTTAATTTACTTTTTTAGAATAATATCATCAAAATGCAATAATTCAACACCCAAGATGGGGAGCATCGCAATGCAAGCAAGAACATGTTTGTCATTGCGTTGCCTTAAGCCTTCCCGTAGGCTGCGAAGCGACAGCGTAGTGAACGCGAGTGCGTCTCTAAAAGTTGCGATCGCAAGATATGGGATTGCTTTACTCCACTAGGTTGCGATCGCAATCACAATTCATAACCTGGGTGTTGATATAACTGACATATTTGGGATGCTCCCCCCAGGATAAGGCAATGCATTACTCTCACTCTAAGAGTTGAAGCAACTGTCGTGTTCAATGGTTGTGTTGCAAAAACTTTTTGATGGCTAGCTGGTGAGAGTTGAAAAAATTTGTGATTTTAGGCTAAAGCCGCTTACTACAAACCTTTAATTATTCACGCCCACTTACTTACACCTAAGATAAACAAGCAAGTTGTGAGGGTACAAAATAGGGAATGTATTGGCAATTGTTTTGTATAATTTATTGCAATGTAAAATATATATACGTATTAAAGCGATCGCTCGCAGTTAGATCAAAATTACCTAGCTCTCAGTCTAAGAGAGCATAACTTAGGATATGTTACCGCAAATGCGCTGATATTTTAATTTACCTTCTTCATAAATTCCGCAAAAACACTGTTACGCTATTTGTGCTTGTGATCAAGACTTAGAGCATCCAGTTTATTAGGGCGTGTTTATGACCAACCCTGTAAAGACGGTTATCCAAGTCAATCTAGAGATGGCTCTAGAAGTAGCTCAAGAATTGGAGCAAGCTCCATACACTCAACTCAGTACTTATTGTTTGGAAATTTTACGTGAGATCGGATGTTCTGGTACTGAACTTCCCGTTAACTTACAAACTCGTGATCAGCAGCTAAACTTTATCACAGGCTTTGCATCTTATGCTTTTGGGGAGGTACAAAATGTACAAAGCGTTAATTGAAGGTACATTTCATGATTCAGAAGGGACAGAAACAACTACTTTCCCTGCCACAGATGAAGATTTGTTAATTTTAATAGAAAAATTTTTAGGGTTTGAAATACCCCCAAAGGTTTTTTTGCAAGCTATAGCCATTGCTGATTACGACTGTGCATCTGCTTTTCGCTATGTTGAGAATTATTTGATTATCCTCAAGAATAAGAATAAGCGTAAGCATAAGAAATTACTTGTGTTAGGGTATTCGACTAGGTTTGAGAATAATTGACGTGCTTCTTCACGAGCTAACTAAAAACCACTACCATAAGAATAAGATAATTGCACTACCGATGTAGAAACGTTGCAATGCAACGTTTCTACACATATTTATCCCACACCGACAATAAAGAACAATTAGAAATAAAGTGGGATCTTTATTAGATCAAGCATTTTTATCGTAAATTAAAGGGTTTAAGACCCCAACCATTACACGTTGCGAAGCAGCGTGTAATGGTTGGGACAAAGCTCAGTTCCAGTCGGGGTTTAAATAAGAGTCTGTTCGCGAATAGCGTGCCGTAGGCAAAATGTCTTTAATGCAAGAATGCGTGAATGCGTGAATGCGTGAATTGTTAAGTGTGTACTAATTACGAATTAGACAAACTTGTTCATAGCTTTTACCAGCAATATCCCAAGTGAATTCTGTTTCTACCAGTTGTCTGCCGTTGTGAGACAATTCTGAACGCAGATGTGGATGATCAAATAGTTGACTAATAGCGGTGACGTACTCTGCCGATTTATTGGCTCGTAATGCCCGTAGTGTATGACTAGCACCATCTACGGCTAATCCTTCTAAGCCGCGATCGCTCGCTACTACAGGTATACCAGCTGCCATTGCCTCTAAAGTTTTATTTTTAATGCCAAACCCAGTTCGCATGGGTACAACGCAGATGGTGGCTTGATGTAAATATTCTACCATCGAAGGCACACGCCCAATCACATTAATTCCTGGTTTTTGATCAAGTGCTAAAACTGCTGGTACCGGATGAGAACCGACAATATCGAAAGTTGTATCAGGATACAATTTTTGGATTTCTGGCAAAACTTCGTTGCTGAAAAAGCAGACAGCATCAATGTTTGCTAAATTATCCATTGCACCGATGAAAATTAAGCGATGTCCACCTGGATCGGTAATCCGGTTGGGGAAAGAAACTAAATCTACACCATTGGGAATAACTGTAATTTCACTATTCGGGTTAAACTCTTGTAGTTGAATTTTATCTTCTTCTGTTGTGGCGACAATTGCCGAAAATTTAGCACAGTAGTTTTGCTCATAACGACGCAAAAGTGGCAGATTAATTTTGTCTCGGAGGGAATTTTCGGAAATGCCCGTTGCTAGTTGGTTCCGACAGGTAGCGTAAACGGAACTATGAACATTAACTATGGTTTTTAGCTGTTTCTGGAAATCCGATTGTACATAAATTTCATTGACGCTATGTTCGCAGGTAATCACATCACATTTCCCCGCTTCCACCCAGTTATCAACCCACGTTTGCATCTCAACTGAGTAGCGGTTGAGTACGCTTGGTGGTGTTCCCTGCTGCAAAAATTTACCAAATCGCTGTATTTTCTTGAATATTCCGGTGGTTTGAGAATCTGGCGGACGTTCAAAAACGGCTAGATGATCCACGTAATCGCGTAATCCTGCTAATTCTGCGTCTGTAACATCGCTCTCGCGTTGAGTTGCGAGGGTGACAGTATGGCGTTGACTCAGATATTTAAGTAAATTAAATGTCCTGACTTGGGTTCCCCCGCGCGTTGGTGGGTAGGGAAAAGTGGAAGATAGCATTAAAATGTTCATATTTAAGCAGGGTTCGGGGATCTGAGTGCGTAAGGGACTTCCAAATAAAAAAATACTCAACTACTTCTTGTGGGGTGGGCAACATGAGCGCCCGTATAGAAAGGCGGGCAAGATGCCCACCCCACAAGTAGTGGTAATTTATTTGTTGGAAGTGCGTAAGTCCTATGATAATGACTACAAATCACAGCATAATCAAACCTAGTCGCACACCCACAGCAACAGCCTCGGTACGGCTGGAGACACTAAGCTTTTGAAAAATGGATGAGAGATGAAATTTGACGGTATGCTCAGAAATATGCAAACGTTTAGCGATCGCTTTATTCCCCAACCCAGAACCAAGCATATCTAAAACCTCTATCTCCCGTGGTGTCAAGGTTTGTACAGGATTTGTTACCACTTTTTCGCGGATAGATAGTAATTCTATAGCATCCGGGTGCAGTACCACCAAACCAAAAGCGATCGCCTCCACAGCAGCAACAATTTCTGACTCTGTGCTAGTACTGGGCAATATCCCCCGCATACCAGAATGTAATGCCGTCTCTAAATCGATGCTGTCGAGTTCCTCAACAATCACGATCATTCCTAATGGGTATTGTTCCTCTTGAATAAGCAGCAATTTTTCCCACACCGATTGTTGAAGATTGCTGCTCAAATCTACCAGCACCACATCTGGTTCTAATTGCCCAACTTCCCTTGCTAATACATCCAAATCGGATGCACTCCCCACAACTGTCAGCCGAGGATTGGTAGTTACCACAGCTGATAACCCTGCCCGCACTACAGGGGAAGTCGCAACTACCATCACCCGGATCATCTCGCCTCCACAGCAGTTTTCCCAGACTGCACGACAACATAAATCACGAATTGCTGCCCACCGCGTAGGAGTTGTAGCGGCACAGATCCTTTACTGTCATGCAGGTATTTAGTTAAATCATTCATGCTAGTGAATAATCGCCCCGAAACTCCAATTAAAACATCGCCGATTTGCACACCAGCAGTTTGGGCCGCACTGCCAGGTAAAATTGACAACACCAATAAACCCAAGCTACGTCTACCTAAAAGCACAGGTTGCAGTGTAACTCCCAGTTGCGGACGACTACTTACTTGTAAAAAGCGCTCAACTATACTGCTGGGAACTGCCACAGCCAAACCATTAACAATCATGGTGTTAATTCCCACGACTCGGCCTTGACAATCGGCAAGTGGCCCTCCAGAATTTCCAGGATATAACTGCAAATCAGCCATAACAGCGCGTGGATTATTTGCATAGATAATTCCAGTTGTCACAGCACCACTCTCAGCAAACGGATTACCCACCGCCAAGACTAATTCACCGACTCGTAACCCCTCGGAATTGCCAATGGTTGCAGCAGTTAAATCAGTGGCGACAATTTTCAGGGCGGCTAAATCCTGCTGGGGATCAAATTGTGTACGCACTGCATCAAATACCCTTCCGTCAGCCAATTCCACAGTTGCGCGGTTGCTGGTTGCCACATGAGCATTAGTGATAATTAGTCCGTCAGATTGCCAAATTACACCAGAACCGACTCCCAGAGAGCCGCTTTTCACTTTGACAGTGCGTAGGCGTAGTTTAGCAGCTACCTCTGTCAATTCAGCAGCGATGTTAGTTAATGTTGTGTTTGCCATGTTATACAATTTTTCCGCACGTCAAAGTAGAATCTGTTGGCTGACAATGTTTCAATCTCGAAGTTCGGAGTTCTAATCTCGAAGTTCGGAGTTCTGATCTTGAAGTTCCGAGTTCTGATCTCGGAGTTGCGAGTTCCAATCTCGAAGTTCCAAATTACGAATTACGAATTACGAATTACGTAGCTTGCTTCTCGCCTTCTCTACGAGACGCTACGCGAATGGCGAGTATTACGAATTAAAAAGGTCTTTCGCCAACTGCGATCGCTAACTCAATTAACACTCCACCCCGGACAACTTGCAGGTTGACAGTTTTACCAATGCGATCGCTACTATTGAGTAGCGCCAGTACATCACCTGTATCGCCTACAGTTACGCCATCGAACCTTACCAAAACGTCGCCAAGCAGCACCCCTGCATTCTCAGCCGGCCCCGAAGCCTCAACATTAACGACAATTACCCCAGTTGCAGAAGTTAAATTGAGAGCAGTTTTCAGGTTATTTGGTAAACGTACAGGTTGCATTCCCACACCCAAGTAGCCTTTAGAAATGCGTCCTTTTGCTACTAATTGATCAACCACGCGATCGACTGTAGCAGTAGGAATAGTCAAAGCAGTACCACGCCGTCCCGATGTATTCATGCCTACCACAAAACCAGCAGCATCCACCAGGGGCCCACCTGCAAAACCAGAGTAAAGGGTGATGTCTGGGCGAATGAACTGGTCAATATTCCCGCCACTCATACTCCGCCAAGCACCGCTAACCACACTCACCGCACCCATCGCCGCCCTTAAATCACCTTCGCTACCTCTTGCCAGTCCTAAAACCAGATGACCGACTTTCAGCGTTTTGGCATCGCCAACTTTTGCCACAGGTATTTCTACATTTTCTAGTTTAAAAACAGCAATATCCGTGCTAGAGTCATGACCGATGAGTGTTACTGGTGCAGTGCTACCATTTGAGAGAGTGATGGTGATGTCGTCATAGCGTTGAAGCGACTCATCAGAGGTAACAATAATGCCATTACGCCAGTGAATGCCAGTTGGGGAAACACGAGTACCTGCATTCACTGCAACCACAGCACTTCCAGCTTCTTCTACGGTGTCAGCTAAACTGTTGGATAAAGCCAGTAATGAAGACATAAGATTTTTCTGCAAACGTTCTTAGATATTCATATCGTGCCGTTTTATCAATACAGATGACATCGGAAAAATGGGCAGAATTCATCCTAGAAAAATGGCTAGGATTTACATCAGCTTTTTGGCGTTGCTGAATCAAGATATGAATAATTTTGTGCAATACGTTTGGGTTAGGGACTGACAACAAATAAATTATCCAATCTTGTGGGGTATTTTTTTGTTTGGAAGTCTCTTAAGGCTTGTTAGCTTTTGATTGTCTGTCAAAAGTCATTAGCAACATCTTTATAAATTTTTTGCTTCGTTGCCATCCCGCCTTGGAATAAATTTCGAGGCTAATAGCTAAAGTCCTGTCAAGAGGACTAAAGATAACATTTCAAGCGATGTAAATGGCTATCCTTGGTGAAAGGAAAAATTTCAGTCCACTTGAGTGGACTTGAGCTATTAGCCTAGAACTTAAGTTCTGGGCGGGATATTGGTTAGCACGACACTTTGACTGTTACAAAAATGTAGATAACGGGGAGAAAATATTACGAACACCGAGCGTATTGCATTCTAAGCTGGAATAGCAATGAAATGGCAGATAAACAAATGTACACTCAATCAAGAGAAATCAACTTGCTCACTCCATCTAGAGAATTACCTCTATATGGCAAGAGAATTTTAGTCACAGCACCGAGAAATTATGCTTATAGGTTATCCGAACAAATCATCAAACAAGGTGGCTTACCTATTTTCATGCCTACTATCGAAACCTGCTATTTATCAAACTACACTAAGTTAGATACTGCTCTAGTCCATATATACGAATTTGATTGGATTCTCTTCACCAGTAGAAATGGCATCACTGCATTTTTTCACCGGATGAATGATTTGGATATTCCTATATCTGTGGTAGAAAAATGTCACTTATGTGCTTTAGGGAAAGACGCAGAAACCTTAATGTCTTTTTGTGGCAAAGTGGATTTAATCCCAACAGAATCTAGCCCAGCCGGAATTGTGGCTGAATTAGCGAAACTTCCGCAAATTCACGATAAAAAAGTGCTGATCCCGGCTCCAGAAGTTGTGGGTTTACCTGAACCTGATGTTGTACCCAATTTAATTACAGATTTGCAGCAATTGGGTATAGAAGTAACTCGCGTACCCACATATATTACACAGGGTTTAAACACAAGTATCTACAGTATTGAATTAAATCTAGTTCGTCAAGGAATAATCGATGTAATTGCCTTTAGTAGCACGGCGGAAGTAGAAAGCTTTTTGACAATGGTCAACTCCGAAAGCGATTATGAACGCTGTATTATTGCATGTTTTGGCCCTTATACAGCTGCGAACGCCCAAAAGTTGGGGATGAATGTCTCAATCGTATCTGCGGATTATAGTTCATTTGAGGGATTTGGTGATGCGATCGCAGAATTTTTTACTCTCAGTTCCAGTTCACACTCAGCGCTTGGTGATGTAGAGTAATCAACTCTAGACTAGCTGCACATAAACCCGTAGTATCGGAAATAGAGTTTATCTTAACTAGGGACTGTTACATGGCAACTTACAACGTCACATTACGTACTCCAAATGGTGAAAAAACAATTGAAGTCCCTGATGATGAATACATCCTAGAGATCGCTAACGAGGAATATAATCTGGACTTGCCCTATTCCTGTAATGCTGGTTCTTGCTCTACCTGCACCGGGAAGCTGATTTCAGGTACAGTTAACCAAGATGATCAGAATTTCTTAGACGACGATCAAATTGACGCGGGGTGGGTTCTCACCTGCGTTGCCTATGCGACTTCTGACTGTGTTATCGAAACCAATCAAGAAGATGCGCTTAATGCTTAACTAAGAAATGTGGATTTAATCAAGAGCAAGTTTTGTAGGATGCGTTAGGACATTCGTCCCAGCGTACCTAAAATCTGAAATGGTGCGTTATCCTACGCAATAACATACTCTACAAGATTGAAAATTTTGCACTTTCCTAATAAATCTGTATAGGCTGAGTAATTCACGCTAAAAAGCGCTCTCCAAAAGGGAGCGCTTTTTATTTAGTTTAATAGATAGCTAGCAGATATAAAGCGTTTCCTAATCATATGAGGTACATCATAGTCCCCTCCTCGCTTGCGGGGAGGGGGTTGGGGGTGGGGTTCAGTACCTACTCAAGCGAGAACCGCTATAAACCTGGAATTAGCCAGCTGATGCTAGATTAACTTTGACAACTTTATTCTTTTCTTCTTCAGCTTTGGGTAGCGTCAGGTTTAAGATGCCATCTTTATAATCTGCCGTGACGTTGGTATTTTGAATCCGAGCAGGTAAAGGAATTACACGTTGGAATTTACCATAGTGGAATTCGCTTTTGATTACACCCTTCTCTTCAGATTTCGCTTCAGACTTCCGCTCACCACTCAGGTATACAGCTTTTTCTGTAACTTGCAAATCTAAGTCTTTAGCTTCAATTCCCGGAAGTTCGACCTTCAGATGAATTGCATCTTCAGTTTCTTTTAACTCAGCAGAGGGAACTCTAGATAAACCTCTATCCAAAAATGCAGTTGGCATATCTTCATCAAATAAGCGATTGATTTGGCGTTGTATTGCGTTAAATTCTTGCCAGGGGTTCAAACGTACTAATACCATATCTCTACCTCGGATAATCACTATCTTTACCCGGATTTCTCACCAAGATTGAAAAAAGAGGGGTCAAAAACTGCCAAAATGT
>NZ_JABXKP010000076.1 GCF_017114985.1 Nostoc sp. JL33 | reverse complement strand
CGTTAATATACTCCATCATCCCATACTGTATTGTACTCAAGCAGGAACCGCTATAGGTCTCGCAAAAGGATACACAGATTTAGGCAAGTATGACAATACAGCATCTTGGTATGAGAATACGGGTAACAAAGGTTGGTATGCCTACACTGGTAAGTATTACACAGGTGATAGATACTATCTACCACCATACAGCAAAGGTAACTTCAAGGGCTATTCAGCCGATGCTAACAACGACATCGAGTCTGTCAGACCTGCATAGTAGCTCGGTTCTATTTCATACCGCAGACTAGAATCATGAAAAACCTAAACCAGAAAAGAATGCTCTCACATAAGGTTTTAGCTGAGTAACATCCTTTTCTCGCATTCAGTTTGTAGGGGCGAGGTCGTTTTCGCTCCTACTTTTTGATTTTATATAAAATGGCACAAATAAACGTAAATGGCAATATCTATAGCTTGATTGAAGCTCAGGGATGGATGTACGGAGCTAATGGTGAGGTGATTCTCACTGCCTCCTACTGTCCCTCCTCACGGTTTTTGGTCACAATTATTTACCTGCTCAGGTTCCTAAGAAGTTAGGACTTACGCACTGAAGGCTGAAACTCTACAACCCACAAATCAAAACCTCACCCTGATTTTGCTATGCAAAAGCTGTCCCTCTCCTTATTAAGGAGAGGGATGTCCGATAGGACAGGGTGAGGTTTTTGTTTTGGGTAATTCGATGACTTATCTGTACACCGTAGCCTTAAAAAGGGGGGATTTCTAGAGCTTTTTAAGGGGGTTGGGGGATCTGAGTGCGTAAGTCCTGGAAGTTTTAGTTATCTTCGGAAATTGACTTTCCAGAATTGGAAAGTCAATTTCCTAACTTGACGATGCGCGTCTAATTAAATTTATCTATTGTAAAAGGGTGCAGTAAAAGCGAACACCTAAAACGCGATCGCCGCACAGATTCAATTAACTAAGGACAAAAACAATGTCTAACATCAACAACCAAACCCAAGACCTCTATAGCATCGAATTGGTGCAAGACCTTGACCATGAAGCAGCTGCTACTGTTAGTGGTGGTGCTTCAGCGCAAGTATTTACTGATGCAAATTTCTCAGGAACTCCTTCAACTATTTTTGATTATGACGTCTCTTTGTTCGACCCCAATGTTTTTAACGATAGAATATCATCGATTAAAGTCTATTCTGGTCAATGGACGTTTTGGTCAGATGCTAACTATAGTGGTTCAGGTATAATTTTGGGGCCAGGAGAATATTCTGACCTTTCAAAATTAAATGGAGGGGTATATAATGATGTCATCTCCTCAGCAAAAGCAAACATTAGATAATGACGACCTGACATTATCTTTTGGAATTACCAACAACTAAATCTCATTTTTGCAGTAGTTAAAGTAGGTTGGATTACGCTCTGCATAACCCAATCTACTTTAACTACCACACAATCTCATCTTTCTCCCATCTATCGTAGAGTTAGATTTTCTGCAACTTTTCTAGGCATTTTGTCTAGATAGCAAAACTGCCTCAAAGGATGAATTTTTGAGGCAGTCTTGGCACTATTCACTTATCAGGATTAACTGATAAGTGAATAGGTAGGGATTTAAACAAGAATAGTTTTAATTTCTTCAGGAATTAGTACGTTTGAGTAACAACAGTTCCCTGTTTACTAATTTTAATCATTAAACAATGAAATACCAAAGCATATTGCAACACAGTGAAGAAGATTGTGGCGCTGCTTCCCTTGCAACTGTTGCCAAACATTACGGACGCACTTTGACTCTGAGCCGGGTACGAGAAGCGGTAGGCACGGGATCGCGAGGGACTACCCTACTTGGTTTGAATCGGGGTGCAGAAGCTTTGGGATTTAATGTTCGCCAAGTCAAAGCTTCTCCTCAACTGATCGACAGTTTAGATAAAGCTCCAATGCCCGCAATTATACATTGGAAAGGCTATCACTGGGTAGTTTTATACGGGCAAAAGGGTAAAAAATATGTAATATCCGATCCTGGGTTTGGTATCCGCTACCTCAGCCGTAAGGAATTAGTTGAGGGTTGGAGCAATGGGGTTATGCTGCTATTGGTGCCAGACGACACCCGTTTTTATGAGCAGGCGGATGACAAAATGACTGGCTTTGGACGCTATCTGGTGCGTGTTTGGCCTTATCGCTTCCTCCTGGGCCAGGCGATCGCCATCAATATTGTCATCGGACTTTTGTCTCTAGCCTATCCTTTGATGATGCAACTCCTCACCGATGATGTGCTAGTGCGGGGAGATACTCAACTATTAACTACCGTGGCACTTGGGGTAATTGCCATAAACTTATTTAAAAGTGCAATTGGTTTGGTACAGTCTCACCTGATCGGTCACTTCGGTCAAAGGTTGCAATTAGGACTGCTGCTGGACTACGGTCGAAAACTTTTACACTTGCCCTTATCTTACTTTGAAGGACATCGTAGTGGGGAAGTCGTCAGCCGAATTGCCGATATTCATGCGATCAATAACTTAGTTTCGCAGATTGTTCTTGGTTTACCCAGCCAATTTTTTATTGCTGTAGTTTCCTTGGGCTTTATGGTGTTTTTGAGTTGGCAACTGACTCTGGCTTCGGTATTGGCCTTTATCGTCGTCACCTTAGTTAACCTGCTTTTCCTACCCGCCTTACGCCAGAAAACTCGTAAGATGATCGTTTTAGGCACTGAAAACCAAGGCTTTTTGGTGGAAACCTTTCGCGGCGTCCAAGTACTCAAAACGACCCAAGCAACTCCGCAAGCTTGGCAAGAATATCAAACCAATTATGGTCGCCTCGCTAACTTAGGCTGGAGTACGATGAAGTTGGAGCTATACAGCAGCACATTCACTAATATTCTTTCAACTATAACTAATATAGCTTTACTCTGGTTAGGCAGTTATTTAGTAATTAATCACACATTATCTATTGGTCAGCTACTAGCCTTTAACGGCATGAGTGGCAACTTTCTCGGTTTCTTAACTTCACTAATAGGGTTAGCTGATGAGTTTATTACTGCCCAAATTGTCATCCAACGGATGTCAGAAGTGATTGACGCTACCGCAGAAGACTCGAATGAAGAGAAAAAGCCTTGGGCAAAAATTCCTACTGATGCAAATATTATCTGCACTAAAGTTAACTTTCACCATGCTGGTAGAGTTGACCTGTTGCAAGATTTTTCGTTGACTATCCCTGGTGGTAAAGTGATTGCTTTAATTGGTAAATCTGGTTGTGGTAAAAGTAGCCTAGCCAAACTGATTGCTGGTTTATATTCCCTCCAGTCAGGCAATATCCGTTATGGCATCTATAACAAACAAGACTTATCTTTAGAATGCCTGCGACAGCAGGTAGTCTTAGTACCGCAAGACCCGCACTTCTGGAGTCGCTCAATCTTTGATAACTTCCACTTTAGCTATCCTGACGTGACTTTTGAAGAAATTGTCACAGCTTGCCAGATTGCAGGAGCTGATGAATTTATTAGCGAATTACCTGACAAGTATCATACTGTCTTGGGAGAATTTGGAGCGAATCTTTCTGGTGGACAACGGCAGAGATTAGCGATCGCCAGAGCGATAATTACTAACCCGCCAATACTGATTTTAGATGAATCTACTGGCGCTCTCGATCCGGCCAGTGAAGTTGAAGTACTAGATCGACTGCTTGCCCATCGCCAAGGCAAAACCACAATTTTAATTAGTCACCGTCCCAGAGTCATTGGGCGAGCCGATTGGATTGTATTACTAGAGAAAGGACGTTTGCAAATCCAAGGTTCTCCAGAAGAATTGCGCCAAATTGCTGGCAATCACTTGGACTTCCTAGAGAATGTTCGGCCATCAACTCCTAGTTTACTAGTGAATTCCGGCTCTTCTGCTAATGGCAAATATGTCACCATCAGTTGACTAATTCCTAATACTCGCCATTCGCGTAGCGTCTGTCTGCGACACGCTACGCGAACGTAGAGAAGGCGAGAAGCAAGCTACGTAATTCGTAATTCGTAATTAATTCTGTTTAGGTACTTGTTATGGTTAGTCAATCTAATTCTGCCGTGCTGCCCCAAGTTGAAGAAAGTGATTTTCTGCCACCACTTGGTAGTTGGACTACTATTGGCGGCGCGATCGCATTGGTTAGTGTGACAATAGCAGTTGCCGTCGCCTCTGTAGCTGAATACAAAGTCACCGTTCAAGCACAGGCAAGTCTGCGTCCGGCTGGCGAGTTGCGGCTGGTTCAGGCTGCTACGGAAGGCCCAGTTATGCGGATTTTTGTGAAAGAGAATCAGGTTGTTAAAACAGGAGATGCGATCGCTACTATTGACGACTCCCGCCTGCAAACCAAAAAGAGCCAACTAGAAAGTAGCATTGGGCAAACAAAATTACAACTGGTGCAAATCAACGCTCAGATTCATGCTGTTAATAACCAAATTCTAGCCCAAACTGACAGCAGTAAGCGTGCGGTTGCGGGGGCTGAAGCAGAATTGAGCAGTCGCAAGCGGGGCTATCGAGACAAGCAAATTACTACTGTTAGTGATGTCCATGAAGCCTTTGCAAACGTCAGAGCTGCAACTGCTGGCTTAACAGCAGCCCAGACAAAGCGAAACCGATATGAGAGCGTAGCCAAAATTGGAGCTTTGTCACAAGATCAATTCGAGGAAGCACAACTAGCTGTTCGCCAGCAAGAACAAGTACTTGAGGCTGCCAAAGCCAAATTGCAAAGCTTACAAACTGCCCTGAATCCAACTTCGGCAGAAATTGCGATCGCCCAAGAACGCATTGCTCAAGAAAAAGCAACGGGAGAAGCTACCATCGCCACATTAGACAAAGAACGCAACGCGCTTATTCAGCAACGGATTGAAACGCAAAAACAGTTCGAGCATGATGGCCGCGAACTTAAACAAGTGAATACCGAGCTTAAGGAGACGATCATTTCTGCCACAGCAGACGGTGTGATTTCCAAGCTAAACCTACGTAACCCCGGCCAAACATTGCGCCCTGGAGATGAAATTGCCCAAATTGTTCCTACTTCTGCCCCCTTGGTGATTAAGGCAGTGGTAGGAACTGAGGATAAAAGCAAGTTGAAGGCAGGACAAAACGTGCAAATGCGAGTTTCTGCTTGTCCTTATCCCGATTACGGTACTCTCAAAGGTAAAGTTAAATCAATTTCTCCAGATGCATTTTTTCCACCAGCGAATAATGGTGCTGCTACAGGTGCTACTGCAACTACTCCCAAAGGTGCTGCCTTCTATGAGGTAACAATTGAACCTCAAAGCCTGTCTTTAGGTCGAGGAGACAGACAATGTTCTATTCAAATGGGAATGGAAGGCAGAGCCGATATTATTTCTAAACAAGAAACTATACTCCAATTCTTTTTGAGAAAAGCAAGGCTAATTGTAGATGTTTGAGCAAATAAAGGGGAGTGGGGAGTGGGGAGTGGGGAGTGGGGGAGTAAGAATTTTAGATTAAAGAATTGAAATTTAATCCAAAATCTAAAATCTGTCTTGAAAAGTTTGCTCAACGGGGGGAACCCCCGCACGCAACTTTTGTCTCCGACACGCTACGCGAACGCAAAATCCTTGCATTGAATTGCCCAATGCCCCATAACTAATTCCAATCCTGTTCCTCTTTCTTACCGCGACTTTTGTAAATTCCCCCCAAATCGTGAATTTTGCGAGTTTTCTCATAAAGCTCGGCTTCGGTCAAACCCCACTGCTGCAAGACTTTATCTAGGTCTTTTTGGATATCTCTCGCGCCTGGAAACCCTTGATAACGCATTCGCAGTCGAGCCAATTCTGCTAAGTTATAGTCTGTCGCCTCTTGAAGGAGTAAAATATCAATAACAGGGCGATCGCGATTATAAAGAGGATGTTGTTGGTCTTTCCCTGCGGGTGCATCAGTCATCGTGAGTAAAGAGTTAACATTGCTGAGTCCTGAGTTTTAAGTTTAGCCGAGAGCAGAGGAGCAGAAAAGGCAAAAGAAAATTATCTTCTGCACTGAAAAATTAATTGTAAAATTGATAACTCCTTACCTACTCATTCAGTCCGAACTCATCACTCCTAACTCCTAACTCCTCACTCATACTAGACGGCAACTACACCTGAGGTCTTACGGCTCTCACCACTGCCACCTAACTTTAAATAAAGTTACATTAGTCCTTAAGAAAATACAAAAAACTTTAGATGAGGGTGAATTTTATCTCACCCAAAGTCCAAGCAGCTAGGGAGCAAGAACCCGCTATGTTTGAACACTTCACTTCCGAAGCAATTAGAGTAATTATGCTAGCTCAGGAGGAAGCACGTCGCCTGGGACATAACTTTGTAGGAACAGAACAAATTCTCCTGGGTTTGATGGGAGAAGGAACTGGGGTTGCTGCTAAAGTGCTGGCCGAATTAGGCGTTACCCTCAAAGACGCACGCCGTGAGGTAGAAAAAATTATTGGTAGAGGTTCTGGCTTTGTACCACCAGAAATTCCTTTTACCCCGAAGGTGAAAAGCCTCTTCGAGCAATCGTTTAAAGAAGCTCATAGTCTGGGACAGAATTACATTAACACTGAACATTTACTCTTGGGATTGACCGAGGCTGGTGAAGGTGTCGCCGCCAAAGTACTGCAAAATCTAGGGGTTGACTTCAAGAGTGTCCGCAGTGCCATCGTTCGCCGTTTGGGTGAAAATGCACCGGCTTTCGCTGGTAGTGGTAATCAAAAGCGCACGCAACCGCTAACTATGGAAGAGTTTGGCAGGAATTTGACCAAATTAGCACAAGAAGGCAGACTCGACCCCGTAGTTGGTCGCCAGAAGGAAATTGAGCGTGCTATCCAAATCCTCGGTCGCCGCACTAAGAATAACCCAGTGTTGATTGGAGAACCAGGAGTTGGTAAAACTGCGATCGCAGAAGGTCTAGCTCAACGTATTATCAACCAGGATGTTCCCGAAAGCTTACAAGGCAAACAAGTTATCAGCCTCGATATGGGGTCATTGGTAGCTGGAACTCGCTTCCGTGGCGATTTTGAAGAACGCATCAAAAAAGTCGTGGAAGAAGTCCGCACTGTAGGCAATATCATCCTGGTGATTGACGAAATTCACACCTTGGTTGGCGCTGGTGGTACAGAAGGTGGCTTGGATGCAGCGAACATCCTCAAACCTGCCTTAGCACGAGGCGAACTCCAGTGCATCGGCGCAACTACCATCGATGAATATCGTAAGCATATCGAGCGCGATGCCGCCCTAGAGCGTCGTTTCCAACCGATTATGGTTGGGGAACCCTCAGTAGAGGAAACCGTACAAATTCTCTACGGTTTACGCGGTGCTTATGAACAACACCACAAAGTCACAATTTCGGATGCGGCACTTCTAGCAGCAGCAGAATTATCAGACCGCTATATTAGCGATCGCTTCTTGCCCGATAAGGCAATAGACTTGATTGATGAAGCAGGTTCTCGCGTTCATCTGCGGAACTCTCAAAGTTCTCCGAATAAAGAACTTAAGCGGGAACTCGCTGGCGTTACCAAATCTAAAGAAGCAGCAGTCAGAGTCCAAGATTTTGACAAAGCTGGAAGCCTGCGCGACCAAGAATTAGAACTTGCAGAACAACTGCAAGCAACGTTTGCACAAAATGGTCAACCTGTCAACTCTAATGTAGTTGACGAAGAAGACATCGCCCAAATCGTTGCCTCTTGGACTGGCGTACCAGTTAACAAACTAACTGAATCTGAGTCAGAGTTGCTCCTGCACCTGGAAGACACTCTGCATCAACGACTCATCGGACAAGAGCAAGCAGTCTCGGCTGTATCTCGCGGTATCCGTCGCGCCCGCGTCGGACTAAAAAATCCCAATCGTCCCATTGCTAGCTTTATCTTCTCTGGCCCTACTGGAGTCGGTAAAACAGAATTGGCGAAGGCACTAGCTGGCTACTTCTTCGGTTCGGAAGACTCGATGATTCGGCTAGATATGTCCGAATACATGGAAAGCCACACCGTCGCCAAGCTGATTGGTTCGCCTCCTGGTTATGTGGGATACGACGAAGGCGGACAGCTGACGGAAGCTGTGCGGCGGAAACCTTATACAGTGCTGCTATTCGACGAAATCGAAAAAGCTCACCCCGATATATTCAATATGCTGCTGCAACTCTTGGATGACGGCCATCTTACCGATGCCAAAGGTCGGAAAGTGGACTTCAAGAACACGCTGATCATTTTGACTTCTAACATCGGTTCCAAGGTGATTGAAAAAGGTGGTAGTGGTTTAGGCTTTGACTTCGACACTCAAGCCGACGCTAGTTACAACCGCATCCGCACCTTGGTAAATGAGGAATTGAAAGCTTACTTCCGTCCAGAGTTCCTCAACCGTCTCGATGAGATTATCGTCTTCACCCAGCTTTCCAAGGATGAAGTTAAGCAAATCGCTGAGATTATGCTCCGTGATGTTGCTAGCCGCTTGACGGAAAGAGGAATTATCCTAGAAGTTAGCGATCGCTTCAAAGAGCGTGTAATTCAAGAAGGCTACAACCCTAGTTATGGTGCTAGGCCATTACGTCGGGCAATTATGCGCCTCCTAGAAGATTCTCTCGCCGAAGCAATGCTGTCTGGTGAAATTACAGATGGAGACACAGCGATTATCGATGTTGATGATGACTCTCAGGTGAGAGTACAAAAATCAGAAAAACGAGAATTACTCTTGGCAAATGTTGGCTAATTTTATACCTGATTGCTTTTGGTGTAATATTTGAGAAACACTCCAGCCCTTCTCCTGTCGGAGACGCTACGCATAGCTTGCTTCCCCGGAGGAGAAGACTGCGCTGACTACCTGTTATCTAAGTAGAGGTACAAGCAGGGGCATCTCCGACAAACATCAAGTGAAATGGTATTATATCTTTCACCCCTGGTAGAAATACCGGGGGCTTTTTTTGTGTTGGAGCGTGTTTTTTTGATGCAGGTGATTACCCTCATCAAAATTTTTAAAACTGCACTTAGTATTGTTGCAGCAGTGACTAATACTTTTGTACTGTTGAATAAAATGAATCAATTCATCACAATGTGGTGGTTGAAATATGAAATCATACTCTAATGCAGCTTAAAGAATAGAATGCCACAGTCTGGACTACTTGAACTAGCACATGAGAAGCTTCACTGGCCGACTCCAACACAAATATTGGAGCCAATTGGTGCTGGCCCGAGTATTTATGCACGGATGGCTAGAGAAAAACTGGGAAGGACTATAAGCAAACTTCCAGATGGCCATGGTGTGCAAATAGGAGTTCTAGCAGCAAATCCTGAAGGTAACTCAACTGAAGCACCCATTGCCATTGTGTGTAATTTCGAGATGGAAGTGTCAGAGGCTACTCTTAGAGAAACTTATAAACTCGCATGGAGCTTCTCTCGTACTCCATCATTAATTACAACGGAACCTAACCGATTAAGAATTTGGACATGTTACGAAGAACCACCAGATGAATATGAGATCATTCATCCAGTCGTTGAAGTTTCCCGGAGAGAGCTTGAATCTTTCAGTCAGTCTTCTCTTTCAGAACAAGCTGCTGAAACTTTGCGCTTACACTGGGCTGATTTAGTAACTGGCCAGTTTTTTCAAGAACATAGCCAACGGTTTCAACGAAGCCAGGCTGCTGATCAAATGCTACTTAGCAACCTTAAAAGCGTTCGACAGCAACTCAATGCACTTGAACTTGATTACGATACTATTCATGATTTATTAGCAAGGATTATTTTTATTCAATTTCTTTTCCATAGAAAAGATTCTCAGGGTAATCCGGCTCTAGATGCAAAATTTCTTGCTAATTTGTATAGGATGGGAGAACTATCAGCTAAATACTCTAATTTACCTGAAATATTAATAAATCATAGAGACACTTATCAGTTCTTTCGCTGGCTCAACGGCAAGTTCAATGGTGATTTATTCCCAGGTAAAGGAGCCACAGAAGAAGAACGTGACGCTGAATGGCAAATCGAAGAAGCGAAAGTTACACAAGCGCATCTCAATTTACTTGCAGAGTTTGTCCGTGGTGACTTGGAAATGGAAAAAGGGCAGAGATGTCTATGGCCATACTATCGCTTTGACGTTATACCTCTTGATTTTATTAGCAGTATCTATGAAGAATTTGTTAGTAAAGAATCTGGTACAGGAATTCATTACACCCCAGAACACATAGTTGATTTTATCCTTGATGGTGTTCTCTCGTGGAATAGTCAAGAATGGAATATCAAGATTCTTGATCCTGCCTGTGGCTCAGGGATTTTTCTTGTTAAAGCATTCCAGCGTTTAATTTATCGATGGGAACAAGCTCATCTGAATAGAACAATTCAGCCCAGCGATTTGAGGTCTTTACTTGAAAACAATTTATTTGGTGTTGATGTAGATTCTCAAGCTGTAAGAGTAGCATCTTTCAGCCTCTATTTAACTATGCTTGATAAGATTGAACCTCTGTACTATTGGGAAAATGAATTCCACTTCCCAAGATTACGAGAACATCAATTAATAAATGCTGATTTTTTTCAAGAGGATAAAGAAGGATTTCGCTCTGATGCTGATGCAGCTAAATATGATTTAGTTGTTGGGAATGCACCATGGGGAAGAAACACTGTCACCCAAACAGCTAAATCTTGGGCTGGAGATGAGTGGAAGATAACTTACGGTAATATTGGCCCACTCTTTTTACCAAAAGCTGCCGCTTTGACGAAGCTGGGTGGACAGATTGCAATGATGCAGCCTGCTGGTGTTCTAATTTTTAATCAAATTGGTACTGCTAAAGAATTTCGAGCCAAGCTTTTTTCAGAATTTAAAGTTGAGGAGATAGTTAATTTATCTGCCTTGCGTTTTGGGTTATTCAAAAATGCGATCTCTCCGGCTTGTATCATCACAATGTCAGTGATGCTTCCTGATGGTGAGCCTTTAATATATATCTGTCCTAAACCAGTCCTGACGAATGAGGATGACTATCACATAGTCATAGAACCACACGATATCAATACGATCTACCCACATGAAGCAATAGTAGATCCTTTAGTTTGGACAGGATTAATGTGGGGAGGGAGACGCGATCTTTCGTTTATGAGGAGATTGAGCCAGGAATTAAGTATTGAAAAACTTAAACAAAGTGGCATTGCTAAAACACGCCAAGGTGTGGTAAGAGGTGATAAAAGAAAATTACAAGGCGAGATCCAAAACAAGCGAATTCTAAAATCTTCTAACTTTCTCAAAAGAAGCCTTCTCTATCTAAAAGCTGAAGAACTTCCTATAAATTCTGATTCACGTACTCACTCCAAAGACTCCACTAACTTTGCTGCATTTCAACTGCCACAAATGATTTTAAAGCTAAGTTGGCAAAAAAATAGCGGCAGATTTCGTTCAGTAATAATTGAAGCTAATGATACTAATGAAGGAATCATCTGCTCTGAAAGTTATGTCAGTATACATATTGATGAGCAGTATTTTTTGCAACTAAGTGCTGCCTGTTTAGCATACAATAGTAAATTAGCAGTCTACTATCTACTTCTTTCTAGTGGTCGTTTTGCTTCTTATATTCCAGAAGTTAATGTAGACGATTTACTGCGTGTGCCAATACCTCAATCCCAGGTAGAAGTATTGCAAAATATAAAAAATGTTGAGGAGGTAGATCAGAGTATACGTCAAGCTTTTTTATTCAAAGATAGTGAATGGGTGCTGATTGAGGATCTATTTAATTACACCCTACCAGATTTTAAAGGAGACAGTTCTTCTCCTGGACGGCAAAGAACTCGTCGTAGAGATAATGGTCAGTCGGAAAATAATACTGAACCAGAACTTACAGCATATTGCGAGTATTTCTTGCGAGTTCTCAAAGCAGGATTTGGAAAAGATAAACAAGTTTGCGCCACCATATTTCAAGAGCAAACTAGCACTCGTCTTCCTGTCCGCTTAGTTGCAATTCATCTTAATAGACCAGACTATGAAGGGGTGCATATAAAGGCTATTGATTCTCCTAATTTACTGGAACAATTGGAAAATCTGAATCAGTTGTGCTTGGATAGAGGGGCTACAGAAGATGGTGGAATCTTTTATCAGCGTGTTGCGAGGGTTTATGATTCCATTCAATTGAATGGGTTAAAACTCCCCACTATTTATTTGATAAAACCTGACAAAATTCGTTACTGGACTCGCTCTATGGCTTTAAGGGATGCTGACGAAGTTGCCGCAGATATTATGATGTGGCGTTCAAAGTTTGACAATGAATCTGAGGTTATACAGGAGTCATACAGTGGGTAGAAGAGGTAGAACTATTCTAGAACAGAGGTGGAAAAATCCAGATGACTTTGTTAGATTGGCTAGAGAATGGAATCTTGATGCTATCACAGTTCTCATAAAATTGGTTTGGCAAGGTTATGATCTACTCGTTATCGATGTTCTATCAAAAATTAATTTTAATGGAGAAGAGGAGCAGATAGAAAGGAGCATCACTCAATCTCTTGAGCTAAGAATTCGTAGAGTTATGACCGGAGATGAGCCATTTGATGTACAACATGAAGTCTATGAATTTGAAAGTAGTCAATCAGCACAAGCGCAACCACCACAGTATGACATTGCATTCATTCTCAGGGCTAATGAGAGGATTATTTGGCCTTTAGAAGCAAAAGTATTGATTTCTGATGGGGCTGTGGCTGAATATATAAAAGAGATAAACGGCAATTTTCTGACTTGTCGATACGCGCCCTTCTCTAGTGAGGGAGGAATGCTTGGTTATCTTTTTTCCGGCGATCCTAGTAAAACTTTCAGCAAAATTGAAGCCAAAGTACCTTGTACATTAAGTCATCATCCAGATTTTCCAAATCGCGATCACAAAACCTCGGATCACAACCGTATAGTTCCATCAGATAAGCAATACCCTGCTGAGTTTCGTTGTCACCATTTGCTACTAAAAATAATCAGTTCAGTTGCAACTACTGTGGCTTGAAAATTTTTTTTCTTATCTAGAAATCGGGCAATTTTACAGGAGATTGTAATTTTGAATTGCCTCATCCCACTACCCCCTTACAAATTAATCACGATGCTGACTCCTCTGGTAACAATTCTGATGCTGATTTACCATCAACAGCATTATCAGAATCACCAGATGTAGAAAAACCATCTGCTACATCTTTGATAAAACCAGCTATAGGTACCGCGACTAGCAAACCTAAAACTCCAGCAACATTGGTTCCTACAAGCAAAGCAATTAACACCCATATTGGTCTAATTCCAGTAAATTTGCCTAAAAGACGAGGTGCGATCGCCTGATCAATTAACTGGTCAATGACAACAGCTACTGCAAAAACCTTTGCTGCTAGCCAAAAGTCATGTGTAGCTATTATGAAAGTGATTACAATCAGACTGACGACATCACCAAAGGGAATTAAGCTCAAAAGCCCAACTCCCAAACCAAAGAGTAAACCAAACTGGACTTGAAAAGCTAAAAACAATAATGTTACTGAAAAACCCATCAGCAAAGCCAAACTTCCCTGACCAATCAAGTAATTTTGGAAGTTTTGCTGAATAGACTGGCTAATGTCCTGGGCAACATTTCCAGGTAACTTCTTAAATATTGCCTCCCAAATTCTTGGGCCATCTAACAACAGATAAAAAGTCAATACTACTGTGATCAATGACTCAGAAATACTATCAATAGTATCTATGATAATGCTTAAAAGTTTATCGGAAATAAACTCTAATTCATTAGGCAATTTGTTGGTTATTTGTGTTAATAACTGACTGAGATTCACATTTAATTTGTGCCTAGAAAACCAATCATTTAAAATCTGAAGTTTTTCTTCGCTAGAATCAATCCATTGAGGAAGGACTTTAGCCATGTCATTAAATTGCTCTAAAACAATGGGCAATAAAGTGATACCCAGAGCAACAACAATTACCAATGCTAATATAAAAACTAATGCTACTGCATAGCCTCGTTTAACTCCCCTCTGTTGGAGAATCGAAACAGGATAGTTTAAAACGAATGCAAGCAAAGTAGCCAACACAAGAATTGTTACGACAGGTTGAAGACTTTTAACAAGCAAAAATGCTAGCCAACCATTGAGAAAGACTAGAGGAAATAGCAGAGTAAAAATTAACCATCTAAGTAGTTGATTCAGTGAAAAATTCATCATTAATTTAGAAATCAAAATTATTTTAGTTACTAGATTGAACCTGGAAATTAAATATGCCTAATGGTAAGTAGATAACAAAAATCTTCCCCCATTCCCTAGTAGAGACGCGATTAATCGCGTCTCTACTCCCCACTCCCCACTCCCCATTATTCCAATTACTAACTTTCAGCAAAAGCCAAAAATTGCTCCTCATTTATTCGCCCAGCTTGATATAGAGTATTAGTAATTTCCGAAATAGTTAAAACTGCATGACCGCGATAACCATTTTGCTGTAACCTATCTTTCACTCCTTGTTCATGGTCGATTAATACCACAATATCATTAACATTTAATCCTGCTGATTTCAATTTTTCTGCCCCTTCCATAACACTTTTGCCGCTAATCAGAATATCATCAACCACCACAACTGTTTCACCAGGATGAAAGTTACCCTCAATTACTTTCCGAGTTCCGTGCGCCTTCACCTCTTTACGGGGAAAAATCATCGGACAATGAAGGCGCAAAGCTAAACCAGTCGCAGTAGGTAAAGAACCATAGGGAATACCTGCTAACCGATCAAAATTGAGATTCTTCAAAATATCTTGATATGCAGTGAGAACTTGATTAAAGACTTGGGGATTGGAAATAATTTTGCGTAAGTCGATGTAATAAGGAAATATCGCTCCTGATGCTTGGACAAAGCTGCCAAACATAATACAGTCAATGTCATAAAGTTGTAAAATCAAATCTTGTTGCGGGTGCTGATTTAGCAAACAAACATCAGGAAACCACACAGAACAAGTGGAATTTTCATGAATAATTTCAGCTTTGATTTGATTAATTTCTGTGCGTAAAGATTGGACTTCCTCAGATAGTTTTGTATTTCCCAACATATCTTGAGGAACAGGAATCAGCAAACCATCACCGTTAGCATTCAAACCTGCTTCTAAAATTTGCTTCAGGTTTTGACCCTCCGCCCAGATACTACGCGCCATAATAATTCGTTCAGGTGCGATCGCTCGAATAAGTGCTAAAATTTCCGGGTTTGTAGTTCCCACTTCCAAACCTAATTGTTCTGGAGTTCCCCAGGTTTTTGATTCTTTTACCACCTGTAAATAAAGGGGTGATTCGTTCGTAGGATATTGCTGTAAAGCTTCTGCACTTGGATTAGAAGTACAGCATAAAATAAACACCGCTTTCTCAGGATATACCAAAAAAGGTGCTACATGATCTTGTCCTGTATAAGGACTGAGAGTAATTGCATCCACTTGCCATTCTGTAAACACAGTCTTGGCAAAGATGGTACTAGTATTTAAGTCACTGTGTTTGGCATCTAAAATAACTGGGATGTGGGCTGGAATAGCTGCTAAAGTTTTATACAGCAGTTCTAAACCGGGAATACCTAACGCTTCATAAAAGCCAAGTGTTGGTTTATACGCACAAACGTAATCGGCAGTTTCAGCAATAATGAATTGTAACCACTTCCCCAAACCAGCGATGAGTTCTTCAGATTCATAACGCACAGGCATCATCTCTGGATTCGGATCAAGTCCGACAAACAGTAAGCTTTGATTTTGCAAGATATTACGATTCAATTTATCAAAAAAGTTCATATTTTTCGGTTTTAAAAAAGAGTTATTAGTTATTGATGTCTCGTTTACCAAAACATCGATTCTGTTAGTTGAGTGCCTCCAGCTTTTTGCCCTAATTGAGAGTGAATGACTGCAAATAAGATAACCATCGGCACTGAGGCAAAGTGAACAATTCGCAATGCTTCCCAACTGCCAAATAGATCCACAATCCAGGGAAATTGAGCAGGTTTATACATTCCTATTCCTGTAAATAATGCCAGCAGCAAGATCGGAATAATTGCTGTATAGGCAATCCGATGCCAAGCATAAATTAGACGCTGGGAATTTTGAGTTTTTTGTAATGCTTTGAGGTCATTGGCACCGACAAACCGATGTCGCCAGCGCCGAGTAATTAAAACGTAAATTCCATACCACAAAAGATTCAGCGAGAATAGCCACATTGCTGCAAAATGCCAGTGTCTACCTCCTGCGAGCCAACCTCCTAAAGTAAATATCGGAGGAATGTGCAAACCTGCGCGTCCACCAAAAACAGGGTTGGCGTTGTAAATTTGTAGTCCACTGGTGAGCATGATAAACAGACTAATGATGTTACAGGAGTGGAAAATTTTAGCTCCTATTGCTTGAGTGGGCGGCTTCCGAGTGGTTAAAGTCATAAATTTTGACTAATAAAATTTGCTGATTATCTGTCTTGGGTAAATAGCCCAGCAAGTTTGGGGATTATTACTTATCCTTATTTTCTCATCCTATGATTCAACACAACAAGTTTTGAGATGAGGGGATAGCCTTTAAGGTTTGCTAACTCTACCAGGATCTCAATACGGTTCGGATAAGGTTTTTTAATGACACGTCCTAGATCGCAAAGACGCGATAAATCGCCGTCTTTACAATAATCAGTCCTTTGTCTTGACGGCGATTTATCGCTTGTGTTCGGGCAATTGCACCTATGAGTCCACTCCCCTAATTCACTCCTGTCTTCGTACTTTTGTCATTCCCCATCGCTTTCTCTAGATTTGGTGCTATCACTGTCAGTCGTCAATGCAGCATTAAGAGCAGGTCGCTTATGACTCTGGCGCGGCTTTCCCCCCGCCTGCATATACTGCAAACTGTTCTTGCCATAGTACGTCCTTACACTCATCAACATCTTTTCCGAATAGCTAATCAAATCCTGCTCTAGTAATTCAATCTGTCCCATCGCTTCATCCACGCTAGAAAGCATCGTGTTATAGCTCGATAGCTTCGCTTGCAAGGTTTGAATCCGCCTCTCATACTCTACCAAACTCAAGCCATTACCAAATTCCAGCGTTTCACTAATCGATCGCATCCCCGCGATCCGTCGTGTTCCCTTATTCAGTGCCGTAGAACTGCGTTTTAATCGTGCCATATATGTATCTCCTCTCAAAGCTAATGTGAAAATTAGTACAAGCTTCTGTTTAAACTCTAGCCATCTGCTATCCCCATTGCCCTGAGCAAAAACAACTAAAATTAAAGTATGGTCTACAATAAAATCTCATATTTATTCGTTAGTTTTACTTAAAAATATTACAAAGAAAGGTATAAAATTTTTATTTATTACTCTTAAGTCTTTAAATATCCGATTGGAGTACCCAAATATCCGATTGGAGTACCCAAATATCCGATTGGAGTACCCAAATATCTAATTGGAGTACCCAAATATCTGATTGGAGTACCCAAATATCTGATTGGAGTACCCAAATATCCGATTGAAGTACCCAAATATCCGATTGGAGTACCCAAATATCCGATTGGAGTACCCAAATAGACAACCAGAAAAGAAAGCAATACTGCGTAGCTTTAGCCCAAAATCCCGCCTTAATTGCATTTTGGGCTAATAGCTGTTCCCATTTGGAGACTGAGAATGCCTAACGGGTGGGCTGCCGCCTTGATACTGGGGGCAGCAGAGGTTTAAGTGTGCGATCGCTAATAATTCTACATTTTAAGTGCGGCGATGTCTCCGATGGTACAGCTTTATCTCTCCTCTCCTTAGTCTACAGTGTACACACAAGTCTGAAATAGCCGATTAACCAAGGTTTTACCCCCCTTAATCCCCCCTTATAAAGGTGGGAAACAAGAAAATCCGGTTCCCTCCCCAATATATCGGGGAGGGTTAGGGTGAGGTAAAAAAATATTTGATATATCAATCATGACTTTTAAAACATCCTCTTAGAAGACTTTAGCTATTAGCCATAGGTTAGAAACCTATGGCGGGTAATGCAACAGACGCAATATCTCCGACTTACGGACTTGAGTTTAATAGATTTTAAGTAAGGGATAATTTGAAAGAATAACCGATAAAAGTGACATTTTGCACTCTAACAAACCCTTATCTCCAGCCTCATTCCTTACAATGGAATAGGGTTTTATTCACTTTCCTTCTTAAGGGAATCTCAAAGCAACACACCAACTGATGCATGATACCCAATTGCTACCACGGATTAATGCCACAGCCAAAAGAGAAAATGGTAAACAATATTATGTAGATACCAACGGAAATCGCTTTCCCAGCGTTACTACAATACTTAATGCCACCAAATCACAAGCAGACAGAGACAGATTATTAAACTGGAAAACGCGTGTTGGTACAGAAGAAGCTACCCGCATTACTACAACTGCTAGCCGTCGGGGAACCCAAACACACAAACAAATTGAGCGCTACCTCCTTGGTCAAAACCCTGTTTGTCCTGAAGCGAGTCGCCCTTATTGGGAGAGTATCAAGCCAGTTTTAGAAGAAATCGACACAGTTAGACTCGTGGAAGGCTCAGTTTTTCATCATGATTTGGGTTATTCTGGCAAAGTTGATTGTATTGCCAGCTATCAAGGTATTCCTTGTATTTGCGAGTGGAAAACAGCAGACAAACCCAAAGGTTCAATTGAGCATTTATATGAACATCCACTGCAACTTACGGCATACATAGGAGCAGCTAACGAATATTATCGAGATTATGGTATTCAGCTAAAGCAGGCTCTTTTGGTAGTAGCGATTCCAGAAATGCCAGCAGAAGTATTTTGGTTTGAATCAGCAGTTATTAAAGATTACTGGGAGGAGTGGGAAAAAAGAGTCGCCCAATTTTGGGAACGCAGAAGTGTTTGGGGTTAAGCTGTTCCACATTTAACTTGCATAATTAGGGCGGGCAAGATGCCCACCCCACAAGAGTTATAATAAAGTTGCACACGGCGTTAACCTTGTAATGGCAACACAGTAATTAACCCAGAAAATCTGGCAAAATCACCTATGTTGTGAGTGAGTAACTGAGGAATACCATAAACTAGCATTGTGGCGACAATATTTGCATCATGAACTTGCTTACCACCGCTAGGAATTTCCTCCATGAGTGCCAGTAACCTTTCTGTCACTAGCAAATTATCTTCAACCAAGTGAAAATAACTAGCAAAATATCTCACATCTGCTACTAAAGATGTAATAGAAATGTTCTCAGTTAAGTCACCTCGTCTTGTCATTGCTGCCAAATACTCTCTCAAAGTTTGACGACTAATCCATAAATCAATACCTTGTTCTGTAAGCGCTTGCAGTCGTTCTGTCGCTTGTATATGAAATGGCGACAAGGCTAAATTTGCATAAACTAAAATATTCGTATCGACGAAAACAGAGCTATTAGTCGTTTGCATAAAGGTCTTCTCTACGGAAAGTTAAACTTTCCGAGACTAATCCTACAGGATAGGCGGAAAATTTGAGAGGCGCTTTCTTTTCTTTCTTCTCTGTTCCCTCAGTCAAAAGCTTTTCATCAATTACTATTACTACCTGATGTTCACCTTCTGGAATATCCAATGGTAACTGCGCTGTAATTTTACCATCTTTTGTAACTGTGGCAATTGTTTCTATAGTTTTCATAGTATTTCTATTAGATTAATACATCACTGCTTGGTAAAAACGATATTCAGACACATTTGCATACACCAAGATGTTAGTGTCCATAAATACAGAGTTAGCGTCCCCAATCACCATACATATCCTCACGTCTTAAAGAAAGATTTTCAGGCCAAGGGCCATAATTATGCACAGGAAAGTTTAGAGGAGGACGCTTTTCTTTCCTCTCTGCTTTCTCAGTCAAAGGCTTTTCATCAATTACTATTACCACCTGATGTTCGCCCTCTGGAATATCCAATGGTAATTGGGCTGTAATCTTACCATCTTTAGTAACTGTGGCAATTGTTTCTATAGTTCTCATCTCATTACTGCTTAATCAATCCATTACAGCTAACACAGCTTTCGGCAATAACTTATCTTTAAACCAAACAATTCTGGCGGGGACATCATTTAATTTTACTCCCGCCTTTTCTAAATTAAGTCGCTCGGAAATCGCCAAAATCAAGTCTTCACGTCCAGCCCGCCGCACCTGAGAAAACTTCTTTTGTAAATATTCTGGTCGCCAATAACCAACAATTTCTAATAAGAAAGTACGTCCATCAGAATGCACCAAGCGAAAATCGGGAATCATCACACTACCGGGGATTGGTATCAAATCAACTTCTCGCTCTAACGCCCAACCACTTTTCAAGGTATCCCACTTATCAGCAAAGGATGCTTCTAGCATACTATCGTAGGGCTTACCTGGTGGATAATGGGATACCAAACCACATTCGGAATTGAGAGTAAAACGTCCAGTTTTCCAAGTATTTGTATAAGCGTCACGGCTTTGGAGAATAGAAGAAAGACTCCATCTAGTAACGTGAAGTAAAGCAGGAATAAGTTTAGCGATCGCTAACCCATATCGCGTACTAGAATTAAACAAACTCGTTGGCCCATCTATCGTAATTGTAAACCCGTGGTCAGCATCACCCTCAATATAAGCCATCAATTGAAACAACTTCAAATAGCGAAATAACAGCTTATATTCACCTGGAACATTCCGGTGAGCATTTAACACCAGTTGACTGGCCTTATAGAACACACCCTGCACCTGAGATAAATTATATCGATTTAACAAATCTGGTGCTGTTGGTGCATCAAACACAGTCAAAATTTTATTTTCAGATAAATCAGCATATAGTCCATTCCGAACCTGTTCTAGTAAAACTTCCCGCTCAAGTTCTTGAGTTAACTCATCAGCAATTTTAGTTAAAGTAGCTTGTGTTGATTCCCGACTAGAAATAGACTTTGCAGCCAGAGAAAACACCCGTTCTCTTAACATTTGTGGTTCCAAAGGACTAACCACCTCAAAAGTGCAAAAACTGCTTTTGAGAATATAAGCTAATCCCCGCTTCACCCGATAATCTGTAGAATCTCCTTCAAAATCAGTTAGTTGTCGCTCAAGCACACCTTGAGTTTTCCCCACTGCTGATTGAAAATAATTAATTAACTCAATCGCCAACTCCGAAGTTTTCTGATCAATCTTCAGTCTCTTCGGAATGATCTCCTCCCCGTTTTGGCGATGCATCAGTAAGTCTGTCGGTAACATCTGCTGAATTTTGGATTTTAGATTTTGGATTTTGGATTGAATAATTAATTTCTAACTGTTCCGCAGCCTTCAAACTCCTTTCCTTCCCACTTCCATACACAACCTGTAACTTCCCTTCCTTCTCTTTCTTCCCTTCGTGTCCTTCGCGCCTTCTCTGCGAGACGCTTTGCGAATGCGGTTCGTTATTCCTCTCCCCTCTCCGCCTAGCTGAAGTTCCCTCCTCACTCGTATCCTCCGCCACCACCTCATACAAAATCGCCCGTTTATTCTCAATATTCCCCTTCCGTAAAACCCTCCCCAAGCGCTGAGTATACTCCCTAGCCGAACCCGTCCCCGATAAAATAATCGCCACAGAAGCCGCAGGCACATCAACCCCTTCATTCAACACATGAGAAGCAACCAAAGTATTAAATTTACCCTCTCGAAACTTTGTTAATATCTCATGCCGTTCCTTCACAGGAGTTTGATGAGTAATTGCCGGAATTAGCAACTCTTGAGAAATGCGATAAACCGTCGCATTATCAGCAGTAAAAATCAAAATTCTTGCCGGATAATGTTCTGCCAATAAATCAGCCAGAATTCGCAATTTACCATCAGTACCCAAAGCGATATCTTTCGCTTCCCGGTGCGCTAACATAGCTCTACGTCCAGATTGCGATCGCGCACTCATTTGCACGAACATTTGCCAACCTTGCAGACTCCCCAAAGAAATCTTAGATTGCTTCAAAAAATCGTTGCGGGTTTGAATTAATTGATTGTATCTTTCCCGCTCAAGTTGCGATAACTTAACCTTAATTTGGACAATTTCATGCTCTGCTAACGCCTTCCCCGCCAAATCCTCAGCACGTTTGCGATATACTTCTTGCCCAATGAGGATATTTAAATCAGCGTGTTTACCATCAGTGCGTTCCGGTGTCGCGGAGAGTCCCAGGCGATAAGGTGCGATCGCATATTCAGCAATCACCCGATTAAAATCTGTCGGTAAATGATGACATTCGTCAAAAACAATCAACGCATATTGATTTCCCAACGTCTCAGCGTGAATTGCTGCACTATCATAAGTTGCAACCAGAATAGCCGTTCTATCGCGCGAACCACCTCCCAGCAATCCCACCTCAGCATCGGGGAAAGCCGCTACCAAGTGTGCATACCATTGATGCATCAAATCCAAAGTTGGTACCACAATTAGCGTCGTGCGCGGCGTTGACTGCATCGCCATTTGCGCCAAATAAGTCTTTCCCGCCGCCGTGGGAAGCACAACGACCCCTTGTCTACCCGCCAGTTTCCAAGCCGCTAGCGCCTCAGTCTGGTGGGGATAGGGTTCCATTTCCAGACTGGGAACCAAATCTACAGGATAAAATTGCTTTGCCTCATCGATAAAATAAACATCTTCCGCTTGTAGTGCTTCCACTAGCGATCGGTATCTAATTGCGGGAATGCGGAATTTTTCAACTCTATCATCCCACGTAGCATAGTCCATCCAACCTTTGCCGCGTGGTGGTGGATGCAAAATTAATGTGCCACGATCAAAATTTAATGTAGGGGTACGAGCCATTTTGGAAATTTGAAATTGGGCATTGGGCATTGGGCATTGGGCATTGGGCATTGGGCATTGGGCATTGGTGAAGAGTTAATATTTATAACTCCTAACTCCTAACTCCTAACTCCTAACTCCCCACTCCCCACTCCCCACTCCCCACTCCCTACTCCCTACTCCCTTAATTACTAATAACGCAAAAAGTGCATGATTCATCCAAGTAACTCCGACAAAACCCAACTAGATGCGCTGATTAGTCACGGAATGTCCTATCGGCAAACAAACAATAACCTTGCCGAATCCTACAAAGAACAGCGCCAGAGTTTTATGCTGAAACGGCTGCAATTGCAGGCGCAGATTATCCTGGTAGCTGGCTTGACTTTAATCGCTTTTTTTCTTTGGGCAAATTCACAATTAGATGGTAAGATATATGCTTTTAAAATTGGTCTTTTAGTAGAACTAGTCACGCTCATTTGCTGGGGTTTATGTAAAACCTCTATAGGCCGTCGTTACCCAAATTTAATTTTTTTGACTTTATGCTGGTCTGTAACTTGTGCTGTCCAAATTCATGTAGCTTTGCTGTTTAATAATCTAGAACCTAGAAGCAATCTCTGGAATTGGATGTTTCTCACTCAGGCTACAATCGTTCCAGTGCAATGGTGGATACATTTAATATCACAAATTGGGACAATTATTTGCTATTTAATTTTATATATCTTATATAATCCCATATTAAAAAATCCATCAGCTTTTTACATTGAGCAAGGTTTATATTTATTTTGGACTTGCATAATTTGTGTCTTCTCTGTCTATTTATACGAACGCTTGCGAAAAAAAGAATTTTACGCCCGGAAGGCAATGGAACTAGCGCAGTACAAATCAGAACGGCTGCTACTAAATATTCTGCCAGAGATGATTGCAGAACAATTAAAACAATCGCATACAACTATTGCCGATAGCTTTCTAGAAGTTACGGTGCTATTTGCCGATATTGTTGGCTTCACAGAGCTTTCAACTCGGACATCTCCTGCGGAATTAGTCGAGTTATTAAATACAATATTCTGTTTGTTCGACCAATTGGCAGAACGTCATGGGGTAGAGAAAATCAAGACGATTGGCGATGCATATATGGCTGTTGCTGGGTTGCCAAAGCAGTCTAACTACCATGCTCCAGCAATAGCTAATATGGCCTTAGATATGCAAAATGCTATAGCTACGTTTAACGAAGAAAATAACCAATCTTTTAGCATCCGTATTGGCATTAGTACAGGGCCAGTAGTAGCAGGGGTGATTGGGCTGAAAAAGTTTGCCTACGACCTTTGGGGAGATACAGTCAATATTGCTAGTAGAATGGAATCACATGGTATAGCAGGTAGTATCCAGGTTTGTGAAGCAACTTATCAGCTTTTAAAGGATAAATACTTATTGGAAAAACGAGGTTTAATTCAGGTTAAAGGTAAAGGTGAAATGATGACTTATATCCTAAAACAAATCAATTTAAAACTTTAATAAATCTCTACTATTTGATAGAGAAGAAAAAAGAAAGTATCTATAATTAGAGCGACGATTATCATCTATTGAACCTTTGCTAGAACTAAGTTTTACTACTTTAGATAGATTCGGAGGAACTAACTGTTTAAATGTGTATTTTTCCCTCATAATAGGTGTTGAGCGATGTCTACGACGGGCTACGCCAACGCATTGTCTAGCTGATTTTGGGAATAATCCTTTAGCTAGCTGCATAAAAGGAGAAGCCACATTGAAAGGAATACGTTCGCTACTAGCGCCTTATGCTGTGGCGCTATTGGCAGTTGCTAGTGTCTTGCTACTAACACTATTGCTACAGCCACTCCTGGAAGCAATTATTTTTCTGCTGTTTTTTACTGCCGTGGCGGTTAGTGCCTGGTATGGCAGCATGAAAGCAGGGTTGCTGGCTACTGCTTTGTCTACTTTAGCTATCAGCTACTTTTTTTTAGAGCCAGTGTTTTCGTTGTTTGTTGCGAGTCTAGATACCATAGTGCGGTTAGGCTTGTTTGCGCTGGTGACAATACTTATTAACTTGCTCAATTCAGAGTTACGCACAGCCAAACAATATCTTCAGGTGAGCGAAGCAAGGTTTAAAAGGTTGGTAGATTCCAACATTATTGGGGTAATTGTAGCCAATATGGACGGAGCGATCGCAGAGGCTAATGATGCTTTTTTAGAAATGGTAGGTTATTCGCAAGAGGATTTGCAAGCAGGGCGAATCCGATGGCGCGACATCATACCACCAGAATATATTGAAGCTAACAATAGTGCGATACCTTCTCTGCGAGACGCTACGCGAACGGTGAGCTTCTCTACGAGACGCTTCGCGAACGCTAACGCAGAACTCACAACCAAAGGCGTGTGTCAGCCCTTTGAGAACGAATATATCCGCAAAGATAACAGCCGGGTTCCCATCCTGTTAGGTTCTGCTTTATTAGAAAATAATCCAAATAATATTATCAGTTTTGTACTTGATTTAAGCAAACGCAAACAAGTAGAGCTTGCGCTTTGCAAAAGTGAAGAACGCTACCGCGCTTTTTTAGAGCAGAGTTCAGAAGGTATTTGGTGCATCGAACTGGAAGTACCAATTTCGCCAGATTGTCCAGAAGATGAACAAATTCAACATTTTTACCAATATGTTTACTTAGCGGAATGCAACAATGTGATGGCGCAGATGTATGGCTTTTCTTGTGCCGAAGAAATTATCAGCGCCAGACTAGGAGACTTTCTGGTTCGCTCCGATCCACATAATATTGCATACCTGCGTACTTTTATCCGTTCTAACTACCGACTAATCGATGCAGAGTCTCATGAAATAGATAAGCAAGGTAATCCCAAATATTTTTTGAATAATCTGGTGGGAATTGTTGAAAATGGGCTTTTAGTCAGAGCGTGGGGAACTCAACGCGACATCACAGAACGCAAGCAAGCAGAGCAAGAACGCGAACAATTGCTTGAGAGCGAACAGACAGCACGCGCCGATGCCGAAACTGCAAACCGCATCAAGGATGAGTTTCTCGCCACACTCTCCCAGGAACTCCGCACACCCCTAAACGCCATAATGGGCTGGACGCAGCTACTTAGGAGTCGCAAGTTGGATGAGACTACTGCTGTCCGCGCACTAGAGACAATCGATCGTAACAGCAAATCTCTAACTCAACTGATCGAAGATATCCTAGATGTCTCGCGGATTATTAGAGGTACGCTCCATCTAAATATTCATCAGGTAAAACTTGTACCACTTGTAGAGGCAGCAATCGATACTGTGCGTCCAGCAGCCCAGGCGAAAGAAATTCGCATCAAGTGTAAATTTGACCCGGAAGTAGGGGTAGTTGTGGGTGATGGCAACCGCTTGCAACAGGTTGTGTGGAATTTGCTCTCCAACGCTATCAAGTTTACACCCAAGAGGGGAAGAGTTGATGTGCAATTGAAGCGGATTCAATCCCATGTGCAAATTCGGGTGAGTGATACGGGAGCGGGAATTGCTGCCGAATACCTATCCCATGTATTTGAACGCTTTTGTCAAGCTGACAGTTCCAGCACGCGATCGCATGGTGGATTAGGATTAGGGTTAGCGATCGTCCGCCACTTGGTAGAATTACACGGTGGCACAATCTCTGCCCAAAGTCCAGGAATTGGACTGGGGGCGACATTCATTGTCAATCTGCCAATGAAAGCCGTTGACGTAGAGGCATCTACAGCAGAGGAGGTTTCATCTGTTGTAGATGCCCAAGAGGCTAACAATTACCTGCCGAATTTAGATGGCTTGCGGGTGCTAATCGTCGATGATGAGGCAGACGCGCGTCATTTGCTCACCACAATTCTGACAGAGTTTGGCATCCAAGTTATAGCAGCTGCATCTGCTTGTGAAGCACTGCTTGCCCTGCAACAATTTCGCCCCCATATACTGGTAAGCGACATTAGTATGCCCCAAGAAGACGGCTACACACTGATAAAGAAAGTGAGGGCGCTGCCAACAGAGGAAGGAGGACGGATTCCAGCAGTGGCGCTGACAGCCTATGCTAGGGCAGAAGATCGCACGCAAGCCCTGCTGGCAGGCTTTCAACTCCACGTCCCCAAGCCGGTTAATCCGGGTGAGTTAGCAGCTGTAATTGCCAACCTCACCGGACGTACATGATGGGGCATTGGCAATGGGGAAGAGCCACAAGGGCGGGAGAGCAGAGGAGAATCCTGGCTTCTTGAAACATGCAATCAGACCAGTTTACAGATGAAGTATTAGTTGTATATATTTCAATACGCTTGGGTTAAGGCCTAACTCTTTGTCAAAGTCAATTTTTTTAACGAACCGCGAAGGACGCGTTCGCGTAGCGTCTCGTAGAGAAGGACGCAAAGGAAGAGAAGAAAGAGAAGGAAGAAATGCTTAACTGAACTGTATTGGTATATATTTAGGACTTACGCAAGAGTTACGGAATAACGAACCACTCTAGGCGCAGAGAAGCCAGTGCGTTGGGCGGGTTTTCCGACTTGTTCGCGCAGCGTCTCCCCTTGGGAGAAGCAACTGGCGCGACACGGAGAAATAGGAGTTTGAGAGATATTTTGCGTAAGTCCTAATATTTTTCTTCAGTATTTTTCTCACGAATGATTCAGATCATGTCCGGTTAAACACTTGTCATTGCGAGCTTTGGCGGAGCCTCTGGCAAAGAAGGCGATTAGTTATTTTTCACAACTCAGATATGATTGCTATATCACAACTAATTTACCGGACATGATATCAGGATTGCTATAGTAAACTACTGTAAACCTATCGGCTTACAGGGTTTTTAATTGTCAAAAAGGTTGATAATATCTATATTGCAAAAGTTTTGGATTAGCAGTGTAGATTATGACATTGAAAAACACCTTTGGTGAATATAGTTTTGTCACTAAAGTAGACGTTACGAATCTGGAAGCAAGTGTCGAGTGGTACAAGTCCAAGCTCGGATTAGTACCTGAAGACAAATATGATACGCCTAGCTGGAGACAGTTTAGTTTTCCTGATATTCCACGCTTTGCAATTGGGCTGAACTTAAGTAGCTCAGTTGAAACAGGTAGTAGTGTCAGTACCTTTGTTGTAAACAATATAGTTGCTGCTCGTCAAAGCCTTATTGAAAAAGGAGTTGAAGTTGGGCCAATTACAGATGTCGGTCATGGAGTGCAATTGTCTGTCTTCAAGGATATTGACGGAAACTTGTTGGGGCTTCGGCAAAATCCGCAGTCTTAACAATTAGCTGCAACAAATCGGGGATTAGGCAGCAACTAAACTGATGTTGCTCTTCTGCGTAAGTCCTAAAAAAGGGAGAAACAGGGAGAAAAGTTTCCCCTCTGCCTCTTTCTCCTCATTCCTTGTTAATAGGGCCACTTCCAGTCACGAATTTCCGGCATATCGTCGCCGTACTTCTCAATGTAATGTTTGTGTTCAATCAGCTTATCTTGCAACTGCTGTTTGACATAAGCTGCCCTATATCCTAGCTTTGGTACGCGATCAATTACGTCCATCACTAGGTGAAAGCGATCTAGATCGTTAAGCACAACCATATCAAAGGGAGTGGTGGTGGTTCCTTCTTCCTTATAGCCACGCACATGCAAGTTATCATGGTTGGCCTGGCGATAGGTTAGGCGATGAATCAGCCAAGGATAGCCATGAAATGCAAAGATAATCGGTTTGTTTGTGGTAAAAATCGTTTCAAAGTCTTTTTCGCTCAAACCGTGCGGGTGTTCGCTTTTTGGCTGTAGTGTCATCAAATCGACTACGTTCACCACCCGCACCTTTAACTCAGAGAAGTGCTGGCGCAGAATGTCCACAGCCGCTAAAGTTTCTAAGGTGGGAATATCCCCAGCACAAGCCATTACTACATCTGGTTCGCCGTCTTTGTCGTTGCTTGCCCATTCCCAAATACCGATGCCTTTGGTGCAGTGCTTGATAGCAGCATCCATATTTAGGTATTGCAATGCTGGTTGCTTTCCTGCAACGATGACGTTGACATAGTTGCGGCTTCTTAAACAATGGTCAGTTACCGATAGCAGAGTGTTGGCATCGGGGGGCAAATACACGCGAACGATTTCTGCTTTTTTGTTGATTACATGGTCGATAAAACCGGGGTCTTGGTGAGAGAAACCGTTGTGGTCTTGTCGCCAAACGTGGGAGGTGAGTAGATAATTGAGAGAAGCTATTGGTCTACGCCAGGGAATATCTCTGGTCGTTTTCAGCCATTTGGCGTGCTGATTGAACATCGAGTCAATGATGTGGATGAACGCCTCATAGCAAGAGAAAAATCCGTGGCGTCCTGTGAGGAGGTAGCCTTCTAACCATCCTTGACAATTAGTTTCGCTGAGAATTTCCATCACCCGACCGTCGGGGGAAAGGTGGTCATCTTCCGGGAGGATCTGGGCTGCCCAGTCCCGGTCTGTGACTTCTAGCACAGCGCCTAAGCGATTTGATACCGTTTCATCGGGGCCGAGGATGCGGAAATTGCGGCTTTCTTGGTTAAGTTGCATGATATCCCGCAGGAATTTTCCGGCAACTTGGGTAGCTTCTGCGATCGCTTGCCCTGGTTTAAGAACATCTACAGCATAGTCTTGAAAGTCCGGCATCTTCAGGTCGCGCAGCAAAATACCGCCGTTAGCGTGGGGATTGTCACCCATGCGTCGATGACCCTTGGGAGCCAGTTCTGCTAATTCGGGGATCAGTGTGCCGTTAGCGTCGAAGAGTTCTTCTGGGTTGTAACTCTTCAGCCAATCTTCTAGGAGTTTCAGGTGTTCTGGCTGTTTGGCTATGTTGGTCAAGGGAACTTGGTGCGATCGCCAAGAACCTTCGGTTTTTTTGCCATCGACTTCCTTGGGCCCTGTCCAACCTTTGGGGGTTCTCATGACAATCATTGGCCACTGCGGACGTTCAGTGAAACCATGTACGCGGGCTTCTCGCTGGATGCTTTGAATTTCGGCGATCGCTGTTTCTAGAGTCGCCGCCATCTGCTGGTGGACATCTGCGGGATCGTCACCTTCGACAAAGTATGGCTTGTAGCCGTAGCCCACAAATAAGCTTTCTAATTCCTCATGGCTAATCCGTGCCAGTACTGTTGGATTGGCAATTTTATACCCATTCAGGTGGAGGATCGGAAGTACAGCACCATCATGCACAGGGTTAAGAAACTTGTTGGAATGCCAGCTAGTCGCTAAAGCACCTGTTTCAGCTTCGCCATCACCGACAACAGCAGCAACAATCAAGTCAGGGTTATCAAAGGCAGCACCGTAAGCGTGGACGAGGGCGTAACCTAGTTCACCGCCTTCGTGGATCGAACCAGGAGTTTCCGGTGCAACGTGGCTGGGAATCCCACCGGGGAAAGAAAATTGTTTGAAGAGTTTCTGGATTCCTTCAGCATCCTGGGAGATGTTGTGATAATACTCAGTGTAAGTACCTTCCAGGTAGGTATTAGCTACCAGTCCAGGGCCTCCATGACCAGGCCCAGCAATATAGATCGTGTTTAGGTCATATTTCTTAATCACCCGATTCAGGTGAGCATAGATCAAGTTCAGCCCTGGCGTTGTTCCCCAGTGCCCCAAGAGTCTGGGTTTGACGTGTTCCAGCTTTAGGGGTTCTCTCAGTAGCGCATTGTCGAGTAGATATATCTGCCCAACCGAAAGATAGTTAGCTGCACGCCAGTAGGCGTTTATCTTACGTAATTCTTCATCTGTTAAAGGCTTGATTTGTGGAGTCGTTGCTAATGTCATTATCGACACTCCATTCCAAAAGGATTTTGACGGCTTCATCAGTATGCAATTTTACTGATTTTCTAGATAATGGCCATCTACCCATGATGAATTTTTCCAGCCTTTGTGACTAAATTCCTTCTTTCTTGGCAGACGATGGAGAGCGATGTCTACAACGGGCTGTTTGATGACGCTATTGATTAATACTATAAATTAAGTTGCTCTGTCCTGAAATTATGAATTAGACATAGGAGTGAAAAAGAATTGTTTTGACGTAGCACTGCTACGTCTCTACAAGGGTTCTGGGTAACGCATATTTAATTTCACGCCTATGTCTATTATGAATTAATATGAAATATTACCCGCTTGAAAAATCTGTTGAGCAGTTAAATTTAACTCTGGAAATATTGGGGACTGGATGCGGTCTGTATCCCTAAACTTGCTAACTTGATACTCACCTTCATCCAAAGAACAAACTAAGATAGTAGGTTGTTTTGGTTTGCCAATAAACTCCCTACCGCCTAAAGCAGCATAATCCACAATCCAATACTCAGGAATTCCCATTTCCTCATAATCCGCGTATTTTTTGAGGTAATCATCACGCCAATTTGTACTAACAACTTCAACAATTAGAGGAATTGATGCAGGTTGAATAACAGTAGATTCTTTTTTCCAAAGAGATTCATTTATCAAATTAGGGCGATTCAACAACAGTACATCTGGCGAGTAACCTGATTCATTTACAGGTGGTTTGACTAGTGCAGTCTTGGGTATGAAGGATGGGAGATTTAAACGGATACATTCTCTAGTCAGTTCAAAGGCTAAAAATCCTGTTACCTCTTCATGATCTCCTACAGGTTGAGGCATTTTAACAATTGTTCCGTTGTGCAATTCATAGTGGTCATTCTCTGGTTTCCACTTGACAAATTCTTCAAAAGTTACGATTTTTGGTAAAGCTTGAGTCATTGTCCAGCCTCCAAAATTTTGGTTAAAGATTCAAGGTGAAATGTGTTCATTATTAGCTAGAGCAGATCAAGTAATGACCTAATTATTAATTTCCAATAACCCAGGCGGTGGCGTAATTTCAATGCGGCCAGATGGCAAGTCTACCACTGGTGCGATCGCTTGTACAAATGGAATCAAAACAGTCTTTTGCTTTTTGTCACTAGCAAAGGATTCATCCAACTTTACTTCTAACAAATCATTACCAGCAGCGATGATATCTACCACAGTACCCACGAGTTCGCCAGATGCTTGCATGAAGACTTCCAAGCCAATCAAATCGAGGACATGATATTCATCTTCGCCTAATTGGGGGCGATCGCTTGCTGGCACCATTAACTTACAACCGCGCAACGCCAGAGCCTGATCGCAATTTACCACACCAGCTAATTTGATCACATACAAATTTTTGTTACTAATATAACGTCCTGTCAATAATTCGATTGGTTGTGGTTCTGTTTCACCAGAACGTAACAACCAACGTTTTCCCGGCACCTCAAATCTTTCGGGGAAGTCAGATACAGGATAAACCCGTAATTCCCCAGATAATCCTTGAGGGGCAACAATCTTACCAATTTCTAGCCAATCATCTGATTTGTCATTTGTCATTTGTCATTTGTCATTTGTCATTTGTCATTGGGCATTGGGCATTGGGCATTGGGGAAAGAATTCTTATAACAGACGCGATTCATCGCGTCTCTACTTTTGTACAGACGCGATTCATCGCGTCTCTCCTAACTCCCCCTAATCAAGCACTCACAACTGCACGCTGATAAGCTTCTTCAGCCACTTTTGCTAAACGTTGCATAGCAGTGGCAATCTCCTCATCGCTGCCGGTGAGGCTGATGCGGAAACATTGGTGCTTATGCGCCCATTCTTCCTCTAAACCGGGGAAGAAGGTACTTCCAGGCACAATAATCACACCTACTTGCTTGAGTCGTTGGTAAAATTCCCAATCACTGATGGGTAAATCCTCTAACCACAACCAAGCAAAAATTGCTCCTTCACCGCGATGGAGAAACCAAGGTAAATTCTTGGGCATCGCTTGTTCTAAGCTGGTTTCTAAAACGGTAAATTTATTTTGGTAAAAGGGACGGATGACAGTGTGAGAAATTTCCACTAAAGCACCAGAATTGATTGCAAAAGCTGCGATCGCTTGGCCGTAACGTGAAGAATGGAGACTCATATTTGCTTGGAAACACTCCAGCACTTCAATCCACTTTTCATCCCCAATCGCAATACCAATCCTTTCTCCTGGTAATCCCGCTTTCGATAAACTCATGCAGTGGAGGATGTTATCACCAAACACTGGTGTCATTTCGGTAAAGTTCAATGCTGGGAAGGGAGGCGCATAAGCGGAGTCAATTAACACGGGCAGATTGTAAGGCGCAGCCAAAGCAGCAATTTTTTTCACCTCATCATCAGTGAGGACATTACCAGTGGGATTACAGGGGCGAGAGAAGAGGACACAACCCGTGTTTTCTGTAATCGACAGTTGGCTGAAGTCGGGGCGATATTTAAATCTGTGGGCAGCTGTATCAATATCAAGAGTCGGTTTGTAGGCGATTAAGGCTTTTGGAACTAAGCAGATGCCGCCGTAACCTGTGTAGTCAGGGCTGAGGGGCAAAACTATTTGTTTTAACTCGCCGCTAGGGGTGTAGCCACCGAAGCTATTAACAGCGTAGAAGTAGAGGCTTTGACTGCCGGGGGTGATCAAGATATTGCGATCGCTCAAGTTTAACCCGTAGCGTTTGTTAAAATCATTAGCGATCGCTTCAACGAATGGTGCATAGCCCTGACTTGAACCGTAGCGGCAAACTACCTCACCATATTCTGGACTAGCGAGAAGCTGTGCAGTACAATCCCGCCATAATTGCTCTACCTCTGGCAAAATCAACGGATTCCCAGCACTCAAATTAATAAACTGCTGCCCTGCACCCGCTCGTAATGTTTCGATAATATCCTTCATGATTGCTCTTACGCCAGTCAGGTTGGACATTTGAGCGCCAATTTGAGTTAGGGCAGGGTTCATAAGCTGTGACAAAATGTATTAATTAAGGGGTGGACAAATTATTTGGGAGTTGCTGCTGACATCCAGTTTACATCGTTGTCAAAACAGCTGTTGCCGCCTTTAACCAATCTAGCTAGAGAATGATATTTTAACAAAGTAATATTTATCGTTCTAGCGGCGATCGTGCTGAGTAAATACGATGAAGTGATACAAAAGTTTATCATGTCTTCAAGTATGTTTAAGTGAAAAAATCCCCGTGGTTCAGCATTGGGGAGAACGTCAAAAACTATATAGGAGGACTAACGTTGCAAGTTAAAGCAGCAGTCGCTTACAGCGCAGGTAAGCCGTTGACAATTGAAACCGTTCAACTATCGGGGCCACAAGCCGGCGAAGTGTTAGTTGAAATTAAAGCCAGTGGGGTTTGTCATACGGACGCCTTTACCCTATCTGGTGACGATCCCGAAGGTTTGTTTCCGGCAATTTTGGGGCATGAAGGTGCTGGTGTGGTAGTAGAGGTGGGTGCTGGTGTTACCAGCGTCAAACCAGGGGATCATGTAATTCCCCTCTACACTCCTGAATGCCGCCAGTGCGAATATTGTTTGAGCTTCAAAACGAATCTTTGTCAAGCCATTCGCCTAACTCAAGCACGCGGTGTCATGCCCGATGGCACTAGTCGCTTTAGCATTGATGGGCAAATTATTCATCATTATATGGGTACATCCACTTTTGCCAACTATACGGTGCTGCCAGAAATCGCCGTGGCAAAAATTCGGGAAGACGCCCCATTTGATAAAGTTTGTTACATTGGCTGTGGTGTGACTACTGGTGTTGGTGCAGTGATCAATACTGCCAAAGTGGAACCGGGAGCAAATGTTGTGGTTTTCGGCTTGGGTGGTATTGGTTTAAATGTCATCCAAGCAGCGCGGATGGTAGGGGCGAATATGATTGTCGGGGTGGATATTAATCCCAGTAAACGCGCGTTGGCGGAAAAGTTTGGCATGACGCACTTTGTCAATCCCCAGGAAGTAGAGGGTGATTTAGTTCCCTATCTGGTTGATTTAACCAAAGGCGGTGCTGATTACAGTTTTGAATGTATCGGTAATGTCAAAATTATGCGTCAAGCATTAGAATGTTGCCACAAAGGTTGGGGTGTTAGCGTGGTTATTGGTGTTGCTGGTGCTGGACAGGAAATCAGTACTCGTCCTTTTCAATTAGTAACTGGACGCGTTTGGAAAGGTTCAGCATTCGGTGGCGCTAGAGGACGTACAGATGTGCCGAAAATTGTTGATTGGTATATGCAAGGTAAGATAAATATTGATGATTTAATTACGCATGTGATGCCGATTGAGCAAATTAATGATGCTTTTGAATTGATGCATAAAGGTGAATCAATTCGCAGTGTGGTAACTTTTTAGCTATTAGATTCAAAGCTTTTTCTCAAGATACAATCAACTGTAGGGAACATTGCTTATGGGTGTGAACTTAAGCTAAAACACGAGAGAAAATTCTCGTTTCTAGCCTCTGGCTGGAAATGCACCTCATTGCGGCTCTGCCGCAAATTCAGCAGGCGGAGCCTGACGAGAGGCATTCCCAGCCAAAGTCTGGGAACGAGAGACGAGAGAAATATCTAAGTAGGTAGGCGGGAAAATTTATAACTAGGTCATTGCGAGTGGAACGTAAAGCCTTCGGCATAGCTTCGCTTAACGCGGTAGCGTCTCGTAGAGAAGTGAAGCGTTCGCGGAGCGTCTCGTTGGCGCAGCCTCTCGTAGAGAAGAGAAGCAATCGCAAAGGTTTCGAGCATTTTATATTTCGTTACATAGTTAGGTTTGTTTATGCCTACCTACTTATCTAAAACATAATTATGAATTATAAATTTTTCAATTATGTAGAGACTACAAACCTGAAAAACGCCAAAAAAACTGATGCAAAACTTGTATGAAGCAGACTTTTACAGTTGGACTCAAGAACAAGCTAACCTTTTGCGTCATCACCAATGGAACCAGCTTGACCTACCCAATTTAATTGAGGAAATCGAATCTTTGGGAAGAAAGGAACGCCAAGAATTGAGAAATCGTCTTGGTATATTAATTGGACATTTGCTCAAATGGGAATATCAACCAAAGCAACGGAGTCGTAGTTGGTGAGCCAGCGCGTTGCGGGGGTTCCCCCCGTTGTAGCGACTGGCGAACCCGAAGGGTTAGCAACAATTAGAGTACAACGACGGGAAATTCTCAAGTTGTTGAGCGAAAATCCTAGCCTGAAGCCTTACGTTGAAGAAGCACTCCAGGAATCTTATCAAAATGGTAGGGATTTAGCATCAGGAGAAACAAATCTGCGACTCTCAACTTTTCCCAAGCAATGTTTATATCCTTTTGAGGAAATTCTCAGCGATCGCTTTTATCCAGGTGAACCTACCACAGATGATTTAATCGAAGAATAGCGATGTCTAGGAAGTCTACACTTACACACTCATCAGAAAGTATTGATCAATTTCTGCCGTAAGTATTTCAAAGTCCACAGGCTTAGTCAAGTGGCATTTAAAACCAGACTTAAGCGCAAGCTCTTTATCCTCCTGGCCACCGTAGCCGGTGAGCGCAATCAGAATTGAGCGATTAAATTTGGGATCTTTACTCAGTTCCTGTGCAACGGCGAATCCATCCATTTCCGGAAGTCCGATGTCACAAATAATCACCTGAGGCTCCAATTCCCTTGCAAGTTCTACCCCTAAAATTCCATTCTTGGCAATGGAAACCTCATGCCCAAAATGCTCAAGTATTGCTTGTAATGTTACGGCTGAATCCTCGTTATCTTCGATGACTAAAATCTTCAACGATTTTTTAGCTGCCTCTATAATCTCCAGGTCGTTATCCCAAGCTGTAATCTCTTCGCATACGGGGAGAGTGACTTTGAATTCTGCTCCCAAATTGACCCCTCTACTTGAGGCTTCAACATTACCACCATGAAGTTCGACAAGACTTTTTACTACCGAGAGTCCCAAACCTAGCCCGCCCCTCGAACGGTCTAAACTGCGATCGGCCTGGGTAAACGGCTCGAATAGTTCTGGTAAGATTGTCGGCTCTATCCCTATGCCTGAGTCTCTTACAGATAATACCGCTACACTGCCTGAGCCATTCTCACCTGGAATAAATGAGAGATCCACCCAGATCATCCCATCTGGCTTGGAAAACTTTAAGGCGTTATCAAGAAGGTTCCCAAAGATTTGGAAGAAGCGCGTCGGGTCAACATAAGCCCACAGAGGCGTGTTTGGCAAGTTTTGTACTAGGGTAAGGTGCGATCGCTTTATTGCTTGTGCATGATCATTGAGACTCTGGCGAACTAATTCCACCAGATTAACTTTCTCAAGGTTTAATGAAATTTTCCCATAGGTGATGGACGATACGTCAAGTAACTCATCGATTAATTTCGAGAGGTGCTTAATCTGGTGTTGCATCATTAAAACTGTTTCTCCGACTGCGCCAGTCTCGCCCAGCTTTAACTTGAGAAGCTGAACCCCGTTTGAGATCGGGGCAACGGGATTCCTCAACTCGTGAGCTAGCATCGCAATGAATTTGTCTTTCAGGGCGTTTTGGTTCGTCAGTTTCTGGAAAAGTTGAACGTTCGCGATCGCAACTGCCGTAGTGTCGGTCAAAATCTCAAGCAGTTCTATCTCTTCGGACGTGGCTCGGTGTTGTGTACTCCAGTACGCTCCGATCGCACCCAGTGGATCAGAAATCCGTATGGGAACCATCACTAAACTCTTGACAAAAGTCACTTTATAAGCATCAAGAGGAATTCGAGCATCCTGGTAAATGTCTTCAATTACGGCTGCTTGTTTATTGAGCATTGCCCAACCGGAGATGCAAGACTTGAGCGGAAAACGCATACCTTTCCAAAGTGGCCCAATTGCGTTTTCATCGACATAGTGACAACATTCACCATCCCGCAGTACAAAAGTGACTCCATCAGCATTGGTGAGATCGCGAGCCGCCAAACGCACAATCTCAATAATTTCCTCAATAGTCCGCACACAAGCCAAATCTTTCACGACCGAAAGCAGCCTGTTGTAAGACGAAATATTATAGCTCTGATATGAATTCTGTTCTTGAGAAATGCAGGTTTGTAATATATTTTTCATAAATAACTCCGAACAAAAGGGATGTCTGTGTAGAAACTCAAGTAAAGCGGGTAGGTTTCACCAGACACCTACTCTTAATCGTAATCTGAACTTTGATGTTAAGAGTATGACCCGTTACCGCATTTTTGATTTTTTGTAATTATGGTATAAATATACTTAATTATGATAAGTATTACCTTGTAAATATACTTAAATAGCTATGTGAGGATGAAAGATGCGTAAGTGTACCCCGTTACTGGAATGTCAGTAACGGGTTCTATGTTAACTACCTTGATTAATACGCCGTTTTAACTCAGCCTCTAATTGTTCTGGAGTGCTGACCACTACCCCCGGTTTCGCTCTCATGATGCTGAGGTAATGCTGAAATGCCTCCTCATCCTGGGGGTTTAATATCACATATTGTCTTAATTGTTGCTCATTAAGAGTTAAATAGTCTGTCATCGGATAATGTTCTCCCCATTACTAAGAATTTCTACTTGGATGGTTTCGCCTATCAAAATCACGATTCGGCTTGTCCTCTGATCAAATCTAACTAATGCTATATCTCTAAGTAAATTACTAGCCCGAACGCAAAAGTCAAAGAATGCTTTAAGTTGCTCGATGGTCGGTTCCATACCTCTTACCATTGAATAAAATTAAATCGGTTAGGAGATATTTCGGTGTATATCATAGTGTGAGGATTTTTTAGCGATCGCTCTCTATCTGAAGTTGGTCGTTTCAAGCTTTTGAAGACCAAATTCCGTTAACACACAAGATAGTGTTTTTGTACAGTGCCTAAGTCCTAATTATTTAGCGATCGCTAAATAATACTCAAATCGCTCCCGGAGTTGTTCAACCGTCAAATTTTGAGTCCAGTATTCCACTAGGGCGTGACCAAATGCCCAGGCGTTGCGATCGGGTGAAGCGGAATTTTCCAGCAATAGCGGCCAGAGGGATGCCAATTCAAAGTTGAGCGGGTTAAGGTTGCCTGTATTCAAGAGCGAGAAAAGCTCATATCCCATTTGCAGTTTACCAATCACAATCGGCAACTGTTCCACGGGAATTTGCTCTGCCAGCATATATGCTAGGGCTGGAGATCCGGTTGAGAGCGTAGAAACAAACTGGAGGACGGGACTTTTGAGCAATGCCGTTAGTCCCTGTGTTGTCGTCATCTGGAAGGTATAGTGGTCAATGATTTTGGCTGCGGCGATGGTACGGGCTTCTAGGTTACGCAAAAAGCGGGCGAGACGGAGTTGCTTGGTAGGCGCGATCGCATCTACTAATCCCAACGATAAAGCCTCCACTCCCCAAGCAACTCGATTTGTTTTACTGTCACCTGTAACCAGAGGCACAACTAGATTACAGAAGTTTCCTAATAGTTTGGCGCGATACTCAGTGGCTTCACGAATCGCAATTTCTTTGGCGCGATCGCCCCATTCCCAATCATAAGGTGGTTGCCATTCGCGGATCGGACGCAGACGATCTACTTGAGTGACGATCGCGATCGCCGGTAAATCTGCAACTTCTGCTTTGATGTCTTGCAAAAAGTCCACATCCATTTGCAGGGCAGGATCGAGGGCAGGGGTAGCTAACAGCAGCAAGTCTGCGTTAATGGCATAATCAAGCACCAGGTTTCGGAGATCGGCACGGTTGACTTGTTCATAACCAGGTGTATCCCAAAGCGTCAGAATTTCGCCACTTTGAGTCTGCCATTGATAATTCTGAATGCGATCAGTACTGGGTAAAACATCAACGGCTGCGAGATCCGCCTGAAAGAGCGTGTTAATCAGGCTACTTTTTCCCGCTCCCGTGCGCCCCACCAGCAGAATATTCACGGGTTTTTGCTCAACCGCCTCGACTGGTTGAGCTTGAGTCAAGATTTCTCGGAGTGTTTGGGTTTTTACCTTGGGTAAAGTTGCTGTACGTGAGGATGCTGAAACTGGTAATTTGCTACCTCCGTAGAGAGCGATTGCCTGCTGGCATAAGTTTCTCAGGGCAGCTTCCCGGAATAACTGGCTCAAATTCCCCAATAATTGCTGAGTTGCCTGGTTACTAGAACCTTTGCTGGCTTGTTTTGCCACTGCCGCCACTGGATTTAAGACCCACTGTGCCCAGTTCCAAGCTTTCCAGAATTTCCGAGCCGATGGCTCCAACTTCCGGTAGACTTCGTATCCTTGGTATGCTTGCCCAACCGTCACCTGATTGAGGACAGGGGATAACTTTTGCATCCACTGATCCATATCATCCACCGTTCCCCGAATCAGCCCGTAAGCTTGGGGGACGTAAATGTTCAGTAGCGGATATTGAATTTGAGGATTGTAAATATGAGCGATCGCTACAACCAAATCCTGGCATCGCGTCCAAAAAGTTTGCCAGTCTTCCCAAATCGGGCGATCGCTTTGTGCTACTTGCAGAATTTCTTGAAGGGCGGTTTCTGCTTGCTTTGTGGTGTCACTTCCCACTGGTAGCCCTACTTTATCTTCTGTTGTCGATTCCAGTTCTTCTTGGACTTGGGCTAATACAGCTTCCACTTGGTTAACAGCTGGTTGAGTCCATTTGACCAACAGCCAACGCCAACCCACGAATAGAAGGGTGAATACACCCCAAATCCAATTAATGCCCCACGCATGAATTTGTGAACCGGCGGATACCAGTAAGAAAATAATGATAAACGCGATCGGGATTGCCAACACGACCCATTGCCACGGTTTTAATCGCACCATTGCCCCATACCTGCTTTGAAATGTTGGGAAATTCGAGTTTTTGCAAAAATTACTCTTATAAAAAGTCTATCGTCTCCAATCTAGGCATGATCTTTAGTATTGTGGGATTAGTGCTAGACTCCTAATTATTAAGGATAAATGTTTTATTTTGCTGTGGGTAGTTAAATAAATAACTGGACATTTATATTGCTAGATTAGAATAAGTTTTAAATTGCTCAGTTGCTTATGGGAGCAAAATTTAGTAAACAAGCTATGCAAACCATTACCGACATTGGTACGCTGATTGTCAGCACACCGGGAACCTGTGGTGGTCGCCCTCGGATTGCGGGACACCGGATTACGGTACACAACATTGCGATCGACTTCAACACAGGCATGAAACCGGAAGAGATAGTTGTCGAAAGACCACAGCTAATGTTGGCACAAATTTATGCAGCGCTAGCTTACTACTATGCTAACCAGGAAGTAATTGACACAGAGATTGCCGCAGAAATTGAAGAATACGACCGTTTGGAAGCTGAATATACTGCGAAGACACAGTGAGCCAAATTCGTTTGTAACGAAAAATCAAGGTTTTTAACCCACGGAGGTGGGTTTTGTCTGTGTAGCCGCGACTTCCAGTCGCCAGGGCTAGTAATAAATTAGACTTTTCAAATATTCTCTTAGACCACTGTCAGCGTTTTAATTAATACTAGGCTTTATTAAGAAAACTGCTATCTTAATAAAGATGTCCTCGATGTGATCTAGCATGTCATCAGCTAATTGCAAGGCAATAACTAAATCTGGAGAAAAATGTAAGCTCAAAGCTAATTCTTCTGGATACTGTCATATACATGATCCTGAAAAAATTGCTGAATCCGAGGCGAAACAACATCTACCTGAAATGTTCGCAGATGAGGTTTCAGCCAAGAGCTTTAGCCAACGACGAGGCTTGAAGCCAATATCTGAGATTATCCAAATTGATAGTATGAATGATGATCTACGGAATTCTCTTTGGAATGTTTTAAGTACAAATTTCTTACTTGAGTACTCAGAAAAATTCAGTTTTACAATTATGAGATATTCAGGCATGGATATAGACAATTTTATTAAATATCTTTGGAAAAACTATTTTAAGTATCCTTTGGATAACTTGCCTAGAGGATCAGGAGCATCTGTAAACTGGTTACTAAAATATTTCCAAAAGTGCCAATATAATGAAGTTTATGATTTTCTTGCGTTTACAATCAACTATTTTAGAACTCCAGAACTTGTAAATGATATAAACTCTGTATTAGAAAGAGAACTTGCAGGTTATAGATTTGTCGGAGGTGTATTCACAGATATCACCAATGAGCAAGAAATTGAAATGCTTGAACAGGCGGTAGATGATAAAAATTTTCCTGCTGTGTCCAGCCATTTGAAGCGCTCCCTTGCTTTAATGAGTGACAGGGAAAATCCTGACTATAGAAACTCTATAAAAGAATCTATTTCCGCAGTTGAAAGTCTTGCGAAAGCTATTACTGGAAAACAAAAGGCAACTTTAGGAGAAGCCCTGAAAGTTCTGGAAGTTTCTAATAAGTTACATCCCGCTTTAAAAAATTCATTTTTAAATCTGTATGGATATACAAGTGATGAGGGAGGTATCAGACATGCTATGTTGACTGAGCCTGATCTAACTATTGCTGATGCAAAGTACTTTTTACTTTCATGTACGTCTTTCACAAATTACCTGAAATCGAAGATTTAGAGTGCGATCGCTTTTTAATTAGATGTTGGGAGATCAGGAGCGATCGCAAGCAAGCAGTCTACGCAATTGTCTTCGATATATTCAGCGATCATAAGCAAGAATAAAGATAGCGATCGCTTAATTCCCTCTACACAAAGCTTAGTCCACGGAGGTGGACTAATCAAAATCAAAGTTTTGCTAACCTGCGGAGGCAGGTTTTGTTTGTGTAGCCAAGCCAGTGCGGTCTTGGGGGTTTCCACGCCACTTCCTTCAACGGGGGGAACCCCCGCAACGGAGTGGCTCCCCATGAGCAACTGGCGTGCGACTTCGAGTCGCCCAGGTGATTAATATATTAGACTTTATAAACAGTTTTAAAGACAAGCCGAACTTGTAAAAGTCCGGCTAAGTTTAATCAATCGTCTATACGCAGTAGCTTGCGATAAAACGGTTGTGAAAAATCGGTCGCACGATGACGTTTATAGTTGTCCATAAGTTCAATTAAAAAATTAATAAACTCGAAACTAGCCATCATCAGTTCGTAACTCAGGTCAGCGTTGCCATCAAACTGGATTCGGCAACGGGTTAAGTCTGAGGGTAAAGTACCAACATTCCAGGAAGCGACGAAGGGGATATGTTCACTGGCTTCTATCTTCCGATGTCCCTCCAAGGCCCCTTTTTGATAAAGACTGATGGCATAGGGTAAGAAATTGCGCCTAGCGCCCTGAACGTAAGGTAAGTAAACACTGGCTTGTTGTGGGGTGGCAGGCTGAAGTTGCTCAATAGACATTGTTAAATCTTCCTCAAGTTAGTTGGCAACTGGGGATATTAGTGGCTATTGGTAGTATTCCCAAAAGATGTGTCTAAAGCACATAGATAGGGGAGTGGGGAGTGGGGGAGTGGGGGAGATGAGGGAGATGAGGGAGAAAGAATTACTAATGCCCTGTTTGGCCAATAAATGAAGTTACTGCTAAGAAATATTAAAATTTCGGTTACAATAATGCTGCATTAACTTTTATCGAAGCTGGGGAAGATAACACTAAAGATCCCCACTGTAAAGTGGTGGATGCCGTTATTGCAGTTTCTCCCAACAACAAGCTGCTGCTACCTTGCTATTACTTTGCCCAAACCGGAGTTCTCATTGGAGAAAGTCCGACTCTACAAGCTTCCTGCCCAAGTGGTTATCAAAGGAATCAAGCCTCTGTCTAAGAGTAGCAAACGTGGTTAATGTGAGGTAATTACGCAGAGTGGCGGTGACAACAAAGGTAGTCCCAGCGGCTTTTGGCTTAGAGATAGCGGGTATTGCAGTTTGCCCATTCCGATTAATATCGGGAAAAGTAGCTTAGGGATATTTGTCCGTAAAATTACTAACTGTAGACAAATACTGGTTTTTGAATCAAGCAACCTAACCTATGCCAGCGAATTCCTGGCCCGAAGAAGATTCTTATCAAGAACTTGATCCGCTCAACTCCTTGTTGTCTGACCTATCAGTAGATGAGGAGTCGGTGTTAGAGACAGATCCTGTGTCTCTACCATCGCGGTTTCAAGGTCGTAGACGTAAGGCGGCTCTAGTCTTGACTATCGTCTGGAGTGGCACGATCGCACTACATTTAGTTTCTTGGGCTTCTATATTTATTCTAGGACTGACCACCATTCTAGGATTTCATGCCTTGGTGGTAGTGTTTACTAAATCCCGTCGCTATCCAAAAGAAATACAGGGAGATTTACCCTTTGTATCTTTGCTAGTGGCTGCGAAAAATGAGGAAGCGGTCATTGCTAAATTAGTCAAAAATCTTTGTAATCTGGAATATCCAGGTGGGCAGTACGAAATATGGATAATTGACGATCATAGCAGTGATAGCACCCCACATTTATTAGCAGAACTAGAGCAAAAACACAAGCAATTGAAAGTACTAAGGCGTTCAGCAGAAGCTAGTGGCGGCAAATCGGGGGCGTTGAATCAGGTATTGCCACTGGCAAAGGGCGAGATTATCGCAGTATTTGATGCTGATGCCCAAGTGACACCAGACTTGCTGCAACAGGTAATACCTTTATTTCAAAGAGAAAAGGTGGGGGCGGTGCAATTGCGAAAAGCGATCGCCAACGCTAAAGAAAACTTTTGGACTAAGGGTCAAATGGCCGAAATGGCACTTGATACCTGGTTTCAGCAACAGCGAACTGCTCTTGGTGGCATTGGCGAACTGCGGGGCAATGGTCAATTTGTCAGGCGTTCAGCCTTGGAAAGCTGCGGTGGCTGGAATGAAGAAACCATTACCGATGATTTGGATTTGACAATCCGCTTACATTTGGACAAATGGGATATTGAGTGTGTTTTCCATCCGGCGGTGCAAGAAGAAGGAGTCAGAAGTGCGATCGCACTCTGGCATCAGCGCAACCGTTGGGCTGAAGGCGGTTATCAACGCTATTTGGATTATTGGGATTTAATTCTCAAAAACCGCATGGGAATACGCAAAAGCTGGGATTTGCTGATTTTTATGCTGATTATGTATATTTTACCTACAGCAACAGTCCCAGATTTATTGATGGCGATCGCTCGTCATCGTCCACCAATGTTAAGTCCGATCACAGGCTTGTCCATTTCTATGTCGATGGTAGGGATGTTTACAGGTCTGAGGCGGGTACGTCAAGATCAAAAATTCCCCCTTTCTACATATTTTCTGTTGCTAGTGCAAACCCTGCGTGGCAGTTTATATATGTTGCACTGGTTAGTCGTCATGAGCAGTACTACTGCCCGGATGTCGGTAAGACCAAAGCGGCTGAAATGGGTGAAAACTTTGCATACTGGGAATGGGGAATAGTCCCTTTCGGGAATTAAAAATTAAAAATTAAAAATGCAAAATTACCAAAAATAATTTTGCATTTTTTATTCATCATCAACTTCTGATTCTTCTACCCACTCAGGCGTAGTTATAGAGTCGGAAAATTCTGTGGAATCATCTGCAAAGCGGATAATTTGTCCGTTGAAAAATTTTGCTAGATGTTGAGCTGCGATCGCTACTTCGTCAGGTTCCCAATCAGGTGCGGGTGTTCGCTTTGGCGCTGGAGGCAAAGTTTGCATCCCATTTCCGTTTACCCCATTTCCATTTGCCCCATTTCCATTTGCCCCATTTCCATTTACACCATTTCCATTTTTTGCTGCTGTCGGTGCTGGTGGTGGAGTGGTTGGCTGTGGTACTGGCGCTGGAGACGAAATTTGCTGGTTGTAACTGGGAGTAGGTGGTTGCTGAACGCGAGTAGAGTCTTTTGGGGGTGGATTTTTTTTGGCTGAGGTGGGAGTTGCAGAACTGACTTGTTCCAGATTTACCTGAACTTCACGTTGAAAAGTCTGCTGGAAAGCTGCTTTCATCATCGGGAGATCAGATTTAAGTGTTTCATACCATTTAGCCCCTTTAACAGCAATACGCGCTACAGTACCGTTAAACTCTATTAGCTGGCACATTTGCCCCAGTAAAGCTTGCCTGGAAGGCATCGGAAAATTAGCACGCACTTGTTGCCAAACCTGAGTTAAGTCATATTCTGCTTCCCCAACAACTTCTGAAGTTACTGGTTCAACGTTCACAGGTGATATAGGTACAGATTCCGGTTCTGGGATTGGTGGTGAAACTGAGTTAGCAGCAGAATTGTGATTCGTTTGCCGTTCAACTGGGGGAGATGAAATGACGGGCTGATTTTGGGCAGATGCTAGATGATGGTTTGCAGAATTCTGATTTGTTTGCGAATCAGGTAAAGGTACAGAAGAGACTGCTTGATTTTGGGCAACTGCTGGAGGATAGCTTGGAGATACAGCAGGTGTATTAACTCGCGGCGCGACACTTGCGGCTTGTGGCTGAATATTCGTTGCACTCGGTAACAATCCTAGTAATGTTACCTCCAACCACAAACGTGGCTGGGTGCTATTTTTAATTTGTACTTCTGATGTTCGCAGGTGTTGCTGTCCTGCTAAAATCGCGCTCATATCCAAGTATTGGGCAAACTCAACCAGCGCTGTCCAGGTTTGCTGAGTAGAAGCAACCAAATCGTGGCGATTGGGTGCAGTTTTGGCAATGAGTAAATCGCGGTAAAAAGCGGCGAGATTTTGCAAAATAGTTAGGGGTTCTCGACCACGATCTAAAATGTAGTGGGTACAGTCCAGAACTGCTTCCGGTTTATCTTGAGCGATCGCATTTAAAAGCCCCAGCAAGTCCTGTTCGCTTACCGTCCCCACCAAATCCCAAACTCGCTCTGGTGTTACTTCACCCGCTAACAAACCCAATTGGTCAAGTAGACTTTCGGCATCTCGCAACCCTCCCTGAGCAAGTTGGGCTACCAGGGTTACAGCGTCGGGTGAAATATGAATGTTTTCTATAGAGGCGATCGCACTTAAATGCTTCACCATCGCTTCTAACTGAATGCGTCTAAAATCAAACCTTTGACAGCGCGAAATAATCGTTGGTAACACCCGTTGCGGGTCTGTTGTCGCCAATACAAAAACAACGTGTCTCGGTGGTTCTTCTAATGTTTTCAGTAGCGCGTTGAACGCTTGAGTACTGAGCATGTGGCAATTGTGTACCAAAAGCCCATTTGCCACAAAATTATGATTATCTGCAACTTCAATGTCATAGACTCGCTCAATCCCAGCGAGGTGAACAGATTCGACTGTCTCCAAACTTGTAATCCATCGAGGGGATGGAATATTGTTTAAGGTCTGCCAGCCATTTTCTACTGGTGCTTGCCCCCAACCGTATATAGTGGTATGTCTTGCCAGTACTACTTCTGGTGTAAAATTTTGTTGTTGCTGAGTATCCCATTGCTGTAAGCCAAGTAGCAATGAGTTGGTTTTCTGCGGCAGAGAATCCTTCGGTATGTAGTTGAATTTGTGGACTTCCTTCTGGACTGAGGGCAAGTGAACCATCATCGCAAAACCACCAAGCAAGTCCTTCTGGGGTAATTCGATTAAGCCAGTCCATAGAGACGAGTTTTTTATCCCGATTCGGTTTAACGATGTTAAAGACATCTTTGAGTTGGGGATGGCAACCTGTCTTACAGGTAACTGATATGTTTCCGTATCCTTTGTTAGCTGTAATTCGTAGTTTTGGACGCAATTCTTGAAGGCGATAGGCTTTGTATTCCAACCATTCTTGCTGATTTTCTGAGTGTGTCCAACATAATCTGGGGAATCTGCTGTATTTATTGGGATAACTGATAGAGCCATCTCCAAGTAAGGTTCCGTAGATAAGTCCAAGTACATTTGGCTGGATAACTGCCGCATCTGCAAGAAACTTTTCTGTTCTAAGTTCCCAAATTCCGCGTCCTTTTTTATATGGATGTTTTTCCCAACGAGACTGGATGCTGATGATTCCTCGGCCTTTTTTTTGTAAAAAGGTTGGGATATCAAGCTTTTCTCCACACCCGCAAGCACAGAAAGGTCGGAGTAATTCGGCTTGTTTAAGGATAGATTCCAGGTCGAATGATTTTTGCCCGGATGTATTGCCTTTAAACTGGTGTCCGCTAGCAAATCTCCGGGTGCGTCCATCGATACCAAATTTGTAAATGAGGATGCCACATCCACATTCACAGGGGATAGTATCTTCATTCCTTCTTTTACGTTCTTTGCTGGTAGCCATCCCTGGTTTGTCCTAATTAAATGATTACCCGTACATTTAATTTCTCGGTTAGTTGTCTTGATAACCAGGGTTTGCCGTTCTCCTTGGTCTAACCACCTAACAACTTTCTTGAACTCCCACTTACTTAATGAGTCGTTGTAACTCAGAACCTTCTTGTCTTTAATTTTAGGATCATCAATTCTTTGAAGTCCCTCATCAGTCAAAACCAGAGAATCTCCAGTTAAACACTCGTCGATCACATAAACCTTGTACCGACACTGCACAGGAGCAAACTGGGCTTTTTCAATCAACTCGCGGATATTATCGACACCAGTGTTGCTCGCGGCGTCGATTTCAATTACATCTAAGGCGTAGCCCTTGGTGATCCCCTGACAAACCTCACACACGCCGCAGGGTTCAGCAGTGGGCTTATCACCTTTGAGACAATTGAGGGATTTAGCCAGAATCCGGGCACTAGAAGTTTTCCCCGTACCTCTTGGCCCAGTGAATAAATAGGCGGGGGCGATTTTGGATGTGGCGATCGCGTTCGTGAGGGTGGTAGCGATCGCTTCTTGTCCCACCAGTTCAGCAAAACTCTTGGGGCGATATTTGTGGTGCAGGGGTTCGTAAGACATGGAAATAGAGACTTCAATGCCTTTCAAAGTTAATTAGTAGCACCGAGTCGAGTTTAGGATTCAACTATTTTAAACTCTCGTACCTGCTTTGTTTGCCAATGTTGCCATAGCGCAAGACTCAACTAATGCCGTAAATTTTGGCACTCAGTAAAGCTAGCAACCACAGCTTATCCTCTACTATGATTTCAACATCAAAGTATCGGAATTATAGCATATCATTTAGTACATTTGTTCTATTAAAAGGAGTGGGGAGTTGGGAAGAATAACTATTGCCCAATCATGACTTACGCACTCAGATCCCCCAACCACCTTAAGGAGCTAGCGAGGATTTACGTTTCAGGCTTCAGTGTGTAAGTCCTATATATCTCAAACTAGACTCAGAACAGATCAGAAACGCCATTTTTTAAGTGTTTATACTGTGGTTAAAAACAAAAAGTATCGTTAACGTTACAAGAATTACAAAAAAATGCTTTTTAAAACTACTCCCAATAACTTGTGACTTGGAGGTTGAGGCTAGATAAACTAACGTTTTGAGGTTTCTTTAGTTAAAGATTTTCATTCTTGCATAACAGTAGCAATTGTCTAGTCTTTGTCCTTGTTTTACAAAGAATCAGGACGCTATTTACGTATGCTTTTAAATACCAAACAGTCAGCAAAATTTAATCAGTAAACCAAAAATTTTCCACAACATGAATTACAAACCGACTCAACTCCTTTTTATTGATGCGACTGTTAATGACATTGAGACTTTATTGCGGGGGGCTTTACCTAGTATTGAAACGCACGTCCTTTCTGGTGAGCAAGATGGTGTAGCCCAAATTACCCAAATTCTGCAACGCCGTCCAGAAGTTAACACGGTTCACATTGTTTCTCATGGTAGCCCCGGTTGCTTATACCTACGCAACACCCAACTGTGTCTTGATACCCTGCACAACTACACGTCACAACTTCAAACCTGGTTCACTCTCTCCACCTCCCCCTCTCTCCACCTCTATGGTTGTAACGTGGCTGCTGGCGATGCAGGCGAAGAGTTTATAGAGAAGTTGCATCAACTGACTGGAGCAGAGGTAGCTGCATCGCGCCAGGTAATTGGTGATGGTTACTGGTCGCTCGACGTTAGCTCGACAGGAACAAACGCACCTGCCCCATTCAATGAAGCGGTGCTGGCGACCTGGATGGGACGACTGGCACTGAGCATTAACAACCTCAGCAATTCATCCTATACCGAGCAGGCTCCTGCCATTGTCTTGGACAACGACATCAGCTTCTCAGGGGGTACGGACTACAAGGGCGGCTATATCGAGTTCAGCCTGGACACCCCGACCTCATTCGACAATCTGACGCTAATCACCGATGGAACCCCTTCCACCGTCAACAGTGAAATTTCCATTTTTGGTGATACGGTTTATATCGGCAATGGGACTAAAGCAGTAGTAGTCGGTAGCGTAGACCCGACGTTCAACGGTCAAAACGGTCAAAAGCTGCGGATAAACTTCTCCAACGATTCCAACGATTTCAAAAACGGCAATTTTAATCTCGGCTCGCCTGGGAGTACCACCATAACGGGCTGGACTAGCGTGAACCAGCAGGTAAAATTCGGTATCGATACCATCGCTGGCTTGCCGACGCCCATCGACACGACTATTCCGGCAAACGCGCCCAACGCCGACAAAAATACGGCCGCGTCCCCTGGCACAATGACAACAGTCCTCGATTCCACTCAGAACGATGGGTCTGGCAATTCCGTCCGGTTGACGAGTTCAGGAATCACGACCGCCCAAGGCTATGATATCGTTCGCGGGCCCTACATCTACAGCAATAGTACGGCAGACCTATCAGTTGGCGACAAGGTATCTTTTGAATGGCAGGCTGAGGGTGGCGATGATGCCTATGACGTTTATGGCTACATCGTTGATGTCAACACCGGCTACATCGAGACTATTCTGAACGAGACGGGTAGCAGTGGCTCTGCCTCCACTACTTGGGCGACAAAGGCAATTACCGTCTCCAAGGCTGGTGAGTATAAGTTCGTCTTCGTTGACGGTACTTACGACTTTAGCGGCGGTACGGCTGCAGGCGCACAGGTTTACATCGACGACGTGACCGTTACCCAGGCGGTGCCGCCTCCAGTTCTAAACGACACTCATCTATCCACCATCGCCCGCAGGGTTCAGTACAACAACACTTCGGATAACCCCGACACGTCGAAGACCCTGACTGTTTCCGTTGAAAATAACGCCAGCCAGACGGCAAGCGCCACCGCAACCATCAATATCACGCCTGTCAACGACGCACCTACCCTCACAGCAACAGCAGCCACCCTCAGCAATGGCACAGAAGATACCGCTTATACCATCACTGCTGTTCAACTCTTACAAGGGTTCACCGATGTTGACAATGATACGCTTTCCGTTTCTGGATTAACTGCTAACAATGGCACTCTGACTGACAATGGCGACGGAACTTACACCTTTAACCCCGCTGCTAACTACAACGGTACAGTTAGCCTTAACTACAACGTCATCGATGGCAAGGGTGGCATTACCCCCGCAACTGGTGCCTTTAGCCTAGACACACCTACCTTCAAGCTTTCAAAAATTGCGGATGATATCTTTAAAATCTCTAATAGCAGTAGCAAATCAAAACTTCAAGTTACTCTCACCGGACAAAGCTCTAATCTTGTAAATGAACTAGGAGTGTTTACCGTTGACGATGCTCAAGGTAACATTAATGGTATTGCTCCAGGCGCAGCAGGTTATGCCCAAGCAGCTTTAGACCGAGCTAAGGTAATTTTCTCTGCTATTGCCAATCTTCCCAATGGGTTTAATACCGACAATTTGACACATCTGTTGGAATTTAACTCCGATGAGAACTTGAGATTTTATTTGCTGAAAAATAGCACAAGTGATGCTGTACGGGCTGGAGTAACTCCACTCACAGACATACTATTTTCTAATCCTTTAAGCCAAAAGATTACAGATTTGGGGAATGATGACTTTTCCCTTGCTTGGAAAGATGGCTCTGGTAATAACGCTGCTGACTTCAATAATCTGGTGGTAAAAATTCAGTCCACAAATGATTCATTACCTCTGGGTACAAATCTCCAAGGAAACTCCCAAGGAGAAGTGATTGATTTGCGCGGTATCACAAGTCAGGTAAAAGCTGATTTTGTGGTCAACAGAGAAGCAGCTTTCAATAATTTTATCGGCTTCTATCAAGTAGCTGATGAGAATGGTGGCATTGACACCAACGCAGATGGTAAAGCAGATATTCTCACCGGACAGGCTGGTTATACTGAAGCCGCAGTTCGTGGGCGTATTGCAGGCATTGACTTGACAGTTAATAACCAAGGTAGTGCAACTTATACAGGAGCTTTCCAGCCAGGTTCTATCTTTGCACCATTTATTATTGCTAATGGTATACCTGATGCTTTAATTGATAGCAATCCAAATAACAATCCAGCAGTTTACTTCCCATTCTTGGGAGCTAACGCTGATAAAGTAGATCACATTCGCTTGTTAGGGAATAACGTTTTTGGCTTTGAGGATTTACCAAGTGGTGGTGACAAAGATTTCAACGATATGATCGTGCGAGTCAACATGACTATTGCCTAGTCTAAATTATTAAACATCGCCTATACTCCGTCGAGCCAATATTCAGCAATGTGGTTAAGCACCATTGGTTGGGAGCATCCACTTTTGGAAGAAATACCTGACAATTGGAAATCGCGGCTATCAGCAGCCATTCCTTTGCGATCAATAAAAGCCTCGCCACCGTCCACATAGCTAAGACAAAACTAGCTAACAGTCGCTAATATTTCATAATGTCTTCTTAATAAATCTCAACACTTCCACCATGAACTATTAAACCTCACAGAAGAGGACAAAGGAGCAGGGGAGCACAGGGAAAGTTGCAGTAAGTCTTCCCCCTCTGCCCCATGCCCAATGCCCTGTTTGGCCAATGCCCAACAGGAAAAATACATTTATTGACGGAACTAACGCCATAGTCCAGTGCGATCGCTACAATTTTAGGATAAGCAATACTCGATGGTGTAGCAGATGCTCAAGCGGCTATTTCAATGGCTCAAAAAGCTTTTTCAGAGCTTGTTTGGTGGAAAACAGACTGCCTCAAAATATCGGGGGGATGTGCAAAAAGAACCAGCACCACCCTTAAGCGATACGGATCTGGAATATCTCTTCAACGAACTGTTGCAAGGAGTACATCAAGCACGAGGGGAAGCATGGGCACGGAAGTGGCTACATAATATTGAACACCGCATCCCAACTGAACGCTGGGTTGAGTGGTTAGGGCGCTTTGGCGACAGATTGCTGGCATCAGCTACACCCAATAATGAAATAGCTGCGCGGTTAGTGCAACTGGGTGAGTTGGGCATTGGAGAAATCGGAGATGTTGCCTATAGTATTGGGATGCAGTTGTTGACACGCAATCAAGGCGAACCAATTTGGGAATATGAAGGGCCAGATGCTGTTAGCACAACTTTCGCCTCTGAGGCAACCACCCCAATATCAGAGTCAGCAGATGCGCCAGAGAACCTCCCAGAGGGAGAATCCCAAACTGTCACCCTAGAAGAGTTGTTTGTAATGTTGCAGCAGGATCAAAACTTACGCCAGCAGATTGCTCAACAGCTTGCCGTTGAGACAGACGATCCACAACTGCTTGTCCAGGCATTGATTAATCAATTATATCCTGCTGGTCAATCGACTACAGAGCAAACAGAAAATTAAGGGCTTGGCAAACTCAAAATTCAAGAGTTGAATCTGGGAATTGTAACGTTGTAATGCTATTGTCTTGAAGTTTAGTATATTTTTTGCTAGTCTGCTACGGAAGCGCTGTCAGGATCTAATGGGTTTTTACGTAATAGACGATTTTTTGAAGACAACGATGGCTACAATCTAGAAAAACAAAATCCAAGAGTGTGGCAGATGCTCAGGCGGATATCGCAGTCGCTTAAAAGGTTTTTAAAGCGCCTCATTCAAAGTAAGCAGACTCGTCGTTCTCTCAAGGGTGGGAGAGGACGTAATCTGGTGGGGGTAGTACCAGAACTAACCAATGCGGATCTGGAACAATTGTTTATGCAATTGTTAGAAGGCGTGCATCAAGCACGAGGACGACAGTGGGCATTGAGGTATCTGCAACGGATCGAAAATCGCATTCCGGCTGAACGCTGGATAGATTGGTTGGTGATGTTTGGCGAAAGCTTGCTTGCTTCACCCACACCGAATCCTCTGTTAGCAACCCAGATGGTGCAATTGGGAGAACTTGGTGTTGGCAGAATTGGAGACGTTGCCTATAACATTGGCATCCGGCTGATGCAAAACTCACCCATACAAAACTCCCCCACACCAATAGAGTATGAGGGCAATCAGGCGCAAGATGGGGTAGAAATCACTCCTGGGCAAGCGCTGATCCGCGACTTAGGCGAACAGTTATGGGAGTATGATCAGCCAGATGTGGTAGAAATAGAAACTACTCCTGGGCAAGAACTGATCCGCAATTTAGGCGAACAGTTATGGGAGTATAATCAGCCAGATGTCGTAGAAATTACAACCGATGAAGAAATTTTCCCAACTTCCCCTGGGCAAGAGCTAATCCGTAGCTTAGGTGAAAAGCTATGGGAATATGATGTGCAAGATGTTGAACCAATAACGTCAGCACCCCAAAATGTCTCTTCTGAGGAAGGATTGACCGAGAATTTAGAGGAATCGGTATTGGAATATGAACCAGAAGACGCCCAAACCACAATAACAGAAAATTTCCCTCTCCCCGCCGCAGAAGATTCAATCACCTCATTAGCTCAACTGAGGTTCGGCGAAGAAGAAGAAGTTACTCCAACTAAAACACCAACAAATCTGCTTTCCACTAGACAAAAAACTGAATTGACAACCTCTGACTCAGAGGAAACGTGGGATAACACTTTGACGAATTTAGAGCCAAATGTGGCTTATACCCTAGATGAGTTGTGGGTGAGGTTGGATCAAAGTACCAATTTAGTCCAGCAACTTGCTTCTAACTTGGCAGTTCAAAGCAGTAATCCCCCTGGTATTATTGAGCGACATAGCGATAATCCCCTTACCCAGGCTCAAGCGTGGTTTTACCAAGGTCTAAGCCAAGCTAAAACGGGTGATTTGTTAGGCGCGATCGCATCTTATGACCAAGCCATTGAACTTCAACCCGAATTCCCAGAATATTGGTTTAATCGAGGCTTAACGTTGTTTCATTTAGAACGTTTTGATGAAGCGATCGCATCTTACCAAACAGCCACAGAACTGAAACCCGACTTCTACAAAGCTTGGTACAACAGAGGCCGAACTCTGGGAGAATTAGGATACTTTGAAGAAGCGATCGCTTCTTTTGACAAAGCCATAGAAATCAAGCCAGACTACCAAGAAGCTTGGTCTAGCCGGGGTTTGGCGCTGCTAAAGTTAGGTTGGCTACCAGAAGCTATTTCTAGTTATGACCAAGCGCTGCATCTGGAACCAGAAGACCAGGAAAACTGGTATTACCGAGGCATAGCACTGGCTGTAGACGAACAATTTGCCGAAGCGATTATATCTTACGACAAAGCGCTAGAAATTCACCCAGAGTATCATGAAGTCTGGATAGACCGGGGTGTAGTGCTGTTTAATTTAGGAAAGTGGTCAGAAGCGATCGCCTCCTGGGATAAAGCCCTTTCAGTTCAAGGTGATTTCTACTTAGCTTGGTATAACAGAGGTATAGCATTAGACAACTTAGGACGCCACATTGAAGCGATCGCCTCCTATCAACAAACGATCGCCATTAAACCCGACTTCCACTTCGCTTGGTATAATCAGGCAGTAGCACTGGTTTCTTTAGAACAATTTGCCGAAGCGATCGCTTGTTATGACAACGCTTTGCAAATTAAACAAGATTATTGGGAAGCTTGGATTGGTCGAGGAACTGCGATCGGTAATTTAGTCGATTCTCAGGCATTGCTGAATTTGTCGAGTAGGATAACAGCGACAAATCCCGCCTTACAACAGGGCGGCTATGAAGGAAAATTAGCTAGCTACGAAGAAGGCTTAAAACATCTGCGGACAGATACCCACCCAGAAGGTTGGGGTAGATTGCATGTTGCGATCGGTAATACTTACTACGAGCAAGGCAAAAAGCATACCAATACCCGCGATTATTGGCGTAAAGCCGCATCTGAATATCATCAGGCGCTGTTAACCCTCACGCTAGAATATTTTCCCCAGTTGCACCTAGAGGTTTTGCAATCTCTAAGCAAAGTGCTGATGGGTTTGGGACAAACAACACAAGTTCAAGAATTACAGCAACGCGGCAGAGATTTATTGCAACAATTATTAAGTGAAGAAACTCGCTCAGACGAAAGTAAAAAACAGCTAGCTCTGAAATTTACAGGTTTTGAGCAATTGGCAGTTGATTTAGCCGTAGAGTCCGGTGATTTAGTTGAAGCTTGGCAAATTGCTGAACAAGGCAAAAATGCTTGTTTAAACTGGCTGCTTTCTGGCTGGAATGATCATATTTACTCACCTGATTATGGCGCAATTCAACAACTATTCAATCCCACAACAGCAATTATTTACTGGCATATTAGTCCGGTTGCCCTACATACTTTCATTCTCAAAGACCAAGCGCCATCACCAATCCTCCTGTTTACACCCATGCAAGATCCTGGGGCAATACCTTTAGGAGAAGAAGCTATCCGTCTAAATGAATTGCCTCTACCCGAAGCAGTGCAACGCTTAATTGAATTTGAAAGTTGGCTAGAAGATTGGCATCAACAATACCAAGAATATCGCAGCATGGCTCAAGACAAAGAAAGTAAAAGCCAGCATTCTTGGCGAGTTGATATGGAACAGAAGCTGCTGCAACTGTATGAAATCCTGAATATTTCCACAATTGCACAGGAACTCGAAGGCATCACCCAACTGGTTTTAATTCCTCACCGTGACTTGTACAGATTGCCCATTCATACCCTTTTCCATCTCTCTGACCCATCGCCGGAAGAGTTGCCGAATGTGGAGTCAAATTTCAGCGTCACCTATCTGCCTAGTGCCCAAATAGGTTTATCAATAAAAACTGAAGAGATTTGGCAGTGGCAAAATCAGTTATTGCTCAGTGTTGAACATCCTGAGAGTGCAGCTTATCCCACGCTAAAATTTGCCAAACTTGAGTCTGAAGTTGTGAGCCAGATGTTCAATAACATCAAACGAATTCAGGGGACAGAAGCTACAAAAAATATTGTCGAAAACGCCTTATTTGCTAATTACAACATCTTTCATTTTACGGGTCATGTCACTAATAATTTGGCTGAACCCAAAAAATCAGAATTAGCATTAGCAGGTGGAGACAAACTTACTCTAGATGAAATCTGCCAGCAAAATCTAGCAAGTTACAACCTGATTACTCTCTCTGCCTGTGAAAATTTAAGTACTAGCAACCACACTATCAGCAGCGAATATGTGAGTTTAGTGAGTGGTTTTGTGAGTCAGGGTGTTCCTCATGTAGTGAGTACTCTGTGGAGTGTTGAATCTTCGGCTAGTGCGTTGGTAATGATCGAGTTTTACCGACGATTACAGCCCAATAAATCAGCAGTTACTGCCTTAGCTGAAGCAACACGATGGCTGAAAGAACTAACTGCTGGAGAATTGACAAAATGGTATGAAGATGTATTGAATAATCTGCATCCTGAAGAATTACGCATTCAAACTTATTTAGCGACACAGCTATATAGAAATAGTAAAATGGCATCAGATAAAAATCTTTATAATCATCCTTACTACTGGGCAGCATTCACGATTACAGGTAAGCCGAATTAATTTTTTGTGTTGCTGCTAAAACTGCTGTTTTATTCCTCGCCGATTCTGGCTTCTTAGAGCTAGATAGTTGTATTTCCAGAGGTAGGACTAGCTGATGGAGCAACAGCAGTTGGTGTTTGAGGCGTAGTAGTAGTAGATTCTTCAGGTTTCTGACTACAACTACCTAGCATCAGCACTGTAAATAACATCAGTATCATGCTCCTTTTGCGATCGCTATGGTGGACTAAATAATCAGGTATTCAATCCACCATTGTTGAGTTTAGTTACAAATGAGAGCCGACGCAGTTAAAGCTTGACTCGTTGTCGGAGTCAGCTTTGCTCTTGATCAACTTTTTCGATATCATCAGGTGTACCAGTGGCAGAAATTTTTGATGCGCCAGATTTACCTGCACCTGAGTTGCCGCCAGAAGCGCCAGCACCCCCTGAGTGTTTAGAATCGGTGTTGCCTTGTTCTTCTTGAAGCTGTTCAAGACGGTTTTTTTCTTGAGCTTTATCTTTTTGGTCAGCCATATCTTATTTACATTTTTTGCGTAGCGATCGCTCTTAACTCTATCATTTTCCTTATTCAAGCGACACCAGAGGCAAATGCTTTTAATTAAGGCTTCTGGACGGCGTTGCTAACAATAGCTCACTCCTTTAAGACTAGCTTGTTGATTTTTGGGTTATGAGATTGCCCAAATCTCTTTGCACACATCGTAGTGCCTCAAAATTTATGTGCTGGCAAACGTGATTTTAACAGAATTAGTAAAGCTAGCTTTAAATAAGGAAGTTTATTTAAGCCTAATCTAACTCCCTGCGTCCTTCCAATGCCCTTGCCAGGGTCACTTCGTCGGCATACTCCAAATCACCACCTACAGGCAAACCAAAAGCAATGCGCGTCACCTTGGTAAATGGTTTCAGTAGCTGACCGATATACAGTGTTGTTGTCTCCCCTTCTACACTCGGACTAATTGCCAGAATTACTTCTTGAGGTTTTTGCTGACTCACCCGGCGCTGCAAAGCCAGTATAGTCAATTGTTCTGGCCCAATTCCATCAATTGGCGAAATCACTCCACCCAAAACGTGATATTTACCTTTATACTCACGGGTTTTTTCCAGCGCAATCACATCGCGGGGATCTGCTACGACACAGATAGTGCTGTTGTCACGGTTGGAATTGCGGCAGATTTCACAAACTGGTTCAGCAGATAAGTGAAAGCAAACAGAACACAAGCCTATCTGCTTTTTTGCCTCAATAAGAGCTTGTGCCAAAGCTTCTACTTCTGCTTCTGGGCGCTTCAAAATATGCAAAGCCAGTCGCTGGGCAGATTTGGGGCCAACTCCCGGTAGGCGTTGCAATTGCTCAATTAACCGTGCTAAGGGACGTGCGTAAACCGTTGTCTTGTCTCCAGGATGTTCTTACTTTTACTATAATGACATTCTTACTGGTTTTTGGATTAGTCCTTTAATTTATCAGAGGTCAAGCAGACTCTGCACACCCCGTCTGCTAGGTTACAAACACAGGTATAAACCATCGACAACCTAAACCTTAGACCTATTCCCCCTCAATTAGGCAATTGCAGTCGTGCTGGAGTTTTTCCTAAAGTAGTTACGTTCTAATAAGCTGTTCCACATTTTACTTGCTCCCATTAGGGCGGGCAAGATGCCCACCCCACAAGATTTTAATTAAATTTAGATATGTAAACTAGATATGGAACAGCTTACCAGTGATTTTTTTTAGTGATGAATTGCGTCTAGAGATACAATTCATCCTGCTTTTTTATCAACCAGGAGGCCAGCTCAACTGCCGTCCTCCCAAAATATGCACATGTAAGTGATGGACTGTTTGACCACCGTCATCACCAGTGTTGATCACAACTCGATAACCGTTTTTCAGTCCAGCTTCTTCGGCAACACGTTTGGCGGTTAACAAAAGATGCCCCAACAGAGCATGATCGTGAGATTCAGCATCAGCTAGTGAGGGAATGGGTTTTTTGGGAATGACGAGGATGTGAACGGGCGCTTGGGCGTGGATGTCTTTGAATGCCAGGGCTAAATTATCCTCATAAACAATATCAGCCGGAATTTCCCGACTAATGATTTTGCTGAAAATCGTTTCTGTAGTTTCACTCATGCTAATCTACCTACTCATCTGCTAGAGATTTTAAAAGTTTACTGTAGGACTTGATCATCTACACAACAAAATACTCGTTCCTGTGATAAAGTTTTCCATAGAGAAAATTCGTTATACCCCAGCATAGAGACAATAATTATAATCTCTTCCTCAACTATTAGCTGGCATTTTGATCCTTAGAAAGTTGCATATTTTGTGTCCCAGCGCTTTGGAAATTTAGATGAAATCAAAATACTACTTTGTTGTTTTTATTATTATCATAATTAGCATCTTTCTGCGTTTCTTTTTGTTGCAAAATCAAAGTCTTTGGTTTGATGAAGGCTGGAGCCTAGCTTTATCTGATGGTACAACCTTTCAAGAAAATCTCTTCCATATTGTAAATCGAGAAGCTGGTGACAAATACCAACCGCTTTATTATTTGGTCTTGTTCTATTGGCGTTCGGCTTTTGGAGATAGTGAATTTGCGATTCGATCGCTCTCAGCTTTGCTCGGAGTCGGCTCAGTAATTGCCATATTCTTTACTAGCCTACGTGTTTATGGAAAACAACATGCCTTATGGTCGTCCATGATCCTAGCAGTTAGTTCTTTCAATGCACCAGAATATGTTCTCAAAACAGTAAATGGTAAAAATCTGGCAGAAAAAGTTAGTAGAATGACTAAAAATGCAGATACAGTTTTTGTAATAATTAATCGCGAATTTAATTGGAAAATGAAAGATGTTTTTCAAAGAGAAATGAATTATTTATATAACTTGGAAGATGAGGCTGATTGGCCTTATATAAAAATATATCGATTCACAAGGAAAAAATAGAAGAGAGCAGTATTATTGCTAATAACCTGAAACTTCGAGCTTGGAACTGAGAACTTCAACTTCGGAACCAATACGGTTCAGTTAAGTTAAGCCCCAAATCCTTTGTAAAGACGTTGCAATGCAACGTCTCTACATACCAAAAATCCTTAACCCAAGCGTATTGACTTCGGAACTCGAAACTTCAGGTTTGAAAATGAACTTCACCCGTTCTGAGCCGAAAAGGTGAAAGGAGTTAATAAGTTGGACAGTTGGTAAATTATCCTCACAAATGACTACTAACTAAACCTCGTCCATTTTGAAACCTGGAGTAGTGCCAATATGGTTCGGTTAAGGTAAGAGACGCGATAAATCGCCGTCTCTACAAAGGACTGATTATTGTAAAGACGGCGATTTATCGCGTCTTTGCGATTAGCGGCGTGTCATCAAAAAACCTTATCCGAACCGTATTGGGAGTAGTGCGGGCATCTTACTTGCTACTACCCGCATCTTAGCAAGATGCTCCCACTACTTTTAAAACTATGGTTCTGAAAATAGATGTGGTTTAAATACGCGACTTGACAAATTTCTCTAATCTATCCATTCCCTTTTCAATCGTCGCCATATCTGTGGCGTAGGAAAGGCGAATGTTGTCATCAGCGCCAAAAGCAATTCCGGGAATGACTGCAACTTGGTGTTCTTCCAGCAAAGCGTCAGAAAATTCTAGGGATTTAAGACCGGTTTTGCTGATATCAGGGAACAGATAAAAAGCGCCATCTGGCTTTGCGGTACTCAATCCGGGAATGGCGTTGAGTCTTTGTAACATTACCTGTCGTCGTTTGGCGAAGGCTTGGCGCATTTCTTCGACACAATCTTGAGAACTTTCCAAAGCCGCGATCGCACCATATTGAGCAAAGGTACACACGTTAGATGTACTATGCCCTTGGATGGTACTCGCGGCTTTAATAATTTCCACTGGGCCTGCTAAATAACCAAGTCTCCACCCAGTCATCGAATAAGCCTTCGCAAACCCATTACTAATCAAACTGCGGTCAAAAATTTCCTTCCCTAGAGAACCGATGCTGATATGTTCTGCACCGTCGTAGAGAATCTTTTCGTAAATCTCATCAGAGACAACAAAGATATCTGCATCAACTACTACCTGCGCCAGTGCTTTGATTTCATCTGGCGTGTAAACCATCCCTGTAGGATTAGATGGGGAGTTGAGGATAAATAGCTTTGTCTTGGGCGTGATTGCTTTACGGAGTTGTTCGGGAGTAATTTTATAACCAGTCGTTGCATCTGTGGGCACAATCACCGAAACTCCACCGACTAAAGTCACCATTTCGGGATAACTTAGCCAGTAGGGTGCAGGGATAATTACCTGATCACCTGGATCGATCAGCGCCACTATTAAGTTGTACAGAGAATGCTTACCGCCATTGGTGACGATGACATTTTCTGACTTGTAATCAAGACCGTTATCAATTTTAAGCTTATGGGCGATCGCTTCCCTTAACTTTGGTTCTCCGGCTGCTGCACCATATTTGGTTTTGCCTTCATCCAAAGCTTTTACTGCTGCGGCTTTAATATGCGCTGGGGTATCAAAATCTGGTTCTCCAGCGCTAAAACTACAAACATCTATTCCCTCTGCCTTCAGTGCCTTAGCCTTGGCTGCGATCGCTAAGGTTAATGAAGGTGTTACCTTACTTATTCTTGCTGCCAGCTTCATTCTTACTATTTTTGGCAAATCTTTCACTTATCTAAGGATATCCCAGAATCCCTACCAAGATTTGCTGTTTCTGAATTCGTTCGGGATTGAAAACTGGGGAATTAGGAAGAATTCCTCAGCCTTGACTCTTAACAATGTATTCTGTTTGACACTCCCCGCCGTTCTACGGCGGGGTTTTAGTCCCATTTTTCTGATAACTTTATTTTTAAGGTAAACTAGCTGTTTATAATATGCAGTTCCAAAAACTTTTCATCGCATCTTCTCTGTTAATTACTGGTCTTTTTCTACCGAATGCTGCCATTGCTCAAAATCGCGGTACTCCGGGTGAATTTGATTTTTATGTACTGACACTCTCTTGGTCGCCGGATTATTGTGCAGCAAATGGTACCCGTGACCAGCAGCAGTGCGGTTCTGCAAAGAAACTTGGTTTTGTACTACATGGTTTGTGGCCAGAGTACCAAACTGGTTATCCTGCTAATTGCTCCACGCAAAAATTACCGTCGGAAGTAAAGCGGCAGTTTCCCAATTTGTATCCTAGCAATAAACTTTACGATCATGAATGGGAAAAACATGGTACTTGTTCGGGGAAAACTCCTGCGGAATACTTGGCATTCAGTAAAAAGTTAAAAGATGCGATCGCTATTCCCGCAGCTTATAATCGTCCTAATAAACCCTTGCGTACCACAATTACAAATTTTAAAAATTCATTTGTCAGTGCTAATAATAATTTTACTGCTGATGGTGTAGCACCTTTTTGTTCTGGTTCAGGACGATTTTTGCAAGAAGTCTTCTTTTGTTATTCCAAAAACGGTGAAGCTGGTATTTGTAGCGCCGAGATTTTGAAGCGATCGCAAAAAAGTTGTGGTCAGCCAGATTTCTTACTGAGAAACGTTAGATAACAATCGGGCATTGGGCATTGGGCAGGAGTTCTTCAATTTTGAATTTTGAATTTATTTCTACCCACTTCCCTGCTCCCCACAACTATGATTTGAAGTTACTTAATTTATTATTTACCATTACTTAGTCATTTCTTAACTTATCTAATCTAATCTTCAAATGTAATTAGAACCCATTCTTATTTCGAGATAGTAGGCGCAATCAGAGAATCTATTTAGGAAAAAGTTGTATTTATAACTATAAATTTTTAAGTAGTTCTCTGAATTGCAGTAAATCCAGGTTTATTTCCTAGTTTTAATAGTTTTTTTGTCACCAACTTGTTTTTGTCAGACTGCATTCTTGTCTTTTATTGGGAGTGCTAAATGGAATATTTATTTCTAGCTTTGGCGCTGAGTCTTGCACTCGGCTTTGAATTTGTCAATGGTTTTCATGATACTGCAAATGCAGTTGCTACAGTCATTTACACTCATAGCCTAAAGCCAAACATCGCCGTCGTTTGGTCAGGATGTTGGAACCTAATTGGTGTGCTGACATCAACTGGAGCCGTTGCTTTTGGCATTATTGCCCTGCTTCCGGTTGAGTTGGTAATTAATGTTGGCTCAAGTGCAGGCTTTGCAATGGTATTTGCACTTTTGATTTCAGCGATCATGTGGAACTTGGGAACCTGGTACTTGGGCTTACCTGCATCCAGTTCACATACGCTGATTGGTTCAATTATGGGTGTTGGTTTAGCAAATTCATTGTTGTCTAAGAGGGTGTTTATAAAATAATTCTTAAGCAGGTGAGCTACTATGATTACGAGCTA